>CAXBQP010000101.1:0-1990 GCA_963978095.1 uncultured bacterium | reverse complement strand
GTTGCGGTGCTCTATGTGAATCTCGACGGCATGACGCCGGCGGCCGTGGCGACCGCGCTGGCGCCCCGCTCCGGAATGGAGGCGGCACCGGTCGCTGCCCCCGCAGCGGCTTCGATTTCCAGTGCGGCTGCGGCCAACTTGTTCGGCAAGCCGGTGGAGCAACTCGCCGTGGGTGCGACCGGTGCCGCCGTATCGGCCAACTGGAACTATGCGTTCAAGATGTCCGACACGCCCGCCCGAAACGTGATCGCGGTGCTCCCCGGCTCCGATCCGGCGTTGGCCAGTGAGTATGTGTTGGTTGGCGCGCACAACGATCACGTGGGCACGCTTGCGGCGGCCGTCGATCATGACTCGACCCGCGCGGTGAACTCCGTGACGCGTCGTCAGGGCTCCAACGATCCGTCGTGCCGTCCGACGCCGGACCAGCAGCATCAGATCGACTCGCTGATCGCGCGCGCGCGCAGCATCCGGCCGATCCGCCGCGACTCGGTCATGAACGGCGCTGACGATGATGGATCCGGCACGGTGGTGCTCCTTGAAATCGCCGAGAAGTTCGCGTCGGAGAAGCCCAAGCGGTCGATCATCTTCATCTCGCACCAAGGCGAGGAATCCGGTTTGCTGGGCTCCAAATGGTTCACCGATCATCCCACGCTTCCGCTCGACAAGATCGTCGCCGCCCACAACATGGACATGGTGGGGAAGGGGCGCGTGGAGCAGGTCAAGTTCGGTGGCCCGACGTCGCTGCAGACGCTCGGCTCGCGACGCTTGTCGCGGGAATTCGGCGACATCATCGACTCCGTGAACGCGGTCCGCACCGAGACGATGGCGATCGACAAGACGTGGGAGGTGCCGTCGAACCCGATGAACCGGTTCTGCCGCAGCGACCAGGTGAACTATGTCCGCAAGGATGTTCCGGTCACGTACTTCTCCCTCGGCTATGCGCAGGATTATCACATGGCCACCGATGAACCGCAGTACATCGACTACGACCATGCCGCACGTGTGGGGCGCTTCATCCACGACGTCATGATGGCCGTCGCCATGCGCAAGGACAAACCAGCGATCTCTGGTGCCGACCCGACCATGCCGAGCTGCAATCGATGAACTTCCCCTCCCCTCATCCTGAGACCATGACCGAGATGTCGCAATGCTCCCCGTTCGGTCGCACCGCACGTCGCGCGCTGCTGGCCTCCGGCCTGATCGCCGCGGCCGCCGGTGCGCTCGGTGCCCAGCAGTTCACGACGGAAACGCGGGACCCCAAGCAGAAGCAGGACGACGGGTTCGCAAAGGACTACAAGGCATGGTTGGCGAACCCCCGACACGGGAGTCCGCTGGTGGATCACCTGCCCGTGGTGGCCGGGATCCCCACGCCCAAGGACATCCTCGGCTATCATGCCGGCGCACCCAAGAAGCTCACGTACTACGCCGACCAGCTGAAGTATTACCGCGCGCTCGCCAAGGCGACGCCACGCGTGCGCGTCGAGACGATCGGCAAGTCCGATGAAGGGCGCGAACTCGTCGTCGTGTGGGTGTCCAGCGACGCGAACATGAAGAACATCGCGCAGAATCGCGCCAATCTCGCCAAGATCGCCGATCCGCGCGGGACGAGTGAGGAGGCGATTCGCGAGCTCATCACCCAGACGAAGCCGCATTACCACCTGATGGGCGGTTTGCACAGCGGCGAGACCGGCCCCTCGGAAATGTTGATGGAGCTGGTGTATCGATTGGCCACGGAGACGTCCCCGATCATCACCCAGATCCGGAACAACGTGTACGTGTCGGTCACGCCCGTCGCGGATGCCGACGGGCGCGACCGCAACGTGGACTGGTTCTACAAAGGCCTCGAGTTCGCGGCGGCCAATCCCGCGCCCGCTGCGGCGCCGGCGAGGAAGCGACGGCGGGAGACTCGGGCGGACGGCATGGCCATGATCGTGACTCCGGGGCGATCGGGGGACGCTCGCAACGCATCAAAGACTACGGCATCGCTTCC
>CAXBQP010000100.1:0-2202 GCA_963978095.1 uncultured bacterium | reverse complement strand
TTTCAAGCAGAAGACGGCATACGAGATAAGGCCACGTGACTGGAGTTCAGACGTGTGCTCTTCCGATCTGTATACTGAACACGCACACGCTCGCACCTTGTCCTACATGTGCGCACCCTTACCTACACGCGCGCACAGTGTCCCACCTCAGACTACTGAACACCGCGTCATTCCGTCCGGGACGGAATCGCGACCACGATAACCTGTGCTTATCGTGGCCGGTCCGACCGTCCGTTATAACGAATGCCGGCCGTCTGTTATGGCGGACGGGCCTAGGTGACTGACAGGTCAGTCATTCCGCTGCGGACGGAATCGCGACAGTGGCCGTGTCGAGGTCCAGACTTTCCGCTTTGCCATTCTGTCAAAGTGACCGGCGAGTCATTACGCTGGGGACGGAATTCCTCGCTGGGTTAATGAGTGAGGGCTCACTTACTCGGCCGGTGCGAGCCGCACCTACATGGTGCGACCCGTACTGACAGGGCGGGTTAATGAGTGCGCACTCACTTACTAGGCCGGGTCGCGGCACGGATCCGTCGCGGCGTCAATCGTTTTCTTCGACGTCGTGTCGTTATGTCTCGGACGGAATTCCGCTGTGGCTGTAACCCCCCCCAGGCCCCCCCCTTCGTCCACTGAGGGCCCGGCGCTTGCGGCGCGGCGTACCTGAGGGCGCCCGATTCATGCGAGGCGGCCCCTAGAAGCGGCGGCCGGTCGACGCCACGGGGGCGCTCCCCTAAAAGCCTCTTCCGCGCCCGCAGGCGCCGCGTGGCGGCCCCTCGAGAGAACGTCGCGCCTCGTTCGGCGCGGGGGATGCGTCGCGCCTCTAGGGGCGCCGCGCCCGCGCCGCAGACTCCTGAGCGCGGGGGATCGCCAGCCGCGGGGGATGCCCCGCGGGCGCACCGGTCCCCAGAAACGCCAGCGCCCCGCGAGCACGAGGCCGGCGGGGCGCTAGGGGCGTGGGGGCGGGGGCGGGGGCTAGCCGAGGAGCGGCGCTTCGTGCGGGTACACGCTGACGCACCCGTCGTCCGTCCAGACCGTTACCACCCGACCCGTTCGACGGGCCTCCGAAATCATCGCGTTTCTGACGATGACGCGCCCTCCCCACGCCGAGCGGAGCGCGTTCGCCTCGTCGGTGAGGAACAGGTTGCCGTTGTGGTCCGTGGTGATGTCTGCGAGCGTCATGCTCCTACCATAGCCGATCGGCTCGCGTTGTCAAGCGAGTTGATAAAGCGCCGCCAACCCGGCGCGGACCAGCTCGCGGATGAGCTCCGCACGGGCGATGCCGGTCTCCGTCGCGACCTCGTCCAGCGCAGCGCATAGGCCGCGCGGGAGGTCAAGTGCGAGCCGAGACCACTCGGGGCCCCGTGGGCTCGAGGGCGGGGTGGCCTGGCGGGGGCGACCGGGGCGGGTCATCGGGCCCTCCGCGTCGACGGATAGCGGCGCCAAGCGCTCGCTAGCGCGGCGTCGCGGTCCTCGTAGACCCACGTCCGGGGTCCGATCGGGATTCGCGGCGTTGGCTCGGCGTTCGAGCCAGGCAAGGGGATCCTCCACACGCCGTCCTCGTCGCGCGAGGCGTTGTAGGCTACCGCGTGGCCAGTTGGCGACCGGTCGCCAACCCAACCGTACCCGCGCTCGGGGCGGCGGCTCACGAGGCCACCTCGAGCGCGGCGCGCTCGGCCCCGTCGTCGCCCCATTCGGCGGCGAGAAGGGAGGGCGCGGGCGTCGCGAGCACGAGCCCGACGAGGTCGGCCGCGTCGCGGCGCGCGCTCCCGGGCTGGCGCGCCACCGCAGCGAGCGAGCGCGGGCGCGTCCTGCGCCGCGCCACAGCGCGCCACAAGTGCGAAGCCGATCGACAGGGCGAGTGCGGTACGGAGCAGGGATGTCGTCACGGTGGGAAAGTATAACGAAGGACGCTTGCGGCAGCGCTGCTGCTGTGTCACAATCCCCGGCCTGACAGCCTTCCGTCGACTGCCCGTGTCCTCAGGTCTCCTCAGGCACAGGTCTCCGGATCGGTTTGGATCGCAAGAGATCGTTCAGTAATCATCTGTCATCAAGATAGGGAGAGCGGGAACATGCACCGCGTGTCGTCCACACTCATGTTCGCATTCGCGCTGGCGCTGGCCGGCGTGGTCAGCCTCAGCGCGCAGAACCCCGGTGGCAGCGCCGAGGGCAAGGCGATGAAGAACCCGGTCGCGGCCTCGGCCG
>CAXBQP010000099.1:0-3071 GCA_963978095.1 uncultured bacterium | reverse complement strand
ACATCACGAAGCTTCGCGAGGAGATCAAGATTTACGAGAAGGATTTCAACGCGAACAAGATCAAGGGCAAGCACATCGCCCCGCACACGATCGAGGTCGCGGCGATGTGGGCGATCCTCACGCGCCTGGAGCAGCCGAAGAAGGCGAACCTCTCGCTCCTTCAGAAGCTCAAGCTCTACGACGGCAAGGCCAACGTCCGGTAGGAGCAGCAAGCGATGTCCGACACTTATATGGCATTGGCGAGTTTCGCCCAGACTTGGGGCTTGGTCTATTTCGTCGCCATCTTCCTGATCGTGGTCGTTTATGCGCTGTGGCCGTCGCGCCGCAAGCGGTTTGACGAAGCCGCACTCATGCCCTTGCGGGAGGATTGATCCATGAACGAGCAACGGCATGTCGAGGTCGACACGCACACCGGCACTGCGACCACGGGCCATGAGTGGGATGGTATCCGTGAGTTGAACACGCCGCTGCCGCGCTGGTGGCTGTGGCTGTTCTACGTGACCATCGTGTGGTCGGTCGGTTATTGGATCGTCTATCCGTCCTGGCCGCTGGTGTCGTCCTATACCGTCGGCGCGTTTGGTTGGCAGTCGCGTGACGCTTCGGGGCCGACGCGGCGATGCGGCGGTGCTGGCGACCCTCGACACGGCTCGTGTGCCGGCGCGCGAATCGGACCAAGCGTGGCAGCTGACCGTGATGATGCCGAGTGGATCATCCGCGCTTCGGCTCGCCGCCGGAGCACACCACCGATTGTTGTCGCTGGAGCCGGTGGTGGATTCAGCGCCGGAGGTCGCGTTGGTCGCTCCGGCACGTGACTCGATCCTTCGTCGAGCATCGGGCTTTCTGGTCCTCACCGCGGAACTCTCCGACGACCATGGGCTCGCATCGGGCGCATTCGAATACATCGTGAGCTCCGGGTCCGGGGAGAGCTTCACGTTTACGTCGGGTACCACAGGCGCCACCAGCTTTCCGGGCGCGCGCACCGCGCGCGGCACGCTCTCGGCGCGATTGTCAATGGACGCGCTCGCGATGCGCGCCGGAGATGTCGTGCACATCCGCGCGGTGGCCAGGGATCGCAACACCCTCTCCGGCCCCACGCTCGGCGTCTCCGAAACGCGGACGCTCCGGGTCGCGCGTGCCGACGAATATGATTCTGTCGCCGTGGAGGCGGCGCCGCCGCCGCAGCCGGAGCAGCAGGCACTCAGCCAGCGCATGGTGCTCATGATGACGGAGGCGTTGCACAAGAAGCGCGCGTCCATGGCACCGGCGGCACTCCTGCAGGAGTCACGTGCGATCGCGCTCGAGCAGACCCGATTGCGCAAGCGGGTCGGGGAGATCGTGTTCCAGCGATTGGGTGAGGGGGGCGGCGAGGAAGGGGACGCGTTCGCACGGCGGTTGGATCGTCCGACGAACCCCGACTCCCTTCTGGCGGCCGCCGAACGCGCGACGAACGCGACGTCGGGCACTGCGCTCGAAGGCAATGCGGACGAACCCCCGGTGGTCGCGGTGAACCGTCCTCTACTCGAAGCGTACAACTTCATGTGGAGCGCCAGCGCCGAGCTCGAACTTGGGACGCCGGGGCGGGCCGTTCCGTGGATGCAGAAAGCGTTGGATCGCTTGCAGGCCGCGCGGTCCGCCGAGCGGATCTATCTGCGGGGCAAGGTGCGCGCGGTGGTGGTGGATGTCGCGAAAGTTCGTCTTGCGGGGAAGGAGACCGGCGTCGGCGGCGTTCGGGCAGCTCGCCCCGCCGCGGATCCCGGTCGCGTCCAGCGTCTCGCGCGCTTCGATGCGGTGGTCGCGATGGCCGCTCGCGTTCCGGCAGCTGCGGTGGACTCGCTCGTGATGCTGCGCCTCGAACTGCTCGAACGTGACACCGGCGCGGCACAGGCGTTGGCCGCGGCGGCGGATGCGGTGCGGAGGGGGGGGGATGTGAGCGCGGCGCTGCTCACGGCGCGTCGCGTCCTCAGCGGCGCCGTGGAGCGGCAGGCCGGCTTGTCGCTGTGGGGGCGGCCGTGACCGCCGATTTCACCTTCTGCACGGTGCAGTACGACAGTGGTGATTGGGATTCCGCGCCGCTCGTGCCGGCGAATCTCATCGATTCGGTGGCTCGCTACACCAGCATTCGGGTCGCACCGACGGGCGTGTCCGTGCCTTTGGGATCGCGCGATCTCTTCCGGTATCCACTGGCGTATCTCACAGGACATCTCCCCGTGCGATTCACCGACCTCGAGCGCCGCACGCTGAAGGAATACTGTGCGCGCGGCGGTTTGCTGTTCGTGGATGACCACAACCACGACGTCGACGGCGTGTTTCACAAGACCTGCACCGAGGAGATCGCACGGACGGTAGGTCCCTTGAAGGAGTTGTCGAACACGCATCCGCTGTTCCGGTGCTTCTTCCGCTTCGAAGACGGTCCTCCGGCGACTTCGCATGAGTTGAACGGGTGGGGGGATAACCTCATCCACCAGCACTTGCAGGCCGTGCAAACGGCCGACCGCATCACCGTGCTGTACTCCAACAAGGACTACAGCTCCGAGTGGGGGTATCATCCCGACAACAAGCGCTTCCTCTCCGTGGACAACACGAAGTTCGGAGTCAACGTGGTGGTGTATGCGCTCACGCGGTGAGTCGGCGCGGGCATGGGCCGAGCACGCCCTGCGTGGGGCAGCGCTCGCGTTGGTGCTGTGGGCCATGTGGCGCGTGGTCGCGGCGAACCGAACTGGCGGGGCACTCGCATTGGACGGCGCGACGGTGGAATCTGAGTGGCCCAAGCTGCTCGACGGGACCCACCGGGCCGCGCACCTGACGCGTGGTACCAGCCTGCCCGCGGACTCGACGCGCGATGTGCTCGCGGCCTTTGCGCATGCCGGTGGCCGGTTCAGCTGGTCCGGGCCCCCCGGGGCCGCGATCGCGCTATCCGTCGAACGCGCGCGCGAGCCGGTGCCGTCGCTCGTGGTCCGTGCGGTCGGTGAAGGACGTGTGACGGTCCGCGACGGAGCGTCCGTGCTGGACAGCACGCGGGATGCCGCAGCGGGAATGACCATCGTCGCCGTGGCGGCACCGGGGGAAGTTCG
>CAXBQP010000098.1:0-3092 GCA_963978095.1 uncultured bacterium | reverse complement strand
AGAAAAAGGCGCCCACCGCCGCAACCTGCGAGCGCGCTCGACGGCGAAAGATACCGGGGGGGTGGATTCGTCGACGCACGATAGGTTGACGATATTCTGGGCGACGTGTTAACAACAGGGTTGATCGACCGTCCATTACCCACGCGCCCCGACTCCTCCTGATTCTGCTCACGCCGTGAGATCCTGCTTCTCCATCCTTCCGGTGCGGCGGAACCTGACGCGGATTCCGGGCGCGCCGGGGCTGATGGCCCTTGTTCTGCTGTCGGTCGCATGCGGCGGTGCGCGGCCGGCGGACACCGTGACGCCGACCACTCCCGCCGCCACGGTGCCGGGGGCGCCCACCAATCTTGTGGCGACGTCGGGGAACGGGCTCGCGATCCTGCAGTTCACCGCCCCCGCCTCGACGGGTGGATCTCCGATCACCGGCTACACGGCGACCTGCACAGCCAGCGGCGGCAGCAAGAGCGGGACGGGGGCGAGCAGTCCTCTTACGGTTGAGGGGCTCTCCAACGGCGTGAGCTACTCGTGCACCGTGGCGGCGTCGAATGCCGTGGGAACCGGCAGCGTGTCCGGGGCGGCGACGGTCACGCCGGTGGCGACCGTCGCTGTCGGCGGTTTTTCCGGGAACATCGTGTTGGGGGTCCCCACGGGCAGCAGCGTGACGGCCAACGTCTACGCCCCCACGCAATCGGGCTCGGTGTATATCGCCTACGGAACGACCGCCGGCGTGTACGACCACCAAACGAGCGCCGTGCCGATCATCGCGGGTACACCACTCGAGATCGCGCTCACCGGACTCGCCACCGACACGCGCTACTACTATCGTCTCTATTACGTGACGAGTGGCGCCGGCGCCGGACCCACCGACGAATACAGCTTCCACACCGCACGCCCCGCCGGCGCATCCTTCACCTTCGCGGCGCAAGGCGATTCGCATCCGGAGCGCACCAACACCGAGTTCGACGCCACGCTCTACACGCGTACGCTGACCACGGTCGCGAATGATCGTCCGGATTTCTTCTTCACCAGCGGCGATGACTTCAGTGTCGACACGCAAGACCCGCTCACGATCACCGAGCCGATCGTCGCCAATCGCTACCTGATCCAGCGTCCCTACCTCGGCATCATCGGCCGCAGCGCGCCGGTATTCTTGGTGAATGGCAACCATGAGCAAGCGGCACGCTACCTGCTGAACGGCACCCCGAACAGCGTGGCGGTCTGGGCGCAGAATGCGCGGAATCGCCTCTACTCGCAGCCCGCACCCGGCGCATTCTACTCGGGCAACAGCGAGGTCGTGCCCGACATCGGCTTGCTCCGCAACTACTACGCCTTCACCTGGGGCGACGCACTATTCGTCACCATCGATCCCTACTGGGGATCGCCCGTCTGCGTCGACAATCCGTTCTACGGAGGCGCCAAACGCAGCAACCTGTGGGACATCACCCATGGCGACGCACAGTATCAGTGGCTGAAGCGCACGCTCGAGCAGAGTCCCGCCAAGTACAAGTTCGTCTTCGCGCATCATGTGCTGGGGACGCAACGCGGCGGCATCGACGTGGCGCGGTTGTACGAATGGGGCGGGCAAAGTCCGAATGGCAACTACGACTTCGCCACCCAGCGCCCCACATGGGCGATGCCGATCCACCAGCTACTGGCGGCCAACCACGTCACGATCTTCTTCCAGGGGCATGATCACATCTGGGTGCATCAGCAGCTCGATGGTGTGACGTACCAAACGCTCCCGGAGCCGGCGGATCCGAACTATTCACTCTTCAACGCGGATGCCTACGCGACAGGCGACAAGTTCCCGAACGCGGGCTACGCCCGGGTGACGGTCGGACCCACCGGCGTGAAGGTCGAATATGTCCGCAGCTGGCTCCCCAAGGACGAGCTCCCCGGAAAAACCACCGGCACGGTCGCCTTCAGTTACACGATCCCGTAACGCGACGCCCCGGCGCTGCTCGTCTTCGTGATCCGCGGCACCATCATGGGGGCCGTGATCGGCTTGCTCCCTTATCTCCTCGGGCTCGCGATCGGCGACGCGGTGGCGCGGCGTCGCCCGGCCCACCAGAGTCCGAGCCCACCCACGATCCCCGCCGGCACCAAGATCTCCGCCGGGCCCGCGATCCCGGACATGTCCGCATAGCGCGCGCCGATCCCGCGCAGCGCCCACGCCACCACGAGCGGGAACATCCACGCGCCTCGGGTATAGCTCATGGCCAAGCCGAGGATCGTCGCGACGATCATCATGACAACGGCGTAGGTCGATTCGCCGATCCCGAAGCCGCTCCAGTTCACCACATGCGCGTACTGGAAGATGTTCGCGATGATCGCTACCGAGATCCACGCGAGGTAGATCCCCGTCGGAACCGTCACGCACCAGTACTCCCCTGCGCTCCGCGGCTCGCCACTGTTCACGTGCTCGAACACCAGGATCAGCGCCACGAGGAGCACGGCCATGATGGCTAGCGCGCCGAGGAAGTAGGAGAAGGAGAAGGTGGAGATCCATGCGACGTTGAGCACGCCGATGATGATCCACCACGGCCCCGTACGTTGTACGCTCCGCCTGCTGGCCGCGCCCGGGAGCGCCTGGAAGACGGTGAGGGCGAAGAGCCCGAAGTAGATCAGGCTCCAGATGCCGAAGACGTAGTTGGCAGGAAGGAAGAGCGAACGGTAGTTGTTCGCGATCACACCGATCGACTGGCCGCTCAGCTTGCCCGAGGCGGCGAGCCCGTTGCCGATCAGAACGAACAAGAAGACGAGGATATTGAGGAATCGCATAGACGGGGAAGTTGTCCGGTCGCCCATTCTCGCTCCATTAGGGAAGGGTGTCGATAGATACCGGTGTCTGCCTATTCCTTCGGCACCGCGATCGCCGACTGCCCCGCCGCCTTCCGCTTGGCATTCACGGCCGCGAGCCCGGTCGTCTTGAGCTTGCTCCATTGGGCCAGGATCGCGGTCATCTCGCCCTTGGCCTTGGTGCACGCGTCCACCTGTTTGGCGGTCGGCGTCACATCGGCGGCCTGCATCGCCATCGCGGCCCCGTTGAGCGCGCCACTCACCGATTCCAACGTCGGAGCAGCGGCCGCTCC
>CAXBQP010000097.1:0-3099 GCA_963978095.1 uncultured bacterium | reverse complement strand
GAGTTCAGACGTGTGCTCTTCCGATCTGAACTCCGGGATTTTCGCGTGGCGCGCCGGCGACCTGCTTGGGGAAGTGCGCGCCCTCTGCCCCGAGGTGTCGGTGGCCTTGGACGCACACGCGGACGATCTCGGCGCATTCTTCGCCGCGGTGACACCGATCGCCATCGATACCGGCGTCCTGGAGCGTAGCGGGCGGGTGATGGTGCTGCCCGGTGCGTTCGGTTGGAGCGACGTCGGAACGTGGGCCGCGCTGCGCGATGTGCGGCCGCGCGACGCCGAAGGCAACGCGGTGGGCGGAACGGCGTTCCTGAAGGAGGCACACGCCAACGTGGTGCATGCGGAGGGACAGACCGTCGTGTTGTACGGCGTGGACGATCTGGTGGTCGTGGCCCAGGACGGACTCACGCTCGTCACGACCGTGGACCGCGCGCGACAGTTGAAGCCGCTCCTCGACGCACTTCCGCCGTCGATCCGCGAGCAATGACCGAAGCCGCCGGCGGATTCATCGGCTACGACGATGCCCGCGCGCGGGCACTGCAACCGTTCGCGCTCACGCGCCCGGCATCGGAGCTTCGGGCCGGCGCGCTCCTCGTGCGCGAGCGGTGGTCGCACGTCACGCGCCGGTCGTGCGCGGGATTCGTGTCGGCCCCCCATCTCCGCACCTTCGAGGAGGGCGATGCCCCGCCCTTCGCGACCGGGGTGATCGCGGCAGGCACGATCGTGGTGAACAACCGGTGCGCGCCCGCACTCGACGTCCGCCTCGCGCCGGATGCGGCGGCATGGCGCTGTGAGGGGCGGGTGGCCGCCGTGCGGCTCGTCGACGCGCTGCCGGCGGAGCGGCTGCACGACGGATCGCTGGAGCTGGAAACGCTGGTGCCGAACGGTGCGACCGTGGTGACGATCGCCGGCTGGTGGACCGACGACGTGTGGGATCTGATCGGTCAGCTGCAGCCGATGCTCGCGCATGACATCCCCATCCTCGGGCGCGACGCCGATGCGCCGCCCGCGCACCTCACCGTGCTGGGCGAACACGCGTGCTTCGTGGAACGCGGCGCGTACGTGGAGCCGATGGTCATGGCCGACACCACGCTGGGCCCGATCCATATTGCGTCGGGCGCGCGGATCTCCGCGTTCACGCGCCTCGTGGGCCCGTGCGCCATCGGGCGCGACACGTTGATCGGCGGGGGCCGCGTCGCCGGGTGCAGCATCGGGAATCAGTGCCGCGTGCACGGCGAGATCAGCGCGAGCATCATGATCGGCCACGCGAACAAGGCGCACGATGGCTTTGTCGGGCATTCGATCATCGGACGGTGGAGCAACCTCGGTGCGGGCACCACGACGAGCAATTTGAAGAACAGCTACGGCGCGGTGTCGATGTGGACCGAGCGAGGGGAGTCGCCCACGACGCTGCAGTTCCTGGGCACGATGTTCGGCGACCACGCCAAGACCGCGATCGGCACCCGTTTGACCACCGGGACCGTGATCGGTGCCGGAGCGAATGTCTTCGGGAGCACCATGCCCCCGAAGTTCGTTCCGCCGTTCAGCTGGGGTGATGTTCCCCCGTACGACGTCTTCGCGGCGGAGAAGTTTCTGGAGGTCGCCGAGCGGGTGATGGCCCGTCGATCGGTAACGCTGTCGTCCGGACAGCGGACGATGCTTGGGGCCGCATGGGCCCTGCGTGCGACGCGGCGCCCGTGATGGCCTCGTGAGGGTTTGGACGCTCGGGAGTGGCAGCAAGGGCAACGCGATACTACTCGAAGGTTCGGGGACCCGCGTGCTGGTGGACTGCGGCTACGCACCGCGCACGATCGCCCAGCGGCTTGCGCCATTCGGGATCGCCCCCGAGTCGATCGACGCCGTGGTAGCGACGCACGAGCACATCGATCACAGCAAGGGGATCGCGACCGCGCACAAGAAGTTCGGATGGCCGGTGTATGGCAGCGTCGGCACCTTGACGGCGTTGCGCGAACTCCCCCGCGGCGCGCGTCAGGTGCTCGCGCCGGGCGCGACCGCGACGATCGGGAATCTCGATATCGTGTTGCTCCGTGTTCCGCATGATGCCGCCGAACCCACCGCCGTCTTGGCGACGGATCGCGTGACCGGGTTCCGCACCGGCATCGCGCACGATCTGGGTGAGGTGCCCGAGCCCGTCGCGCAAACGTTCGAACGGCTCGATCTCGCGTTGATCGAATCGAACCACGACGAGGAGATGTTGCGCACCGGACCTTACCCGGGCTACCTGAAGGATCGTGTGGCCAGCCGGACCGGGCATTTGAGCAATCGCCAGTCCGGGCAATGGCTCGCGCGGCTGTGGCATCCGTGGCTGAGAGGCGTCGTGCTGCTCCATCTGAGCGAGACGAACAACACGCCCGCCGTGGCGACCACTGCGGCTCGCGGAGTGATGCGAAAGTGCGGGTCGTCCCTCATGCCGGTGGCCGCGCCCCAGATGACAGCGGCGGGCCCATTCGGCTTGCCCGTGACGACACAGCTCGCACTCGGCCTGTAGGCACCTCCGGGGCCGGCGTCACCGCGGACGCGAGATGCTGGCGCGCTCTGCTGGCGCGCTCTGCTGGCGGGCGATGCCCGCTATGCAACAGCGCCCCGCGACCGATCGGTCGCGAGGCGCTGTTGTCGTTCGGACGTTGTGCTTACGGCTTCTTTGCGGCTTCCGGCTTCTTGGCATCAGGCTTGGCATCTGCCTTCTTGGCACCAGCCGCCGGAGCAGCTGCCGGAGCAGCGGCCGGAGCAGCCGCTGGCGCGGCGGCCTTCGCCTTCTCGCCACCCTTCGCCGGAGCCGTAGCAGCCGCAGCGGCGGCCGGCTTCGTGGGGCTGCTGAGCCTCGCCAACATGTCCGGGCGTTTCTTCTGGTCCTCGCTGAGCGACGTGATCGGCCGCCAGCGCACCTACATGGTGTTCTTCGCCGCGGGGGCGCTGCTCTATGCCGGCGTCCCCTTCACCGGGCGCGCAGGGAATGTCGTGCTCTTCGTGACCTTCTATGTGCTGATCATGACCATGTACGGCGGCGGATTCGCCACCATCCCGGCGTACCTGCGCGACCTGTTCGGCACGATGCATGTCGGCGCCATCCACGGCCGGCTG
>CAXBQP010000096.1:0-3189 GCA_963978095.1 uncultured bacterium | reverse complement strand
GACTGGAGTTCAGACGTGTGCTCTTCCGATCTGGAGATCTTCGGTATCGGTCTCGGCACCGAACCGTACCTGGGCCTCGTACACCTTGGGGGTGTCGTGCAGGTATTGCAGGAGCCGGGTCGCACGCCCGAGCAGGAGCACCAGCAGTCCCGTGGCGAAGGGATCGAGCGTGCCGCCATGCCCGATTCGCGACTCCCCCGTGACGCGGCGCGCGGCGGCGACGACATCGTGGGAGGAGACGCCAGCGGGTTTGTCGACGAGCAGGAGCCCGTCAGTTCCCGCGCTCGTCCTCTTCCGTCGCGGCATCGTCGGAGGCGTCGGGCGCGGGCGTCACGCCATCGGGCGCGGGCTTGATGCTCGCGAGAAGATTCTCGATGCGCGTGGCTCGCGCGAAGCTCTCGTCGAACTTGAAGTGGATCGACGGCGCGAGGCGCAGACGCAGGGCGCGTCCCACACGCCCGCGCAGCGACGGCGCGACAGCGTCGAGCCCGGCCATCGTTTCATCGCGCTCGCGGTCCGACCCATACACGCTGACGTACACGGTGGCGTGGCCCAGGTCGCGCGACATCTCGACCCCGGTGACGGTCACCAAGGCACTCACGCGGGGGTCTTTCACGCCGCCCGCGAGGAGCGCGGCGATCTCCTCCCGTACCGCTTCCGCGACACGATCGGGCCTGCGAGGATCACGAGGCATAGGTCACCTCCGGGTGACGCGATGGCCGGAGCAGCGGGACGGTGCGGGAGCCGGCGATGCCGGCCTCCGCCCCGCCGTCACTCCGATGCCGACGAGCCGAGCGTACGGGCGACCGTCTCGGTGCGATAGCACTCGAAGATGTCGCCGACCTTCACGTCGTTGAAGTTCTCAATGCCGATACCGCACTCGAACCCGTCCTTGACTTCCTTGACGTCGTCCTTGAAGCGGCGGAGCGAGCCGATGATGCCATCGTACACTTCCTTCCCATCACGCAGCACGCGGACCCGTCCGGCGCGACTGATGTTGCCCGTGCGCACGATGCACCCGGCGATGGCGCCGATCTTCGACACCTTGAAGACCTCGCGGACCTCGGCCTCGCCGAAGACGACTTCCTTCGAGTCCGGACGCAGCATGCCTTCCAACGCGAGCTTCACGTCGGCCACGGCCTCGTAGATGATCTTGTAGAGCTTGATCTCGACCCCTTCACGATCGGCCGCCGCGCGCGCCTTGTTGTCCGGGCGCACATGGAACCCGATGATGATGGCGCCCGAGGCCTTGGCGAGCAGAATGTCACCTTCCGTGATGGCACCGACGCTGCGCTGGATGACCTCGACCTCGACTTCGGCGTTGGACATCTGCGCCAGCGCGTCGGCGAGCGCTTCTGCCGGACCGCCTTGGTCGGCCTTGATGAGCAACTTCAGACTCCGGCGCTCGCCTTCGGCGGACTGTGCCATGAAGTCCTCGAGCGAGACCGCGCCCTTGCTGGTGCGGCGGCTCTTGGCTTCACGGTCGAGACGCTCACGACGCTGCGCGATCTCTCGCGCCTCGGACGAGTCCTCCACGACCAAGAACTGATCGCCGGCCATCGGGACGCCGACCATACCGAGCACCTGCACCGGGATGGCGGGCCCCGCCTCCTTGACGGCCTTGCCACGCTCGTCGAGGAGCGCACGTACACGACCCGAGAAGAGCCCGCAGATGAAGTCATCGCCCACGCGGAGCGTACCGGCCTGCACGAGAATCGTGGCGACGGGTCCCTTTCCGGCGTCGAGTTGCGCTTCGACCACGGAACCCGTGGCCCGACGATCCGGATTCGCCTTCAGGTCGAGAATCTCGCTCTGCAGCAGGATCTGGTCGATGAGTTCCGCGATGCCGGTTCCCTTCTTGGCCGAAATCTCCGAGTGGAGCACTTGCCCGCCGAACTCCTCGAGCACGACGCCGTGCTGCAGGAGTTCCTGTTTGACCTTCATCGGATTCGCGGCCGGCAGGTCGCACTTGTTGATGGCGACGATGATCGGAACGCCAGCATTCTTGGCGTGTGAGATGGCTTCGATCGTCTGGGGCATGATCGAGTCATCGGCAGCGACGACGAGAATGACGATATCCGTGACCTGGGCACCGCGCGCACGCATGGCCGTGAAGGCTTCGTGGCCCGGGGTGTCCAGGAACGTGACCATCTTGCCGCCCGGCGTGGTGACGTGGTACGCGCCGATGTGCTGGGTGATGCCGCCGGCTTCACCGGCGACCACGTTCGCCTTGCGAATGTAGTCCAGCAGCGACGTCTTGCCATGGTCGACGTGCCCCATGATCGTGACGACGGGCGGACGGAACTTGAGTGTCTCCGGCGCGTCCTTGACTGTCTCGACCGCGGCGGCGGCGTACTCCTCCTCGCGTTCGGCCACGAAGCCGAACTCGCTCGCGATGAGCTCGATCTGGTCGAAGTCCATGCGCTGGTTGATGGTGACCATCAACCCGAGATGCTTGAAGGCGAACGAGACGATCTGGGTGGCGGGCACCTTGAGGATGTCGGCGAGTTCGCTGACCGTGATGAACTCGTTGACGCGGACCGTCTTCTTCTCGCGCTCGGCGATCTCGGCGCGCATCGCCTCGAGCTCCTCGCGACCGGAATCGTCCCGCTGTCCACGACGACGGGGGGCCGGGCCGCCCATCTGGCGCATCGTGCGCGAGATGTTGGCCGACACCGCCTCTTGGTCCACGGCACCGCGCTTTCCCTTCTTGCGACGAGGCCCGGCACTCGGCGCCCCGCTGAGTCCCCCCCCCATGCCGGAGTTGCCGCCACCGGGCGGACCGCCGCCGGGGCGCCGATCATCGCGACGCGATACCCCACCGCCCTGACCGCCGCCGGGAGTAGCAGAGGCCACCGGACGCGGGGGGAAGTTTCCGCCTCGACCACCACTGGCGGCAGGACGCGGACGCGGTGCGCCGGGGACAATCGGGCGCGGGCGCGGACGATCCGGCATCTGATGCGACGTATGCCCGGAATCACTGGAGTAGGTACTCTGCACCATCGGCTGCGACGGCGGCACCGCACGGGGCGCCGGCGGTTCAACCGGCAGGCTCGGCGCGGCGGGCGTCTTGGCGACGACCGCGGGCTCCGCCGGCGTCGACTCCGTTGCCGGCACGCTCGGCGCGGGCTCCGCGGTGACGGCAGCTGGAGCCGTCGTCGAGGTGGTGGCGACATCGGCCGTCGCGAC
>CAXBQP010000095.1:0-3207 GCA_963978095.1 uncultured bacterium | reverse complement strand
TATCTTCGTCGCCTTCTCGACCGCGAATCCCGGCGCGGCGGTCCCCGCCGATACCGCGCGCGTGACGATGGTGAGCAACGCCGCCATCTCGACGCTGTTCACGGCCACAGTCCAGGCAACCGAGGAGGCGATCCTCAATGCGATGCTGGCGGCGGATACCATGACGGGGGCGAACTACTTGCGGGTTCATGGGTTGCCGGCGGACCGCTTGATGGCGGTGTTGCGGAAGTACGGGCGGGTGAAGTGAGCGAGCGAGATCTCGAACGGGTGAGCAAGCGGGTATTCCTGGACGCCTGGGAGTGCGACGCCCGCGGGTGGTATGCAGCGCGAGCAGGAGACGGCCCCGCCGGCTTTGGTGATCAATGGCGGTTCTGGGTCGGCCACGAGGTGCAACGTCTTGCGCAGGAGTGGCTTGGCGCAGGCGACCTCATGCCTCTCGCACCCATCGGCGAAGCACTCGAGGCCACGCATGCGGCCATGGCGACGTCCGCGGCGAACCGCGTGTTTGAAGCGACGTTCCTCGCCGACGCCATGGTTGCGCGTGCCGATGCGTTGGAGCGAACCGGCGATGGGTGGCGCCTGATCGAGATCAAATCCGGCAAGGCTGCAGAGCACGGGAAGGTCGAAAAACGCTACATCGACGACGTTGCGTTCACGCTCATGGTCGCCCGGCGCGCCGGTGCATCCATCCACGAAGTGGCGCTGGTGCTGCTCAATCCGGAATACCGCCGTGGAGGCACGGAACCGCTCTTTGTGCGGGTGGACGTGACCACAGCCGCGTCGCTTCGGGCACACCAGTTCGACGCACGGGCCACCGCCCTCACTCACGCCGTGCTGGAGCCGGAACGTCCGCCAGTCGAGCTGCGGTTCGCCTGCCGCAAGTGCGCCCACTACACGAAGCAGTGCGTGGGAATCGGCGTGGAGGATCCGTTGTGGTTGCTTCCGCGGCTGAGTGAGAAGCGATTCGACGCGATGCGTTCGTATGGACGGATCCGTCGATTGCCCGCTGACGTCGAGCTCACGGAGCCCCAGCGAAGGGTCTTTGACGTCCTCCGCGCCGGGAAGCCACGACAAGACGGACGAGAGCTCACGAAGTTGTTGGCGAAGGTGCGGTGGCCTGTCGCGTACGTGGATTTCGAAACGGTCAATCCTGCGCTGCCGTGGTTCGAGGGTGGGGCCGCGCATGATGTCCTGCCATTCCAGTACTCCGTACACCTGGTGCACACGCTGGGCGGGACACCGGAGCACCACGAATACCTCGCGCCGCTCGAGGGCGATTGGAGAGAGTCGTTCGTGGAGCGACTGCTCCAGGTCGTGCAGCCCGCGGCATCGGTCGTCGTGTACTCGTCGTACGAGAAAGTGCGACTGCGAGAGCTCGCCGAGCGGTTCCCCCGGCACGCGGACGCCATCGACGCGGTGATCGCCCGAATGTTCGATCTTGAGGTCGTGTTCAAGCAGGCCTACTGGCATCCCGGGTTCGAGGGTCGCACATCAATCAAGAGGGTGTTGCCCGTACTCGTGCCGGACGAGACGCTCAGCTACAAGTCGTTGCCCGTGAACAACGGCGACGATGCGCTTGGTCTCTTCGGTCTCATGCGGATGGGGGCACTGGATCCCATGAGCACCACTCCGCGGCGCGAAGAGCTGTTGCGATACTGCGCGCTCGATACGTTGGGCATGGTCCACCTGCATCGGGCTGTGGCCGCGCTCATGGCCGATACAGAGCACGCCGAGGCCGAATGATCGGCGGTGCCGCCACAGGAGTCTTCAGGCCTAACGGTTAGCGTGCGCTCGGCGTTAGACTGAGGACGTGCAACCCCGCGAGTCCCGTCCTCCTCACCCTCGGAGCCGTTTCATGCAATCTCTCTCCGCGACCCTCAGGCGCATGCTGCCAGGGGTCGCCTTCGCCGTTGCCGCGTCGGGGCCGGCCGCTCTGGGCGCCCAACAGGGCACCTGGGCGCTGACCAACGCGCGCATCGAGACCGTCACAAAAGGCGTGATCGAGAAGGGTACGATCATCATCCGTGATGGGCTGATCACCGCGGTCGGCGCCGATGTCGCGATTCCCGCCGATGCGCGAGTGATTGACTACTCGAAGCGCACGATCTCCCCAGCGCTGATTGATCTCACCTCCTCCCTCGGACTTCCCGCCGGCGCTCCCGCTGCGGGTGGTGGCGGGCGCGGCGGCGCAGGTGGTCCAGCCGCCGCCGGCTCGGAATCGAAGTTCAACGGGTTCGATCCGAATCGCGTC
Source organism: uncultured bacterium (assembly GCA_963978095.1). Classification (GTDB taxonomy): domain Bacteria; phylum Gemmatimonadota; class Gemmatimonadetes; order Gemmatimonadales; family Gemmatimonadaceae; genus Fen-1231. The sequence goes on along the minus strand of CAXBQP010000095.1, from coordinate 956 downwards.
GTGTCGGAGGAAGTGAAGGTCGGGGCCGCGGACACCCGCGCCGCACGCGAGGGGGGCATCGGCGCCGCACTCGTGGCCCCCACCCGCGGGGCGCTGCGCGGGATGTCGGTGCTCGTCCCGATGAAGGACAGCGCCAACGGGTTCGATGCGGTGAAGGTGAACGTGGCCCAGCACTTCGGCTTCAGTGGCGGTGGGGGCGGGTTCGGCGGCGGCGGTCGCAACGCCGCCGGGGAGAACCTCCCCGGCACCATCATGGGCGTCATCGCGTATCAGCGCCAAGCGCTCTACGACGCGCGCCGCTACGGCCAGATTCTCGACCGCTGGAAGGCCGACCCCACGGGAATCGCCCGCCCGACGAACGACCCGGAACTCGAATCGCTCGTCCCGGCGGCCCGCGGCCAAATGCCGATCTTCTACGATACACCTCAGGAGAACGATATCCGGCGAGCGGTGAAGATGGCCAAGGAGTTCGACCTCAAGTTCACCCTGGTCGGCGTGACCGAAGGGTTCAAGGCGCTCGACGCCTTGGCCGGATATCCGGTGGTCGTCTCTACCAACTTCCCCCAGCCCGCCAGCGTCACGGGGTGGTCGTATCGCAACGCGATGCGCCAGAACCCGGGGGACAGTCTGGCGGCGGACCGGGAGGCGCGGAAGGCAATCGAAGGGAACGCTGCGGCGCTGCACAAAGCCGGCGTGAAGTTCGCGCTGGGGTCGGGTGGGATGCGCGGCGTCGATTTCCTCGCCAACATCCGCAAGGCGGTTGCCGCCGGCCTGCCGGCTGATGTCGCCCTCCAAGCCGCCACCATCCGCGCCGCCGAACTGGCGGGCGTGAGCAAGGCACTCGGGAGCATCGAGGTCGGCAAGATCGCGAATCTCGTCGTGACCGAGAACGGCAACATCATCGCGGACAGCGCACGCGTTCGGGCGGTCTTCGTGGACGGCCATCGCTTCGACAT
>CAXBQP010000094.1:0-3319 GCA_963978095.1 uncultured bacterium | reverse complement strand
AGACGTGTGCTCTTCCGATCTAACTTGTCGGCTGCCGCCCGGGTCCGCTCGAAGCCGGCCCCATAGATCGTCAGCACCGCGGCAGAGCCGATTGCAAGCAGGTTGTTGGGAATCCGCGCCGCGCCGCCTTTCTCGCGCAGGGGCGCGCCTTCCCCGGTGCGCGGAGTGACGTCAGCAGGACGCGAAGACTTGGGCATTGAGGCGCGAAGATTCGAGGGCGGCGCTCGTGCGAAAACCGAGGGCAGCCGACCGACGGGGGCTGCCTACAATAGACGGCTGAGCCGGAGATTCTGTTGAAGCGGCGGACTGTTACTTGGCTGGTCGGGCGAGGGCGTCACGGAGGGCGGGTTCCAACAGCGAGGCCATGATCGCGTACCCCGCCGCGTTGGGATGCACGCCATCGCCGGCAAGCTCGGCACGCATCCCCTGCCGGTCGTCGGCCATCGCCGAGTGGAAGTCCAGAAAAATGGCTCCGTGCGTGGCCGCGTACTGCCGCATCCACCGATTCACGGCGACGATCTTCGGCGCGGGCTCGAGCCCCCGCTTCCATGGGTAATCATGCACCGGCAGGATCGAGCAGAGGACCACGCGAATCCCGTTCGCCTGCGCCATCTCGGTCATGGCCGCGAGATTGTCCTCGATCATCTCCAATGTCGACGGCCCGGTGTTGCCGGCGATGTCGTTGGTCCCGCCGAGGATGACGACGACTGCCGGTTTGAGGGCGATGACATCTTGATGAAAACGGAGCACCATCTGTGGCGTCGTCTGTCCGCTGATGCCTCGACCGATATAGGGCTTGCCCGGGAACTGGGTTGGAAAGAGTGGCGCCCATCCTTCCGTGATGGAGTTCCCCATGAACACCACGCGCGCTTCATTCGGCCGCGGCGCGGGCAGTTGGGCGTTCGCCGCTCGGAACTTCGCGAGGTCCGCCCAGTCCTGGGCGCGCACGGGGCATGCGTGCGCACTCATGGCGATCGCCGTCACCGCCGAGGCGCGAGCAAAGGCCGTGAGGTGCATCACGGCGTTTTGTCCTGCATGGTGACGCCGCCCGTCCGATAAGGCGCGAACCCCTTGCCCCAATCGACGCCCACGACCTCGAGGCTGATCTTGTCGCCGTCCACGTGAACGATCACGAAATGGAACGGGTTCGCCCCCGGATCGGCGGAGGGGCGGGCGAGGTGTTCCATGGTCACCTTGGCCTCACCGCCGGCCTTGATGTACCCCGTGAGGTCCGGTTCACCGACGTACTGGTACAGGGGTGCACCACCCCCGCCGCTGACCACTTGATCCATCCGGTGCGGTCCCGATGCGTCCGAGTAGCGCTCCACCCAGTGTTCGAAGAGGTGCTCGTGACCGACCAGCAGCAACCGCACGTGATGCGCGCGGAAGAGCGGCGCCCACTTGGCGCGCAGCGACGCGGTCTGCTTCTCGATCGTCGCACCGCCGTGCGGTCCCGACGAGTAGAGCGGATGATGGAAAAAGAGCGCGACGTTCACATAGCGCTTGCGGTCCAGCGACTCGAGTTGCGACTTGACCCAGGCGAACTGGACCGAATCGTCCGGGATATTCGAGTCGAAGCCGATGAAATAGCTGTTGCCGTACCCGAAGGAGAAGGTGGAATACCCCTTCAGGCGGTGCGACGACCCATCAGGAGGAAGAAGTCGGGAATTGGCGTCGAGGAAGTTGCGCATCCCCGCAACGCGACGCGGGTCGTTGAGGTCGAACGAGGCACCGACATCGTGGTTCCCCACCGTGAAGAAGTAGGGAACGCCGGCGTCCTGCGTCAGGCGCTCGATGATCGGGATGTAGCTCACGGTCAGCGCCTTGGCGATGGCGCCGTTGACGACGGCATCGCCACTCTGCAGCACAAAGCGGATCGGGTCCGGCCCGCCGGCGGCTTTCTTGATGGCCGCGAGCATCCCCTCGACGACCAGCGTGTGCTCCGCCTGGAGCTCCGTGCCATCATGCCGACCACGGGTGTCGCCGTAGGCAATGAAGCTGAACTTGGTGACCCCCGCGGTCGCCGCTTCGGCAGGAAGCGGATTCTTGGGGGGGCGGATCGGCGTGACGCTGTCACGCGTCGCCGCCTGGGCGAATAGTGTGGCGGGAAGGAGGGCGACGACGGCGAGCTGGCGGGCGAACGACATGGGAGATCTCCGGATCCGAACGTGTCCCGAAAGTTCCACCACTGACCGTCGCTCCACCAGTGCGCCGCCTGGCGCTACCCTGTACCCCTCTACCCTCTGCCGCTCAGCGCGAACCGGCGGACATCCGCACGATACACCTCGGCGGAGCCGTCGAGCACAACCGGCCCGCCCACCGGCGCGAACTTCGCCTGGAAGAACCGGAGGTATTCAGGCTCGTGCGTGAACTGCAATCCATGTACCTTCTCGCGCTCCTCGAACAGCGCGATCACCGATTCCGCGACCACGTCCATGTGCGCCTGCGTGTATACGCGTCGCGGAATCGTCAGGCGGACGAGTTCGAGTTTGGGATAGCGGTTGGCACCGGTGCGTGGATCGCGCCCCGCCGACACCGCGCCGCGTTCCATGGCACGCACGCCACTCTCCACGTAGAGGGCCGCTGCCAACGCCTGTGCCGGGAACTGATCACGCGGCAGATGCGGCAGCATGGCCGCCGCGTCGAGGAAAACCGCGTGTCCCCCGATCGGCGTGACGATCGGAACCCCCGCCTCCTGCAGGCGCTCCCCAAGGTAGTACACCTGCCCGATACGGCTGCGGATGTACTCCTCCTGCACCGATTCGCGGATGCCGATCGCCATGGCTTCGAGATCGCGGCCCGCGAGTCCGCCGTAGGTGTGGAGCCCCTCGTACACGACGACCAGATTCTGTGCTTTCGCGACGAGCGCCTCATCGCGGAGACCGAGCCACCCGCCGATGTTCACGAGCGAATCCTTCTTGCCGCTCATGGTGGCACCGTCGGACAGGTCGCACATCATGCGCAGGATCTCGGCGACCGAGCGATCCCGCATGCCGATCTCGCGCTGCTGGATGAACCACGCGTTCTCGACGGCACGCGTGGCATCCAGCATCACCTTGATGCCGCGTGCGCGACAGTAGCTCCAGACATCGAGCATGTTCTGCATGCTCACCGGCTGCCCGCCGGCGAGGTTGACCGTCACCGCGACGCAGACGTAGGGAATCCGCTCGGCGCCAACCTGCCGCACCAACGCATCGAGTTTTCCGATGTCGATGTTGCCCTTGAAAGGATGCGGTGAGGCCGGATCGTGCGCCTCGTCGATGATCACATCGTGGAACGTTCCCCCCGCGAGTTCCTGATGCAGGCGGGTCGTCGTGAA
>CAXBQP010000093.1:0-3468 GCA_963978095.1 uncultured bacterium | reverse complement strand
TTTCATGAGCCGGTGGAAGTGGGTGACCTCGCGGTGACTGGCGAGGATCTGATGCGGGTTGGCGTGACGTCGGGTCCCGAAGTCGGTGTGATGCTGCGTCGCCTGCTCAATTTCGTTCTCGACGACCCAGCGCGGAATCAGCGCGAGCTGTTACTTCGTCGCGTGACCGTCGACGTCCATCCGGGTCGGGAATGAGCGGAGCGACCCTACTCGCTTCGCTGGTGGCGGCACTCGCCAACGTGATCGGTGCTCTTGTGGTTGCCGTTCGCCGCAACTGGAGTGTGCGAGCCCTCGAGCTGATGATCGCGCTGTCTGCCGGCTTCATGTTGTCCGTGGCGATCGCGGACATCATTCCCGAGGCGATTTCACTAGGCGGCAAACTCGCCGGAGCGGTCGTACTGACCGGCTTCGTACTTGTTCACGTGACACAGCACGTGTTTGTCCGTCACTTTCATTTTGGTGAGGAAACACATGTCGTGGCTCGAAATGTCGCCGCGTCTGCCCTCGTTGGACTGCTCTTGCACACGCTGATCGATGGCGTGGCCATCGCAAGCGCATACCGTGTGAGCACTTCGCTCGGCTGGTTGGTTTTCTGGGCGATCGCGCTGCATAAGCTACCAGAGGGGCTCGCGATCTCGTCTCTTGTCCTTGCGGCTGGGGGCACGCGCAGCGTCGCGATAGGCGCCGCGGCATTGTTGGGATGCGCAACGGTCGCGGGTGTGATTGCGAGCAGCACGTTCATGCTGCTCGAGCAGCATGGCTTGGCGCTCGCTGGTGGCGTAACGGTCTACGTTGGGGCGTCGAATCTGATTCCCGAGTTTCAGGGCAAACCCGGCTGGCGCCACAGCGCAATGTTCGTCGTCGGCTGCGCGCTGTACGTCATGGCGCGTGTGGTTTTCTGGCCCGCATGACGAGCAAGGCCCACGGGGGGGGAACTCAGCCCAGCGTTTTCGAACCGCTCGCCGGTCGCCCCCCCCTCGCCGCCCGCATGCGTCCGCGCGCGCTCGACGAAGTCGCGGGTCAGCAGCACCTCCTCGCGCCAGGGAAGGGACTCCGCGTGAGCATCGAAGCCGGCGACACCGGCTCGATCCTCTTCTGGGGCCCGCCCGGCACCGGCAAGACCACCCTCGCGCGCCTCATCGCGCGCTATGCCAAGGGGGAGTTCGTCCCGTTCTCCGCGGTCACTGACGGCATCCCGCGCCTTCGCGAGATCATGACCGCCGCTGAACGCCGCCTTGCTACCGGTGCGCGCACCATCCTCTTCATCGACGAGATTCACCGCTTCAACAAGGGCCAACAGGACGCGCTCCTTCCGCATGTCGAGGGCGGGCTGGTCACGCTGATCGGGGCCACCACCGAGAATCCGAGCTTCGAACTCAACGGCGCCCTGCTGAGCCGCATGCGCGTCTACGTGCTCCAGCCGATCGGTACCGAGGACATCGCCGCCCTCATCCGGCGCGCCCTCACCGACACCGAGCGAGGACTCGGCGACCAGTCGCTAAAGATCGCCGACGACGCCTGTGCCCTCCTCGCCACCGCCGCCGACGGCGACGCCCGTCGCGCCCTCACCGTCCTCGAGGCGGCCGCGAAACTCCTCCAGGGCGCGGATCGGCGAGAGATGACCGCCGAAACGGTTACCGAAGCCCTCCAGTGGCGCTCCCCCCGCTACGACAAGTCCGGCGAGGAGCACTACAACCTCATCTCCGCCTACCACAAGTCCATGCGGGGCTCCGACCCGCAGGCCACCCTCTACTGGCTCGCCCGCATGATCGCCGGCGGCGAGGACCCGCTCTACATCGCCCGACGCACCATCCGCTTCGCCGCCGAGGATGTCGGCCTCGCCGACCCCCGGGCCCTCGAGGTCGCGCTCGCCGCCCGACACACCCTCGAACTCCTCGGCTCCCCCGAAGGGGAGCTCGCTCTGGCCGCAGCGGCCGTGTATCTGGCCACGGCACCCAAGTCCAATAGGGTCTACACTGCCTGGAAGGCCGCGCAGGAGGCCGCGGAGGCCACGCGAGGGGTAGGAGTGCCCCTCCACATCCGGAACGCCCCTACGGGGCTCATGAAGGAACTGGGCTACGGGAGCGGGTACCAGTACGCATACGACGACCCAGCCGCGTACGTGCCCCAGGAGTATCTTCCTCCCGAGGTCACGCGACGCGACTTCTACGTCCCCGGTCCCTTCGGCTTCGAGAAGGACATCGCGCGACGGCTCGCCTGGTGGGCGGATCTCGGACGCCGAAGCGTCCGCCACGATCACGGCGAGGCATCCCCAGACTCGCAGGACCCCGTATGAATCGCAGCGCCCGCACCACCGCCGTCCGCCGCTTCGCCGTCACGCTCCTCGCCGGCGCCACCCTCGTGCCCTCGGCCTGCGCCTCGCTCGCGAAACAGGCCTTCGTCACCCCCGTCGTCACTCTCAAGGACGTCCAGGTCAAGGCCATCGGCCTCACAGGCGGCGCGGTCGATCTCGTCCTCGAGGTCAACAACCCGAACGAGTACCGCCTCGACGCGAATCGCGTGACATACACCCTCGTCGTCGACAGCGCCAAGATCGCCACTGGACAGATCACGCAGCTCGTTACGCTGCCGCCCAAGCAGGTCTCGCAGGTGCGACTCCCGGTCACGATCTCCGCCGCCGAGCTCTTCGGTGCCGCGAAACTGTTCGCCAAGTCGGGGGCGGTTGCCTATCACGTCATCGGCGAGGTCACCGTCGCGACGCCGTTCGGAAGCATCACGCGTCCCTACGACAGCGTGGGACAGTTCGAGGGACTCCGCCCCTAGCCGTGGCCAAGGAACTCATCTCCCTCGCGCCGGTCGTCGAGCGCGCCATCCTCGTCGGCGCGCCGCTCAAGCGCAGCAACGCCCGGCACGCCGTGGACGAACACCTCCTCGAACTGGAGCGACTCGTCGACACCGCCGGGGGCGTGGTGGTCGGGACGCTGACGCAGCAGCTCGATCGCCCGAATCCCTCCACCTACGTGGGGAGCGGGAAGCTCGAGGAGCTCAAAATCATGGCCACCGAGCGCGAGGCCACCTTGCTAATCTTCGACGACGAGCTCACGCCGGCGCAGGGGAAGAACCTCGAGCTCGAGCTCGGCAAGCGCGTGGTCGATCGCGCGGAACTCATCCTCGACATCTTTGCCGTCCGTGCGCGTTCCGCCGAGGCGCGCATGCAGGTGGAGCTCGCGCAGCTGGAATACTCGCTCCCGCGCCTCACCCGCATGTGGACCCACCTCGAGAAGTTCCGGGGCGGCATCGGGGTGCGCGGCCCAGGCGAGACGCAGCTCGAGTCGGACCGTCGGATGGTCGGTCATCGCATCAAGCTGCTGAAGGAGCGACTGGCCGATGTGCAGCGGTCGCGCGAGGTCCAGCGCGCCTCGCGCAAGGGAGAGTTCCGGGCCTCGCTCGTGGGGTACACGAACGCCGGCAAGAGCTCCCTGCTCAAGGCGATGAGCGGCGCGAAGG
>CAXBQP010000092.1:0-3610 GCA_963978095.1 uncultured bacterium | reverse complement strand
CTCGGGCGATGAGAAGCAGTACTGGGTGGGCGCGCAGTCGCTCTACGGCAATGGCGGCGCCGACCTGATCTTCCGCTTCCAGCGCGTGAGCCCGATGGAAGTCTCGCCGCACGAAGCCGCGACCGTGTTCTACGGTTCCCAGTACGTGCATCGCACGCGCGATGAAGGAGTGACCTGGGAGAAGATCAGCCCGGACCTCACCGCCTATCCGCAGGGTGAACCGCAGGAGGCCAGTGGCCGTCCGATCACGCGCGACGCCACGGGGGAGGAGGTGTACAGCACGCTCTATTCGATCCGCGAGTCGCCGATCACCAAGGGGCTCATCTGGACGGGTTCGAACGACGGTCTGGTGTATGTCACGCGCGACGACGGGAAGAGCTGGACGAACGTCACCCCGAAGGGGATGCCGAGTGGTGGGCGCGTGCAGAACATCGAGCCGAGCCCACTCCGTGCCGGAACGGCGTACGTCGCCTACTACCGCTTCCTGCTCGGTGACTTCGCGCCGTACATCTATCGGACCGACGACTACGGCAAGAATTGGAAGTTGCTCACCGACGGCAAGAACGGGATCGCCGCCGACGAGCCCACGCGTGTGGTGCGCGAGGATCCCGATCGCGCCGGATTGCTCTACGCCGGCACGGAGTTCGGGATGTACGTGAGCTTCGACAACGGCACGCACTGGCAGTCGTTGCAGCTCAATCTGCCGAACACCCCGGTCACCGACATCAAGCTTACCCGCAAGGAGCTCGTGCTCAGCACGCAGGGGCGCGCGTTCTGGGTGCTCGACAACCTCACGCCGCTGCATCAGATGGACGCCAAGCTCGCGGCGGCTCCATCGGCGCTCCTCAAGCCGAAGGAAGCGATCCGGATGCGCATCCGCGGCGGTGGCGGTTTCGGGCGATCGAACCTCGCCCAGTACCCGACCGCCGGCGCGCAGATCGACTACTACATCGCACAGGCCCCCGCCGAGGACATCACGCTGTCGTTCCTCGACGCAGCCGGGAAGGTGATCAAGACGTTCAGCAGCGCTGGGGGAACGGGCGCCGTCGAAGCGCCCGTCGCCGCTGCCGCTGACGACGAAGAAGGGGGCGGCTTCCGTGGTCCGCGCGGCCCGGTGCGGGTGGACAAGTCGGTCGGCATGCATCGCTTCACGTGGGATATGCGCTATCCCGGTGCCTGGGCCAATGAACGCACGCCGGAGGGCCCGAACGGCCCCATGGCGGTGCCGGGCACGTACGCCGTGCGCCTGAAGGTCGGCGACAAGAGCTACACGCAACCGCTGACGATCGTCGAGGACCCGCGCGTGATCAAGGACGGCGTGACACTGGCCGACCTGCAGCAGCAGTTCGCGCACAACATGAAGGTCCGTGACCTCGTGAGTGATGCCAACCGGACGGCGGCGCGCCTCCGGGCGGCGCAGCAGCGGTTGCGCGGGGCGACCGGCGCCGAAGCGGACCGCCTGAAGAAGTTGAACGAGCTGGCCTCGCACATGTTCACCCCGGCCGAGCGCTACAGCAAGCCGGAGCTCATGACGCACATCACCTACCTCTACTCGGCCGCCAACAGCGTCGATCAGAAGGTCGGCAAGGACGCCATCGAGCGGTTGCAGGTGCTCAAGAAGGAACTCGACCAGCGCAAGAAGGAGTTGGACGCGATCCTCGGACCGGCGATGTAGAGCTGCGGGTCGGTGGCGGAGGTGAAGAAGGGCGAGGCCTCCGAGGCCTCGCCCTTCGTCGTTGCGTCGGTCGTGCCCGCTATTTGATCTCGTAGTTCTTCGGCGGTTCCGCGTTGAGCAGCCAGCGCACGAAATAGTCCCAGCGGCGGCGCATCATGTAGTTGGACGCGTTGCCGTAGCCGTGCGCGGCGTTCGGAATCATGAGCAGATCGAAGTCCTTGTTGGCCTTGATGAGGGCATCGACCACGAGCAGGGTGTTGTCGGGCGGGACGTTGTCGTCGAGGGTGCCGTGGGCGAGGAGGAGATGCCCCTTGAGGTTGCGGGCTTCGGTCTGGTTGGCTTCGGCGTTGTAGCTGTCCGCTCCGCCGTCCGCGCCCTTCACGAGCAGCCCCTGATACCGCTCGCCCCAGTCGTCCTCGTAGTTGCGCTGGTCGTGATTGCCGGATTCCGAGATGCCGACCTTGAAGAAGTCGGGATATCGGAACATCGCGTCCGCGGTGATGAAGCCACCGCCGGAGTGCCCCCACATGGCGGCGCGCTCGATGTCGATCCATGGATACTGTGCCGCCAGGGCCTTCATTCCCGCGACCTGATCGGGGAGGGTGTTGTCGCGTCCCATGGCGCCGTAGTAGGCGTCGTGGAAGCTCTTGGAGCGTCCCGGCGTGCCGCGGCCGTCGATCGTGACCACGATGAAGCCGAGTTCCGCCAGCGCTTGGCGATCGCCATGCGCGGCCGAGAACATACGACCGCCCACCGATCCCGTCTGGGGGCCCGGGTAGGCGTTGTTGATGATCGGATACTTCTTGGTCGGGTCGAAGTTGGTGGGGCGGAAGAGCTGCCCGTAGATGTCGGTCTTGCCGTCGGCCGCTTTGACGGAGAAGGGGATCGGCGCTTTCCATCCGGTGGCGAGGAGCTTGGAGATGTCAGCCTTCTCGAGCGGCATCACGAGCTTGCCGCTGCCATCGCGGAGGTTCACGACCGGGGGGGCATCGGCCTTGGAGTAGCTGTCGACGATCCACTTGCCGTCGGCGGAGAGCTGCGCGGTGTGGTCGCCATCGTCCGGCGTGAGCGAGACGACGTTCTTGCCGTCGAGGCCGACGCGATAGAGATGGTGCAGGTAGGGGTCCTGTCCATTCTCGCGCCCCATGGCCATGTAGAAGAGCGTGCGCGTGGCCTCATCGATGCGCACGATGCTGCTGACCGGTCCTTCGCCGGTGGTGATGCGGTTCTTGAGCGCGCCGGTGGTCAGGTCGTAGAGATACAGGTTGCCCCAGTCGTCGCGCTGCGAGTACCAGACGATCTCCTTCGTGGCCCAGAGCACGCGCCATCCCGTGACCGACTCGAAATGCGTCGCGACCTTCTCCTCGAACAGCTTCTTGACGTCGCCCGTCCTGCTGTCGGCGATGCTGAGCCACGACGCTTTGTGGTCGCGCGTGGTGCTGGCGACGACTAGCTGCGCGCCGTCCGGGCTCCAGTTGTAGTCGGCCATGGTGATGTTGTCGCCGATCGTGCCGCGGTGCGCATCCGGAGGCATCTTGAGGCGCACGACCTGCTTGGCGTCCACGTCGATCACGACGTGATGCAGCATCTGGATCACGCTGTCGCCGGGGAGCGGATACTTCCAGGCGCGCAGTTCCGGATGTCCGACGTTCGTCTTGACGAGATACATCTCGCCGACGTGGCGTTCATCCTGCTGATTGGTGGCGATCTTCTTGGAGTCCGGGGACCAGAGGAGGATCGCGCGGTCCGAGTGCGCCCAGCCGGCGTTGTCGGTGGCGTAGCCGAAGTCCTTGACGCCATCGGTCGTCAGCTGGGACTCGGCACCGCTCGCGTTGTCGCGGACCCAGAGGTTGTAGACCTTGATGAACGCCGTGCGCTTGCCGTCAGGAGAGGGCAAGCGCACGGCGTTAGATCGGAAGAGCACACGTCTGAACT
>CAXBQP010000091.1:0-3828 GCA_963978095.1 uncultured bacterium | reverse complement strand
GGTTTGGCGGGTTTGGCGGTGGCGGAGGATTCTCCGGGGGTGGCTCCGGGGGGGATTTCTGACATGGTGACGATGACGCTCGAGCAGCTGGTCACGCAGCTTCGCGCGGCCCACGGGGATGCGCTGTTGGCCGTCGTGCTGTACGGATCGGCCGCGCGCGGCGAACGCGCGGGCCCCAGGTCCGACCGGAACGTGTTGGTGGTCATACGGGAGTTCGTCTCCGAGCGGCTTGGTCCCGCCGGCGCGGTGTCACGGAGCTGGCGCGAAGGGGGAAACCCCGACCTGCTGACGCTCACGGCGGCGGAATGGACGTCGAGCGTGGACGTGTTCGCCATCGAGCACGCCGACGTGCAGCAACATCATCAGGTGCTGCATCTGGCCATGGGTTTCGAGCTCTTCGCCGCGCGTCCCGCGACGCGGGACCTCCGACGGCAGTTGGAGTACGAGGCGATGGCGGTGCTGCTTCGGCTCCGGGCGGCGCTCTTGGGGTCGACGCGCGATGGGAAGCAGGCCGCTGCGGTGCTGACCGGCAGCGTGGGAAGCGTGTTGGCGCTCTTTCGGGCCGCCGTCCGCTTGGGGGGTGCTGAACCCTTCGGCGACTCCGATGCGTTATGTGAGCAGGTGGCGGCGCTGTGCCAGATGGATGTGACGGCGTTCCGGCAGGTGGTGGCGTACCGGCGCACCGGCGCCGGGCTCGCGCCTCGGTCGGCGCCCGAGGTGTTGGAGCAGTATCATCGCGGGATGCAGCAGTTCGTGGCGTGGGTGGATGCCGCGCCGCTGTCGGAGTGAGTGTCAGGCGATCGTTGTAGGTCACCTGTGTGGGAACCCTTCCTCTCGCTGGAGTTGAATCGATGCGCGTTCGCAAGCTGATCCCCGGACTCGCGCTGCTGTTGGGCGCGTGCGGCTACAACTCGATCCAGCAAATGGATGAGACCGCCGGTGCGGCGAAGCAGCAGATTGCCGTGATGCTGCAGCGCCGGGCGGATCTCGTGCCGAACCTCGTGAACACGGTCAAGGGATATGCGGCGCAGGAGGCCGAGGTGTTCGAGAAGGTCGCGCAGGCACGTGCCGGCTTGGCCGGGGCGGTGAGTGGCGGGAATGTCGGGGAGATGGCCAACGCCAATCAGGCGATGACCGGCGCGCTGGGGCGATTGCTGGCGATCTCGGAGAACTACCCGACGCTCAAGAGCGATCAGAATTTCCTGCGGCTGCAGGACGAACTCGTGGGCACGGAGAACCGGATCGCGCAGGCGCGCACCGATTACAATGGTGCCGTCGAGAACTACAACGCCTTCATCCGCAAGTTTCCGCAGGTTCTGACGGCGAAGGTCGTGGGTGCCAAGCCACGCGAGTACTTCGATGTGACGAACCCCGGAGCGCGTGAGGCGCCGACTGTGGACTTCACGAAGACGCCGGCCAAGCCGTAACGCGCCATTCGTGTGGGAAACGCGAGGGCCGCGCGACATATCGCGCGGCCCTCGCGTCGTGGGGTGGAGTCTGGTCAGTCGGTGACCTTGTCCGGGAGCACGAAGCGAAGCGGGTCGACCGGCTTGCCGTTGACGTGGACTTCGTAGTGGAGGTGTGGGCCGGTGGAGAGCCCCGAGTTGCCGATGGTGGCAATCGGTTGCCCACGGGTGACGACTTGGCCGACGTGGACGATGATGCGGGAGCAGTGGGCAAAGCGGGTGATGATGCCGCTGCCGTGGTCGATCTGAAAGGTGCGACCGTAGCCCGGTTCATTGGCAACGGAGATGACGCGTCCTGCCGCCGGGGCGATGATCGGGGCCCCCATGGGTGCCGCGAGGTCGATTCCCTCGTGGGCGCGGGAGGCGTGCAGGATCGGGTGGAAGCGGCTTTGCGTGAAATGGCTCGACAGCCATCCGGTGGTGGGCATGATGCTCGGCGTGTTGGCGAGCCGCTCGAAGTTGAGCGTGAGGGTGTCGTTGACGGCGCGGAAGTTGGCGGAGAGCGCGGTGGCGCGCTTGATCAGCCCTTCGATGTCCGGGCGCGCGCCGAAGCCGAGTCGGCCGAGGAAGGGCTTCGGGAGCCCCGTGGAGGGCGTCGCGCCCGCTGAAGCCGTGGTACCAGGGGTGGCGCTCGCGAGGGCCCTGCTGGCCCCTCCCATCGCGGCCACGGCCCCGGCCACCGACGAGTCCGCCGTGGAATCGCCGGGCAGGCCGGCGAGGAGGCGGATCTGTTGATCGCGGATGCCGATGGCGGCGAGCGTGTCGGACAGCGCGGCGATCCGTGTGTCGATCCCCTGGAGCTCGGCGCGGAGGCGCTCGTTCTCGGAGGCGAGGAGTCGGGCGCTCGGGGTCGCGTACGGGGTGAAGAGGGTCCCGACGGCGGCGACGACGAGGAGGGCGACGCTCACGAGGCCAGCGACGATCAGCCGGCGGGTCCGCTCGCCGACGTGCAGCGTGCGGGTGCCGCCGGTCCCCGGCGGGATGATGAGGATGGTCCAGCGCTTCTCGGCCATGGGGCTGTTACCCCTGTTTCGGCGGTTCGGGGCGCGGGAAGAGTCCCGCGCCCTTGTTGACCTTCCATCCGGTCGCATCGATCGCGGCCCAGTCGGCCCATCGGGTGTCGTGCACGGAGCCCGGGGCGCCGAGGGAGCTCCAGAGTTCCTGCGCCTTGGTGGGCATGAATGGGGCGAGGGCGGAGGCCTGACGGGCGAGCGAGGCGATGAGCGCCACGAGCACTTCGTGGAGGAGCGGGGCGTTGGCCTCGTCCTTGGCGAGCACCCACGGCTTGGTGTTCGTGATGAACTCGTTGGCGCGCTGCACGGTGCGGTAGACCGCGGCGATCGCCTCGTGGGTCAGGTAGCCGGTGGATCCGTCGATGGCCGTACGCGCCGCGTCGAGGTCGGGGAGGTCCGCCGCGGTGAGCGAGGTCTGACCGCCGAGGACCTGCGCGAAGAAGGTCCCGGTGTCGCCGTCCGGCTGCGACGCGGGGACGATCCCCTCGCAGTATTTCTCGACCATCGCGACGGTGCGGCTGGCGAGATTGCCGAGTCCGTTGGCGAGTTCGGCGGTGTAGACGGCATCGAAGCGTTCCCAGGAGAAGGAGCCGTCGCCATCGAAGGGGATCTCGCGCAGGAGGAAGTAGCGGAAGGCATCGGCGCCGTAGCGGGCGATGGCCTCCTGCAGGTCCGCCTTCACACCGGCGGATTTGGAGAAGCGTTCGCCGCCGAATGACAGGAAGCCGTGCGCCCAGACCCGTTCCGGGAGCGGGAGTTCGGCGGCCTGCAGCATGGCCGGCCAGACGACGACGTGGAGGCGCGTGATGTCCTTGCCGACCACGTGCAGTTGCGCCGGCCATTTCCCCTTCCATCCTGCGGCCGGGTAGCCGGTGGCGGTGAGGTAGTTGGGGAGGGCGTCGAACCAGACCCAGGTGCCTTGGGGTTGCTCGTCGTCGGTGGGAAGAGGGAAGGGAATCGCCCACTCCAACCGTGACCGCGTGATCGAGATGTCCTCGAGTCCTTGGGCGAGCAGCGCGAGGATCTCGTTGCGGCGTGACTCCGGCTGGATGAAATGCGGTTTGGTGGCGAGGAGATTCTCGATGAACTTCTGGTATTTGGAGAGGCGGAAGAACCAGTTGCGTTCCTTGGTCCACTGCAGTTCGCGCGTGGGGTGCAGGACGCATTTGCCGTCCTCGATCTCGTCGTCGCGCTTGAAGAGCTCGCAGCCGACGCAGTACCAGCCTTCGTACGATTTCTGATAGAACGAGTCGGGCGAGGACTCGTGGATGCGCTTAGATCGGAAGAGCACACGTCTGAACTCCAGTCACGTGGCCTTATCTCGTATGCCGTCTTCTGCTTGAAAAAAA
>CAXBQP010000090.1:0-3858 GCA_963978095.1 uncultured bacterium | reverse complement strand
TTTTTTTCAAGCAGAAGACGGCATACGAGATAAGGCCACGTGACTGGAGTTCAGACGTGTGCTCTTCCGATCTAAGCTTCGTCGAAGTGCTCGTCACCGATGTCGCGGACGATTACGATTTCGAGGCACGGGTGATCCGCGAGATCGCGCCGGTCGTTCCCCCGGCGTCGCGGCCCGGTCGCTCGCTCCCGCTGGCGAGTATCGGGAGCTTCGGCCGGTGACGCCCGCGCGCCCTCCCGCGGGGAAGGTGCGCATCGCGCTGGCCCTTTCGTTGGTGGCGGGCATCCTCGCGTGTCCAACCCCCCGGCAGCCCCCGACGGATCAGCCCTCCCCGGACACCGGACTACCACGAGCGCCGTCCACACGCGTCGACCGGCCCGCCGATCGGCCGCCCACCGCCGAGATCCCGCGCGATGAACCGCCGCGCGTGCGGGCAGAGTCCCCCGGGGACGTACGCATCGGGCTGGCAACCGCCGCGCAGGAGGCCACACTCGCCGCGACCGGAGCGTGGCGACTGTTCGACGGCAAGAATGCAGTGCTGGTGCGCGGCCGCCCGGGTGAAGAGTGGACCGTGGAACGGCGTGGGCGACAGCTGCGGGCCACATTGCGAGGAACTTCGGCGACGTCGTGGGTCGATGGCCCGATCACGTTGCGCCCGGAGGGGGATGCCAGCTACGGCACCTTTGCGGGCCGGCGATATCGCGGGGTCATGCGCGTCGTCACGACGGACAGCGGCCTGGTGGTGGTGAACGTGCTGCCGGTCGAGCAGTACCTGCGGGGCGTGGTGCCGCTGGAAATCGGGCTTCGTGCCCCGGCGGAGCAGGCGGCGGCCGAGGCGCAGGCGATAGCGGCGCGCAGTTACAGCTGGGTACACATGTCGCCGGGCGGGACGGCGCGCAACGCGGCCTACGATATGCTCGCGGGCGTGTCGGACCAAGTCTACGGCGGCGTCGATGCCGAACGACCGTTCTCGGATGCCGCGGTACGCGAGACCAGCGGGCTGGTGATCAAGTTCAATGGTCGGACGGCAGAGGCCCCATACCACGCGAGTTGTGGCGGCGAGACGGCGTCACCTGAGGAAGTGTGGAAGGCGGCCCCGGAGCCCTATCTCAAGCGGGTCAGCGACAAGATCCCCGGGTCGGCCAACCGCTCCTATTGCGATATCGCCCCACGGTTTGCCTGGACGCGGGCCTTCAGCGCGGACGAACTCGATGCCGCGGTCCGGACCTACCTGCGGAACTTCGTGGCGGTCCCGGATGGCGGGCCCGGACATGTGCACGCGATCACGATCGAGACGCGGACGCCGAGCGGGCGCGTGGGGCAGTTGGTGATCACGACCGATCGGGGGAAGTACAACCTGCGAGGGAACGACATCCGGGCCGTGCTGCGCGCGCCCGGTAGCGAGATGCTGAACAGCACCTATTTTTCGCTGGAGCCGGAGAAGGGACGGGACGGCGGGATCTCCCGTGTGGTGTTGCGCGGGAACGGATATGGTCACGGGATCGGCATGTGCCAGTGGGGCGCGATCGGACGCGCCCGCGCCGGACAGACCGCGCGTGCGATCCTCGCGACCTATTATCCGGGCACGACGGTAGGGCCGGCGAACTGAAGGGACGTTCGCTGTCCGCCGGTCCGACGCAACAGTCAGCCAGGGAATGCCGATGTCACCAACCACCGCGGGTGGAGCCCCCCGATCGAACGTCCGCATCGCGCTCGTCGGGCTCGGCGCGATCGCACAGACGGCGCATCTTCCCGTGTTGAGCAAGATGCGCGGGGTGAGCGTCGTGGCGCTGTGCGACAATGATCGCGTCAAGGCGCGTGCGCTCGCGCAGCGCTTCGGCGTGGAGAACACGTATCCGGACATCGAGGACCTGCTGGAGAACGAGGCGCTCGATGCCGTCGTGATCGCGACGCCCTCACACGCGCATGAACCGCATGTGCTGAGCGCGCTTCGCGCGGGCCTGCATGTGATGTGTGAACGTCCGTTCGCCCTCACGGGGAAGGGGGTCGAGCGGATCCTCGCGGCGGCCAAGAAAGCGGCTCGCATGGTATTCGTCGCCAACAGTCACCGCTTCCGGCTTGATGCCCAAGCGCTGCACGCGTTCATCCATGGTGGCGAGCTGGGTAAGGTGTATGCGGTCCGCGCGGGTGAGTACCGGACGCCGAGTTCGATGGCCCCGTGGCGGCTTCGCCGCGCCGAATCCGGCGGCGGGGCGTTCATGCATCTCGGTCTGCCGTTGCTCGATTTGGCCGGATGGATCGCCGACTTTCCCGAACCGCTGCGAGCGAGTGCGACCATGACCCGGGGACGCGGCGCGTCCGCCGTGGAGGATTCGCTCTTCGTGTTCGCCGAACTCTCGAACGGGTTCAACGTCACGATCGACGTGAACTGGGCTTACCCGGGGAGCGAGGACCGCTGGTGGTTCGAAGTGCTGGGGACCGAGGGCGCTGCCCGGATGTCCCCATTGCGCGTCACGAAGCTGATCCATGGAAAGCCGATCGATGCGTCGCCGTCCGGGGCCCTGCAGCGCGACACGCCGCTCACGCAGAGCTACCGGGCCGCGTTCGCGCATTTCGTGGCCGTCCTCCGGGGTGAAGCCACCTACAAGGCCCCGGACGATCAGGTGCTCATTTACCACGCGCTCGAGGGCATCTATCAGGCTGCCGAATCCGGGCGAGAGTTCCGCGCGTGAGGAGGAGAACACGCCTCGGAGTCGTCGCAACGCTGCTGGCGGCGTCGGCAACCGGCGCCGTGGCGCAGGGGCCTCCCCCTGGGGCGGCGGTCACGGTCTCGGTGCTCACGTTCGGCCCCGGTGAAGAAGTCTTCGAACGCTTCGGACATGTCGCGATCCGGGTGCAGCGTCCGGGAACCGGACTCGACGCGGCCTTCAACTGGGGCATGTTCTCGTTCGAACAACCGCATTTCATCCAACGCTTCCTGACCGGCGACACCAAGTACTGGATGCAGGGCTTCAACGGCGCCGCGTTCATTGCCGAGTACCGGGCGCAGCATCGTGAGGTGTGGGAGCAGGAGCTTGCGCTGACGGCGACGCAGAAGGATTCGCTCGTCAAGTTCCTCGACTGGACGCAGCGCGAAGAGAACCGCTACTACCGCTACGACTACTACCGGGACAACTGCTCCACGCGCGTCCGGGACGCGCTCGACGGGATCCTCGGCGGCGCCCTTCGCCGTGCGGCCGCGTCGCGTGCGCATGGCGTGAGCTACCGGCGCGAGACCCTGCGCCTCGCCGCGGCGTTCCCCGCGCTCAGTCTTGGCATGGATTTCGTGCTCGGCCCGCGCGCGGATGTCCCGAGCACCGGGTGGGAGGAGCTCTTCGTCCCCATGCGCCTGCGGGATCTGTTGCGCGAGGTGCGGATCACCGCTCCCGACGGGGCGCAGCTTCCGCTCGTGGTCCGCGAGTCGAAACTGGTGACCGATCCCACGTACACCGAGGCCGGCGCGCCTCCGTCAATGATTCCGCGGGCGCTGGGCATCGGCCTGCTCGTGGCCGCGCTGTTCCTGCAGGGCCTCCCTCGCGTTCGCGCGCGGCACGTGGCCATCCGCTGGTCGTTTGTCGTGGTCGTGGTCGGCTGGAGTCTCGCGGTCGGACTCGTCGGCGCGTTGCTGTTGGGCGCCGGCCTCTTCACGAAACATTTCTACATGGGCGCGAATCTGAATCTGCTGTTGGCCACGCCACTCTCCCTGGCCCTCGCGCTCGTGGTGCCTGTCGCCTTCCGGCCCTCGGCCTCTGCTCGCATTCGGTCCGCCGCGATGGCGTTGACCCGTGCGGCGGCGGTCGCGGCGGTGGTGGGGGCGGGCATCACGCTGGGTGGGCCGGTCGCGCAGTCGAATGGATC
>CAXBQP010000089.1:0-4587 GCA_963978095.1 uncultured bacterium | reverse complement strand
CGTCAGGACCGTCCCGGCTTTGGCGGTCTGATTGTTCCCCTGCGCCACGGTGATGTCGCTGGGCAGGATCGCCTGCGCCTGGATACGAACTGGCGTGACCCCGGATGCCGAGGCCGTGAGCGACTGCACCGGCTGAACCGGCCCGAGCGTCCACTTGACGGTCACCTCACCGCGCGCGTCGCTCGTGGCGGAAGCCGGCGTCACTGATCCGCCGCCGTCGCTGAGCACGAAGGTCACCGGGATACTGGGCATTCCCAGGCCATTCTTGTCCACGACGCGCACCACGACCGGTGTGGGAAGCAGGAGCCCCGCCTGCACGGATTGTGCGTTCCCCTGTACGATCGCGATCGCGTCGGGCAGATTGACCTCGGTAGTCGCCTTCTTGCAGGCAACGACACTCGGCGCGAGGCACAAGAAAAGCATTAGGGAACGGAAGTATGCGCGCATGATACCCTCAGTATCGGCAGTCGCGCCCGGGACTGAAGTCACACGGTGGCGCCTCCTCTGCCCGGCGCACACATTTCCCGATGCCGAGGCGTGGGCCGGATGGTCGCCGGACGATCCGGGTCCCCGCACAGAAGGCCGAACCACACTTCAGAGGACCGATGCTTTCCACCTTCCGTCCCTTGCGCGCGATCGCCGCGCTCCTGTTCGCCGCGACGATGGCCCCACGCGCGCTGTATGCGCAGCAGAAGGCCACTGTCGAACAGTTCCTGAATCCCGCCTCGCCGCTCGAGGTCACGGCCGCGCGCAAGGCCGATCGCGTCGCCTGGATGGCCTACGATCGTGGCCTGCGCAACGTCTACACGGCAGCGGCGCCGGACTTCAAGCCGGTGCGTCTCACGAAGTTCCTGGATGACGATGGCACGGACCTGACGAACGTCGAGCTGTCCGAGGACGGGAGCATCGCCATCTTCGTCCGCGGTTCTGCACCGAACCGGATCGGCTGGGTGGCCAATCCGTCGCACGATGCTGCCGGTGCGGAGCGCGCCATTTGGGCCGTCCGGACGAACGGCACGGGAGCCGCATGGCGCGTCGCGGAGGGAAGCAACCCCACGTTGTCGCCGGACGGCAAGTACGTGCTCTTCGTGAAGGAAGGCCAGATTTATCGTGGGCGGGTCACGGGCGAGGGGCCCAAGACCGCGGTCGACACGGGCGGTGTCCCCTTCATCAAGGCGTGGGGAAACAACAGCAGTCCGCGCTGGTCGCCGGACGGTTCCAAGATCGCCTTCACCAGCGCCCGCGAGAACCATGCGCTGATCCTGGTCTACGACATGAAGACCCGGAAGGTGAACTACATCGCGCCGAGCGTGGACTGTGATGCGAGCCCGACCTGGTCCCCCGACGGCAAGCGGCTGGCGTTCATCCGTCGTCCGGGGGTGCCGTTCGGCATGCAGGCGCAGCAGGGGGGCGGCGGCATCGGGAACCCGCAAGCCCCGATGTACAGCCCGAACGCGGCGGCGGCCCAGACGGGACGCGGCGGACCGGCAGGACTGGGTGGCGCGACGGGCTGCGGCGGCGGTGGATTCGGAGGCGGTGGGGGCGGCGGACGAGGCGGCCAAGCAGCGGGCGCACCCTCCGGGCAGCAAACCACCCGTGCCCCTGGGCTCTATACCTCGACCTTCGCCGGCGGATACACGCTCTCGCTGATGGTCGCCGACGTCGCGAGCGGCGACGCGAAGGAGTTTTGGCACACCAAACCCAACGAGCGCGTGTGGACGGGCATCAACAGTATCCGCTGGGCCGCCGAACACGTGGTGTTCCAGATGCAGATGCCGAACGATGAATGGGATCGCTACTTCAGCATCAAGGTCGACGGGGCGGTCGAAAACCCCATCCCGTTGATCCGCACGGACGGGTTGATTGAGGACGCGACGTCCGTCACCTACTCGCCGGACGGCACCACGCTGTACTACTGCACCAATGCCAGCGACATCGAGCGGCGTCACATCTGGGCCGTCTCCACGGCCGGCGGCGAGCCGCGCCGCGTCTCGACTGGATCGGGCATCGAGACATACCCCGCGGCCATGGGCACCGGCAAACAGTTGGCCGTGATCTACTTCAACGCGGCCCAGCCCGCATCGATCGGCATCGTGCCAACGGCCGGCGGAGATCCCAAGATCGTCTTCCCGTCGCTCCCCAAGGACTTCCCGCAGGCGGCGCACGTCGAACCGCAAACGGTCATCACCAAGGCCGCCGACGGGCTCGAGATTCACAACACCCTTTTCCTGCCGAAGGACCTGCACCCCGGCGAGAAGCGCCCGGCGATCATCTTCGTGCACGGCGGCCCGCAACGCCAGATGATGCCGGGCTACCACTACTTCCAGTTCTACCACTGGGCGTACGCCTTCAATCAGTGGCTGGCCGATCAAGGCTACGTCGTGCTCTCGATCAACTACCGCAGCGGCGTCGGGTATGGCCGCTCCTTCCGCAACGCGCCGAACACCGCGGCGCGTGGCAACGCCGAGTACCAGGACGTGCTCGCCGGCGCCCACTATCTGCAGGTGCACGCGAACGTGGACGCGGCACGCATCGGCATCTGGGGCCTGAGTTACGGTGGACTGCTCACGTCCCAGGCGTTGGCCCGCAACAGCGACATCTTCGTGGCAGGCGCCGACCTCGCCGGGGTCCATCTGTACGGTCCGTCGCTGGATTCCACGAACGTGTCCTACACGTCGAGTTCGATCTCCCAGATCGACAAGTGGAAATCCCCGGTCTTCCTCGTGCACGGGGACGACGATCGCAACGTCTCGTTCTCCCAGACGGTCGGACTCGTGCAGCTCCTGCGCGCCCGGGGGATCTATCACGAACTGGTCGTGATTCCCGACGACGTGCACGAGTCACTCATTCACAAGAACTGGGTGTACACGTTCGGTCGCATCGGCGAGTTCCTCAAGCGCTTCGTCTGGAACAAGGAAGCGCCACCGAAGTGATCAGCCACATGGTCGAGGGGGCCGCTCGCGAACATCGCGGGCGGCCCCCTCGGCGCTGGCGCGCCTTTCCATGCGCGCTCGACACGCCTCACGGTGGAGATCAGCTTGAATAGTACGAGGCGTTCTCGTCGATATAGCCTTTCGTCAGATCGCACCCCCACGCCTGCGCATGGCCGGTACCAACGCCGAGAGCGACTTCCAGATCGACGACCTCGGCCCCAAGTGCGGCGCGTACCGTGGCCTCGTCGAACAGCAGGCGCGCCCCGCCCTTCACCACCGCGAACCCGTTGATCCAGGCATCGGTCGATGTCGGGATGACTGTGCAGTCGGTGCACTTCCCGACCGCCATCAGAATGCGTCCCACGTTGGGATCCGCCCCATGCACCATCGTCTTGATCAGCGGGGAGTTCACGATCGCCTTTGCGATCCGCTTGGCCTCCACGGCGGTACTGGCCTCGCGTACCGTCACGCGGAGCAGATGTTGGGCACCCTCGCCGTCGCGCGCGAGGATCTCGGTCATGCGCACGCATCCCGCCGTGAGCACTCGCTCGAACTCCTCGAGATCCACGGCGCCGGCCAATCCGTTGGCCAGCATGGCGCATGTATCGGAGGTGCTCGTGTCCGTGTCCACGGACAGCATGTTGAACGAGGCATCCACGGCACGACGCAAGATCGCGTCGAGTACCGGGGCCTCGATCGCGGCATCGGTGAAGATGTACGCCAGCATCGTCGCCATGTTCGGCTCGATCATCCCGGACCCCTTGGCCACCCAGGTGATCGTCGCGTTCCCGACGGACGCCGAGAGCGCCTTGGGGTGCGTATCCGTGGTCATGATCCCTTCGGCGCCGACCATCGGATCGTGCTGGAGATCGGCCGAGATGCCGACGATGCCGGCTTCGACCTTCTCGATCTGCAGCTGGACCCCGATGACGCCCGTCGAGCTGACCAACACACGATCCGCCGTCGTGCCGATCTCGGCGGCGGCAGCGGCGCCCATGCGACGGGCGTTCTCGACCCCCTGCGCCCCGGTCGCCACGTTGCTGCACTTGCTGTTGGCGACCACTGCCCGCAGTCGCCCTGCGCGGATGGTCTCGCGTCCCACGATGATCGGCGCGCCAGGGAAATGATTGCGCGTGAAAACCGCCGCGGCGTTCGCCTCAACGTCGCTGACGAACAGCGTCAGATCACGCGCAGACGGTTTGAGGCCAACGTTGCGGCTCGCACAACGGAAGCCGCGGGGAAAGACAGCGGGAGCGTGAAACATGACAGGACGAAGCGAGGTCGAAATGTGCGAGCCGCCACGCGGGATGCCGTGCGGCTGGGATCCCTCAAGATAGCGCCATCGCGGCGACGCCGCGTCCTGTCACCGTTCCACCCCTACCGCCCGGCGTTCAGGTCGTTCCAGTGGAGGATGGCGTTGAAACCCATCGCATAGGTGCCCTGCGTCTGCCAGCGCCAGAACGGACGGATCGCGAACATGACGACATGCCCCTTCCCGATGGGTGAATCCACCAGCTGGGCACGATTGACGAGCCCGTCGGCATTGGCCAGCGTTCCCGACAGCAGCATATCAGCAGTCGGGAACGCTGGCCAATGCAGATCGGAAGAGCACACGTCTGAACTCCAGTCACGTGGCCTTATCTCGTATGCCGTC
>CAXBQP010000088.1:0-4846 GCA_963978095.1 uncultured bacterium | reverse complement strand
GTAGTTGTCCACCGGGCACCCCACCAACAGGCAGCTCGGGTAAAAGAACGCTTCAGTCCTAGCTCCTGGAGTTGGCGGGCAAGTCCAAGCCCGTTTTGGGTAAAAATAATCGGAATCTGTGGGTTTTGGTTGAGGTACTCCGACCAAATTCCAAGCAGGCTTCGGAGCTGTCCCCGCTTGCACGTGACCCAGATCTCGTTTGGCGTTTCGATCGGGGTGCGCGACTTCCTGGCGCCGTCGACGAGATGCACGGTCGTTCCGGACGCCGAGGTGCTCCGATACCAGAAGCGCCCGTCCGGCAGCCACGTCGCCTGCACGGTGCCGCCCACGACGAGCGTGTTGACGTTCTGCCCGAGCATCTTCACCGCACGATCATAGTCCGCGGGGGTGAGCTGGGCGCGCTGCGCGGCGACGGTTCCGACGCTGAGCGCGCTCGCGCAGGCGAGAACGAGGAACCGAACGAAGGGGCGGTTCACGAGAGAATCAGGCATTGAGTTGGGTCCCGAGCGGCAGGGAGCGGATGCGCTTGCCGGTGGCGACGAAGATGGCGTTGCAGAGGGCCGGAATCACCGGCGGGAGCGCGGGCTCGCCGAGTCCGGTCGGTGGGTTGTCGGTGATGAGGAAGTGCGACTCCACCGGTGGCACCTGATTGATGCGGAGTAGCGGGTAGGCGTCGAAGTTCGTCTGGAGGACGTGCCCGTTGGTGATGGTGATCTGTTGACCGAAGGCATGCGAGAGCGCTTCGAGCGCCGCGCTCTGACACTGTTTCTCGGCGCCATTCGCGTTGACGATCTGACTGCCGATGTCACCCGCGATATGGATCTTGTGGATCGTGAGCGCGCCCTTGGCGCCGACGGAGGCGTCGACGACGGCGGCGAAATAGCCGCGATGACTGAAGTGGAAGGCCACCCCCATGCCTCGGCCTTTCGGCAGCGACTTCTTGCCCCATCCGGATTTGTCCCGCACGAGTTCCACCACCCCGCGTGCGCGCACGGCGTCGAAGGCGAATCCCTGTGCCGGCGGAGCGATGGCCGGACCCGAGAGCAGGTCGATCCGGAACTGGAGGGGATCCTTGCCGGCGGCGTGCGCGCATTCGTCGATGAAGCTCTGGTGCGCGAAGGCCTGTCCGTTGCTCACCGGGGCGCGCAGCGCGCCGGTGGGAATGCCGTTGGTGATGGGCGAGTAGGAGATCTCGAGATTCGGCACGAAGCGGGCGGGGAACTCGGTGGCCGCGACCGGGTCCATGATCGAGTGGTCATGCCACGAGACGAGCTTCCCGGTCGCGTCGAGTCCGCCCTTGTAGTTGTGCCAGCCTTGCTGCCGGAAGTGGCCGTGCGCCATGTCGTCTTCACGCGTCCAGAGCAGCTTCACGGGGACGCCGGCCTGCCGCGCGATCCAGGCGGCCTCCACCATGTAGTCGTTCTTGAGCCGACGACCGAATCCGCCGCCCAAACGGGTGAGGTGGATGATGATGTCCGCCTCGGGAATCCCCAGGGTGCGCGAGACGAGCGCGCGCCCCGGTCCCGGCATCTGCGTCGGCGCCCAGATCTCGCACTTGCCGTCCTTGGTGATTTGCGCGGTGCAGTTCTGCGGTTCGAGCGTGGCGTGCGTGATGTACGGGTAGTAGTACTGTGCTTCGACTTTCTTGGCGGCCGACGCGAAGGCCGTGTCCGGATCACCGTCCTTCCGGACCGACCGGGCGGGGGCTTGCTTGGAGAGCGCCGCGGCTGCGGCGGCAAAGCTTTCGCTGCTCTGGGAGGCCGTCGTGCCTTCGTCCCACTTGATCTCCAGTTGCTTCCGCGCGGTCTTGGCGGCCCACCACGACTCGGCGATGATCGCCACGCCGCTCAGCAGTCCGTCCAGTGCCTGCTGCCCCGCCTGCGGGCCGCTGGTCGGCGGCGCCGGGGGCTCGACGATGAACGCGTCCTTGATGCCCGGAAGCTTCTTGATCTTGTCGACGTTCGCGCTGATCACCTTGCCACCGAAGACCGGGCACTTTTCGAAGACGGCGTGGTACATGCCCGGCACCATGACGTCGATGCCGTACATCGGCTTGCCGGTGACGATCTCCTTGACCTGGACCGAGCGGACGCGAGTGCCGATGATCCGGAAGGTCTTCGGATCCTTGAGGGTGACTTTGGCGAGATCCGGCGCCGGCAACGTGGCCGCGACGGCGAGGAGCTTGCCATAGGCGATCGTGCGCTTGCTGGGCGTATGGGTGACGACCCCCGACGCCGTCGCGCACTCGGATTCCGGGACGTTCCAGGTCTTGGCCGCCGCGGCGACCATGAGGGCACGCCCCGCCGCGCCGACGCGACGATGATTGTCCCAGTTGGTCGGCGTGCCGGTGCTGCCGCCCGCGGCCTGGTTGCCGTATTTGGCAGGCTCGCTGTCCCCTTGCTCGACGGTGACGGACTTCCAGTCCACGTCGAGCTCTTCGGCGATGATCATGGGGAGTGAGGTCTTGATCCCTTGGCCGACCTCCGGATTCTTGCCGATGATCACGACATGACCATCGGCGAAGATCTTGATGAAGGCATTGGGCATGAACGGGTCGTCGGCGATCGGCTCGCCCACGGTGTTCAGTGCGGCGTGCAACGGGCGCACGTAGGCGCTCAGCAACAGGCCGCCGCCGGCGATGGCGGTGACCCGCAGGAAGGAGCGGCGGTCGACGGCGTGTGGTGTGGTCATGGTCGGGATCCTCACTCGCTCTTGCCGTTCGTGCCGGCCGCGGCGGTCCCCGCCGACTGTCCAGCGGCTTTGTGGATCGCTTCGCGGATGCGGTGGTACGAGGCGCAGCGGCAGAGATTCCCGCTCATCGCGTTGTCGATGTCGGCATCGGTGGGCTTCTTGTTCCGTGCGAGCAAGCCGGCCGCGGACATGATTTGTCCGGCTTGGCAGTAGCCGCACTGCGGCACGTCGATGTCGACCCACGCCTTTTGCAGCGGGTGCGACCCGTCCGGCGAAAGTCCCTCGATGGTCGTGATGGTGGCACCGCTCAGGGCCGAGGCCGGAATCTGGCAGCTGCGCACGGCGACGCCGGAGAGATGCACCGTGCATGCCCCGCACTGCGCGACGCCGCAGCCGTATTTGGTGCCCTTGAGGTTCAGGACATCGCGGAGGATCCAGAGGAGCGGCATGTCCGAAGGGACATCCACCGAGACCGACTTCCCGTTGACTTTGAGATTCACCGGCATGGCGATGCGAACTCCGTGATCAGTGATGGAGCGGTGTCGAGCACAACCTATAAACGCGACTCGGATCGGCGTGGAATTTGGTGGTTGGGCGGCACGCCCGCTAGGCACCGGCGGGGTGCCGCGCGGCGTGGGGCGGCGGTTGCCTTCCGGGCCCCCCGCGCCGATACTGCCTGTCTCGCCGCAGCGGCGGGGCGGGGCGACCTCAGGACCCCGCGTCACTCCCTGACCACGGTTGCGTCCATGGCGCTGACGTCCACGATGTTCACCTTCGACGTGACGCTCTCCGACGTGGACCGCGCGGTCTACGAGACGATCGCCCTGCGCATGGCGCAGCATCCCAGTGAGTCGGAGGAGTACTTCGTCACCCGCCTCCTCGCGTACTGCCTCGAGTACGAGGAAGGCATCGTCTTCTCGCGGGGCATCTCCGACGCCGACGACCCGCCGATCGCGGTGCGCGACCTGACGGGGACGCTCACCAAGTGGATTGAGATCGGGGCGCCGGATGCCGCACGACTGCACAAGGCCAGCAAGGCCAGTCCCCGGCTCGCCCTCTACACCGCCAAGGCCCCCGAGACGCTCAAGCGGCAGTACGCGGGGCAGAAGATTCACAAGTCCGACCAGATCGTCGCGCGGAGCGTCGGGCGCGGGACGATCGACTGGGTGGTGGATCACCTCGATCGTCGACTCGACATCACGGTCGCGGTGACGGAGGGGACCGTGTACCTGACGATCGGCGAGGACACGCACGAGGCCGTACTGCCGCTACTGGCGTTGTTCGACGCCTGATCCTTCCCGTACACGTGCGGAACGGGGCGGCCGCGAACACTCGCGGCCGCCCCGTTCGTTCGTCCCTGGTGCGAACGATCAGTTGTTCGGTTGGATGCTCGTCGTGGCGGCGGCCGCCGCCGTTTTTGGGGGCAGCTCGCCCGCGTGCTTCACGTACAGGTCGAGCCACGCGGTCCAGCGTGCCCACTGGTCGAGGATGGTCTCCTTGGTGGCCGGGCCGTGGTCCTCATACGGGTACATGTAGAGCGACGCGGTCTTCCCGTTGGCGCGAAGGGCCTGCATCATGCGCGTCGAGCTGATCGGGTCGGTGCCGACGTTCTGATCCTCGATCGAGTGGTACATCAGGATCGCGCCCTGGAGCTTGTCGGCGCGGAGCATGGGGCTCATGTCGAGATAGGTCTTCTGGCCGCTCCACAGGTCACGACGCTCGCTCTGGAAGCCGGTCGGCGTGAGCGTGCGATTGTACATGCCGTCGCCCGCGATGCCGGCGCGGAAGAGCGAAGTCAGCGTCATGGCGTTCATCGTGCTGAAGGCGCCATAACTGTGTCCGCCGAGTCCGAGCTTCTGGCGATCGATGAAGGCCTGCTTGTCGAGTTCGTCGATGACCGCCGTGAGATTCATCACGAGGTCGGACGTGTAGTTGTCGTTCATGCGGTTGGCTTCGCCGATGATCGGCGGATCGAAGTTCGCCACGGCGTAGCCCTGTGTGGCGAGGTATTCGATGGTCCGCGGGGCGGCCGCGGGGAAGCGCAGCGCATTCTCGGTGCGCAACGTGCGGTCGTAGCCCCCCAGATCGGAAGAGCACACGTCTGAACTCCAGTCACGTGGCCTTATCTCGTATGCCGTCTTCTGCTTGAAAAAAA
>CAXBQP010000087.1:0-5037 GCA_963978095.1 uncultured bacterium | reverse complement strand
GCCTTCGCCGTGATACCCTACGCATGAACGCATTGAACTGATCCCGGATGCCCGAGCACTCGGGACCAGTTCAATGCGTTCATGCGTAGGGTATCACGGCGAAGGCGGACCCGGGACGGCGTCGCGCCGGGTAGCGCCACAGGACTCGACTGCAAAATAACGCAGCGCGCTCCCGAACCGTTATGCCCCGGGCTGTGGGCGAACGCGCTCCACCGCGGCCAGGAGATCGGTCACTTGGTAGGGTTTCTCCAGCACGACCACCGGCGACCGACGCAAGAACTCCACGAAATCCGCCGCCGTCGCATCACCCGTGCACAGAATCATGCGGGAAGCCAGGGCGGGAGCTGCTTCCGCCAACCGCTCGTACAGGACTTGGCCGGAGAGTTTCGGCATCCGGAGATCGCAGATGATCGCGTCGTAGCGATCCACCGCCGCGGGGTCCCGCAGAATCTCCCACCCCTGCAGCCCATCGGCCACCAACTCCACCGCCCAGCCACGGCGCTTGAGCGGAAACTCCAGCGAGAGACGTACTGCCGGCTCATCGTCGATCACCATCACGGTCAGCGCGCGGCCCGGCACAGTGGTCGAGGGCACGGCGCCGGACGTCCCATCGATGGACACCACCTCGCCGGAGGCCTCGGCCACGATCGGCAGCGACAGCGTGAACCGCGCCCCGTGCGCCGGCGCCTCCAGATTCGTCACCGACAGGTCGCCGCCGAACGACTGCGCCAATCCCCGGGACACGCTGAGCCCGAGCCCCATGCCACGACCGGGCTCCTTGGTGGTGAAGAACGGCTCCCAGATGCGCGATAGATGCTCCGCGGGGATGCCGCGGCCGTCGTCCTCCACCTCCAGCAAAAACTGCCCGCCCTCGCTCCGGGAGCGGACGACGACCGTGCCGCCCGCGGAAGAGGCATCAGCGGCATTCCCCAGAAGATTCGACACGATTTGCTCGAACCCGGCCACGTCGAGCCGCAGCGATACCTGCAGGTCCTCGAGCGCTTCCGTCAAGGTCACCTGATGACCAGCCATCTCCGTGCGGGCCGTCAACAGCGGCGGGGTGAGAATCGTACCGGCGAGGTGCACCGACAACGGTCGCGGTGTCTCGGCCTTCACGTACGTGAGCAGATCGCGGACGATGGTGCGCGATCGGTGCGCCTGCGCCCGGATGACCGAGAGTGCCAGCCGCTGGCGTTCGTCCTCCGCCGTGGCCGTCAGCTCCTCGGTGAAGTTCAGGATCGCCGTGAGGGGGTTGTTCAGTTCGTGCGCCACGCCCGACACCAGTCGACCGAGCGACTCGGCGCGTTCCACTTCGCTGAGCCGACGCTGCAACTCGGCCGTCGCCTCCTCCTGGGCCTTCGCCTCCGTGATGTCGGTCCACAACCCCACGGCTCCCACGACTTCGAGTGCCTCGTTCCGAATCGGCGCCAGAAAGGTGCGGTACGTCCGTTTCGCTCGATCCGGGTCCGTCCGACCCGTGAACTCGAACTGCGCGTCGGACCCCGCGAAGACCTCGTCCAGCCCGCGCTCCAGCAGTTCCGCGAGCCGCGGCGCGATGAAATCACCGGACCGTTTGCCGATGAACTCGAGCCCCTCGCGCTCACGCGCTCGAGCCCACGCCCCCTCCGCCGCATTGAAGCGCCGCTGGGCATCGACGGTGAAGAACCCGAGATTGAGGGAGGTGAGCATCAGGCGCAGGCGGGCCGCCGATACCCGCAACTGCTCCGTCTGGGCACGCACCTCGGTGATGTCACGCGCGACCACCAGCACCTTCGCGAGCTCGCCGTCGGCGACCAGCGGCGCGACCGTGGCATCGAGCCATCGCACCTCGCCATCCTTGCGCGGAAAGCGGAACTGGAAACTCGCGGTCGCCTCCCCGCGCATCGCGCTGAGGAATCGCGCGTGGACCGCATCCCACTCCTCGGGGAGGAAAAACGATTGGTTCTTGCGACTCCGCATCTCGTCCAGCGTGAAGCCCGACCCCCGGATTGCCGCGGGATTCGCTTCGACCACTTGGCCCGCGATGTCGAACGTCACGATCAGATCGGGCGCCGACTGCACCAGGAGTGCGTAGCGCGCCTCCGAGGAGCGAATGGTCGCCGTGACCCCGCGTTGCACCAGCCACGCGAACAAGAACAGGATCACGGCGCTGAGCGTCGTGGCGACCCCCCACGCCGTGTTCCCCTCCATGGACACGCGTCCGATCAGGTTGGTGGGATGCACCCACCCGAACACGGTCGACGCCACGACGAGCGTGTACGACACGAAGAGGAGCGTCATCATGGCCGCCACGCCGCGCTTCGAGAGCGTCGCGCTGACCACCATGGCCGTGTACACATAGAACAGCGGCCCGACCCATTGCGCTCCGTCGGCAATCAGATAAACGACACTCAAGAACAGCGTGTCGACGACGAGCCCGATCGCATAGCGCCCGCGCCGGGCCGAGACCTCGGTCGCCTTCTCGACGCCAACCGACAGCCCCAGATGCACCGCCATCCACCCAAGCATCACCGCATACACCATCGGGGAGAGCGTCGGCACGAAGGCGACGTTCGCCACGGCAATGAAGAGCGTTGAGAGCAGCAACGTCACCAGATGCCGATGCTTCGCCGTGGACATCCAAACGGCGGACGCGTTCCCCATTGAGGGCACGGGCGTCATCGGCGAGAAATCAGGGCGCGTGGAGGACACGAATCGGGCGCAACGGGTGGGAGGGTGCGGTTCCCGCGAAATGTACCGCGCCCCCATGGGTGCCACATCCCCCGGGGTCTAACGGAAACCCACCCCCGGCGGTCATCATAGTGTCTGTGTCGAGTCCCGTTCCTGTTCCCTCCGACGCCGAGCTCGTCACGCAGTGCGTGCGTGGGGACGCCGAAGCGTTCGATGCGCTGGTGCGACGACACTATCGCACCGCGTACGTGGTGGCGTTCGGCGTGTTGGTGAACGCGCATGACGCCGAGGAGGTCTGTCAGGAATCGTTCGTGAAGGCGCTGGAGCGTTTGGACGACTGCCGCGACCCGGATCGTTTCGCGCCGTGGCTGATGACGATCGTGCGGCATCGCGCCCTGAGTTATCGCAGCTACCGGAAGGTGCGCGAGACCTCGGAGCTGATGCCGGAGATCGCCGAGGCACGGGACTCCCCCTTCCGTGACGTCGCCCAAGCGGAGTTGGGGGACCGGCTCACCGCCGCGCTCGCGACGTTGAGCGAGGTGCAACGTCAGGTGGTACTGCTGCATGACCTCGACGGATGGTCACACAAGGAGATCGCCGAGGAGCTGGACATGACGGAGGTGCGCTCCCGCCAACACCTGTTCGTGGCGCGGAAAGCCCTCCGCGCGCACCTGGGAGGATCCCTTTTTCGTGAGTACACGACGCATGACTGAGGAACAGCCGATCGACTTCTCCACCATCGACCCGACGCAGCCGCCGGCCGCCTTCGCGCGGCGTGTGGGCCGCGTGCGACACGCGGCCCAGGGCACGCTCTGGCGCCGCCGTCAGGCGGCGGCGTCCGCGAGTCCCTTGGGGCTGGTCGCGCGATGGCGCCTGCCGCTGATGGCCGCGATGTTGCTGGTGATGCTGGCCTCGCTCGCCACCCTCCGCTCCCTCAGCGGCGAAGCTGGCACCGCGACCGACAGCTTTTCGGTCAGCGACGACATCGCCGACGCCCTCGGCGTCACCGGGTCGGTCGGCGCCGCGCTCACCGGCGAGAGTGTCTCGACCGTCGCGCTCATGGGACGGTTCGACCAATGAGCACGCATAAAGAAGCAGCCGGCGGCGTCCGCACGCAGGCGGCGCTGATGATCGTGGTGGTGTTCCTGGTCGGCACGTTCGCGGGCGGCGCCGTCGAGCGGATGTCGCATCGCGGGATGCGCGGTGGAATGGGAAGCGGCCGCCTCTGGGGCAGCGGCCGCGGTGGACCCGGCGGGGGGATGGCCGGCCCTTCCGGGTCCGATTCTACGCATCTCCCACCGGGCTATGATCAGATCGGGCTCAGCAGCCAACAACGGGCGCGCCTCGATTCCGCCTTCGCGCGTCGCCGTCCGCACGTCGATTCCCTCATGAGAGCCACCTGGGCGGTAGTGCGACCCGCGATGGACTCGACGCGCGCCGAGGTCAACGCGATCCTGACCGCGGAACAGCGGGAGAAACTGGACTCGCTGCGCCGCGCCGCGCGCGGCGGCACGGGTGAAGCTCGCGGGGCTCGGATGCAGAAGCAGTGCGAGGAAAAGCGCGGCGAAGTTCAGAATGTTGATCGAGACGCGCGACCCGCCTTCGACATACAGGCTCCAGAACCCGACGACGGCGAGCACACCCATGACCGCATTGAGCACGTAGCTGCGTTCGATCCACGGCAGCCCGCTGTCGTCAGTCTCGTGGCCAGTATCGCCAGTCTTTGCTGCCGACTCGGACGCGCGCGTCACCGGCATCCACGCCGCCATGGTCGGGCGGTCGGGGTTGCGGGCGGGTTGGGCGCGATTAAGCAGCAATTCGGTCCAGCTCTTGAAGCCGGCGGCTTGCACGGTCTTTTCGACCTCTTCCTTCGGCGTGTGCGCGGGATGGAACTGCTTGAGGTAATGTCGCGGCAGGAACATCGCGTAGGTGCCGTCGGCGCCGTCTTGGTTGGCGACGGCGGTCAGGAACAAGGTCGCGGGGGCGCCATAGGTGAACTTGACCGCGTAGTCGTTGACTTTCTCGACCTTGGCGGCGGTGCCGTCGGGGTTCTTGATCCAACCCGGCAGCGCCGGGGTCACATCCTTGTTCATCAGGATGTCGTTGTACCAGAACAGGATGTCGTCGGCGGTGAAGGGCGTGCCGTCCGACCATTTGGCGCCTTTGCGCAGATTGATCGTCCAGACTTTGTAGTCGGCGGAGGATTCCGCGCCGGCCGCGATTTTCGGCTCGATCTTCGCGCCGTCGGGGGTGAAGCGGAACAAGGAGTCGAAGACGACGCGCACGTAGTTGTTGGAGTCCGCCGGCCCCAGGAAGGCGCGGCGCCACGTGCCGCCGTATTCGCCGACTTTCTCGACGACCGGCACG
>CAXBQP010000086.1:0-5092 GCA_963978095.1 uncultured bacterium | reverse complement strand
ACGAGGACGTCCAGACGGTCGGTGGGCTTGTGACCGAGTTGCTGGGTCGCGTTCCACGCAACGGGGAGCGGCTGACCGTGGGGGCGTTTCGCGTCGTGGTCGAGCGCGTCGTGCGTCGGCGCGTCGAGCGCGTGTATTTCGAGCGGATGTGGGGCGCCCCTGGCGACGAGACCGCATGACGACGTTCGCGTGGACCCTCGTGCTGTCGCTGGCCGTGGCCTGCGTGACCGCAGGCGCAACGGCGGTGAGGTCGGCGAGTCGGATTTGGCTGCGCCACTGGGCTGAGCGGCGACTCGCGGGGGCGGAGGAGGGCGGAGCGATCGTGGTGGAGCGTCCCAAACGGTTGCTGATGGCCGCCGGGACGGGAGTGGCCGCCTTGGTGTTCGCGCTCGGCGCCGTCATCGGCGTACGCGAGGAACGCGGAGTGCTGCTCTCGCATCTGGCGTGGAGCGCGCTGGCACTGCTGGTGCTGGGGCAACTCCTGCCCCGCGCCGTGGCTCGGCGATGGGCCCCGCAGATCCTGCCGCTGTTCCTGCCGCTGTTGAGCGGACTCGAGGTGCTCTGCCGTCCGGTCTTCGCGTTCGCCGGAGCCGCCACCTGGCGGCAGGCCGAACCGGTCGGCAGCGCGACCGACGAGGCCCGAGAACAGCTCGATGAGCTGCTGCGCGAAGGCGAGATGGAAGGGGTGGGGGAGCCCTCGGAGAGCGCGATCATCACCGGCGTGGTGGCATTCGGGCTGCTGACGGCGCGTGAGGTGATGACGCCACGGTCGGAGATCGTGGCCGTGGACCGCGCGATGCCGGCGACCGAGGTCATTCGGCTGATGGCGCAATCGAAGTACAGCCGATTGCCCGTGTACGCCGGCGATCTGGATCATTGCGTCGGGCTCGTGCATTCATTCGATGTGCTCGCGCACCCGGACACGCCACTTGAGTCCCCGCGCCGGTTGTCACGGTGGAGTGAGGAGACTCCCGCCCACGAGATCCTCCGACGACTGCTGCGGGAGCGCGTGCATTTGGCGATTATTCATGATGCGACGGGCGCGACGGTCGGCCTGGTGACGCTCGAGGACCTGGTGGAGGAACTGGTGGGCGATATCAGCGACGAACACGACGATCCACACGGCAGCGTCTCGTGAGCGCTCTGGCGCTCGGATCAGAGGCGAGTGACGGCCTCCGCACGCTGGCGGCGGATTTTTCCGTGGGGCGGAAG
The DNA here is from genome assembly GCA_963978095.1 of uncultured bacterium. Taxonomy (GTDB): domain Bacteria; phylum Gemmatimonadota; class Gemmatimonadetes; order Gemmatimonadales; family Gemmatimonadaceae; genus Fen-1231. Next base: position 3,880 of record CAXBQP010000086.1, on the reverse strand, counting down.
GCCGCTTTGGCGCGGGCGCTCAGCATCGTGGAGAATCAGCGTGTCGGTGCCGACCTCTTGCTCGCGGCCATGCATCCGCGCATCGGCCGGGCACGGCGGATTGGTCTCACCGGTCCGCCGGGCGCGGGGAAGAGCACGCTCACCACGCTGTTGGCGGCGGCACTCCGGCAGCAGGGGCTGACCGTCGGAATCGTCGCGGTCGATCCGACCAGTCCCTTCACGGGCGGGGCGCTCCTCGGAGACCGCGTACGCATGGAGTCGGTCGCTCTCGATCCCGGGGTATTCATCCGGTCGATGGCCACACGCGGCTCGCTGGGTGGGCTCGCGGGGACGACCCGCGAGGTGTGCGATGTCATGGACGCGTTCGGCGTGGACCGGATCCTGGTCGAGACCGTTGGCGTTGGGCAGAGCGAACTCGACATCGCCCGCACGGTCGACACGAGTGTGGTGGTCCTCGTGCCGGAGTCTGGCGATTCGATCCAGACGCTGAAGGCGGGGTTGATGGAGATCGCCGATCTGTTCTGCGTGAACAAGGCGGACCGGCCGGGCGCGGACCGTCTTCGCAATGACCTCGAGCTCATGCTTGGGCTCCGTGGTGGATTGACCCTCAAGGACACGCCGGCGCACCACGGCGTGGACCTGCGGACGATCGCCAACCCGGCGAAAGCCGCGCGTGCGGCCGCGCAGCGCGCCGATGCCGAGCACTGGGTGCCACCCGTACTTCGGTCGGTCGGGGTGACGGGGGAAGGGGTCGTTGACCTCGTGGGCGCCATCGACCGCCATTTTGCATATCTTGAGAACAGCGGTACCCTTCAGCGTCGGCGGCGCGCGCGGTTACGCGAGCGCGTGGTGGATGTGGTGGAACAGCGGGTGCGTCGGCGGTTGTGGACGGATCCCGGCACCTCCGAATGGCTGGACGCACAGATCGATGGACTCGAACAGGGGAAGACGACCCCGTATGCGGTGGCTGATGCGCTCCTCGCGCGCAGCAGCTCCCTTCTCAGTGGAGTGACTCAATGAGCGGCACCCAGGACGTGGACGCGACGATCGCGGAGATGCAGGCGGAACTCGACGCGCTCCGGCACGAGGTCTCCGGATGGCGCGCGCGCTTCGAGAAGGGCAAAGTGCGCGACCTGAACTTCACCAACTCGGGACACGAGGTGGCGCCGTTGTACACGGCGCTGGACCTCGAGGGATCGGGAGGCACGGCATTCGAGGTGCCGGGGCAGTTCCCATTCACGCGCGGCATTCACCCCACGGGCTATCGCGGCAAGCTCTGGACCATGCGCCAGTTCGCTGGATTCGGCTCGGCGGTCGAGACCAACCAGCGGTACAAGTTCCTGCTGCAGGAGGGCACGACCGGCCTGTCCGTCGCCTTCGACTTCCCCACGTTGATGGGGTACGATTCCGACCACCCCCGGAGTGAAGGGGAGGTGGGCAAGTGCGGCGTCGCCATCAGCTCGCTCGCCGACATGGAGACCCTCTTCGAGGGGATTCCGTTGGGCGATGTGTCCACGTCGATGACGATCAACGGTCCGGCGATCATCCTGTGGTGCTTCTACATCGCGGCCGCCGAGAAGCAGGGGGTGAGCGCCGACAAGCTCCGGGGGACCGTGCAGAATGACATCCTCAAGGAGTACATGGCGCAGCACGCCTGGTGTTTCCCGATCGAGCCGGCGCTGCGTCTGATCGTCGACATGTTCGAGTGGGGGGCGACCCACGCCCCCCAGTGGAATACCATCTCGATCTCCGGATATCACATTCGTGAAGCCGGCGCGACGGCGGCGCAGGAACTGGCCTTCACGCTCGCGGACGGCTTCACGTACGTCGAGCGGGGGATCGCCCGCGGGTTGAACGTGGATGATTTCGCCCCGCGGTTGTCCTTCTTCTGGGATGTGCACAACGACTTCTTCGAGGAGATCGCCAAGCTCCGGGCCGCGCGCCGCATTTGGGCGCGGCACATGAAAGAACGCTACGGCGCCAAGGATCCGCGGTCGTTGGTCATGCGATTCCACTCGCAAACCGCCGGTGTGACGCTGACGGCCCAACAGCCGATGAACAACATCGTGCGCGTGGCGTACCAGGCGATGGCCGCGGCACTCGGCGGCACGCAGTCCCTGCATACCAACTCGATGGACGAGACGCTCGCCCTGCCGACCGAGCATGCGGTGCAGGTCGCCTTGCGGACTCAGCAGGTACTCGCGTACGAGACCGGCGTCCCGAACGTGATCGATCCGCTCGGCGGGTCGTATTATGTGGAAGCGCTGACCGACCAGATGGAACGCGAAGCCGAGGCGTTGTTCGCGCAGATCGACGAGCAGGGCGGGGTGGTCGCCGGGCTCGAGCAGGGGTGGTTCCAGAAGAAGATCGCCGAGGCCGCGGCGCGTCAGCAGTGGGAGATCGAACAGCATCGCCGCGTGATCGTCGGCGTGAACGAGTTCGTGAGTGACGAGGACGCCCTGTCGATCCCGCTCCTGAAGATCGATGAGCAGGCGGCCCGCGATCAGGCAGCCAAGCTGGCGAAGCTCCGGGCGACCCGCGACAATGCGCTCTGCGCCCGACGGATCGATGCGTTGCGAAACGCCGCGCGGGGGAAGGAGAACGTTGTGCCGTACATCCTTGAGTGCGCGCGCGCGTACTGCACGCTGTTCGAGATTCGTGCGGCGCTGGAGGACGTGTTCGGGGCGTACCGGGAGCCGGTGTTCTTCTAGCGGATCCACGTGTGCCGATGACGCGAGGGCGGTGGAGCCATCCGGCTCACCGCCCTTTTGCTGTTCGGAGATCAGAACGCGGGGCGACCGATCTCGGTGGGAAGTGCGGACGGGTGCCAACTTACACTGAAGGTCAGCCAGTTCGCCTGATACGGATTGTAGTTGTTCCCCAGGAAATGATACTGTCCGGTGTTCGTGCCCGTGGTCGCACCCACGTTTCCAGGCAGGTTCCCCGTGAAGTTCACGTTCGGGGCCAGGCCGGCGAGCGTGGACGAGGTGAAGATCGGCGCCAGTGTCCGGAAGTCGTTCTGGTTGTAGTTCTCAGCTTGGTAACGGAGTGTGACCCCCCAACTGTCGCTCAGTCGGAGGCGCAACGCCATCGTGACTGGGGTGAGCGACTGGGTGATTTCCGGCCAATCCTGTGCGGTCGCAGCAAGATTCTGTGCGATCGTGCCGCCTGCGGGCGAGTTTGGGTTGCTGTTCAGTACCCAGAAACGGCCGTTGATGCGCGACACGTGAGCCGAGAAATCGACCCGATCTGGAATGAGCGCCGCGGTCAGGCCGGCCGACACGATCGTGGTGCGGTCGGTGTTGGTGTTCGTCCACCGGTAGGTGTAGTTGTCGTAAGTGACGGCGGTCGAGACGCCGGTTCGGTAGCGCATGTTCAAGATGTTGTCGACGGCCTCTTCGGAGAAGCCGAGCGAGACTGACAACCGTTTAGTGGGCGTCCAGTCGAGATCGACGCCCGATGCCACGCTCTTGTCGCTTTGTGTTCCGTACTGCGAGTTCGGGAAGATGTCCGACCCGGTGGTGTAGCTGAGCCCCAGCGTGAGCTCGTCCGTTGGGGAGAGGGAGGCCATCAGGTTCAAACGTTCGCGGTTGCGGTCGGCCGTATCGAAGCGACGGAAAGCCAGAAGTTCCGTCCCCGATTCGACGTATTTGTCGTAGCGACGCTCGCCTTTCGAGTAGCTGGCATGCAGCGACCCCCAGTCGAACCCGCGGTAGTCGAAGCTGATGCGCGGGGTCTGTTCCTTCGTGGTGCCGACCCCGCGTACGTCGATTTCGCGCGTCCAGTTTTCCGTGCCAAGCCCGATCTGCATGGCCAGCGCTTTGGTCAGCTCGTAGGCGGCGCTGATATCCGAGGTCTGCGTGGTGAACGGACTCGATTC
>CAXBQP010000085.1:0-5116 GCA_963978095.1 uncultured bacterium | reverse complement strand
TTTTTTCAAGCAGAAGACGGCATACGAGATAAGGCCACGTGACTGGAGTTCAGACGTGTGCTCTTCCGATCTGAATCCCGCTTTCCTTGTTTCTCTGCTTCGGCCTCGGACTCGGTCCGCGAGGCGTCTGGTGGGGCTATGTCGGGAGTTTGGTGGTCGTTGCCCTGTTGCAGGGCGGTCGACTGCGCTGGCGCTTCCAGCAGGACATCAAGCGGCTCCACCTTGATGAAACGCAGGAGCACGAGATCGTCGCGCTCGATTGAGCTCAGGGCAGGTACGGATCCGCGGTGTCGAGCGCTGCGAGTTCCGCGAAGTACTGCGCCACCTGTGCGCACACGGCATTGAAGTAGGCCTCGCCTTTTTTCGCCGTCGCGGCGGCGGGGTCGCCGATGCCGGTGTCTGCCGTCACCTTGGTCCACTGGCGCGGCGCCCACGCCCATCCGTCGCGAATCCCCTGCAGCCGACTCTTGTGTTCGAGTCCCGGGCCTGCCTCGTTCAGCGGACGCACGAGCGACGGTTGAATGTGCTGCATGACGCTGGTTTCCAGTTCTCCGGCGTGATCCCCGAGATCCGAAAAATGCCCACGCGGTTCCACGACCTTGTACCAGTTGATCGCGGAGAGAAAGACGCGCGTGTTGGGCTGCAGCTCGCGAATGATCTGCCGGAAGTCATTCCCGCCGTGTCCGTTGAGAATCACGAGCTTCGTGATGCCCTGAGCTTCCAGTGCACGCACGACATCGGCGAGCACCAGTGCCTGCGTGGACGGATTCATGTTGATGCAGAACGGGATGTCCAGTTGCCCCGTATTGACGCCGAACGGGATGCAGGGTAGCACCGCGGTGCGCGTGCCGAGTCCCCATGCGATCCGCGCCGCCTCGGCGGCGACCGCGTCGCTCTGGTAGTTGTCCGTGGCGTACGGCAGATGGAAGTTGTGCGCCTCGGTCGCGCCCCACGGCAACACGGCGAGATCGTAGGCCGTGGTGCCAACGGTGCGCCACGTGGATTCCGCGATTATCCAAGGGTGCGTCATGGCTTTGGCTTGCTGAAGGGGGGAGGCGTCGGACCATAGTTCGTGGCCACGATGAGAATCGTCGCGTCTTTGGCGACCGACGGTGACGAGCGAATGAAGGTGACGATGCCGTCCGTCGGTGACAGGATATCGGCCGCGACTGCGGACGGACCATCGGTGAGGGCGCCGATCTTCTGGCCCTTTCGCACCTTCGCTCCGCGTTCGACCTCGGGGCTGAACGCGCCGTCCGACGCAGCATGCACCTCGTGCGACGCGCCGATCCAAGAGACCTTCCCGTTCATCCCGACCGCGCGGGTGATGACTCCGATGGATCCCAGCACGTTGAGGCAGCCGGCGACCACGGAGTTCGTGGCACTCGCCGCGGCCGCCGAGGTGCGCCCGCCCTCGATGCGCAGCACACTCTTGCCGGCGGCGAGCGTCGCACTGACCAGGTCGTCGTTGCGCGCTGTGGTCGGGAGGGTCACGTCGCGCACGGCGACGACATCGAGTCCAAAGGCCACGGCCAGCGCACCGCTTGCCTTGTCCTGCGTTGGGTTTCCGGTGCGGGGCCAGTATCCGTACGGATGGAGGTCGTCGTCGATCGGTTGTCCGGAGAGCGCCACGACGAGATCGGCCCGCTCCACGATCTGTGCGAGGACGGCCGGGGTGGCGGACGCATCGAACCACGGCACGACGATGATCGATCCGCTGACTTTGGCCGGGTCAATCAGGTTGACCAGTTTCATGAGGCCGGCGACCGTGCTGTACCCCGAGTCCGGGGCCTGCGACAGGTAAGCCACGACCGGGCCCGGGTTCGCGCCGTGGATCAGGGCAAAGGGGATGCGGTGTGTCGATCCGTTCGTCGGTGCGGCGTCGAAGGTGCCCGATACCCGGCTGTTGCGTGTGGCCGTCGTCGCACCCACGGAAATCGTGTCGGCGGTGTAGCGGTGTTTCGGCAGCGGCGACGAGACGTCCTTTTCGGTCTTCTTTCCCTTTTTCGTCGCCTTGCCCTTGGTCCCGGACGTTGCGCTCTTACCCTGGGGTTTGGTGGGGTGCTTGGCGCTTGTCTTGGATCCGCTCTTGGCCGCGGTGGTCGGGGGCGACTTTGCCGCAGGCTTGTTGTTCCCGGTTGATTGAGCGCCGAGGCGTGTCGTGCCCACCAATGCGGCGGTCATGAGAGCGAGACCGGCCACGCTCGACGTCGCGCGGGTCACGGGCGTGAAAAAGGGGCGCATCCTGGAAAGATGCGCCCCTGCAAGGCGTGAGACTAGACGCCCTTTTCTTCGAGTAACCGCATGAACTCCGAAGGCTCCGTGATGCTGAGGAGGCGCTCCGGTACGTCCGTCTCCTTGGAGAACTGCGCAATCTTGCCCAGAACGGGGAGGTACTGGTTGGAGACTTCGAGTGGCGGCGCGACGATCAGGAAGAAGAAGTGCACCGGCTTCTCGTCGATGGCCTTGAAGTCCAGCCCGTCCTTCTTGCGTCCGAAGGCCACGCGGAGCTTGTTGACCACGAGGGAGCGGCAGTGCGGGATCGCGATGCCGCGGCCGATCCCGGTGGAGCCGAGGTTCTCGCGCCGCTTGAGCATCTTGAACAGCATGGCCTCGTTCTTCTCGTCAAGGCGCAGCAGTCCGATGAGCTCCTTCAGGACGTCGTCCTTGGTGGTCCCCTCGAGGTCGAGCTTGACGGCGTCTTCGGAGAAAAATTCGCGCAGTTCCATTCCGCTCCTCGGTGTCTGGGAGCGCAAGGCGCGCTCCCCTGTTTCCTGAAATCTTCGTGCAAGGTAATGATGGGGTCGAGTGGCGTCAAATATCGGCGTTGCAAGCAGTTGCAGAGTCGCTTAGCTTGCGATGATGCCCGCGTTCCCGTATCCCACGACCCACGAGGTCCCGCTGATCCTGGCGCCGATGGCGGGGGTCTCGGAGTCCCCCTTTCGGCGCCTCTGCCGGCAGTGGGGGGCGGACGTGGTCGTGACGGAGTTCCTGTCCGCCGAGGGGATCAGGCGGGAGAACGAGGCCACGCTCTCCAAGTTGCGGTTCGGGGCCGATGAGCGCCCGATCGGGGTGCAGATTTTCGGCGCTGAGCCCGACGCGATGCGCGAAGCGGCGGCGATGGTCACCGATCTCTTCCAGCCCGAGTTCATCGACATCAACTTCGGGTGCCCCGTCAAGAAGGTGGTGAAGCGGAACGGCGGCTCGGGGTGCCTCAAGGACCTCGACCTGGTCGAACAGGTCATCAAGGCCGTGATCTCGGGGACGCATTTGCCCGTCACCTGCAAGATCCGGAGCGGGTGGAACGAGGAGATGCGTGACCCGGTCAAGATCGCGCTCCGCTGCCAGGCCGCCGGGGTGCGCGCGATCGCGCTGCATCCGCGGACGCGCACGCAGATGTACACAGGACACGCGCACTGGGACGAGATTGCGGCCGTCGTCGAGGCGCTCGAGATCCCGGTGATCGGCAACGGCGACATCAAGGTCGCCGAGGACGCCCTCCGCATGCGCAACGAGACGGGATGCGCGGGGGTGATGATCGCGCGTGGCTCCTTCGGGCAACCGTGGATTTTCACGCAGGCGCGCGCGTTGCTCGACGGTCGGCCCATGCCGCCGACGCCGTCGGTCGAGGAGCGGTTCAAGGTCGCCATCGAGCACTGCCGGATGGTGATGGCCTATGAGACCGACCTGGTCGGTGCGGCGCTCGAGTTCCGCAAGCACCTCGGCTGGTATGTCAAGGGACTCCCGAACTCGAGCGAGCTGCGGCGTGCGCTGCACACCGTCAACAGTTTCGACGAAGTCGAGGGGATCTTCGCGGCGTATCTCGCGAGCGGCCGCTCCCGCGAAGTCGCTGAGGCGACCCATGGCGCGGATGACGCGACCGTAGCCGCCGAGCTGGACGCCGAACTGCTCGAGGCCGAGCACTAGTGCGTCGCGAGCGGGTGCGCGCGCTGCTTGAGGAACTCGCGGCGGGGCGTGCGACGGTGGAAGAGGCCGTCCGCGCGCTCGACGCCGAGCCGGTGGAATCGCTCGGCTTCGCGAGCATCGATCATCATCGGGCCCTGCGGAGCGGGTATCCCGAGGTGGTGTTCGGGGAGGGGAAGACCGTCGAGCAGGTGGTGACCATTTGCGAGCGGATCGCCGAGCATCGCGACGGATTCCTGGTGACGCGCTCCGATGCAACGCAGCAGGAGGCGCTGGCGGCGCGGTTCCCCGGGGTGGTCGTCAATACGCGTGGTCGCACCGTGTACTTGGCACCAACGCGTACCGCGGCGGCATCAGCTTCCACAGCGCGCGGCGCCTGCCTGATCGTCACGGCGGGAACGAGCGATCTTCCGGTGGCTGAAGAGGCGGCCGAGACGCTCGGTGCGCTGGGGATCCCCGTCTCGGACGTCGGTGTGGCCGGGATTCACCGATTGTTGGCCAAGCAGGATGCGCTGCGTGACGCTGCGGCGATCATCGTGGTGGCCGGGATGGATGGCGCCTTGCCGTCGGTGGTGGGTGGGTTGGTGCGCGTGCCCGTGATCGCGGTGCCGTCGAGTGTCGGGTACGGGGCGAGCTTCAACGGTTTGGCCGCGCTTCTGACGATGTTGAACAGCTGCGCCGCGGGCGTGGTGGTGTGCAACATCGACAACGGGTTCGGGGCGGCGATGGCGGCGGCGCGGATCCTGGGGGAGCCTGTCGGCTGAGAGGCCGGGAGGCGCATTGTGTCCGCGGGCGGTGTATATTTGAAGGGTAGTACGGGGGCGACCGGAATCGATTGTGTAAGTGACCCCGTAGCTGCGCGCCCAGGTCCTCGGGTTCCTGGTAAAACACTCGGGAACGATCCAACTGCGAACAACAACTTCGCTCTTGCTGCGTAACTTCTAGTTACGTCCAGCAGTGCCTATGAGGAAGCCTGCCCGGGGCGGCTTCTTAGGTATCGCAAATCCGGGATAGTCCGGCGGCGCGCCTTCCGTCGTCGGGCGAAACTCTAGAGGGCTCATCCAACGATGGGCGGCCCACTGGCCAGCCGTTGGAAACATCAATCGGTGGGATACGCGCGTAGACGTTGCGGAAGATCCTATGCAAGACGGGAGTTCGAATCTCCCCGCCTCCACGTTGGTGGGTTGATGGC
>CAXBQP010000084.1:0-5120 GCA_963978095.1 uncultured bacterium | reverse complement strand
CGCGGCGGCCGCGGTGGACCGGGCGCCGCGTCAGGCGGCAGCCCCTCCGGCACCGGCGGCGGGCAGATCGCGGGGACGTGGCGCATGACGATCGACAGTCCGCAGGGCGCGCAGTCCGTCACCGCGACCTTCGCGCAGGCGGGTTCGAGTTTCACCGGCAAGGTCAGCGGCCTGCCCACCGGCGACGCCGAGATCAGCAACGGCCATCTCGACGGAAACAAGGCCAGCTGGTCACTCGCGCTCAGCTTCGGCACGCAGAGCTTCAACCTCGATTTCCTCGGCGATATCAGCGGCAACCGCATGACGGGCTCGGTCGCCCTCGGCCCGATGGGCAACGCCCCCTTCACTGGAGAGAAGACGCCATGAACAGGACTCCCTTCTGGCCGGCCCGACGCCGGATGCGTGCCGGCGCGGTCCTGCCGACGGCGGGCGTGCTGGTCACGATGCTCGCCACGCCCCTCGGTGCGCAGGCAGGCGGAGCCCCGATGGGCGCCGCGGCCCCCGACGGCTTCGGCGGTGCCGGGGCGCTGAACATGCCGCTCCCACCGGCGGCGAAGCTCGTCGCGATCACGCATGCGACGATCCTCACGGCCTCGCACGGGACGATCTCCGACGGCACGATCATCATCCGCGATGGCAAGATCGCCCAGATCGGCAGCAAGCTTCCGGCGCCCGCTGGTGCTCAAGTGATCGATGCCACGGGGAAATTCGTCACCCCCGGCATCATCGACGCCCACTCGCACTCGTCGCTGCAGGGCGTCAACGAAGGCTCGAGCTCGATCACCTCGCAGGTCAATATCGGCGATGCCTTCCGCGAGGACGGGCTCACGCTCTATCGGCAGCTGGCCGGTGGCGTGACCGCCGCGAACGTGCTGCACGGCTCGGCCAACACGATCGGCGGTCAGAACCTCACCGTGAAAATGAAGTTCGGGCTTCCCGTCGATTCCATGAAGTTCGACAAGGCGCCTCCGGGCATCAAGTTCGCACTCGGCGAAAATGTCCGGCAGACCAACAACGCCGCGCTGCCCGGGCGCACGCCGCGCTATCCGCGCACGCGCATGGGGGTCGAGGAACTGCTGCGTGACGCCTTCACCCGCGCCCAAGAGTACCAGGCCGACTGGAAGGAGTACGACAAGGCCAAGGCCGCCTGGAAGAAGGGACAGGCAGAGCCGATCCCGCCGCGCAAGGATGTGCAGCTCGATCCGCTCGTCGAGATCCTCGAAGGCAAGCGCCTGGTGCATGCGCACTCGTACCGTTCGGACGAGATCCTGATGCTGCTCAAGGTCGCCAAGGATTTCGGCTTCCGCGTGGCCTCGCTGCAGCACGTGCTGGAGGGGTACAAGATCGCGGACGAGATCGCGGCCGCGAATACTGGTGCCTCGACCTTCGCCGACGAGTGGGCCTACAAGCTCGAGGCGTGGGACGCGATCGCCTTCAACGCCTCGCTCATGGCCGAGCGTGGCGTGAAGGTCTCGATCAACTCCGATTCCGATGAGCGCGCGCGCCGTCTGTATCAGGACGCCGCCAAGGCCATGCACTACGGCAACACCTCGGAGGAGGAAGCGCTCAAGATGATCACGCTCAACGCGGCGTGGCAGCTGGGGATCGACAAGTACACCGGGTCGATCGACGTCGGCAAGGATGCCGATATCGCGATCTTCACCGCGCATCCGTTCTCGCCCGCCGCGCGCGTCGACATGACGCTGATCGACGGTCGCGTCTTCTTCGATCGCAAGACCAGCCCGTCGCTCGAGGCCGTTCTCCAGGCCACGAAGAAGACGCGCGCCATGGGTGATGGAGGGAACAACTGATGGCTCGTCCCATGCATCGCGGCCTTGCCGCGCTCGTCGCGTCCGCTCTCGTGCCGGCATTGCTCGCTGCGCAGAGTACGCCCAACGCGCCGAAGCCGGCGGACAGCTACGTCATCCGCAACGCGACCATCGTTCCCGTGGTGGGGCCGCGCATCGACAAGGGCACCGTCGTCATATCCGGCGGCAAGATCACGGCCGTCGGGGCGTCAGCATCGAGCCCGGCGGGCGCTACCGTCATCGATGGCACCGGACTCTTCGTGTACCCGGGCTTCATCGATTCGGGTACCAAACTGGGTCTCTCCGAGATTGAATCGGTTCCCGGCGGCGAGGACAAAGTCGAGATCGGCCAGTTCAACCCGCACGACGTGGCGCTTACCGCGGTCAACTCGCACTCCGAGTTGATTCCCGTGGCGCGCTACAACGGCATCACCTCGGTCATCACGGCGCCTGAGGGGGGGCTCATCAGCGGCACGGCATCGCTGATGGACCTCACCGGCTGGACCGGTGACCAGATGTCCATCAAAACCCGCGCGGCGCTCGTCGTGAACTATCCGCGCGTCGCTGGCGGCCGTCGGGGCGGTGGTGGGGGGCGTGCCGGCGGCCCGGCAGCGGATGGCGGCGACGTGGTGAACCAAGGCGTCACGCAGCTGCGCGAGTACTTCACCACGGCCAAGGCCTACGCCGACATCAAGGCGAAGCTCGCGGCCGGCGCTGCCGGCAAGCAGAAGATCGATCAGGCCATGGAGGCCATGATCCCCTTCGTGCGCGGGGAACTCCCGGTGATCTTCGACGCCGAGTCGGCGTCGCAGATTCGGGGCGCCCTCGCGTTCGCCGACGAGTTCAAGCTCAAGGTGGTGATCCGCGGCGCCGCCGAGGGATGGCAGATGGCGGACACGCTGGCCGCCCGCAAAGTGCCGGTGATCGTCGGGCCGACCTACGCCGAGCCCGGTGCGAGCGCCGCATACGACGAGATCTACGCCAACCCGGGCGTCCTCGCCCGCGCGGGGGTCCAGATCGCGTTCCAGACGACGGGGGCGAGCAACGTACGGGACCTCCCGTTCGAGGCCGGGATCACCGAAGCCTTCGGGCTTGACGCGGACAAGGCCATCGAAGCGATCACCATCAACCCGGCACGCATCTGGGGCGTGGGTGACCGGTACGGGAGCATCGAAGTCGGCAAGGTCGCCAACGTGTTCGTTTCCACGGGCGATCCGCTCGATCCGCGCAGCCACGTGAAGTATCTGTTCATCCGTGGTGAGCAGATTCCTCTCGTCGATCGACACACCAAGCTTTACGAGGAGTTCAAGGCGCGTCCCAAGCCCACCCCGGCGGTGAAGAAGCCGTAGGGCACGGCAACGGCCAGAGGGGAAGCAAGACGGGGTGCCGCGTGTGTCGCGGCACCCCGTTCTTGCAAAGGCTGGAGCGGGCTCGATCTACGAGTGGCCGTCTCGTGTCGATGCGGCGAGTCCTCTGAGCTGCTCGATCAGTCCGCGGATATCGTATGGCTTCGTCAGGAGGGCCGCACTCCCAGCGGTCCGGAGGGCGCTGAGGTCATCGTCGCCGACATACCCTGTGCCGAGCATGACAGGAAGGGACGGGGCGATCTCGCGAATCTGCGCGAGCGCGGACACGCCATCGAGTTCGGGCATCTGTACATCGAGCAGCACCGCGGTCATCGACTCGCGGTGAATGCGCACGGTGTCCACGGCCTCACGTCCGTTTGCGGCTTCGACCACGGCGAAACCTTCATGCTCCAGGACCATGCGCAGCATCTCGCGCAAGCCGTCTTCGTCGTCCGCCAGCAGGATCAGAGGCCTCGCGGGGGCGGCCTCGGGGGCGTGGGAACGGGTGGGTGACGGGTCCTCATGCGCGGGTGCCGGGAATGCGTCACCAACCGCGGGCAACCACAGCTCGAAGGTGCTGCCAACGCCGACCGTGCTGTCCACGTGCACCGCGCCACCCGCGTTGCGGGCGAACCCATACACCATGGCCAACCCCAATCCGGTCCCCTTGCCACGCTCCTTGGTCGTGAAGAACGGCTCGAAGATGCGCTGCTGGATCTCGTGGGGTATGCCGTCTCCCGTGTCGGCGACGTGAATGACCACGTACCGCCCGACCGGCACTCCACGCGCGTCGGCCGGCGCGGTGGCGAGGAACTCCTCTCGGGCGGACAAATGGAGTCGTCCACCCCTGGGCATGGCATCCCTCGCGTTGATGCACAGGTTGAGCAACGCCTGTTCGAGCTGCCCGAGATCGCCGGCGATGCTTGGCAGCAGGGGGGGGAGGCTCATGGTCAGCATGACGCGGGGATCGAAGGCGTCGGCGCAGAGGCGGCGGACGTGCGCCATCGCCGTGCGCACGTCGACGGGACCGCGGACCATCGGTTCGTGGCGGCTGACACCGAGGAGCTGGCGCGTCAGGTCGGCGGCGCGACGCGCGGCGTGCTCGATGGTGTCGAGCGCGGTGCGTCCCCGCGGATCATAGTCACCGTTGCTCCGCGCCACACGGACACCCGCGAGCACCGAACCCATCAGGTTGTTGAAATCGTGCGCGAGGCCGCCGGCGAGCGAGCCGATGGCATCCATCTTCTGACTGCGCCAGCACCTCTCGGTCGGTGATATCGCGATACGCGGCGAGCGTCACCTGTCGACCGTCAATCTCCACGGGCGTCTCCACCACCCCCCAACTCTGCACCGAGCCGTCCGGCCGACGCACGCGCAGGACGCCGAGCGACGGCGTGGCGCCGTCCGGTAGTACGTCAAGGAGCGGCAGCCCGAGCAGCCGCGTGCGTGGGACCCCGGTCAAGGTGACGGCCGCGGGGTTGGCGTCGAGAATCGTGCGGCCCGCCGCGTCCAGCAGGAAATACGGGTCGACGCTCTGGTCGAACAGCGCGCGATACCGTTGCTCGGAGTCACGCAGGGATCGGACGGTCGTGTTGAACGTGCTCAGGAACAGCTCCCACTCGGCGCTCGGGGCAGCGCTGCGGACGGGGGTGAGCTCGCCGACGCGATGCATGCCTTCGATCTCTTCCGCCACGGCCCGCAACGGGTCGATCAGCAAGCGGCGTCCGTAGCGCCAGACGGCCACGAACGCGGCGGCACCGAAGAGGAGCGCGCCGATCGCGCCGTACAGGGTCCAACGGCTGACGCCGTCGATGCCACTGCGCGAGTCGCGCAACTCGATGAGCGCCGCGGTTCGGCCGTCGATCCCAGGCAAGGCGTATCGGATGCGGACGGAGTCCGCGTGAGCGAAATACTCGTGAGTGGTCGCGGTCGCCGCAAACGGCACCTCGACCACTCACGAGTATTT
>CAXBQP010000083.1:0-5285 GCA_963978095.1 uncultured bacterium | reverse complement strand
AGCACGTGAACGGCGCGCGTGCGCCAGCCGACGAGCAGCGCGAGGTAGACGGCGGCGCAGAGCGCGAACAGCACGCCCGCCTCGCCGGCGTGCGACGCGGCCGCCAGCGCGAGCAGGTGCTCGGGCAGATCGAGACCGAGATCGACCATCGCCCGCGCCTGGAACGGCTTGTTCGCCGAGCGCGGCAGGATCAGCGCACCCGGGTCGCCCCACGCGCGCACGACGCAGCCGTCCGCAGCGCGCCGGCTGCCCGCCGCGTGGCCGACGAGGCCGGCGTGAACCTCGCCACGGTCACCGGCACGGGCCGTGGCGGAGTGGTGAGCAAGCCTGATGTGATCGCCGCCATGGCACCGGCGGCACCGCCCGCCGCAGTGCCGGTAGCCGTCGCGGTTCCGGTCGCCGTACCAGCGGCGGCGCCGCGTCCTGCCGACGGCACGCGCGAGACCCGCGAGAAGATGACGACGCGCCGCAAGCGCATCGCCGAGAATCTCCTCCAGGCGCAACATGCCACCGCGCATCTCACGACGTTCAACGAGATCGACATGAGCGCCATCATGGCGCTCCGCGAACGCATCAAGGAGAAGACCGAGAAGGAGCACGGCGTGAAGCTCAGCTTCATGCCCTTCTTCGCAAAGGCGGCGACGCTCGCGCTCAAGGCCTTCCCCACCGTCAACGCGCAGATCGACGGCGACGCCATCGTCTACAAGCACTACGTGAACCTCGGCATCGCGGTCGCGAGCGACGCGGGGCTCGTCGTGCCGAACGTGAAGGACGCGGATCGCCTCGGCATCCTCGGCATCTCGCGCGAGATCGCGGCGGTCGCGAAGCGCGCGCGCGATTCCAAGCTCACGATGGACGACCTCACGGGCGGCACCTTCACCATCACGAATGGTGGGGTGTTCGGGTCGCTCGTCTCGACGCCGATCATCAACTACCCGCAGGTCGCGATCCTCGGCCTGCACAAGACGCAGGACCGCCCCGTGGCCATCGACGGTCAGGTGGTGATCCGACCGATGATGTACATCGCCCTGTCGTATGACCATCGGATCATCGACGGTCAGCAGGCGGTGCTCTTCCTCGTGAAGGTCAAGGAGTTGATGGAGGATCCGGCCTCGATGCTGATCGACTGACCACGTTCGAGCGCCCCGACCAATCCTTGCCATGACTTCCGATTCCCTGCTCACCCCTGACGTCGTCGTGATCGGCGGCGGCCCCGGGGGCTATGTCGCATCGATCCGCGCCGCGCAGCTCGGCCTCACCGTGGTGTGTGTCGAGGCCGACAAGACGCTCGGGGGCACCTGCGTGAACGTCGGGTGCATCCCGTCGAAGGCGCTGCTCGGCAGCTCCGAACACTATGAGTTCGCACGGCTACACGCCGAGGAGCACGGCTTCTCGGTGGGCGGCGTGACGCTCAACCTCGCGCAGATGATGAAGCGCAAGGATGATGTCGTCGCGGCCAACACCAAGGGGGTCGAGTTCCTCTTCAAGAAGAACAAGGTCACCTGGGCCAAGGGGTGGGGGCAGCTCAAGCCCGGCAATGTGGTCGAAGTGAAAGGGCATGACGGTACCATCACGACCTATCGTGCCAAGCACGTGATCATCGCCACCGGGTCGGTGCCGAGCGCGCTGCCGTTCCTGCCGTTCGATGAAGAGCGTGTGCTCTCGAATGTGGGGGCGCTGAAGATCCCCGAGGTACCCAAGCACTTGATCGTGATCGGCGGCGGGGTGATCGGGCTCGAGCTCGGGTCGGTGTGGCGCCGTCTCGGGGCGAAGGTCACGGTGGTGGAGTACGCGCCGACGATCCTCCCCGGCAACGACGACGAGATCATCAAGGAAGCCGACCGGATCTTCCGGAAGCAGGGACTCACGATCATGGCCGGCACCAAGGTCACCGGCGGCGCCCGCACGGGCGACAAGGTCACCGTGCAGGTCGAGAAGGACGGCACGCCGAGTACGCTCGAGGCGGACTATGTGCTCGTGTCGATCGGTCGCAAGCCGGCGCTCTTCGGCATTGACGCCGCAGCGCTCGGGCTGAAGCTCGGCGCGCGCGGCGAGATCGCCGTCGATGACCAGATGCGCACCAATCTCCCCGGCGTCTTCGCCATCGGCGATGCCGTCGGTGGCAAGCTGCTCGCGCACAAGGCAGAGGAGGAGGGCGTCATCGCCGCCGAGGTGATCGCGGGGAAGCCCGTGCACATGCACTACCACAACATGCCCGGCATCGTGTACACCTGGCCCGAGATCGCGACGGTCGGGCTCACCGAGGCCGAGGTGAAGGCGAGCGGGCGCGCGTACAACGTGGGGAAGTTCCCCTTCAGCGCGAACGGGCGTGCGCGCACGATGGCGGAGACGAGCGGCTTCGTGAAGTTCGTCTGCGATGCCACCACGGATGAAATCCTCGGCGCGCATATGATCGGCGCGAATGCGAGCGATCTGCTCACCGAGGTGGTGCTTGCCATGGAGTTCCGCGGCACAAGCGAGGACATCGGGATCACGGTGCACTCGCACCCGACTCTGAGCGAGGCGGTCAAGGAAGCGGCACTCGCGGTACGGGGGCACGCGATTCACATTTGAGGGTCCCGTTCGCCGGAGCGTCATGCACGGACCCGTCGCCGCAGTTCCCCCCGTCCCGCCCGAACACGCCGCACCGAAACGTCTGATGCCGCACGCCCTCGTGATGATGTTGCTCATCATCACGGCGGCGGTGGCGCTGACCTACCTCGTGCCGTCGGGGGCTTACGAGCGCACGAAGGCCGGACTGGTGGTACCGGGGACGTACAAGGAGATCCCCAAGGAGCACGGCGGCGCACTGATCACGCCGCAGAAGAGCACGGCCAAGCAGGCCTACCCCGCGGCACCCGTCTCGATCCTGACCACCATCCCCGCGGGAATGGTGAAGGCCGCGCCGCTCATCGTGCTGATCCTCTTCATCGGCGGGATGTTCGGGATCCTCGAGGAGACGGGAGCGCTCAACGCGGGGATCGATCGTCTCGTGACGGCGACGGATGGCAATGTGAACCTCGTCGTCCCCGCGCTGATGATCGTGATCGCGTGCGGTAGCACCTTCCTCGGGTTGATCTCCGAGTACCTCGTGCTGATCCCCATGATGGTGCTGCTCGCGGAGCGACTGGGATACAACGCGCTGTTCGGGGTGGCGATCGTGACGATCGCGGCGAAGATCGGCTACCTCACCTCGGTGACGAATCCACTCGCCCTTGTGGTTGCGCAGCCGCTGGTCGGCGTGCCGACTTTCTCGGGCGCAGGCTTTCGGGCAGCGACCTTCGTGCTCTTCCTCCCGATCGGAATCTGGTACTTGTTGCACGCAGCGCCCGGGATGCGCACCGAGCGCGGGGCCGCGGCATTGGTGGCGCACACCGCGCTCACGGCGCGGCATGTGGTCATCCTCGTCACCCTGCTCGCCGCCGTCGCGGGGCTCGTGCTCGGGGTGCAGAAGTTCGAGTGGGGCAACCCGGAGCTCGCCTCGATGTTCGTGGCACTCGCCATCGTGCTCGCGCTGATCGGCGGGCTTCCATCGCGGACGGCGGCACAGGCATTCCTCAAAGGGATGCAGTCGATGATGCTCGCCGCGGTGCTCGTCGGACTGGCGTCCTCGGTCGAGATCGTGCTGAAGGACGGGATGGTCCTCGACTCCATCATCGCCGGACTCACCCACGTGGTGGAGGGAAAGCCACCCATCATCGTGGGACAGCTGATGATGGGGATCCAACTGGTGATCGACGTGCTCATCCCCTCGACGTCGGGGAAGGCCGCCATCACCATGCCCATCCTCGGACCGATCGGTCAGCTCGCCGGGGTCAGCGGACAAGTGACGGTGCAGGCCTTCCTCTTCGGCAACGGACTGATGAACACCGTCACGCCGACCTCGGGGATGTTGCTGGCCTACCTCGCGGCGGGGAAGGTGAACTACGGCAGCTGGGTGCGCTTCATCGCGCCGCTCGTGGCGATCCTCACGGTGCTCTGTCTGGTGGCGCTCGCGGTGCTCGTGGGGATGGGCGGGTGATGGATCCGGCGCCGGCGGCGTTCACCGTCTCGCGTGGCGCGCGGCCGATCGCGCTCGTGTACGATTCGCCGCACAGTGGACGCTATTTCCCGCCGGGGGTGCCGCTCGCCGCATCGCCGATCGAGCTGCGATGGGCCGAGGACGCTTACGTCGATCGGTTGCTCGCCCCCGCGGTGGAGCTCGGCGTTCCCCTGCTCTCGGGCGAATGGGCACGGGCGTATCTCGACCTGAATCGCGACGTGACCGATATCGACGAGGCGTTGCTCGACGCGCCGTGGCCTGATGTCGTAGAGCCGACGGACAAGACCCGCCGCGGTTTGGGACTGATCCGCCGGTACGTGGTCCCCGGTCTGGCGATCTATGCCGCGCCGCTCACTGTCGAAGATGTGGAGCTTCGGATCGATCGCCTGTATCGACCCTATCACGCACAGTTGGACGCGCTGCTCCAGGAGGCGCAACACGACCACGGCGTGGCCTGGCACGTGAACTGGCACTCGATGAAATCGGTCGGCAACGCGATGACGCCCGACGGCCCCGACGCCGCTCGTGCGGACTTCGTCGTCTCCGACGGAGACGGAACCACCGCATCGGCGTCACTCACGAACACGGCCGTCGACGCGCTGCGCGCGCTGGGATACTCGGTCTCCGTGAACACGCCGTACAAGGGGGGGGCCATCGTGAAGCGGTGCGGACGCCCCGCCGACGGTGTCCACAGCATCCAGATCGAGATCAATCGCCGACTCTACCTCGACGAGCGCGCGGTGACGCGGCTCCCGAGCTTCGGTGCCCTCCAACGCGACCTGCTCGAACTCACCGCGACGCTCAGCGAACGCGCTCCGCGGATCGGCTGACTCAGGCGAGATATCTGTCGCGCAGGAGCGCGAGGTGGTGCGTGGTATGCCCGGCGATGATCCAGGCGAGTGCGCGGGCCGAAACCGGCTTCGCACTCGCCGTGCCGGTGCGAACCCAGGCCGCTTCCGTGAGGGAATCCACGAGCGTCAAAGTCGCCGCGCGCACGGACGCGAACTCTTCAGTGAGACTCGCGACGGTGCGGAGCGCGGCATCGCAGTGCGGGATCCACGCGTCCTGATCGAACCCCGGGAGCGGCGTGGAATCGGCACGCGCCACGCGCAGGAGACGGTACGCGAACACCCGCTCGGCGTCGATCATGTGGAGCAGCGACTCCTTCAGTGTCCACTTCCCCGGCCCGTAGGCATGATCGCCGCGCGCTTCGGGAACGGTCCGGAAGGTCGCAAGCACCGAC
>CAXBQP010000082.1:0-5677 GCA_963978095.1 uncultured bacterium | reverse complement strand
CGTGTGCTCTTCCGATCTACCGTCCTGGGATTCCGTGAAGACGATGTTCGGGTCGTTCGGGTCGACGGCCGTCTGGAAGCCGTCGCCTCCTCCGATGCTGAACCAGTCCGTGTTCAGGATCCCGTTTCGGCTCCGGGTCTGGCTCGGTCCGCCCCAACTGCCGTTGTCCTGGAGCCCGGTATAGACGTTGTACGGATGCTGCATGTCGGCGGTGACCCAGTAGGCGAGCCCTGTGGCCATGGTGTTCACGAAATCCCACGATTTCCCCTGATCCCAGGAGATATCCAGGCCGCCGTCGTTGCCGATCATCAGGTGCTTGGCGTTCTTCGGGTCGATCCAGATCGCATGCTGGTCGACGTGCGCCGGGGCGCCGTTGCCGCCGGCATCGTCGAGCGTCGCGAACGTCTTCCCGCCGTCGATCGACTTGGCGACCGGGAGCCCGGCCACATAGATCGTGTTCGGATTCTGCGGGTCCACTCGCAGCTGACTGAAATACATCGGGCGCGAGTTGCAGTTGCTCTGGAGCTTCCAGGTGCGTCCGCGGTCGTCGGAGCGGAATACACCCCCCTTGGCCGGATCGAGGGGCGGGGGTACCTGCGGCGCCGCGGGAGCCGCCGCGGCATCAGGCGCCGCACCGCCACGTCCGCCGCCACCTCCGCCACGACCGAAACCGCCGCCGGGGCCACCGTTGTTGCAAGCGTCATACTGCGCGCCACGTCCGCCGCCGGCCGCGGGGGCCGCATCGGGCGCCGATTCGGCACCCGTCGCGGCACCGCCACGCGCGGCGATCGGCGTGCCGCTTTCGCCGGCCTCGATCTGCGCGTACACGATGCTCGGGTTGCTCCGCGAGATTTCGACCGCGATACGGCCGTAGGTCCCCGGCGGCATACCGGCCCCGGTCACCTTGGTCCAGCTCTTCCCGGCGTCATCCGTGCGCCAGAGCGCGCTCCCCGCGCCGCCACCGTTGAAGCAGCAGCCGCTGCGCCGGCGCTGATAGCTCGAGGCGAACAGCACATTGCTGTTCGACGGATCCATCGTGATGTCGGTGAATCCGGTGTTCTCATCGACGTACTTGATCTTGGCCCAGCTCTTTCCGCCATCGGTCGTCTTGTAGACGCCGCGGTCGGGGTTCGGACCGAACAAGTGTCCGGGCGACGCCACGTAGACGATCTCCGGGTTGCGCGGGTCGATCACGATGCGCGCGATCGACTGCACCTCCTTGAGCCCCATGTTCGTGAAGGTCTTGCCGCCATCGGTGGTCTTGTAGATGCCGTCACCGAACGACGAGGTCTGACGGTTGTTGGGCTCGCCGGTACCGACGTACACGATGTTCGGATTGGTCGGATGGATGGCGATGTCGCCGATGCTCGCGACCGGATACTCCGTGAACACCGGGCTGAATGTCGTCCCGTTGTTCTCGGATTTGAACACGCCGCCGACGGCATAGCCGATGTAGATGATGTTCGGGTCGCTCTCGCTGACGGCGATGTCATCGATGCGCCCACCCATCGACGCCGGGCCGATCGAGCGGAAACGGAACGGGCGGAAGAGCGGATCGTCCGAGGCATTGATCATCGGGGCGGTTCCGGCTCCGGCGCCACGTCTCCCCTGCGCCGGCAACGTCACGGCCAGCAGGGAGAGCGCCGCCAGCGGGACGGCTCGGCGGGCGGTACGAAGACTCACGGCAAGGGGCATTCGGCATCCTGTGAGGGGGTATGAAAGAATTACGCCGCGGCTCGCGAAGCGTTGGCGTTCGAGCGTGCGTCGTGCCAACTTCTCGCATCCCATTCCCGAATCCCCGCGATGCCCACCCTGCTGCTGACCGACCGCGACGTCGTTGACCTGCTCCCGGTGGATTCCTGCATCGACATCATGGCCGATGCGCTTCGTTCCGTGTCGGATGGCAGCGCACAACTGCCGTTGCGCACGATCCTGCGCCTGTCGGGGGGGGTGAACGCGTTCGGCACGATGCCGGCGACGGTCGCGGACGCCATCGGGGCCAAGGTCATCACCGTCTTCCCGGGGAATTCCGATACGCCCTTCGACAGCCATGTGGGGGTGGTGCTCCTCTTCGGCGCGCAGCATGGCGAGTTGCTTGCCATCGCGGATGCGAGCTCGATCACCGCGATCCGCACGGCGGCGGTGTCAGGGCTCGCCACGCGCCTTTTGGCACGTCCCGATGCGCACGATTTGGCGATCCTCGGTGCCGGGGTGCTCGCGTTGCCGCACTTGGATGCCATCCGCGCCGTGCGCGAGGTGCGTCGCGTCAGGGTCTGGAGTCGGTCGGTGGGGCGTGCGCGGGAGTGGGCGGCGCGCGCCGAGGAGGCGCGCGGCATCAGGATCGAAGTGTGTGATGCCGCTCAGCAGGCCGTCGACGGCGCGGATATGGTCTGCACGATCACGGCGTCGCGCGTTCCGGTGCTCGAGAGCGCCTGGCTCGCGCCTGGTGTCCACGTCAACGCCGTCGGGGCGTCGTTGCCCCACGCACGTGAACTCGACTCGGCGACGGTGGCCAGCGCACGATTTTTCGTGGATCGGCGCGAGTCCACGCTCGCCGAGTCGGGGGATTTCCTGGTGCCGAGGAGCGAGGGACTCATCACGGATTCGCACATCGTCGCCGAACTCGGGGATCTGGTGACCGGTCGGGCGCTCGGCCGCACCAGCGCCTCCGAGCGCACGGTGTTCAAATCGCTCGGTCTGGCGGTCGAGGATGTCGCTGCGCTGCGCGTGCTGTACGATCGGGCCACGGCGTCAGGCCGTGGCACTTTCATCGAGTTGGGGGGGCTCCGGCACCAGTGAACCAGGCGGCGCTTCCGCGGGGGCACGGCCCGTCGACGGCGTCGTGCGGGTGAGGATGATCACGCCTGTCCCACGAGTGCGTGTTCAAATATTATCCCGTCAGCACTAACGCTTCCTCTCCAGTTCGCGTAGTTATCAGTTGCAGAATATTGCAAGCGGTCGGCGTCGGACGCGCCGATTCCCCTACGACCCCGTGACAGTGCAAGGAGGCAGGATGTCGCGCAGGAACCGAGTCAGGCACCCGATGGCCACCCTCGTCGCCGCTGCGCTCAGCGTGCTGGTGATGAATCGGCCGGCGCAGGCGCAGCAGAAGATGGACGAGGAATACGGCAGGAAGATCAAGGAATATCTGACCGATTCTCGGATCTCCACGGAACTCGTGGATCACCTGCCGGCCTCGAGCACGGTCCCTACGCCGCTCAAGTTCTTGGGCAAGATCGTCGGCACGCCCGGTGAGCTCACATATGCCAAGGACATTCATCGCTACCTCGAAGCGATCGCCAAGGCCTCGCCGCGCGCGAAGTTCTGGAAGATCGGGAAGACCGAGGAGGGGCGCGACATGGTGATGCTCGCGATCGGCGATGAAGCGACCATCCGGAACCTCGAGAAGTACAAGGGAGACCTCAAGGCGCTCACCGACCCGCGCAAGACGAGCGAGGCGGAGGCCCAGAAGATCATCCACACGTCGAAGCCGATCTACTGGATCACGTCGGGGATGCACTCGCCGGAGCGGGGCGGTCCGGAAATGCTCATGGAGCTGGCATACCGTCTCGTGGTCGAGGAGACGCCGTTCGTCCAGAACATCCGCAACAACGTCGTCACCTTCATCACGCCGGTCATCGAGGTGGACGGGCGCGAGAAGATGGTGGACAACTACTACTTCAACAAGGAGCGCGGGGCGGCGGGCGGCAATCTCCCGCTCATGTACTGGGGCAAGTACGTCCAGCATGACAACAACCGCGACGGCATGGGGCAGTTCCTGGATCTGACCAAGAACACCACCAAGACCTTCCTGGAGTGGACACCGACGATCATGCACGACCTGCATGAGGCGCAGACGTACCTCTACGCGTCCACGGGCACCGGGCCGTACAACGATGCGGTCGACGCGATCACGATCGACGAGTGGTGGATGCTCGCCGAGAATGACGTGATGGAGATGACGAAGCGCGGCGTGCCCGGCGTGTGGACCTACGGATTCTACGATGGCTGGGTGCCGAACTACATGTTCTTCATCGCGCACTCGCACAACGCGGTCGGTCGATTCTACGAAGTGCAGAGCTACGGACCCGACGCCACCACCGTGACCCCTGCGGCGACGGTGACCAGTCGTGAATGGTTCCGGCCGAATCCGCCCCTCAAGACGATCAATTGGGGTCCGCGCGCGAACACGAACATCCAGGAATCCGCGATCCTGTTCTCGCTCTCCCATGTGGCGAAGAACAAGGAGCTGTATCTCGAGAACTACTGGATCAAGAACAAGCGCGCCGTGGACAAGGGAAAGAACGGTCCGACGTATGCCTGGGTGATGCCGGCGGCGCAGCTGCATAAGCAGAATGCGGCCGAGGCGGTGAATGACCTGCGCACGCAGGGACTGGAGATCCATCGCGCCGAGGCGTCGTTCAAGGCCGGCACGGTGAGCGTCGCGGCAGGTGATTACATCGTGCGTGGCGATCAGCCGTATCGCACCCTCGCCGACATGTACTTTTCGCTGCAGAACTATGCGCCCGGCAACCCGTCGCCCTACGACGATACCGGGTGGACCTTCCAGCTCATGCGCAACCTGACCATCACACCGGTGAGCGACAAGGCGATTCTCGACCAGAAGATGACGCTGATCACGGGCACGGTCACCGCCCCAGGCGGAATCGCTGGTGCCGGCGATGTGCTCGTGGTGGAGAATACCGCCGACAACACGCTGGTCTCATTCCGCTACAAGCACAAGGACCTCAAGATGGCCGCGGCGGAAGAGCCGTTCGAGGCCGCCGGACACAAGTTCGCGGCGGGCGCCTTCATCGTGAACGCGGGGGCGAACCGGGCCGCGATCGATGCGTCGCTCAAGGCGCTGGGATTGTCGGCGTGGGCGGTCGCGGCTGCGCCGTCGGTCAAAACGCACGATCTCGACATTCCGCGCATCGGGTACGCGCACAGCTGGAGTCGGACGCAGGACGAAGGGTGGGTGCGCGCGGCGCTCGACACGTACGGTGTCCCCTACACGTACTTCGGGGACAAGGACTTCCGTACGATGACGAACATCAAGGCGAAATACGATGTGATCATCTACCCGCACGTCGGTGGCACCGCCGAGAGCATCGTGGCGGGTGTGGCGGGCGGGGCGAACCCGATCCCCTACAAGAAGAGCGACAAGTATCAGGCGCTCGGCTTCCCCGATTCCACCGACGACATTCGCGGCGGCATGGGCTACGAGGGATTGATGAACCTGTACAAGTTCGTGCAGGATGGCGGGACGCTGATCACGGAGGGGGCCACGTCGACGCTCTTCCCGGAGTACAAGCTGACCCCGGGCATTACGGTGGAGAATCCGGCCGGGATGTTCGCGCGCGGCACGTTGCTGCGCGGGATCATCACCGATAACAAGAGCCCTTTGATGTACGGATACGCGGGGACGCAGGTCCCGGTGTATTACAACCAGTCACCGGTGCTCAACGCCGGCGGTGGCGGTTTTGACCTGGCCATGGGCGGCGGCGGGCGCGGCGGCTCGGTGCTGAGCCAGAACATCACGCCGAACGCGACACCGCTTCGGCTCTCGCCGTGGGATGCCGCGGACGCCGTCGCGTCGGCGGATGCGGCCCAGATCGGAAGAGCACACGTCTGAACTCCAGTCACGTGGCCTTATCTCGTATGCCGTCTTCTGCTT
>CAXBQP010000081.1:0-6989 GCA_963978095.1 uncultured bacterium | reverse complement strand
CTTTCCCTACACGACGCTCTTCCGATCTAACTACGGCTCATAGTGTATCCCGATCTTTCGCCCATAGTACATTCAGGCGCCTGTGCCCACCATGCTCAGCGCGAACGCCGCGAAGATCCCGAACGGCGCGCCGATCGCCCATCCGACATAGCCGCCCACGGTAGTGCCGATCAGGATGCAGAGTTTGACCATGGAGATAAGCTACTGTGCTGAGAGGTCCCCGTGACGGACCGATTGCTGGGGCCGGTGCTCGACCAGCGTGTCAATGATTTGCTGCACCGCGGCGGGCGCCCGCGGGTGTCCCCTCGCATAGGTGAAACTCAGCTCGAACGGCCACGCCGCCTCCTCACACGCCGGCGGTTGCACATGCCAAGCGTATGTGAGCAACAACGCCTCCCGTCCCGCGATCCACACCACATGATGATCGTATCGCAGTAGCAGAGGTCGTTCGCGTGGCGGGCACGCCAACGTCAGCCGCTCGTCAGGATATCCAGGGTCAAGCCGCGCACGGTCACGATCCCATTGCGGCATGACTACTGACGTCTCGTCGGCTGTTGGCGGCCGGCGAGATAGACGTCGATCACCCGAAGCTCCGTCAACGACTCCGGCGTCACTCCGTACGGACTCGCCGATACCACCTGCAGATCGGCCCATTTTCCGATTTCGATGCTCCCGATCTCCGCGTCCGCACCGAGCTGATAAGCCGCATTGATGGTCACGGCGCGCAGCGCCTGCCGCACCGAGAGCGCCTGCGAGGGATTGATGGCTCGACCTCCGCTCGAGCGGCGAAGCACGGCTGTCTGCATCAAGCTGAACGCGTCCACGGGGAACATGGGCGAATCCGCGTGTAGGGTCGGCTTCAGTCCCGCCGCGAAGGCGCTCCCCACGGGGAGCAGCTGTTGCGTCCGTTCGGGGCCCACAATCGCGTCGTTCAGGGCATCGCCGTAGTAACGAAGGTGATTGATGTGGAAGCTCGGGCTCACACCGGCGCGTTGCATCACGGGAACCATCGAATCGGGGAGCAGGATGGCGTGCTCGATGCGTCGAGGGCCGTTGGTCTTCGCAGCGGGTACGTCGCGCCATGCCGCGATCACCGCGGCGGTCGATGCGTCGCCCTGACTATGGACCGCCACCTGCCAGCCAAGACCTTCGTAGTGTTTGAGCTGCGCGCGCAGCGAATCCGGCGGGATGATGGCTGCGCCGGTGCTTCCCGGCACAATGCCGAGCCGTCGTGACAGCGGCGAATCACGATAGGGCGCTGAGATCCACATGCTGCCCGTGTACGGCGATCCGTCGTGCCAAAGCTTGACCCCTTGGATCCGGAAGAACGGATCGCTCGTGTCTGGGCGCGTCGGGAGATATTTGAGATCTTCAGCGCCGAGATAGATGAACTGACGGATGCGCGGCCTGAAGCCTCGATACGACGCGAAGCGTGCAAGCCATGGCGGAATGGTGAAGCCGAGCGAGGCGACCGACGTGAAGCCGTTCGCCAGCAACTCGTCGAGCACCCCCTCGTAGCGACGTTCCACCCGAAGGGGCGATTTCAGCGCCTCGAGGAACGGCAGCGCCGCACGACTCTCCGCGATGAAGCCGGTGAGTTCCCCGTTCGCGTCATGCTCGTAGATCGCCCCCGGCCCGGGATTCGGCGTATTCTTCGTCACTCCGACCGCCGCGAACGCCTTGGAGTTGGCCCAATACGAGTGCATCGTTTTTGAGATGATCAGCACCG
Organism: uncultured bacterium; assembly: GCA_963978095.1. Classification (GTDB taxonomy): domain Bacteria; phylum Gemmatimonadota; class Gemmatimonadetes; order Gemmatimonadales; family Gemmatimonadaceae; genus Fen-1231. Next base: position 5,260 of record CAXBQP010000081.1, on the reverse strand, counting down.
GATTGTCCGGAGCGATCGAATCCAAGGACGTGCGAGTCGGCACGACGAGATCGGCGGTCAGAATCGGATCGAGTCCGCCGGCGTACACCCAGGCGCCCTTTGGCGTCTTCGCGATCTCGTTCCGAAGTGCCGTCCAGACCTCGGCGTTCGTCGGATGGGTCTGGCCACTCACGTCGGCCATTCCGCCGAAGATCGCGTTGATCGTGGGGTGCTCATGTGCCGCGACGAATCCCGGGAGGAGCGCCTGTCCCTTGAGGTCACGAACCTCGGTTCGCGTGCTCCTGAGGCCCATCACCTGCGCCTCGCTCCCCACCGAGATGATGCGCCCATCACGGATGGCCACCGCCTCAACCACGCGGTCGAGGGAGTCCACCGTGAGGATCGGACCGCCGTGAATGATCAGGTCCGCACTCTCACGATGTCCGCACGCCCCGGCGATCGCAACGACTGTGATCGCAATCACTGCGATCGTCCACCGTCTCCGGACCTGGCGCCTCACGGAACCGCCTTGCCGTTGCACCCCATGCCGGCGCAATAGACCGGGACGAAAACTTCGGAGCGAATCATCCAGCGTCCGTCACGCTTGACCCACTGCGCCGAGTACCGGCCCCCGATGATCACCGGTCCAGCGACCGACCCGAGATGCCCGCGCCACGCCCCGCTTTCGAAGGCCAGCGGCCACTGCGCACTGACCTCCACGGTGCTCGGCACTCGCTGGTACACGATCGCGGAATCACGGGATCCGGTGAGCTCGAAGACCGCGCGGGCGGCGTCGCGTCCGGCGAGCGATTGTCCGAGCGCGCGGCGGACCGTCACGTCCTCCGTCCAGTAGCTGGCGATCGTCGCCGCATCCCACGCCGCGATCGCCCGATTCTGTGCGGCACGCGCATCTCGAACCGCCGAAGCCTCGGTGCCTTCTCCGACGTGCGTCTCGACCTTCACGCGCACGCACCCTGTCAACGTCGTTGCCAACACCACTACGCCCATGAGCCGAAGCACGGACGCGGCGCGGAGCGATGGCAGTGAGCGCGATCTCAGATTCCGGCCGTGGCGAGCGCCTGGTGGACGTCAGCGATGAGATCCTCTGTCGCTTCAATGCCGCAACTGAATCGGATGAACCCATCTGGCACCGCATCACCACCCCAGCGGGCGCGACGTTCCGCAGTCGAGTGGATCCCGCCGAAGCTCGTGGCCTCGCGCACGAGCTTCAGCGCGCCGAGGAACGTCGAGGCCCGCGCTCGCGACCCAAGATCGAAGCTCAACACGCAGCCGGCGCGGCGCATCTGCCGCGTGGCAACATCGTGACCAGGGTGCGACGTCAGCCCCGGGTACAGCACACTGCTCACCCCCTCGGAACCAGCGAGAATCGTCGCAAGGGCAAGGGCGCTGTCGCACTGGCGGGCGAGCCGCACGCCGACAGTTCCGAGCGCCCGATGCGCGAGCCACACCTCCATCGGTCCCGGGATCGCACCGCCGAGCTTGCGCCATAGCTGCAACTTTTCGAACCACTCGGCGCTCGACGTTGCCACGTGCCCGAGCAACAGGTCTGCATGACCGGTAAGCATCTTGGTGTCGGATGCCACCGAGAACGTGGCACCGAGCGCCAGCGGTTGCTGTAACGCGACCGTCGCCGTGGTGTTGTCTACCGCCAGCAGCGCGCCTGCGGCCCGGGCTTCCGCCGCCCACGCGGCGATGTCGGCGATCGCGAGTTCCGGATTGCTCGGAGTCTCCGCCAACACAAGCTTCGCGCCGTCGAAGGCCCCCTTCGAAGGGATGGCCGTCGTTGGCACCAACCGATGTTTCACGTCATGCTCGGCGAACCACCCAGCAACGAGTTGGCGCGTCGTGTAATAGCAGTCCGATGGCAGCACCACGGTGTCGCCCGGTCGGAGCACCGTCGCGAACAGCGCCGTGATCGCCGCCATGCCGGAAGAAAAAGCCAGTGCCGAACCGCCTTCAAGTTCCGAGAGCGCCTTCTCCCACGCCGTCCACGTTGGGTTGTTGAAGCGGCCGTAGAGCAGGGAATGCTCCGACGGCTCTCCTGGCGTGATATACGTCGCCGAGAACTGGGGCCCGGGCATGAAGGGCCCGGGCGTCGTATTCGACGGGTAGCCCGCGTGGAGGACGTGGGTATCCGGATGCATCCTTACGAGAGCCCCACGATGTCGCCGTCGGCGTTCACCGACATCCCCTCGGCCGCGGGCACCTTCGGCAGCCCCGGCATCGTCATGATGTCGCCGGCTTTCGCCACCACGAACCCGGCGCCGGCCGAACCCCACACTTCGTTGATCGTGATGCGGAAGTTCTTTGGAGTGCAGAGCCGCGTGGCGTCGTCGGTGAGCGAGTACTGCGTCTTCGCGATGCACACCGGGGTCTTGTCGAGTCCGATCGAAGTCAGATACTCGATCTGACGCTCGGCACTCGGCGAATAGTCCACGCCGTCGCCACCGTACACCTTCCTCACGACCGTCTCGATCTTCTCCTTGATCGGGAGCTCCACGGAGTAGATCGGCGCGTATCTGGCCGTCTTGCCGTCGAGCAGTGCGAGCACCTCGCGCGCGAGCGATTCGCCCCCCTCGCCGCCCTTGGCCCACACTTCCGTGAGTACGACCTTGACCCCGAGCTTGGCGGCGTAGTCCTGCACCATCTTCAGCTCGGCGTCCGTATCCGAGAGGATCCGGTTCAGCGCCACGACGACCGGCAACCCGAACTGCTGTACATTCTTCACATGGTGCGCGAGATGCGGCAGACCTCGCTCGAGCGCGGCGAGATCTTCCTTCGTGAGCGACTTCTTGTCGAGTCCGCCCTGCATCTTGAGCGACCGGATCGTCGCGACGAGCACCGCGGCCTCGGGGTTCAGGCCACCGAAGCGGCACTTGATGTCGAGGAACTTTTCCGCACCGAGATCCGAACCGAAGCCCGCCTCGGTCACGACCACGTCGCCGAGCGCCAACGCGGACTTGGTGGCGATGATCGAGTTGCAGCCGTGCGCGATGTTCCCGAATGGACCGGCGTGCACGAGGGCAGGGCCCCCTTCGAGCGTCTGCACGAGATTCGGGCGGATGGCGTCCTTGAGCAGCATCGCCATCGGGCCATCCGCCTTGATGTCGCGCGCCCGCACCGGCTGGCGGTTGGCCCCGGCGGTCGACCCGATGATGATGCGCCCAAGCCGCTCCTTCAGGTCCTCCATGGAACTCGCGAGCGCCACGACCGCCATGATCTCGCTCGCCGGGATGATCACCCAACGCTCCTCACGAACCACCCCTTCCGCCGGACCACCGAGGCCGATGACGGCCTTTCGCAGCGCACGGTCATTCATGTCGATCGTACGTGGCCAGGTGATGCGGCGCGGATCCAGGTTGGTCGGATTCCCCTGTTGGAGCGAGTTGTCCATCATGGCGGAGAGCAGCGCGTGTGCGCTGCTGATCGCGTGGAAGTCACCGGTGAAGTGGAGGTTGATGTCCTCCATCGGGATCACTTGCGAATAGCCGCCGCCCGCGGCGCCGCCCTTCACGCCGAATACCGGGCCGAGCGATGGCTCGCGGATGCAGAGCACCGCGTTCGTCCCGATCTTGCGCAGCGCCTGCGCGAGTCCGACGCTCACCGTGCTCTTGCCCTCACCCGCGGGCGTGGGGGAGATCGCGGTGACGAGCACCAGCCGCCCCTTCGCAGGACGCTGCGAGACCTCGAGCGGGATCTTCGCCTTGTACTTGCCGTACTGGTCGATGTCGTCGGAGCTCAGGCCGATATCCGCAGCCACGTCAACGATGGGGCGCGGCTTTGCCGCCTGTGCGATCTCGATGTCCGTTGGGAAAGCCATGATCCTGTGTGTGAAGTAGTTCGATCGTGAAGGGTCCAGCGACTTCGGGGGTGCAGCAGCAGGTCACCCAACCAGAATACGCTCCGGATGGGCATAGACGTTGGCGCTGGTGCCCCGCAACAAGCCAACCAGCGCGATTCCGGCCCCTTCGGCCAAGCGGACCGCGAGTCCCGTCGGGCGAGAGACGGCAGCGAGCACCGGGATCCCGACGGTCGCCACCTTCTGCACGAGCTCGAAGCTCGCACGACTCGTCACAAGGGCAAAGCCGACCCGGGGATCCACCTTTGCGCGCGCCAGCGCTCCGATCACCTTGTCGAGTGCGTTGTGACGACCGACATCCTCGCGGACCACCGAAAGTGATCCATCTGGCGGCGCCCATGCCGCAGCGTGCGCGGCACGCGTGTCGGCGTTGAGCGGTTGCCTCGCGGCGAGCGATTCGCCCGCCGCGTAGAGCGCCGAGCGCCTGACTTGGAGTATCGACGTGACGCTCGTCGCGGGTCGCACCGCATCATCGATCGCCTCGACGCCACAGAGCCCGCAACCGGTGCGTCCCGCCAACACGCGCGCGCGGTCGACGAGGCGTGCTTCGTCGGTTTCCGGTATCGCAATGTGCAACTCGATCCCGCGACTGTGTCGCACCACCTCGATCACACCGATCGCGTCGGCAGAGGAAACGATGCCCTCGGTCAGGGTGAAGCCGACGGCCAGATCCTCGAGGTCGATGGGCGACGCCATCATGACCACGTGAGTCCGTGCGCCGTACACGAACGCGACGGGCACCTCTTCGGCGACCACGGCTTCCGAGGACGCCACCGAATCACCATCGAACCGCGTGAAGGTCCTTCGCGCGGCAGCACCACCGTAGCCGAGTCCCGGATCCGCCCCGCGACGCGAGGCATTAGTCATGTCCGCTCGCCTCAGTCGTCGGGACCCTCGACGGTCCCTGCACGAAACGCCATCCGAATCGGCCTTTGATGCAGAGATTGCCGAGCGTGATCGTGTTCTCGAGCGGCGAAGTGCTCTTCACGATCACGTCATCTTGTACATGAAGCGTCAGGGTGCAACCGACGCCGCAGTAGGGGCAGATCGTGTCGGTGACGGTCTGCGCCTCAGGGTCCCACGTCCCGGCGTGTCGCATATCGTACTCGTCCTTGGCCATCAGTGCGCCAGTGGGACAGACGGCGATGCAGTTGCCGCAATAGACGCAGGCCGACTCCGGAAGCGGCTTCGCCAGTTCGGTGGAGATGCGTGCGTCGAAGCCGCGTCCAGCGACCGCGATCGCGAAGGTGTTCTGGTGATCCGGCCCGCAGGCCTCGACGCACTTGTAGCAGAGCACGCACTTCCCGTAGTCGCGGATGTAGAGCTCGTTGTCCACCTTGGTCGGCTGCGCCACGCGGGCCGCGAACGCAACATTCGGCGGGGCATGGTGCCCCGGAATAT
>CAXBQP010000080.1:0-7350 GCA_963978095.1 uncultured bacterium | reverse complement strand
GCCGCCGCGGTCGCGGCGTCCGCGATGACCGCCGCGGCCGCACCGAACCGATTCGGAACGGAGTCGCAGCGCGGAAGGAGCGCGGGGGTCGCCCCACCCCGGCCGCCGGCCGCCGCGCTGGCCCCCCCAAGGTACACGGCGATCTTCCCCTTGAACGCCGCCGCATCGAGTGCCGTGGTCTCTCCCCAGCGCCCCGCGAACACCACCGGGACATTGGTGAGCTCGGCCTTGCTTCCGATCCCCGCGGCCCCGTTCGGAACGAGCGGCAGGAAATCCGACTTCAACGTCAGGGCCTTGCCGGCAGCGACCATCGTCGTCTTGGAGACGTCAAAGGCACTCGGGCCGTACGCCAGGTTCTGGAACCAGGTGCCGTTGTCGCCGGCGGGCTTCAGCCCGAGCCGCTTGAACTCACTCGCGATATACGCGGTGGTCTTGAAGTTGGTCGGATCACCGATCCGACGTCCGAGCATGGAGTCGTCCGCGATCCCATACAGGCGAGTGCGAAGGTCGTTCGCGGTGATCTCCTTGGACGTCGGACGCGGCGCCCACTTGTACGGCCCCTCGTCCGGCCAAACCGGCTTCACATTGGCGGGCCAAGTGGCGACGGCCGGCTTGGACTGCGCGCTGACGGTGGCAGCGACGCCGCAGGCGCAACTCACCAGGGCGAGGACTTTGATGAAACGGGGCACGGGCATCTCCGAGAGTCGGGAATAGAGACCTCAAATGTGCCGCCCGGTGGGCGACCCGGCAATGCGGCACATCCCTCTAACGCAGAGCCACCCCGGACTGATGACGCCGAGCGCCCGCGGTCAGATCGGAAGGTCGATCAGCTGCGCCTCGGCGACCCCATCGCGGATCGTCAGCCGGGCCACACTGGGCATCAGATTGAATCGGCGGGCGCCGGCGGCGCCGGGATTGACCACGAGCCGGTTCCCGACCCGCTCGATCTTTTGAATGTGGGTATGCCCGTACACGCAGACATCGGCGTCATACGCCGCCGCAACCCGCTCGGGCTGTGGGCGGCCGAGTTCGTGACCGTGACTGACATGGACCGTGAGGCCGCTGAGCACGAGATCGACGGCGCGCGGCAGTCGCAGAGCGAACGAATCATCGGTGTTGCCAAGGACGGCGTGGACGGGGGCGATGAGCGCCAGTTCGTCCAGGATGTCCTGATCGCCGACATCACCGGCGTGGAGAATCAGCTCCACCCCGGCCAGTGCCTCATGCACAGCCGGTCGCAACATGCCATGCGTATCGCTAATGAGCCCGATCAGCATCCGGAGACTCCCCCCAGCGCGGCACGAGCGTCTGCGGAACGTCCAGATGGTCGAGCACGCGCGCCACCATGAAGTCCACGAGCTCCGCGATGCGTGTCGGCCGGTTGTAGAACCCTGGGGCCGCAGGCATCACGATCGCGCCAGCGCGCGTGAGTCGCAGCATGTTCTCCAGATGGATCGCGGACAGCGGCGTCTCGCGCGGGACGAGAATGAGCGGCCGGCGCTCCTTGAGCGTGACATCGGCCGCGCGCTCCACGAGCGAGCGGGACGTCCCGGCGGCGATCGACGCGATCGTTCCCATCGAGCACGGGCAGATCACCATGCCAGCCGTCTTGGAGCTTCCCGAGGCGGGTGCGGCGCCACGGTCGGCGTCGTCGTAGACCGTCACGTAGCGGTCGAAGGCTCCCTCGCCGATGTGGGCGCGCAGGCCGGCGACATCCTGCACGTCGCTCTCCGTACGGAGCAACCGGAATCCGTGGGACGACACGATCAGCCGGACCGGTCGCTCCGCCAGGACGAGCTGCTGCAGGAGGCGGATTCCGTACGGCGCGCCGGATGCGCCGGTCAACGCCATCACGATAGGCAGCGTGGGATTCATCGGGTCAACCGTTCCACGAGTACGAACGCGAAGAAGGTGCTCGAGAGCGCCATGTTCACCGTGAAGAAGGCTTGGTCGACCTTGGTCACATCATCGGCGGAGACGAGCGTATGTTCGAACGCGAGCATCCCCGCCGCCACCACCACGCCGACGCCATACAGAAGGCCGGCGCCGGTGGCATAGCCGACCGCCGCGAGATGGAGCACGGTGCCCACGTGCAAGACCCGCGCGACCAGCAACGCGCGGTGCGCACCGAGTTTGGCCGGCACGGAATGCAGCCCATGGGCCCGGTCGAACTCGATGTCCTGCAACGCGTACAGAATGTCGAAGCCGCCCGTCCAGGTCATCACGGCAACGGCGAGCGCCACGAGCATCCACCACGGCTGGGCCCACGCGCCCGTGACGGCCAAATAGCCGCCGACGGGAGCGATGCCGAGTCCGAGCCCGAGCACCAGATGCGACCAGCGGGTGAAGCGCTTGCAGAGCGAATAGAAGAACACCCACGCCACCGCGACCGGCGACAGCGCGAAACAGAGCGGGTTGAGACGGTACGCCGCGAAGGCGAACAACAGCAGCGCGACGAGGATCGTCCCCCACGCTTCGCCCACCGACATGGTCCCACTCGGAATCTCCCGCATCGCGGTGCGCGGGTTCGCGGCGTCGAACACCCGGTCGGTGACGCGATTGAATCCCATGGCCGCGAATCGCGCGGCGGTGAACGCCAAGACGACCCAGCCGAGGACCGGCATCGTCACCGGCGTGTGGTATGTGGCAAGGGTCACCCCCACGAGCGCGAAAGGCAACGCGAATACGGTGTGCGGCAGCTTCACGAAGTTCGCATATCGCACCAGCCGCGACCCGCCGGCAAAGGTCTGCCCTTCCCGGACCGCCTCGGCCCCCGAGGTGCGCGCCGCCTCCGTCACTTGGGATCGAGTCCGAGCTTGGACCACATGGCGTCAACGCTCGCCCGCGTCGCCGCATTGCTCTCGATCACCTGCGGCCAGTTCCTGGTGAATCCCTCCTCCGGGAGCTTGCGCGTCGCGTCGAGTCCCATCTTGCTGCCATAGGTGAACGCACGGCTCGCATGGTCGAGCACATCCACCGGCCCCATGGTGAAACGGACATCGCGCTCGGGGTCGATGTTGTTGAGCGCCACCCACCACGCCTCCTGCGGGTTCCGCACGTTCACCCACGCATCGACGATCACCAGAACCTTCGCGAGCGACATCAATCCCTGCCCCCACATGGCGTTCATCACCTTGTAGGCCTGGCCGGGATACTCCTTCTTGATGCTCACGAACACGAGATTGTGGAACACCCCCTCGGCGGGCATGTGGTAATCGACGATTTCGGGGATCGTCAGCTTGAGCAGAGGAAGGAAGATCCGCTCGGTGGCGTGGCCGAGATAGAAATCCTCCATCGGCGGGCGCCCGACGATCGTCGCCGCGTACACCGCCTTGCGCCGCATGGTGACCGCCGTGATGTGCACCAGCGGATAGAGATCCGCCTCCGAGTAATAGCCCGTATGGTCGCCGAACGGGCCTTCCGTGACCAGCGCTTCGGCCGGATCGATGTACCCCTCCAGCACGAACTCCGCATCGGCGGGCACTTCGAGGTCGCACGTGAGCGCCTTGGCGAGCTGTACCGGCGCCTTGCGCAGGAAGCCGGCGAAGATGAACTCGTCAACCGTCGGAGGGAGCGGCGCGCTCGCGCTGTACATGGACGCCGGATCACCGCCGATCCCGATGCACACCGGCATCTTCTCCCCCTTCTCGGCCAGCTCGCGCCAGTGCGCGGCGCCCACCTTGTGCCGCTGCCAGTGCATCGCCACGGTGTTCTTCCCCATCACCTGCACGCGATACATCCCCACATTGCGAATCCCCCGCGTGGGATCCTTGCTGATCACCATCGGCAGCGTGATGAACGGACCTCCGTCATCCGGCCAGGTGGTGAGCACCGGAATCTTGCGCAGGTCGATGTCGTCACCGCGCCACACGATCTCCTGGCACGACGGCGTCCCGCTTTTCATCCGGGGCGGGAACTTCGCGACTTCCATCAGCCGCGGCAGGAGCGAGAGCTTGCCGAGGAGCCCTTCCGGCACCTTGAGGTCGAGCAACTTCGTGATCCGGTCGCCATGCTCGTCGAGCGACTTCACGCCAAGCGAGAGCGCCATCCGGTTCATGGAACCGAACAGGTTGATGGCGACCGGAAACTGCGAGATCGTGCCGTCGGCGAGCACCGGTTTCTCGAAGAGCAGCGCCATGCCACCCCCCGGCTGCTTGCTCACCCGATCGACGATCTCGCACATCTCGAGCTCGACCTTCACCGGCTCCCTGATGCGGCGGAGTTCGCCGATGGCATCGATGGCGTCGAGGAATTCGGAGAGGGTATCGATAGACACGTTGCTCAGCCCTTCGTCCCGTGGTGGATGGCGGCGATCCCGAACGTTTGTGGCGCGTAGCTCACGGCCGTGAAGCCGGCAGCGGTCATGCGACGCGCCAGTTCGTCCGTCTCGGGAAAGTGCGCCACGGAATCGGGAAGATATTTGTAGGCCGTACGGTGCCCGCTGATCAGACCACCGATCACCGGGAGCACCCGATGGAAGTAGAACAGGTACGCACGGCGCACGAGTGGTGCACGCGGCGTGGAGAACTCGAGAATCACGAACCGCGCCCCCGGCTGCAGCACACGGTACACTTCGGCGAGCCCCGCATCGAGCGACGCCACGTTGCGGATGCCGAACGCCACGATCGCGCCGGCACAGCTGTTGCTCGCCAACGGCAACGACAGCGCATCGGCCACGACGGGTGCCAACAGGTCTCGACTCGCTTTCCCCTGCCCCGCGCGCAACATCGGCTCGGCGAAATCCGCACCGATGATGTGCCCGCGAAATCCGGGGCGACGACTCAACTCCGTGCCGACATCGAGCGTTCCCGCACACAGGTCGAGGTAGGTGCCATCGCTGGCCCGTTCCCAGTTGAGCGTGCGCAGCGCGACCTTTCGCCACTGGCGGTCGATGCCGAGGGACAGCAGGCGATTCAACAGATCGTAGCGCGGCGCGATCTCCGAGAAGATGCGTTGCACATACTGGCGCTTCACCGGCGCACCGGCAGCGGCTGCGCGCGCGTCCTGTGCGTCCCGGGAGGCTTCGATTTCGGTGGCGGTCATGAGCCCTGAAAGTTGCCCGGTTGCGAGAGGGCGGGCAAGTTTCAGACACCGGTATGACCGCCTTCCTCGATCTGACGAACGCCCCTGACGCGGAAGTGGTCGCGCTGGCCCAACGGGGCCGCGAGGACGCCTTCCGCGAGCTCGTGCGACGCTACGAGCGACCGGTCTTCTCGCTGATCTTCCGCATGGTCCGAGAGAGTGCGACGGCCGAAGACCTCTCGCAAGACGCGTTCGTCAAAGTCTTGAACAACATCGACAGGTATAGGCCCGAGTTCAAGTTCTCGAGCTGGCTGTTCAAGATCGCCCACAACATCGCCATCGATTTCCTGCGCCGCCGTCAGCTCGACACGATCTCGATCGATGGCTCCCCGTATGCCGCCACCGCCGCGGAAGCGGAGGCGAGCACCTTCGATCTTGATGCCGGCGGTGAGAACGCGCTGGACGCATTGGCGGCCAAGGAACTCGGCTCCGCCATCGAACGGGCCATCGGGGCGCTCCGCCCGGAATATCGCGCCTGCATCATGTTGCGCCACGTGGAGGGGCGGTCGTACGAAGAGATCGCCGCGACGCTGGATCTCCCACTCGGAACGGTCAAGACCTACATCCACCGGGCGCGTGGGCAACTGCGCGAGGCACTGGTGCATCTGCGGGAATAAACCGAACATACACCGAAATGCCCCAGCCAAGTCCCACTGAAACCGGGCCCACCACACACTCGTACGGCTCGAAGGAGATCACGATGCAACATCGCCACCTGCTTCCAGACGAAGTCGATCAGCTGCTAGACGGCGCGTCGGGCCTCGACGCCGCGCCGCTCCGGGCGCACCTCGCGGGCTGTCCCGACTGCACCCGACAGCTTGCCGATGCACGGATCGTCTGCGAAGCGCTCGATGCGCTGCAACACCTGGCACCGTCACCGCGCTTCACGGCGTCGGTCATGGCGCAGGTGCAGGTGCTGGAGCCGTGGCATGTCGCGCTCGCGAACGGGGCGCAGCGGCTCCTCCCGGCCTCGCGGCCGATGCGCATGGTAATGCTCGCCTCCGGCGCGCTGGTTGCGGTCGCCCTCTCCGCGACCGCCATCGGGCTGGCCATGCGCCCCGACCTAGCGCTCTATGCGGCGGGACTCGCTGCCGGTCGAGCGCGTGGCGCGCTGCTCGATGCCGCAGGAACGTTGATCCACGACGTGTTCGGGCAAACCGCGTTGGAGGCGCTGCGCTCCGGAGGGGGGTCGACGGTCGCGCTCGGCGGCGCCGTGCTGCTGACCGCGGTTGCAGTCGCGAGCGTCGGTCTTCGTGCCGCGGCCACCACCGCGCGTCGGACGCGGGAGTAGCACGGTGACCAGACGTCTGTTCCGTGTCGTGCGTCGTGCATCGGTGGGGCTCGCGGTCCTGGCGCTCGGGTTGCCCGTTGCCGCACCTCGGGCCGCCGCGCAGGGTACCACGGCCACGCAACGCGCCGAGCTCTCGGCGGCGCTCACGGTCCTCCGCCGGGACGCCGCCACGAAATCGCTCCCGACCGCTGATGCGTTCACCTTCGGTGATCGCGATGTGGCCGCTGGGGCCGAACGGGGACCGGTGGCTGTCGCGCACGGTACCCTCCATGTTCGCGGCACGGTGAACGGCGATGTGGCCACGTGGCGCGGGAATGTGGTCGTGCACGACGGAGGACACATCACCGGCAATGCATGGGCGATCGGCGGCAAAGTGTTGCTGGAGGGCGGAACCGTGGACGGCGACATGCGCGCCCTCGACGGGGATTTCCACGCACTCGAACGTGTGCCGACCGCTCTCACGGGCGCCGCGGCCGTCCTGCACGACGGTGCATTGGCGTTGGGCTGGCTGGTCGTGCTGTTCGCCGTGGGGATTGGCGTATTGGTGTTGGCCTCGCCGAATCTCACGGCGGTCGGCGACGGCATTACGCGCAGCTTCGGGCGCACCTTCTTCGCTGGGCTCGCTGCGCAGTTCGCGCTGCTCCCGGTCCTGATCCTGCTGGTCGCCGCCCTTTGCCTGACGGTCATCGGCATCCTGCTCGTTCCTTTCGCGATCGTGGCGTACGTGCTCGCGGCGGCGGGGATGATCACCCTGGGGTACCTCGCGATGGCGCAACTCACCGGCCGGGCCTTCGTCGGCGGCGGCGGCGACGACGAGATCGATCGCCGAGCCCGAGCCCTGAAATCGATGATGATCGGACTCACCGTGTTGCTCGCGCCCTGGTTCGTGGCGAGTGCGCTGGCGTGGTCACCGATCGGAGGGTTGGTGATGCGCATGGTCGCGGTCGCGATCACTTGGGTAGCCGCAACCGCCGGGT
>CAXBQP010000079.1:0-8369 GCA_963978095.1 uncultured bacterium | reverse complement strand
GGATGGCGGCCGCCACCGTTGCGAGCGATGGTGGGACCGCGAGATAGAGCAGCACGTTCTCGCTGCCGGGTCCGCGGGCGAGGAGATACGGCTCGTCGCGTGCCATTTCCCGGCGCAGCGGATCGGCCGTCTGCAGCGACATGACCTGCACCTCCCAGCGGACGGTCTGGCCACGGGTGCCGGCCGGATCGGCGCGCAGGTCCGCGGCCGTGAGTCCCGGCCTCGCATCCAGCGGGAGGAGATCACGCTCATTCACCCACCCGTCCATCCGCACCTTGACCCAACCACGGTCGCGGGCGATCGGCTCGAGGACTGCCGTCGTGGTCAGTTCGCCGACGGCGCTGCCGCTGGGCGCACTGAAAATCCGCGCGGACTTCGCGGGATGCATCGCGCCGGTCGGGAGCGGTGCGGCTGCAGGCGGTGGCGCGGGAGCACGTGGCGGCGCGACCGCGGCAGCGCCGCTCGGAGCGGCAGTCGGAGCCGAAGACGGCTTGACCGCCGGCTTCGCCTCCGGTGCGCCAAGGACACCCGACGGCACCCACATCGCCCGCTTCACGCGGGTCCATTTTCCTTTCCGCTCCACCGTGCTCACGCCGACGCCAGCATGCAGCTCGGCGATCGTCTTCCCCGTCTTGCTCGGGGTCGCCCGAACCCGCAGCGCGCGCTTGCCATTCACCGAAGCGGGGTAGCTGTCCTTCCCTCCCCCGAGCCGCGATCCGTCAACCCACCCCTCGACCGTGATCTGCGTCTCCCCATTCTTGCTGGAACCGATGACGATCGGGGCCCCGGCACTCACGGCGCCGACACTCGGACCATTGGGGGAGCCACGGGCGATCGAGGCCGCGCCCAAGGCGCTGCTCTGCGCGGCGGCCGGCCACGAGCCGACGGCAACGGTCCACAGGCAGAGGGCGAAGCAGGGACGGCGCATGTGCATCGCTGGTTGGGGAGCGTGACGGGAGGTTAGATTTCCAAATTACTCTCAACACCACACGCCGAGCTACGATGGCCCGCTCGCAGGCAGACAACCGACCGGTCGTACTTGTCGTGCTCGACGGTTGGGGCTACCGCCCCGAACGCGCGGGCAACGCCTTGGCGCTCGCCGATATCCCCACCTGGGACCGGCTGTGGGCCCGCGCGCCGCGCACCTTGCTCGACGCATCGGGTCTGGCTGTTGGACTCCCGGATGGGCAGATGGGCAACAGCGAAGTCGGCCACCTGAACCTCGGGGCCGGTCGCGTGGTGATGCAGGACCTCGTCCGGATCTCGCTGGCCGTCCAGAATGGGGACTTCCACCGGAACGCGGCCCTGCGCGAGGCGTGCGCCCACGCCCGGACCAGCAACGGCACGCTGCACCTCGTGGGACTGATCGGGGACGGGGGTGTTCACGCGCATCAGGACCACCTGCTCGCACTGGTGGCGTTGGCCAAGCGCGAGGGCGTCGGCCGGGTCGCCATCCACGCGCTCCTCGACGGGCGCGACACGCTCCCCACCTCGGCACTCGGCTACATGGAGCAGCTGGTGCACGCGATCGCGGGGCGGGCCGAGATCGCGAGTGTCGGGGGTCGGTACTTCGGGATGGACCGCGACAACCGGTGGCCCCGCGTCGAGTTGTTCTACCGGGCGGCAGTGGACGGCACCGGCCCCAGCGCGACCGACCCGCTCCAGTTCATCCGCGATGCCTACAACGCCGGCGAGACCGACGAGTTCATCAAGCCCGCGGTCATCGTCCGCGACGGAACGCCCGTGGCTCCGATGCGCGACGGCGACGCGGTGATCTGTTGGAACTACCGCTCGGACCGCATGCGGCAGATCGTGCGCTGCCTGGCGCTCCCCGACTTCGACGGATTCGACGTCCGCGGTCGCCCGAAACTCCACGTCGCCACGATGACCCAGTACGATGCCACCTTCGGCCTGCCGGTCGCCTTCCAGCCCTTCTCCATGGCACGGATCATGGCCGACGTCCTCTGCGATGCCGGGATGACCACGCTCCGTACGGCCGAGACCGAGAAGTACCCCCATGTGACATATTTCTTCAACGGGGGGGAGGAAACGCCATATCGTGGGGAGGACCGGATCTTGGTGCCGTCCCAGAAAGTGGCCACGTACGACCTGATGCCCGAAATGTCGGCGCCGGGTATAACCGAGGTGCTCTGCCACGCCATCGAGGCCCGGTCCCACCATTTCACGCTGTGCAACTACGCCAACGGCGACATGGTCGGACACAGCGGGAACCTCGCGGCCACGATCAAGGCGGTCGAGGTGGTGGACCAGTGCCTGGCGCGGATCGTCGCGAGCGCCGAGAAGTCGGGAACGAGACTGCTGATCACGGCTGACCATGGGAACTGCGAAATGATGATCGATCCGGCGACGGGCGGACCGCATACTGCTCACACCACGAATCCTGTGCCTTTCCTGCTGATCGAAGACGGAGCCTCGATGCCGTTGCGTGCCGGCGGCGCCCTCTGCGACGTTGGACCGACCGCGCTCGCCATGCTCGGCGTGGAGCAGCCGGCCGAGATGACGGGGCGCGACTTGCGGCTGGTCGGAGGTGTCGCATGAGCCGCGCTGCTGGCATCCGCACGGTGCTTGCCGCGCTGGTCACGCTCGGGACCGTCGCCCCGCTCGGGGCGCAGACGACGATCGTCGGCACCGAACCGGACAAGAGCCCCTTCCAGAGTATCATCGATCCCACGCGCGTGGGTGCGTTCGGCGGACTGCTCTTCGTCACCGACAATGGCCCGGGCGTCACGCCGAAGAGTCCGATCCCGATCGTGGGGGTCCGGTATGACTACCATGTTGCCGGGCCGACCTATTTCAATGCGTCACTCGCGACGGGGCACACCACACGCACGATTCTCGACTACAACCGGTCGGCCGCCACGCGCAACATCGGCGAGAAGAACACCTGGCTCATGGCCCTCGACGTCGGCTTTGATATCGCACCCACCGGCGACCGCACTTGGAAGGGCATCCAGCCGCTGGCGCACCTCGGGGCTGGCTATGTCTTCACCCCCGGCGACACGCGCGAAGACGCCTCGGGATACACCTTCGGCGGCAAGTTCTCGATGTCGTGGGGATTCGGCGTGCGCTGGGTCACGGGGAAGAACCGCGAACTGCGCGCCGACCTGGGTTGGCGACTCTGGAAGATGAACTACCCCGGCACGTATCAGTCGACGATCTCCGACCCCATCGCGATCATGCCGACCGGCCCGCTCGACGCGTGGACCTCGAACCGGATCGTGACGGTCGGCTACACGTGGGGCGTGTTCCGCTGAGGCTGGCCTGATGCGCGGCGAAGCCGGAACCGTGTCGCTCACGCGACGTGTGCAGTTCGCCGCCGCGCATCGGTATCGCCGCGCCGAGTGGGACGAGGCGCGGAACGTCGCCGCGTTCGGCAAGTGCGCGCGACTCGAGTATCACGGGCACACCTACACCGTGGACATCACGGTCAGCGGCGATGTGGATTCGCTGACGGGAATGATCGTCGATCTTCCCGTGCTCGATGCCGCGATCGCCCGTGAGGTCACCGCGCGTTTCGATCATCGGACGATCAATACCGATGTCGCCGAGTTCGTGGAGCCGCATGGGCTGATCCCCACCGGCGAGAACATTGCCCGCGTGATCGCCCACCGGATGCAGGTGGCGCTCGGCGCTGCGGTACGCGTGACGCGGGTGGTGGTCGCCGAGGATCCCACCTTGAGCTCGACATGGAGCGTCGGACCGGGATGAGGACGGGCGCCCCGCAGCCGGCGTCACAGCCGGCGTCGCGGGGGCGTTGCACGGGCGTGATCCTCGCGGGCGGCCAAGCCCTGCGACTCGGTGGGATCGCCAAGGGGCTCGAACGCATCGGCCCGCATCGCCTGATCGACCGCGTGGCGGCAGCACTCGGCGACGCCGCAGACCAGGTGGTGATTTCGGCCAATGCCGACGACGCCGTACGTTGGTTGCCGTCACTCGCGGTGATTCGCGACGCCGTGCCGGGTGCCGGTGCGATCGGCGGCATCGCGGCAGCCATCGACGCCGCCGACGGTGCGGTGCTGACCGTGCCGTGGGACACCCCGTTCGTCCCCGCCTCCCTGCTGCGCGCCCTGCGCGAGACCGGAGAGTTGCATGACGTCGACGCCGTAGTGCCGTCGAGCCGCGGCGCATGGGGCGTGGAGCCATTGGTGGGATGGTTCTCTCCGTGGTGTGCCCCGGCGATCGCGGCACGACTCCGCGCCGGCGACGCGCGGGCTGGGGCGTGGCTGGAGGATGTTCGCGTGATGCAACTGGAGAGTTCCCCCTGGGGGAACGCCGACCGGCTATTCTTCAACATCAATACCCCGCAGGACTTGGCGCAGGCCCAACGGATGATGGCGGAGGCCCCATGAGGCGCGTTGTACTTCCACTGCTGTTGATGTTCGGGGCCGCGTGCGCGGGGAGTCCACCACCGTCAGGCGGTCTGGTCCCGGTGAAGGCGACGCCGCGCGGTGGCGCACCGCTGACGCGGGCAGCCCTCGTGCAGGCGGCCGACTCGATCGCGGCGGACGCCAAGTTCCGGACCGCGCACTGGGGGATGCTGATCGTCGATCCGACGACCGGTGACACACTCCTCTCTCGCAACGCCGGCAAGTTCTTCATGCCGGCGTCGAACCAGAAGATTCTCACCGGCGCCACGGCGCTCGCGCTCTTGGGGCCGGATTTCACCTTCAGAACGACGTTCGGCTACCGCGGCACGCTGCGGGACGGCGTACTCGACGGCGAACTGGTCGTGATCGGGCGCGGCGATCCCTCGTTCAGCGACGCGATGCGCGGGGACTGGCGCCTTGCCTTCAGCGACATGGCGGATTCGATCGCCGCCCACGGCGTCCGTGAGATTCGCGGCGGAGTGCGGCGCGGGGGTGACGCCTTTCCGGGCAACAACTACGGGTACGGGTGGCAGATCGACGATCTCCAAGAGACCTACGGCGCGGTGGTGGATGAGCTCTTCGTGAACGAAGGGTTCTGGTCGGGTGGTCGCACGACGAACGTCCCCTGCCGCGGTCGATGCGCTCCGGTACCACCCTGCCGCGGGGATTGTGTCGAGCGCCCCGAAGCACCGATCGCCGACCCGGGGACCGCCTTCCTCAACGCGCTCCGCGCGGCGCTCACAGCGTACGACATCAGCGTCCGCGACACCGCCAGCGAGTGGACCGCCCGCAACGCCGTGCCGGACAGTGGTGTGACCCCGCTCTTCACGCTGTCCTCGCCCCCGCTCCGCGCGATACTCCCCGTGATGGAGAAGCCGTCCCAGAATCAGATCGCCGAGATCTTCTTCAAGACCCTTGGGCTCGAGAAGACGGGTGTGGGAAGCGCCGACAGCGCGCGCCGCGTGGTGGAGCGGCAGATGATGGCCTGGGGCGCACGACCGGACGGCTTCGCCGTTCGCGACGGCAGCGGACTCTCGCGCCACGACTACGTGACGCCCGAGACCATCACCAAGGTGCTCGACGCGATGCGCACGCACCCGCAGTTCAAGGTATTCTACGACGCGCTCCCGATTGCCGGAGTGGACGGCACAATCGGCGGACGCATGCGGGGAACACCCGCCCAAGGGAATGTGCACGCAAAAACCGGGAGCGTCGACAAAGCGCGATCGCTCTCCGGGTATGTCACGACCGCGGACGGCCGTCTGCTGATCTTCAGCTTCCTCTGCAACAACTTCTCGGGCTCGAGTCGCGATGTGGAACAGGCGACTGACGCGCTCTTGGCACGGATCGCCGGCTCACCATTCACGACCCGCTGAGGCTGTGACCGGGGATCGCCTTCTGCAGGTGCACGATGCGGTCACCCGCATCGTGGCCGCCGTGCGCCCGCTGAGCGCGGAACGCGTGCCGCTGCTGGAGGCGGCGGGACGCGTCCTCGCGGCCGACGCCATTGCCACCGTCACGTTGCCTCCGTGGGACAACTCGGCGATGGACGGATATGCGGCTCGTGCCGCGGATCTCGCCAGCGTGCCCGTGACCTTGCGTGTGGTCGAGACCGTCGCAGCCGGACAGTTCCCGTCGCGAGCGATCGGCCCGGGGGAGGTCACACGCATCATGACCGGTGCCCCGGTGCCCACGGGAGCGGATACGGTGATTCGCGTCGAGGACACGGACGGCGGTGTCGATCACGTCGTGATCCGCGATCGACGCGACACGGCAAAACATGTCCGACCGCGTGGCGAGGATATCCACGCCGGGGCCGTGGCGATACCCGCCGGAACGCCGCTCGGGGCGGCACAACTCGGCGTGCTCGCCTCTCTCGGGTTCGCCGAGGTCGAGGTCGTACGTCGGCCGCGCGTCGCGATCCTCACGTCGGGCGATGAGCTGGTCGACGTCGCAGACTTCGCGCAGGTGCGCGAGGGGAAGAAGATCGTCTCGTCCAACAGCGTGACGCTGCAGGCGCTGGTCCGGGATGCCGGCGGTGAGCCGACGTACCTCGGGATTGCACGCGATACGCCGGAGTCGCTCCGCGCGCATCTCGAGAAAGCGCGCGGATACGATCTGCTGATCACCTCCGCCGGCATCAGCGTGGGTGAATTCGATTTCGTGCGCGACGTGCTCGTGGAGCTCGGTGCGCGCATGAACTTCTGGCGGGTGCGGATGCGCCCGGGCGCACCGATCGGGTTCGGGACGTTCGCGGGAGCGCCGTGGATCGGACTACCCGGGAATCCCGTCTCCACGATGGTCACGTTCGAACTCTTCGTCCGGCCCGCGCTGCGCCGCATGAGCGGGCATGACCGCGTGTTCCGCCCGGTCGTTCCGGTCGTGCTCGAAGAACCGGTGACGATCGGCGCGGGTCTGACGCACTTTCTTCGCGCGGTCGTGTCGGTCGAGGGGGACCATCGGACCGCACGACTCACCGGCCCTCAGGGTTCGGGAATCCTGACGAGTATGTCCCTGGCGAACGCGCTCCTGATCGTCCCCGCCGACCGGACCAGCGTCGCGGCCGGGGAATCCCTGAACGCCCTATTGCTTCGTGACGACGCCGCGCTCGCCCGTGAATTCGCGCTCTGACGGCGCGGCGCCGGAACTCCCGAGCGACCTGGCGGTGATCGAACGGCGCTTCGTGCTCTCGTCCACCACGCTCGAGGTGGCGGGACGTCCGACGATGCTGACGCGTCCCCGGAGTGCGGATGATCTGATCAGCGAGGCGGACTTTGCGAAGGACGAGCGCCTTCCATACTGGGCGGACATCTGGCCGTCGTCCACCGTCTTCGCTTCGTTGATCGCCGGCCGCGACGGCGAGGGGCGCACCGCGCTCGAACTCGGCTGTGGACTGGGGCTCGTCACCCTCGCCGCATTGCGGGCCGGCTATGACGTGACGGCAACGGATTACTACGACGACGCCCTGCTGTTCGCGCGCTACAACGCCCTGGTGAATGCCGGCCGCGAGCCCGCCACCCGCATGGTGGATTGGCGTCACCTGCCAACGGATCTGGGCCGCTTTGATCTCGTCTTGGCCTCCGATGTGCTCTACGAGCGGACCTATGCGACGCTGGTCGCCGAGACGATCGTCGCGACCCTCAAGCCTGACGGGGTGGCGCTGATCGCCGATCCCGGACGCGTTGCGCTGCTGTCGTTCCTCGGAGAATGTGAAGCGCGCGGCTGCGTGACCAGCATCCACGCGCGGCTCCCGTGGACCGATGGCGCCACGCGACAGACCATCACGATCCACGAGGTGCGACAGGGTCCCGTCGCATGACGAGAAGGATTCGCCGCAACGGCGCGCGCGCTTCCTGCAGCCGTGACGATCCCGACCGATACCACGCGGCGCCCGGCCGGTTGAATCCCGACCGAGCGCCGTTTCGCTCGATGGGGGCTACCGCGGATCGAGCTTGCGACCGGCGTTCAGGTTGTCGTGGTTCAGAATGGTGTTGAACACCAGGAAGTAGCTCCCGACGGTCTCGCCGCGCCACAAGGGGTTGTTGCCGAACAGCACGACGTGGCCCTTGCCGAGCGGAGCGTCGACCACCACCGGTCGCTGCGCGATGTCCGCCCCGCCGTCGAGCAATCCGCTCACCAGCAGGTCACGCTGGTCCCCGAATCGGAGTACCGTGCGCGGCCGCTGATCCGGTGGGATCACGTTGAGTGGATTGCGGAGCTGGTCCTCGGTGATGGGCGCGTATTGCCACGGTTGCACCGCAGCCCGCTCGGGGGCACTGAACTGCGGTTCGAGCGCGGGACGCCCCTGCACGACATCGGGATCGTCCGGCGTGCCGCGGCCGGTCGCGCGGGATGCGCCGCCTCCCCCGCCACCGCCCTACCGCTGAAACAGCCATGCGCCCGCAGCGCCCGACAAGCCCCCCAGTCGCCATGGGCGGCGATTGCAACGCACTGCTCAAAGCCGGCGTACCCGGCCTGCTT
>CAXBQP010000078.1:0-8866 GCA_963978095.1 uncultured bacterium | reverse complement strand
TTTTTTCAAGCAGAAGACGGCATACGAGATAAGGCCACGTGACTGGAGTTCAGACGTGTGCTCTTCCGATCTAGCGCCCCGGTCGCGAACAGTTGTGCGAGCTCCGACCGGTCGTCCCAGCTGCTCAGCACACGCCGCAGCCGTTCGATCTCCGCCACGGCCACACGTTCGGCCCGGTCGGCCGCGCGCGGCGAGGAGGAGACGAAGGTGAAATCGGCAGAGGTTCCGAGGATCCCGTCGAGGTGGTACGCCGCGCGTGTCATCGCCGGAACCGCGGGAGCCGTGGGAACCGCGGCGCGGCCGTCCGAGACATGGGCGCCGGCCAAACACATCAGGGCGAGGAGGGCAGGAACGGTCTTCATGGGAGAGAAAAGGGTCAGTCGGAGGTGATGCGCTGGGAAAGCTATCCTACACGGGACTCTCGTGCGACGTCGGCGGCGATTGCCGTCCACGCGTCCCGAATGCTCGCCGCGCCCGCGGCCGGGCCTTCCGGATGTCCGAAGATGCCGCGCCCGGCGACGAACCCGAAATCCACCGTGCCGAGTCTCCGATGAACGGCGTCGAGCGTGGCAGCGGAATCACTCCCGCCCGGCACGGGAAGGCTCGGCGCGATCGCGCCCATCGGCTCGACGCATGCCCGCACGTTCTCGAGGACCTCGTGCTCCGGTGTGAACATCCGCGGGCCGAACCCGGGCATGATGATCGCGTCGCAACCTGCCAGCCGCTGCAAGCGCGTCATCACGCGCGAATGGATGCCGTAGCCCGGAAGACGACTGAAGGCCGCGATCATCGGAAAGTGTGCGATCACCGGCACCGTCGCATGACGGCGCAGCATCCGCACCCCGCTCAGCCCGATGGGGATCGCGTTCACGAGCACCGCATTCGCTCCTTGTGCCACGGCGACGTCATGCAGCGCGACCAATCGATCCACGTCGTCGGTGATGTTCGCGAGATACATCTTCCGCACACCCGTCGCCGCTTCCGCCTGACGACGTGCCGCTCCAAGCAGCGCCGTGCGCTCCGCCAACGAACACCAGGGCACGTCGGCCAGCATCTCGTCATCCTTGGCGATATCGAGTCCGCCGATCCAACTCTCGTAGCCCAGCGTGGCGAAGCTCTCGGGCGGCAACCCGATGTTCGGCTTGATCACCCCGAAGAAGAATGGCCGGTCGAACAGCTGCAACTGTTCCCGCAGTCCCGCGATGCCGAACTGCGGGCCATCGAACTGCGCGAGAAAGGCCGCCGGAAAGCGGATGTCCTCCAAACGCACCAGCGGAATGCCGGGCGCGAAGAACACCCCCTCCCCGCAGATTGCGGAGAGGAGATTCGGCAGACGCGCTCCGAAGTTGCCGTGCGGATGGGCGATCGTCGCCCGACAGGCATGCACGGCGCCGTGCGGCGGATCCGCGAGCGTGATGGAGAATCCCTTTGGCAGCGGGCGGGCATCCAGCTCGAGCACCTTCGCCGCGAACCGTGGACGGAAATCCTCGTCCACCCCGACCCGCCGCCATTGCGCCGTCGACTGCTCCGCGCACAGATGCGCCGCGGCCTCGCGCGGATCGCCGACGCACTCGAAGGTGAAATCCAGTTCGAGGTACTGCTCGGGATCGATCGCGTCGCGCGTGGCGAAGAATCCGGCGAGGTCATCCGCCGTCACGAGAGGCTCACGGATGACTCACCGGCGGCTCACGCGAGGTCGGCGCCCCGCTCGCCGATCACCTGCAGCTGCACCTCGCGGGTCGTGCGCGGTCCGTCGAGTTCGACGAAGAAGATCGACTGCCACGCGCCGAGCTCCAGCGCGCCGTCGGTGATGGGAATCGTTTCCGACGCGTTGACGAAGAGGCCGAGCAGGTGCGCGTGCGCGTTCGCGCGGCCGTCCACCGTGTGACGATTGTGCCGATACTCGAGGTCCGCCGGTACCAGCGACGTGAGGAAACTGACCATGTCCCGCTGCAGCTCCGGTTCGCGCTCGTTGATCGTGAGGCGAGCCGTCGTATGCCGCGACATCACCGTGAGCGTGCCGTTCCGGATGCCGCTCGCCGAGACCCACGCGCGCACCGACGCCGTGATGTCGACCAGCTCGATAGGAGCCGTGGTGGTCAGGCGCAGGGAATGGCGAAGGAACTCCATGACCGGTCCTTATCGAGTGAGCAATCGATTCAGCACCGTGGCCAGCCGATACCCTGCCAGCGCGATGCGTCGCTCGCCCGCTTGTCCTGCCGACGTCTTGTACGCATCACTCGGCACCGCGCCGGGGATCAAGGTGGCGGGATACAGCAGCTCCTCCGCCAGCGTGAGACTCTCCTTGCCCCACACCTCCGGACCCGCGTCGAGTTCCGCTTTGGTGAACGCCGTGATCGGCAGCGAGGTCTCGATCTTCGTGGCCCACGCCTCGACGTAGCCGGTGCGGTCCCCGGCTGGTGGCTTCTCGAGGACGTCGAGGATCCCGTCCCAATAGCTGTGCAAGTTGCTCTGCGTCCCGCCGAGCTTGAAGTCGTTCCCGCCGCGGTCGCCTTTGGGGCTTTCCGGGGTGACGCGCGCTGAGAGATGCAGCGGCTGATGCACGTCGCCGACCAGATGCTCGATCCAGGCCAGCGCCACCGCGCGGGCGCTATCGGGGGCGCCGCCGGACAGCACGCCCGGCAATAGGGCGAGCCGCTCAAGAGCGTTCTCGGGATCCGGCGTGAGCTCCGGCACGGGAACGACCTTCCCGTCGCGTTCGCGCCAGTAGTAATCGGTGTAATGCCACACCGGGCGATCGTAGGCATGGTTCGGTGCGGTGCGGCCTTTGACCTGATCGGCCCAGACCGCCGTGTGCACGAACAGCGCCTTGTCGCGTTCACTCGGCGAACCCGACGACGGCTCGGCGTCACCCAGATGTGCCTCCGGCGGACCGTTGCGGAGCAACTGGACCGCGCGCACCCGTGCTTGCGGCGTGAGATGAGTCCATGCGATCGCGGCGATCACTTCGTGCCCCGTCGCATTCCAGCGGCGCACCGTTGTGGGGGCGGTCGCCGTGGCGAGCGACGTGACGGCGGTGAACAGGGCGAGCGGACGGACGATGGAGAGCATCGGGGCGTGGTGCGTCGAGGAAGGAGGGCGGAGCGGCGCGGTGGCGGCGCCGATGGCTAATTATAGAGCATCGGTTCTCCGCTGTCCTCGAATGTCCGGATCAGGATAACGCTGTGGCACTCCACGTCGTGCTCGTGCACCCCGAAATCCATTGGAACACCGGGAATGTGGGGCGCAGCTGCCTTGCCGCCGGTGCGCAGCTGCATCTGATCGAGCCGTTGGGGTTCTCGCTCGACGAGCGCGAAGTGAAGCGCGCCGGGCTCGACTACTGGGAGCACGTGCCCCTGCGCGTGTGGCCCGGTTGGGATGACTTCGAAGCGGCACTTCCGCAGCTCGGTGCGCCCTGGTTCTTCACGACCCGCAGCACGCGTCCGTACTGGGCGGCGTCACTCGGCGACCCGTCGGGGAGCACCGTGCTCGTCTTCGGTCGTGAGACCGCCGGACTTCCCGGCGCCCTCTTGGAGCGCTACGCGGACCGGTGCGTCACGATGCCGATCGCGTCGGATGTGGTCCGCTCACTCAATCTCTCGACAACAGTAGGAATCGCGTTGTATGAGGCGGTGCGCCAGCGGGTTACCGCGACCGAACAAAAGACGAACATCGACGGATAGTCCGGCCCGGCACATCGTGTGGCGAAGAAAACCCGAATCACGGGCTTCAGACAAGCACGGCGTCCACCGAAAATCTAACGATTTCATCGACTTGCGCGTCTAGAAAGGGTCCAACCCCCCGCTCTCGTTTTCCCGAAACCGGTCCCTTCTGTGCGCTCTTGGCGTCTGACGTTCCTGTTCGTCCTCTCCCTGTTCATCGGCGCCGCGACCCGAGTGGGCGCGCAGACCGTGGACGTGATTCGTGGCCGCGTGACCGGCCCGGACTCCCTGGCCATCCAGGGAGTGCGCGTCGTGGTCACCTCGCTCTCTGGCGCGGTCAACCGCGAGGCGCGTACCGACCGGAATGGTCGGTTCACCGTCACCTTCCCGAACGGCGAGGGCGACTACTTCGTCACCTATACCTATCTCGGCTACGCGCCGCGCCGGTTCGAGATCAAGCGCGCGGCGGATGAGGACATCCTCATCGCCGATGCACGGATGTCGAAGACCACCGAGCTCGATGCCATGCGCATCAGTGCACCGCGCGATCGCGTGAACCGTGTGGAAGCCAACGCCGACATCTCCGGGACGGAGAAGACGGCGAGCGTGTCGGCGCTCTCGGCGGCCGACATGGGAAATCTGGCCGCGATGGCGGCGTCGCTCCCGGGCGTCACGTTGATCCCCGGTGCGGACGGTGATCCGTCGGGCTTCTCGGTGCTCGGCCTCTCGGCCGACCAGAACAGCACCACGCTCAACGGCCAGAACTCCAGCGCCTCCGACCTGCCTCGTGACGCCGCGTTGTCGGTGGCGTTGAACACCGGCACGTACGATGTGTCGCGCGGCGGCTTCAGCGGCGGGCAGCTCAGCGTGCGCACGCGGTCGGGGACGAACTTCAAGATCCGCACGATGAGCCTGAACCTCGACGCCCCGCAGCTGCAGTGGACCGATGCGGCGGGACGCGCGTTGGGGCAGCAGTACACCAACATCTCGCTGGGCGGATTGGCCTCGGGCGCCTTCACGCTCGACAAGTCGTTCTACTCCGTGTCGTATCAGCTGGGCCGAAAGTCGAATCCGTTGTCGACGTTGCTGAACATGGATCCGCTCGCGCTGCAAACGACGGGTGTCTCGGCCGATTCCGTGACGCGTCTGCTCGGCATCATGGCGCTCAAGGGGATCCCGACGACGGTCGGCGCGGCCCCCTCGCACAAGCTCACCGATTCGGGCTCGCTGCTCGGCACCTTCGATCTCACTCCGCCGACGTCGTTCAGCGGCACGGCGCTCAACCTGACCGTGAACGCCTCGTGGAACAAAGCGTCGCCGGTGTCGAACCTGCAGACCGAGATGCCCGCGCACAACGGCGAGCGGACGACCATGAACGGCGGCATCCAGGCACGTCATTCGGGCTACCTGTTCTCGCTGTTGCTGAGTGAGTCGACGATCGGCTACAACACGTCGCGCAACGCGTCGGAGCCGTACTTGCTCGAGCCGAGTGGCTCGGTCCGCATCAACAGCACCTTCGCCGATGGCACCAACGGCCTCAAGACGATCGCGTTCGGCGGCAGTCCGAACCTGAACTCGTCCAACCAGACGGCGAGTGCCCAGTTCACGAACCAGCTCTCGTGGTTCAGCGAGAACAACAAGCATCGCGTGAAACTCTCCACCGAGTTGCGGCGCGACAGCTACGACCAGGACGCAACGACGAACGCGTTGGGAGCGTTCTCCTTCAACTCGCTCACCGACCTTGCCAACGGCACGCCCTCGTCGTTCACGCGCACGCTGTCGCCGCGTACGCGCAACGGTAGCCAGCTCGTGGGCGCGATGGCCCTCGGCGATTCGTACCGCCAGAGCCAGGAACTGCAGATCCAGTACGGCCTCCGCATCGATGGCAACCAGCTCTCGGCGACGCCGACGCTGAACCCGGGACTCCAATCGATCTACGGTGTGTCGAACAGCTACGTGCCGAATCGTCTGTATGCGAGCCCGCGCATCGGGTTCGCCTACACCTACGGCACGTCGCAGCAGATCCCGGGCTTCGAAGGCGCGTTCCGCGGTCCGCGCGCGGTGATCCGCGGCGGCATCGGCATCTTCCAGAACACTCCGGCGACGACCCTGATGACCGGCGCGGTGGACAACACCGGGTTGCCGAGTGCCGTGCAGCAGGTGACGTGCGTGGGGGTGGCGGCGCCGTCCCCGGATTGGCAGGGGTATCTGAGCCATTCGTCGGCGATTCCCAACACGTGCGCGACCGGCGCCGGCAGCTCGGGCTTCAGCAGCACGGCACCGAACGTCAGCATGTTCGCCAAGGATTATGAAGCGCAGCGCAGCCTTCGCGCCAACCTGAACTGGGCCGGTCCGATCCTGAACAACCGATTCTCGGCGACGTTCGATGTCACGTACTCGAACAACATGAACCAGCCCGGGAACGTGGACCTGAACTTCCTCCCCACGACGCAGTTCAGCCTCACCAGCGAGGGCGGGCGTCCGGTATTCGTCGCGCCGACGAGCATCGTGGCCGCGTCCGGCGCGATTTCGGCCGCCGGGTCCCGGGTCTCGCCCCTGTATAATCGCGTGAACCAGGCGCGGTCAGACCTCCGCTCGGAGAGCAAGCAGTTCACGATGCGCCTCTCACCGGCCACCTTCTCGACCATCTGGTCGTGGAGCCTGAACTATGTGTTCTCGGATGTGCAGGAACAGGTACGCGGCTTCACGAGCACCGTGGGCAATCCGCTGAGCGTCGACTGGTACCGCTCGGCCAATGCCTCGCGCCATCAGATCGTGTACTCGCTCGGCTACAACTTCTTCGACGCCGTTCGCGTGACGTGGAACGGCAACGTGCGGTCGGGGAATCTCTTCACGCCGATGATCTCGGGCGACGTGAACGGCGACGGCTACTCCAACGACCGCGCGTTCGTCCCGAATCCCTCGACCGCGACCGACACGGCGGTGGCGACGTCGATGCGCCAGTTGCTCGCGTCGGCCTCCGGGAACGTCAAGAGTTGCCTGCAGAAGCAGCTCGGGGCACTTGCGACGCGCAACAGCTGCGAAGGGCCGATCACCCATACGGCCAACATGCAGATCTCCTTCAACCCGCTCAAGCTCGGGTTGCCGCAGCGTGCCATCATCTCGTTCAGCGTGTCGAACCCGCTCGGTGCCGCCGACCTGATTCTGCACGGCGAGAACAAGCTGCAGGGCTGGGGAACGACCGTGCAGCCGGACCAGTCGCTGCTCTACGTGCGCGGCTTCGACCCGGCGACGCAGCGCTTCAAGTACGAAGTGAACCAGCGCTTCGGCTCGACCAGCCTGGCGTTCAACACCGTGCGTACGCCGGTAATCGTGACCGCCATGATGCGGTTCGACCTCGGGCCGACGCGCGAGAAGCAGTCGCTCATCCAGCAGCTGAATGCCGGACGTCGTTCGGGCGGACAGAAGGTGACGGAAGCGGTGCTGCGTGCGACCTACGCCAGCAGCGGCGGCTTGGTGAACCCGATCAGCACGATCCTGCGCCAGGCGGACTCGCTGAAGCTCACCGGCCCGCAGGCGGACAGCCTCGCGACGCTCAATCGGTGGTACATCGTGCGCATGGACTCGGCGTGGTCGCCGGTGACGAAGTACCTGGCGGCACTCCCCAACGAGTACGACGATGCCGATGTCTACGAACGGTATCTGACCGCGCGCAAGAAGACGGTCGACCTGCTGATCAAGTTGTCGAAGCCGCTGAACGGGCTGCTCACGCCGGAACAATACCGCATGCTCCCCGCGATCGTGGCGAGCTATCTCGACACGCGCTACCTGCAGGGCATCCGGAACGGGACCGCCGGCGGCGCACAGAATCCGTTCAACAGCGGAGGCGGTGCCGGGATTCCGGGTGGTGGCGGTGGTGGTGGTGGTGGCGGACGCAGCGGGAACTAATCGTCCGGACGCAGGTTTTTTACGGGATGGGTCGGTAATTCCTCTTTGGTGATTCGAATGACACGCAAGCAGATCTCGATGGCCGCGCTCGCCTTGTGCGTGTGCGCCGTGCAGTCGGTGAAAGCGCAGGACCCGGTGCCGGAGAACACCCCCGCGAGCCAACTCCCGCCGATCAAGCCCTTGGGCGCCGTCTTCGCCAAGTCCAAGGAGCTGCTGGGCGCGGTGTCGGCGGTGCGGGCGTTGCCGGGCGGCAAGGTGCTCGTCAACGACATCAACGGCCGCAAGGTCGTGCTGTTCGATTCGACGCTCTCGAGCTCGACGCTCGTGGCCGACACCACGAGTGCCACGGCCAACGCGTACAGCTCGCGCGCGGGTGGGCTGATCCCATGGAAGGGGGACTCCACCTTGTTCGTGGATCCGTTGTCGCTCTCGATGCTGGTGATCGACGGCAAGGGGAACATCACGCGCGTCATGTCCGTGCCGCGCGCCGCCGACGTGAACCTGTTGATCGGCGGCCCGAACGGGACGCCGGGCACCGACGCCGCGGGCCGTTTGGTCTATCGCGGCAACCAGGGGCGCGGCGGCCGCGGGGCCGGCCCGAACGGTGCGCAACCGATTCCCTCGCCCGCGCGCGCGGGCGGGGCGGCGGCGACCACATCGACGGCGGGATTGCCGCCGGGCATGGCCCCGCTGCCGGGGCAGACGCCGGCCGCCACGCCGAATACCGGTAACGGTCGCGGGAACGGCCGCGGATTCGGCGGAGGCGCGCAGCCCGATTCGGCCCCGCTCGTCCGCTTTGACCTGATCTCGCGCAAGCTCGACACCGTCGCCTTCCTCAAGGTCCCCGTGAACAACGTGCGCGTGGCCCAGGGGGATGACGGCCGGTTCAACATGCTGGTGACCGTGAATCCGCTTCCGGTGGCGGACGACTGGTCGCTCATGGCGGACGGCAGTGTGGCCGTGTTGCGCGCGCGCGACTACCACGTTGATTGGATTCGCGCCAACGGCACCAAGGAGGCGACCGCCAAGACCCCGTTCGACTGGAAACGCATGAGCGAGGATGAAAAGGCGGCATTCCTCGACTCCACCAAGGTGTCGCTCGAGAAGTTGCGCGCGCAGGCGCAGGCGGGCGACCAAGCCGGTGCGGCTGCCGCGGCTGCCGCGGCGGGTTTCACGGGAATCCCGGGACTCGGCGCGGGGGGTGGCGGTGGTGGGCGCGGTGGTGACGGCGGCGGTGCCCGCGGCGGGCGAGGCGGTGGTGGCGACGGCGGCGGGTTCGGAGGTGGTGGCGGAGG
>CAXBQP010000077.1:0-9351 GCA_963978095.1 uncultured bacterium | reverse complement strand
GAGACGATCACCCGGTTGCTCGACCGCAGGGTCGAGCTGCACCGCCCCGCCTGAGTCGACCGAGCGCCGGCGCGCCTCGGCTCAGCGCGCCGCCGGGAGCGTGGCGGCCACGGTGTCCGCGTGCGCGTCCACCGACCCGAACCGGGTGTCGAGGACCCAGGCCCGCTTGAGGTAGAGGTGCACGTCCACCTCCCAGGTGAAGCCCATTCCGCCGTGGACCTGCGTCGCGACGCGCCCGTTCATGATCGCGGCGTCGCCGGCGAGCACCTTGGCGTAGTTGGCCGCGCCGGCCTGCTGGTCGGTGCCGACATCCGGCGCGCGCTCGTGCATCGGACGGACCTCGACCTGGCGCTGATTCCCGCCGAGTCCATCAACGAAAACGGCCTCTTCCTCGATGATTCGGCGTTCGTGGCCGTGCGCGAGGAATGCAGTATGCCCGTGTATCCATCATACGATTTCATCGACGTGCTTGAACTCGAAGGCTCCCCGATGATGGCGGAGGCGGCGGTATGAGCCTTCCGGTTGTCGCGCTCATCGGCCGCCCCAACGTGGGCAAATCATCGCTGTTCAACCGCATCGTGGGCCACGACACCGCGATCGTGAGCGACGAGCCGGGGACCACCCGAGACCGTCACTTCACCCGCGCGGAGTGGAACGGACGCGCCTTCTGGCTCGTGGACACCGGCGGTCTGCGCGAGGACTCGACGCTCCCGATGGATCTGGAGATCCGGAAGCAGGTGAAGCAGGCCATCGAAGAGGCGGACCTGCTGTTGCTGGTGCTCGACGCGCAGGTCGGTGTTCATCCGTCGGATGCGCGCGTCGCCGAGCTGCTCCGCAACTCGGGGAAACCGTGGATGGTCGTGGCCAACAAGGTCGATGATCCGCGGAGCACGGACTACTACGAGTTCTACAAGCTCGGGGCGGGGGATCCGCACCCGGTTTCGGCGACCAATGGCAAGATGTCGGGCGATCTGCTCGACGAGGTCGTGAAGCGGCTCCCGGCGCCACATCCGGATGAACTCAAGGAACTGCTGCGGGTCTCCGTGATCGGGCGCCCGAACGTCGGCAAGTCGAGTTTCATCAACAAGCTGCTCGGCGCCGATCGGCTCGTGGTGTCGGACGTCGCGGGGACGACCCGCGACGCCATCGACACGCCGTTCACGTACCACGGGCGGGAGATGATCTTCGTCGACACCGCGGGGCTGCGACGCCAGGCCCGGATCGACGACGGCATCGAGTTCTACTCGGCGCTCCGCACACGCCGCGCGATCGACCGTTCGGACATCTGTATCCTGATGATCGACGCGATCGAAGGGCTCCACAACCAGGATCTGAAGATCGCAACGCTCGCCTGGGAAGCCGGACGCGGCATGATCATCGTCGTGAACAAGTGGGACCTGAAGGAGAAGGATGACAAGACCGCGGCCAAGTTCGAGAAGGAGTGCGCGGAGAAGGCCCCCTACCTGAAGTTCGTCCCCTTCGTGTTCACCTCCGCCCTCACCGGCATGCGGGTGACCAAGGTGCTGGACCTCATCCAGACCGTGGATGCGCAGCGCCACACGCGCATCAGCACCTCGCAGGTCAATGACGCGCTGCAACAGCTGATCGCGCGCCGTCAGCCGCCGCAGGCTGCCGGACACGAAATCAAGCTCAACTACGCGACGCAGGTGGAGACGGCTCCTCCGACGATCGCGGTGTTCGGCAACAACCCGGACAAGTTGCAGGAGCACTACGTGCGCTACCTGCACAATGGATTCCGCGAGTTCTGGGGGTTCACCGGGAACCCACTGCGCATCATCCTTCGCCGGAAGTCCGAGAAGCAATGAGCCCGGTGTTCGGCCTTGTCATCGCCTATCTGGCCGGCTCGGTCCCGTTCGCGTATCTCGCGGGACGGCTGCTCAAAGGGATCGATCTGCGAACGGTCGGGTCGGGAAATCTTGGCGCGACGAACGTCTTCCGTACGCTCGGTGCGCCAGCCGGCGTGGTCGTGATGTTACTCGACATCGCCAAGGGTGCGGTCCCGGTGTATGCGATTCCGAGAGTCACCGGTGTCGGCGGGCCCCTGAACGATGCCGCGACCTGGTGGGCGCTGGCATACGGCGTCATGGCGATCCTCGGGCACGCAAAGCCGATTTTCCTGTTGTGGAAGGGCGGTGGGAAGGGAGTGGCCACCGCGGCGGGGATTTTCCTGGCGGTGATTCCGGGGCCCCTGCTCGGGACCTTCGCGGTGTTCGCATTGACGTCGGTCATGTCCGGGTATGTATCCGTGGGATCGTTGACGGCGGCGGTGCTTTTCCCGGTATGGGTCTGGTTTGACCGCGGCGTCTCTCCCGTGTTCGAGACGGCGCTCGCGGTGGGGGCGTTTGTCTGGTGGACGCATCGCGCCAACATCGCGCGGCTTCGCGCGGGTACTGAGGGGCGCGTCTTCGGCAAGAACTCACCGGGAGGTCCATCGTGAACTGTGCGGTGGTCGGTGCCGGCGCGTGGGGCACTGCGCTCGCGAGCTTGCTGGCCGACAACGGACAGTCGGTGATGCTCTGGGCGCACGAGCATGACGTGGCGCATGCCATCAACAGCGTCCATGAGAATCGTCGATTCCTCAGCGGCGTCACGTTGCATCCCGAGTTGCGCGCGACGAACGATCCGAAGATCGCGGTGGCAGAGGCGGGCTTGGTGGTGTTTGCCGCGCCGAGCCACGTCTTGCGCAGCGTGACCGCGGCGGTCGCGCCTTTCGTGGCGGCGGATGCGACACTCGTCGTCGCCACCAAGGGGATCGAGCCGGGGCGGCTCGCGTTGATGACGGACGTGGTCGCGGACGAGATCGGTGGCCGGCCGGTGGTCGGACTCTCCGGACCGAGCTTCGCGGCAGAGGTGGCGGCACGTCTGCCGACGGCCGTCGTCGCGGCGAGCCGCGATGCCGCGGCCGCGCAACGCGTACAGCAGGTGTTCAGCTCGCCATCGTTCCGAGTGTACACCCACGATGATGTGGTCGGGGTCGAGTTGGCGGGTGCGCTCAAGAACGTCATGGCGGTCGCAACGGGGATCGCCGACGGCCTCAACCTCGGGTTCAATGCCCGCGCGGCCCTGATCACTCGCGGTCTCGCCGAGATGATGCGACTGGGGGCGGCGCTTGGTGCCAGTCCTGCGACCTTCGCGGGGCTCGCCGGCGTCGGTGATCTGGTGCTCACCTGCACCGGATCGCTGAGTCGCAATCGGTCGGTGGGACTGGAAGTCGGACGCGGCGCGGCGCTGCAGGATGTGCTCGCGGCCCGGGACACCGTGGCTGAGGGCGTGACGACCACGCAGAGTGCGCTCGCGCTCGCGGAGCGCGAGGGGGTGGAGATGCCGATCGTGACCGCCGTGCATCGCGTGCTGTTCGAACGCCAGCCGGCACGTTGGGCGTTGGTGGAACTGATGCAGCGGGATCTGCGCGGAGAGCAGGACTGATGGGTGCCCGTCCTGCGGATCGCGCCGAGCCGGTGCAGGAGTTCTACTCGATCGGCGACGTGTGCGCGCTGACCGACCTCAAGCCGCACGTGCTGCGGTATTGGGAGAGTCAGTTCAAGTTCCTGAGTCCCGCCAAGAATCGTTCGGGAAATCGCGTGTATCAGCGCCGCGAGATCGAGATGATCCAGTTGGTGAAGCATCTGTTGTACGCGGAGAAGTACACGATCGACGGCGCCCGCCAAAAGCTCGACGCGTTCCGGAAGGCCGGCGAACTGAAATCGGCCGCGCGGGTCGGCCTGGACATGCAGACGGTGCAATCGCTCGAGGCCGAGCTGCGCGACATCCTGGCGATCCTCGACGGCGAGGTGCGGTAGTGTTGTTCCTGGTGAGTAATGACGACGGCATCCTGGCCAAGGGGATCGAAACGCTCGAGCGCGCGGCCCGACAGCTCGGCGATGTCTTCGTCGTGGCGCCGGACCGTGAGCAGAGTGCGACCAGCCATTCGTTGACGTTGCATCATCCCGTGCGGCCCATCGAGTTGGCCGAGGGGCGATGGCAGGTGGACGGCACGCCCACCGATTGCGTGATGTTGGCCGTGCAAGCGTTGATGCCGACGCGCCCCGACTTCGTGTTGAGCGGCATCAATCACGGTCCCAACATGGGGGAAGACGTGCTGTACTCGGGGACCGTGGCCGCGGCGATGGAGGGATTGTCCATGGGGATCCCGTCGATCGCGCTCAGCTACGCGGGGCGTCTCATGCGCGTGGACGGGTCCCCGCTCGATGATCTGGTAGAGCCATTGGCGGCGCTGCTGCGCCATCTGACATCGCTCCCCGCCTTTCCCAGGTCTACGCTCCTGAACGTGAACATTCCGGCGGTCCCGGCCGCCGAGATCAAAGGCGTGAAGCTCACCAAGCTCGGAAAACGCGTCTTCAACGATTCGATCGCCAAGATGAAGGACCCGTGGGGACGTCCCATCTATTGGATTGGTGGAGGCTCCGTGACGTGGGAGCAGGATGCGGGCACCGATATCTCGGCCGTGCAGGACGGCTACATCTCGGTCACGCCCCTGCATCTCGACATCACGCATCAGGCGCGGTTGGACGACGCGGCGGACTGGTGGCGAGCCCCGTAGGTCGGCAGTTCGGCGGTGCGCGCCGACGCTTGGTCGAGGAGTTGCGGGGGAAGGGGATCTCCGACCTGGCCGTGCTGAAGGCGTTCGAGGACACGCCGCGGCATCTCTTCGTCCCGACGGGGGTCGCACACCGCGCCTACGAGGACACCCCGCTCCCGATTGGCAACGGGCAGACCATCAGTCAGCCGATGGTGCACGCGTACTACCTGCAGCTGGTCAAGTTCACCGGCCACGAAAAGGTGCTGGAGATCGGGACCGGCAGCGGGTTCGAGACCGTGCTGCTCGCACGCCTCGCGGCGCAGGTGTTCAGCGTGGAACGCATCGGCGCGCTTTTGGAGAACGCACGGGTGGCCATCACCGCCGCGGGGGCCACGAACGTCTCGCTCCTGCTGGGCGATGGCACGCATGGCTGGGAGGCGCACGCCCCGTACGATGTCATCCTGGTCGGTGCGGCGAGCCCGGATGTTCCGCCTCCTTTGCTGGCACAGTTGGCCGAAGGGGGGCGGATGTTGATTCCCGTCGGGACGCGCGAGGAACAAAAGCTGATGCAAATCACCCGCAGCGGGGAGGCCTTTGAGCGCACGGAACTTGGGCCCATGCGTTTCGTGCCGTTGCTCGGAGATCACGGATGGACGAGTTGAACCCGACGCTCGATGCACGCCTTCGCACGGCGGTGCGCGACGTGCCGGATTTCCCGAAACCGGGGATCGTCTTCAAGGACATCACCCCCGTGCTGCTGGACGCGGCACTGTTCCGTTCGGTGACCGATGCGATGGCGGTTTGGGCGACCGGCCTGGACATCACGCACGTGGTCGGGATCGAGAGTCGCGGATTCATCTTCGGAGCGCCGGTGGCGCAGGCGCTCGGCGTGAGTTTCGTCCCGATGCGGAAGCCCGGAAAGCTTCCGCGGGCGACGGTCGCCGAGCGCTACGCGTTGGAGTATGGGACGGACACGCTCGAGGTGCATGCCGATGCGCTGGACGGCGCGCGAGGGGTGATGATCGTCGACGATGTCTTGGCGACTGGCGGGACGGCTGCGGCTGCGTGCCGGTTGGCGGAGCGGTGCGGCGGCCATGTCGCGCTGGCGGCATTCCTCATCGAACTGGCGTTTCTCGACGGGCGCCGACGAATCGGGGCACATTCCGTGAAACGCTTGGCCGTATTCTAGACTTGGCAAACGAGTACCGTATGAATAGTTTTCACCGGCGAGAAGTTTGACATTCGCTGATGATCTGTTCTGGTGCGGCTCCGGTCGCACTCCCCTCACGGAGCTCGTATGCGCGTTCGTACCCCCCACAGCAGCGCGACCGACGGCCGGTTTCGTCGAGTGGCCGATCGTATCGCGCATGCCGCTGGGCTGGGCGGCTATTTCGTCCTTGCGCTCGCAGCGCTCGTATCGGCGTGCACCGAGACCAAAACGCCGACCGGACTGAAGTCGAACTTCAGCTTCGCGCCGGCGAGTGGCGCTCGACTGGCCGTGGGTGCCCGCGTCGTGTACCTCGGCGCCGCCAAGTCGGCTCCGATCAACTTTCTGCGGCTCCGGGTTTACGAGGAAGGGACCACGACGGTGCTCGGGGCTCTCGACCAGTTCCTCGATCCGAAGCTGGCCGCGTTCGACTTCAACTTCGTCGTGTCGTTGGGCGGGCGTAAGCTCAACACCAAGATCACCATGGAACTCGCCAATCTCGACAGCACGACTGGCGTGGAGGTGGTGAACTACTCCGGACGAATCGCGCAGACGCCGCTGGCGCCGGGCGACATCCGTCAACTCGAGATCGATCTGTATCCCGGACCGCTGTCGAACCTCGACGTAACGGCGATGCACATCGTCAAGCCGATCGCCACGCAGGTTGAGGGCGACAGCGTGCGCGCCACGGCGGTTCTTGCGGGGGCGACGGGCGACACGCGCATTGATTGGAGTTCGCTGGATGGGAATGTCGCGACGGTGGACTCGCGCGGCATGATCACCACCAAACTCCCCGGTACCGCGCGCATCGTGGCAGCCGTGGGGACGATCGCGGACACCGCAACGGTGACGGTGAAGCAGCGCCTCGTTGGCGTGACGATTTCGCCCACGTCATCGTCGTTGCGCCGTGGCGATTCCGCGACCTTCGTGGCCAAGCCCGTCGACGCTCGTGGCACCGAGATCGTGGGCGAGCAGGTGACGTGGTCCGTCCCCACCACCGGAATCCTGGCTTTGACTCCCACGGCGGGACGCGCGGCCGCACAGCGAATCGGTACGTCGAGTATCACCGCGACATCCGTGAGCAAGCCGGCATTGAGTGCGACCGCCGCGGTGGTCGTCGGGGCTCCAGCCGTTCCCGTGGCGTCCATTTCGGTCACGCCCAGCACGCAGACCGCGACCGGACTCGGGCAGACCAAGACCTTTGTTGCGGTGGCGAAGGATGCCGCGGGCAACACCATCAATGGCCTCGTGTTGCTCTGGTCGTCGAGCGCCACGGGGATCGCGACCGTCGACGCCAACGGGGTCGTCACGGCGGTGGCGGCAGGAACGGCGACGATCACGGCTGCGGTGGAAGAAGCGTCCGGATCCGCGGCACTTCTGGTGCGTCCGCCTGGCATGCAAATCCAATCCGCCGGCGGAAGCAACCAAGTGGGGGTCGTAAAATCCGCCGCCGCTGCTCCGGTCGTCGCAAAGGTGGTCGATGCGTCTGGCAATCCGGTGGCTGGGGTGAGCGTGTCGTTCGCAACGGCCGATGCTGGCGCGACGGTCGGTACGACCACCGCGACGACGAACGCGCAAGGGCTTGCGAGTTCGACCTGGTCGTTCGGTACCAAGTCGGGGACTCAGGTCGTGACGGCGACGAGCGCGGGCCTCGTCAACAGTCCGTTGAGCTTCACGGCCAGCGTGGCGGCGGGTGCCGCGAGCAAGATCGTGTTCGTCACCACACCCAGCGCAACCGGCGCGAATCGTTCGCCCCTGAGCGTGCAGCCGGTTCTGGAGGTGCAGGACGAGTTCGGAAACCCGGTGACGGTCGCAGGGACATCCGTCACCGTTGCCATCGCGTCGGGTGGAGGCACCCTCACCAACGCGACCGTCACCACGGACGCGAGTGGTCGCGCGACGTTCGCGGGGTTGACGCTTGCCGGCACGGTCGGCGCGCGTACGCTGAGTTTCGCGACGGCTGGTTTGCCGGCCGTGACGGCTCCGGTGACGCTGACGGCCGGCGCTGCGACGACCATCACGGTGGTGTCCGGCAATGGCGGTTCGGGTGTGGCGGGGGGCGTGTATCAGCCTGCCCCGGTGGTCCAAGTGGTCGATGCCGATGGGAACCCCGTCAGCAACGCAACGCTCTCTCTCACTCCGGCGGCAACCGGCTCGAGCGTTCAACCCGGCACCATCACGACGGACGTGGCGGGCCGCGCGACGATCAGCAGCTGGACATTGCGTCCGACGGTGGGGGCGGACACCCTGACGGTGAGCACGCCGGGGGGAACCCCGACGAGGGTGACCGCGACCGCCGTGTCCGGTACGGCCTCTCAAATCGCAGCGAACGGCGGCAGCACGAGCGGCACGGTCGGTGTTGCTGTCGCGGTCCCGCCGAGCGTGATCGTCCGCGATGCGAACGGGAATCCCGTGTCCGGTGTGACGGTGACGTTCGCCGTCCTCACGGGTGGAGGCTCGATCACCGGCGCCACGGCAGTGACCAACAGCGGTGGCGTCGCGACCGTGGGGAGCTGGACGCTCGGCACGATCGTT
Organism: uncultured bacterium; assembly: GCA_963978095.1. Taxonomy (GTDB): domain Bacteria; phylum Gemmatimonadota; class Gemmatimonadetes; order Gemmatimonadales; family Gemmatimonadaceae; genus Fen-1231. The sequence goes on along the minus strand of CAXBQP010000077.1, from coordinate 1,048 downwards.
GGCAGCAACACGATCTCCGCGACGAGTGGCACCCTCTCCGGTTCGCCGGTGTCATTCGGCATCAGCAGCACGCCGGGTCCTGCGACGCAAATTTCGCTGAGCGGTGGCTCCACGTCCGGCCAGGTGGGTCAGCCGTTGGCTGTCGCTCCGAGTGTCACGGCCCGTGACGCGTTCAATAATCCGGTGCCCGGCGTTTCCGTGACCTTCGCGGTTGCATCCGGCAATGGATCCGCGACTGGGCTCACGCAAACGACTAACTCGCAGGGCGTTGCGACCGTGGGCTCGTGGACCTTGGGTCCGCTCGTCGGTGCGAACACCCTGACGGCGTCCAGCGGAACGCTCGGCGGGTCTCCACTCACCATTGCCGCGACCGGAGTTACAGCCGCCGCGACCCAGATGGCGCTGAACGGGGGGAGCACCACCGGCACTGCGGGCGCGTTGGTCGCGTCACCACCGAGTGTCGTCGTGCGCGACGCGAACGGGAATCCCGTCGCTGGCGTACCGGTAACGTTTACGGTCGGTACTGGTGGCGGAAGCATCAGTGGGGTGAACGCCGTGTCCAACGCCAACGGTGTTGCAACGCTCGGTAGTTGGACGCTTGGCTCCACGGTAGGGTCCAATACGGTCATTGCCAGCAGCACCGGCCTCGCCAACTCGCCGTTGACGGTGACCGCAACAGGTACCGCAGGTGCCGCGACGCAACTGTCTCTCAACGGCGGGAGTACCGCTGGCAGTGTCAACACCGCAGTCGCGGTGCCTCCGAGTGTTATCGTCCGCGACGCCAACAACAATCCGGTCGCCGGGATCACGGTGACGTTTGCCGTTGCGAGCGGTGGTGGCGCCATCAACGGCGCGACGGCGGTCACGAACGCGAATGGTGTCGCCACGCTTGGCAGTTGGACGCTTGGCGCGAGCGCCGGCATCAACACCCTGACCGCATCGAGTGGGGGACTGACCAACTCACCGCTGACCATCAGCGCGTCGAGTGTGGTCACTGGGGCGACGCAGATGGCCCTCAACGGCGGCAGTTCCACCGGCACGGCGGGAC
>CAXBQP010000076.1:0-9689 GCA_963978095.1 uncultured bacterium | reverse complement strand
GGGCTCGCTCGAAGATCGGTTGCGCACCAAGAGCTCCCCGCTCGTGCGGCGCATTGCCGCCGAGCACGGCGTCGAGCTCTCCGGGCTGCACGGCAGCGGGATCGCCGGGCGCGTCACCAAGAAAGACCTCGTCTCGTACCTTGAGAGTGGGGCTGGGGCATCACCTGCCGCTGCCGCGGCGGGTGTGGTGGGTCCGTCGGCGTCGAGTCATGCCGCCGTCGCGGATTCACACGCGCCGGCGGCCTCGCCGTGGGCAGGCGACGTGGTCGAGCCGATGTCCAAGATGCGACGCCTGACATCCGATCACATGGCGCTCGCGCGCCGCGTGGCCGCGCACGTCTCAACGTTCTGGGAGGTCGACCTGACCCGCGTGACACGCGTCCGGAATGCGATGCGCGCCGCGTTCGAAGCGCAGAACCACCAGAAGTTGACGTACATGCCGTTCATCATCCAAGCGGTGGTCGCCAACCTCAAGAAGCACCCGTATCTGAATGCGGCGGTCAGCGGACACGACGTGATCTACCGCAAGCGCTACAACATCGGGATCGCGGTCGCGCTCGAGCCCACGGGGCTCATCGTTCCCGTCATCAAGCACGCCGAGGATTTGTCGCTCTCGGGGATGGCCAAGGCCGCGAACGACTTGGCCGGCCGCGCCCGCGCGAAGAAGCTCGGCCCGGCGGACGCCCAGGATGCCACGTTCACCATCACGAACCCCGGCGTCTTCGGGTCGCTGACGGGCACTCCCATCATCCCGGTCGGCACCACGGCGATTCTCTGCCTGGGGGCGATCGAGAAGCGTCCCAAGGTCATCACGGGTGCGGATGGAGAGGATACAATTGCCATTCGGACCTGCGCCTATTTTTCGCTGTCATTCGATCACAAGATCGTCGATGGTGCCGACGCCGACCGCTTCATGGGTGACCTGAAGCGCTCGCTCGAGCAGATTCCCGACACCGGTTTCTGATCCCTGACCCTCGGCCGAGAGCATCGCATGGCGCGCGCCCTGAGCATGCAACGAACGATCGTCCCGTTGGGCGATCGCGCCAAGTACTTCGAGAAGATCAAGGCGCGCAAGGAGCACTATCGAGCGGCCGGCTGTCAGTTCTGGGTGTTCGAAGAGGCCGCGCTGACCGGTGCCTTCATCGAATTTTCCGAAGCGCCGGATCCCGCGACGCTTTCGGCCGCGCATGCCGCGGCGCCGGGATCGGTGCTCGATCCCTCACGTATCTACACCGAAGTGGAGCTGACCTGAGATGCCGACGCGCCGTATTCATGTGGAAGGGCAGGAGTGGAGCGTTTTTCCGTCCGGACAGGTCACGCAGTACGACGGGGACGAGTTCGGTCTGCTGTTCGTGCGCGGCAGTGGTGACGCGCGCGAGGTCCGGGTCACCCGCTACTCCCCCCGCGGCGTCCGGTCCCGGGAAGCATCGTTGGTGGGCATGACCGATGCGGAACTGCACGCGCTGTTCGCGTTGTCGCAGTCGAGCGTGAACTCGCCGGAGGCGGGTTACGCACTGTGAGTGATGCCCCCGTGGCCTGCGTGGATTTGCACGCGCATTCCACGGCCTCCGATGGTGCGGCCTCACCCGAGGATTTCGTCGCCACCGCACACCGCGCGGGACTCGTGGCGGTCGCGTTGACCGACCATGACACGCTGGCGGGGGTCCGTGCAGCACAGCGCGCCGCGCAGCCGCATGGGCTTCGGGTCATCGCCGGCGTCGAACTCTCGACGGTCGATCGTGGGCACGAGGTCCACCTCCTGGGACTTCACATTCGCGATGTCGAGGCGATGGAGGATGAACTCGCCGCGTTCCGCGGCTCGCGCCTGACCCGTGCGATCGCGATCGTCGAGCGCCTCAACACGCTTGGCGTGCCGGTGGCCATCGAGGCGGTGCTGGAGGCGGCTGCGGGCGGTGCTGTCGGACGTCCGCACATCGCGCGCGCGCTGGTCGCCGGGGGATTCGCGAAAGACAACCGGGACGCCTTTGACCGATGGCTCGGCAACGGCCGCCCAGCCAATATCGAGAAGGCGAAGCTCGAGATCGCCGAGGCGATCGCGATGATCCATCGGTACGGTGGGCTCGCGGTGTGGGCGCATCCCGGGCCCGACGGGCGGCGTGACCGCGTGGAACCGTTGGTCGATCTGGGCATCGACGGGCTCGAGGTCCGGCATCCCGGGCACCAGGCGGACGATACCCAGCGCCTGGGAGCGCTGGTGGCGCATTTCGATCTCGTTCCGAGCGGTGGCTCAGACTGGCACGGTGCCGCCGCGGGATCTCGAGCACTCGGCGCCATGCAGGTCAACGCAGATTGGCTGGCGCAGCAGGACGCGCGGATCGTGGAGCGCCACGGCGCAGGGCACGTCGCGTGAGTGGTGCGGCAGAAGGCAGCACCTTGCAGGGACGCGTCGTCCTGGTCACCGGTGCAGGACAACGGATCGGGCAGGCAATCGCGGTGGCGCTCGGCGCGGCGGGGGCCCGCGTCGCGGTGCACTTTCACACGTCGCGAGAGGGCGCGGCTGAGACCGTCGCCGCCATCGCGAGTTCGGGCGGCGAGGCGTTCGCGGTGCAGGGCGATCTGGGGGACCCGTCGACGCCGGCCGCGCTCGTGGCCGCCACGATCGCGAGGTTCGGTGTGTTGCATGGACTCGTCAACTCCGCCGCGTCGATGGTGCGCACACCGCTCGACACCCTCACGGTCGCGCAGTGGGACGAGGTCTTCGCGCTCAATCTGCGCGGGCCGTTCTTCCTCGCGATCGCAGCGGCACGCGCGATGCCGCGGGAAGGCGGTGCGATCGTGAACATCTCGGATCACATGGCCTTCGAGTCATGGCCCGCGTTCGTACCGCACGGCGTGGCCAAAGCGGGAGTGGCGTCGATGACGCACGCGCTCGCGGCCGCACTCGCGCCGAGCGTGCGCGTGAATGGCGTCGCGCCCGGGGCGGTGCTCGCGCCAGCCCAGTGGTCCGAGGAGGAGCAACGCCGGTTCGCGGACGCCACGCCATTGCGTCGCATCGGGACGCCCACGGATGTCACCGATGCGGTGCGATATCTGCTCACGGCCCCCTACGTGACCGGGCAGATCCTGTTCGTGGATGGCGGCCGGCACGGCGCGCGCTGAGTTCGCCGTGACGAAGCCCTTGGCCTTCGGCCGCGTGGTCGTCGTCGGTGGAGGCTGCTACGGTTCGTACTATGTGCGGCAGTTGCGTCGCGCGCGCTCGCGCGGTGCGGTGACGATTGGTGAGCTGATCGTCGTGGACCAGGATCCCGCGTGCATCGTCGCGCGCGACGGATCCCCCGATCTGCGGTTCGTCGAATCGGACTGGGCGGCGTTCTTGGAGCGTTTCCTCGCGATTCCGGCAGCGGCGGACGACGCGATTGTGCCATCACCGTTGATGCCGCATCTGTTGCTGCACTGGTTGCGCGATCGCGCCATCAGCCGGTACCAGCCGCTGCCGGTCGGGATCGAGGCGCCGCGCGAACTCGCGGGCGTTCCCTGGCAGCGGGTCGGGGATGACGGGTCCCGGTACGTGAGCTTTGCCGAGTGGATGTGCCCGGTGAACTGCATCGAGCCTCGCATCTGCCCCCACACGCGAGGGGTACGAGACTGGGACATGTCTCGGACCGCCGCGGTTGCGCCGGGGCTGGACGCGGCGGCGGTGCTGCATTGCACGCACCGAACGTACGGGGTCGGAATGATCGATGTGCAGGACGTGCAAGCGGCCGACGCGGTGGTGACGCGGACCGTTGCCGCGCGCGGGGCAGATTCGGGACGCGGCGGCGCGGCGGTCCGAATCCTGGTCGGGACGGTGTCGAACTGCCACGGCGCACTGGGGGTTCTGCGGCTGGGTGGTTCCCCCGTGGCCCGCACCGAGTGAAATTGCAGGGACAAATCTCCCAGGAATGAATCGTGGCTGTCTTTGACCATGAAGTCGTCATCATCGGCGCCGGACCGGCCGGGATGTGTGCCGGCATGTATGCCGGCCGTTCGATGCTCAACGCCGTCGTGCTCGAGCAGGGGCTGCCGGGCGGGGAGCTCCTCAACACCGAAGTCATCGAGGACTACATCGGCTTCGAGCACGTGCTCGGTTCCGAACTCGCCGAGAAGTTCGCGGCGCACGCGACCAAGTTCGGCGCGGACATCCGTCCGTTCACGCGGGTCGAGAAAGTGCGCAAAGTGGAGGATGGCACGTTCGAGACCTCGCTCGAGAGCGGAGACATCCATCGGTCGCCGGCCGTCATCATCACCGCTGGAGGAACGCCGGTCAAGCTCGAAGTCCCGGGTGAGTTCGAGTATGCCGGCAAAGGGGTGTCCTACTGCGCCATTTGCGATGGTGCGTTCTTCAAGGGGCACACGATCATCGTGGTCGGTGGCGGTGACGCCGCCTGCGAAGAGGCGGATTTCCTGACTCGCTATGCGGCGAAGGTGTATCTGGTCCATCGGCGCCATGCGTTCCGTGCGTCGAAGATCGTGCAACAACGCCTCTTCGCGAATCCCAAGATCGAAGTCGTGTGGGACACGGTCGTCGAGGAGATCGTCGGTGCCGACGGGCTGATGACGCACGCGCGGCTCAAGCACCTCCCGACGGACAGCTCGCGCGATCTGGATGCCACCGGAATCTTCATCTTCGTGGGCTTCAAGCCGAACACCGGAGTCATCGAGGGGCATGTGGAGCACGATGCCGCCGGCTACCTGCTCACGGATGCCAACATGCAGACCTCGATTCCAGGTTTGTTCGCGGCCGGCGATGTGCGTGTGCAACTCACGCGCCAGGTGACGACCGCCGTCGGCGATGCCACGACCGCGGCGATCGCCGTGGAGAAGTTTCTGACCGCTCGGAAGAGCGGACAGCCGGCTCCGGATCCGGTACCGACCTTGGTGCGCGGCGCGTGATGCGTGTGTCCTCGGCGACGGTCGGCCCGTTTCAGGAGAACGCGTGGCTGATCGTGGACCCCGATGCTGGGCGTGCCGTGTTCGTCGATCCCGGTGATGAACCGGACACGCTGCTCGCCCTCCTTGAGGCGTCCGGCGCCACGCTGGAGGCGATCTGGCTGACCCACGCCCACCTGGACCACATCGGGGGGATCGCCGGACTGCGGCGACGCTTCCCCGTGCCCGTGCTGATGCATCCGCTGGATCAGCCGCTCTTCGAACGCGGGGCGTCGCAAGCGGCGCGCTACGGCGTGCCCTTCGAGCAGCCCGATCCGGTGGACGGACCGCTCGCGGACGGGATGCGCCTCACGCTCGGCCGCCTTTCGTTCGAGGTGGTGCATCTTCCGGGGCACGCACCCGGTCATGTGGTCTTCGTGGGCGAGGGCGCCGTCTTCGGAGGGGACCTGCTCTTCGCAGGCTCCATCGGGCGGACCGATCTTCCCGGCGCCGATCCGGCGGCGATGCAGCGGTCCCTGGCGCGTCTCGCCGGCTTCGCGCCGGAGCTTGCCGTGCACCCGGGACATGGCCCGTCGACGACGATCGGCGAGGAACTGCGGTCGAATCCCTTTCTCAACGGAGTGGCACGGGTGAAGGGCGCATGACGACCAACGGCCGACGGCTCACCGGCGCGCTCTTGCTGAGTGCGTGGGGCGGGGCCTCGCTGTTGACGATCGCTGTCGTGGCGCCCGGGGCATTCCGGGCATTGCCGTCGCGCGGGCTCGCCGGCGCGGTGGTGGGGGAAGTTCTGCCAACGATCTTCGTGTCCGGGCTCGTGATCGGAGTCGCGGTCGCCCTGCTCGCGGGGCGAGGCGGCGCAGGGAGTGGGGCGACGCTCGCATCGCTCGCGGCCACCGGCGCCTGTGCAGTGGCGCAGTTTGGGATCAATCCCAGGATCGTCAGACTCCGGCAGATGGCGGGCGGCACAATCGATGCCTGGGCTCAGGATGACCCGCGCCGCGTCATGTTCGGTGTGTTGCACGGGTATAGCATCGGAGCGCTGGCCGTCGCGATGTTGGCCGGGGCCGTCGCACTGGCGTATCTGTTGTACGGCGTTCGCACCGACGGTCCGCCGTCGTCTCCACCCACAGCTTGAGAGCCCACATGACGCGTCGTCTCCTTCCGTTCCTCACCGCTCTCGCGCTCCTGCCGGTCGTGGCGTCCTGCAAGGGCAGCACGGCGGCCGATGCCGGCTCCCCGCTCGCGATGATCAGTCTGAACGCGCGGTCGAAAGGTAGCGGCTACACCACGGCGCCCTCCGCGAACTTCTACCGGGCGGGCTCTTTCGTGCTCAGTTCGGCCGCGAGTGCCTCGGACACGTGCCAGATCGCGCCGTATCCGCTGACCAACTACAACACCGCGAGTGTGATCGGAGGCGGGGCGGGCGTCGTGACCACCATCAAGTCCGCGATCGACACGCTCCTGCGCGCGACGACCGTCGACGGCACCTACAGCGGCCGCGTCGCGGGACTGGCGTTCACGCCGGGCGACACGGTCACCTTCACCATTCTGGGCGACCTCGCGGGGTTCCCGCGTTCGACCGTCACCGCCAAGACGGCCGAAGCGTTCACCATGTCGTCCGCGACCCCGCCGGCGGCAGGCCAGCCGCTCGAGTTGACCTGGTCGCCCGCCGCCCCACTCGCGGCGATGGTCGTGTCGCTCCGCTACAACGACGGCACCGGCGTGCCGACGGTCGCGAATGCGCAAATCCTCTGTGATTTCGTCGATGACGGCGCGGGCACGGTGCCGGCGACACTCGCGGCACGCTGGGCTGCGGGGAATGCCGGTGCGCGGAGTACCTACTTTCAACGCCTGCGCACCGTCGTCACGCGCGGATCGGACGCCACGTCGTTCATCAACATCCGTTCGACGTTCGAGATCCCGACCCCCGTTTCGCCGTGAGCGATCGTCTTGTTCGCCGCACCGGAACGGGGTATTCTCCGCCATGCGCATAACCACCTGGGCTGAATACGGCGTCATCTGCGCACTGCATCTCGCGAAGCGCGCGGAGGACGGCCCCGTGACGGGGCGTGACATCGCGGCCAAGGAGAAGCTGCCCGGCGATTACGTCGAGCAGATCCTGTTGCGCTTGCGGCGCGCCGGCATCGTCACGAGCACGCGCGGCGCCAAGGGCGGCTACACGCTCGACCGCGCCGCGTCCGAGATCACCGTTCGCGAGATCATTGCCGCCGCCGAGCTCGTCACCTTCGACCTGCATTGCGAGACGCACCCCGTCGACAGCGAACGGTGCTCCTCATCCCATTCGTGCAGCGTGCGACCCGTCTGGATGATGCTGCAACACCGCATCGACGAAGTCCTCGAGGGCGTGAAACTCTCTGATCTCTTGTTGACCGAAGCGGCGGTCCGGAGCAAGGTGGGACTGCCGGCGCGCGCCGATGTCGTCGGCGGACGCACGGGATTGCCCGTCCTCCAGTGACGCACGGAAGGGACTCCGCGTGCCGCTGATTCCCTTCACCCCGGAGTGGCGCCGCGCGCGCGATCGCATGCGAGATCGCGCACCGCGCGCGGCGCGGTTCGTCGCGTCACTCCAGCACGAACCGGATGACGCCGACGTCGACTGGTTGGCCTCGGCCGCCACGAATGGCGACCTCGACCACGCCCGCTGGGAGCTTCGATACGCGCGACTGGCCCTCGGCGTCCTCGCGGCGCAGCGCGATCCCCTGGATGATCAGACCGCGGCCGACGTCGTGGAAGCGCTCGCGAACGCGATCCGGGTGGACGAACGCAGCGACCCGACGTTGCGCCCCCTCGTGGAACGGCAGCTGAACGATCGGCTCGCCGGGTATCGGGAAGCACTGGCTGCCCGCGGGGGAGCGGCGGGGACCCCGGAGAAACTCGGGCGCGTCCTGCTGGCCTTTGCGAGCGATGGCGCGCGCAGCGCGGGCGCGCCCTTGGGCCGTGCGGCGGCGTTGATGGTCCAGTACGATGCCAGTGCCAGCGAGACGCTCCGCCGCGTGTATGGAGCGGCCGTGCTCCCCGACGATGTGGCGCCTTCGCGCGCGCCGCGAACACCGCGGCCATAAATGGCGAAGGCCCCGCGGTGACGGGGCCTTGCCTGAACGGTCGAATCGTGCAGTGCCGAAGGGGGGACTCGAACCCCCACGAGCTTGCGCCCACTGGCTCCTGAAGCCAGCGCGTCTACCAGTTCCACCACTTCGGCGTAGCCTCGGGATTATAACATGGGGGACGCCGATACCCAAGCCCAGTCCAAATCGTCAGTGATCGAGGGGATGTTTCCCTCGGCCCGTCGGGTGGATGCCCGGAGGGCCCGCTGTGCTGACCGTCTGCCCCCGACTGTGACCGCCAAGAAGACCACGTCCCCCGCGACCAGCGACGTCCCAATCGAATCGATTGCCCGGAACCGTCGGGCGAAGTTCGACTACGAGCTGCTCGACAGCTGGGAATGCGGAATCGTTCTGGCTGGGACGGAAGTGAAATCCTTGCGGCTGGGCAAGGCGAACATCAGCGATGCCTACGGGATCGTGAAGGACGGCGAGGTGTGGCTGCTCAATCTCCATATCTCGCCGTACGAACAGGGAAACCGGTTCAATCACGAAGCCACGCGCACCCGCAAGTTGCTGCTGCATGCCAAGGAGATCCGACGGCTGATCGGCGCGGTGGAGCGGCAGGGGCTGACGCTGGTCGCGACGGAGATCTACTTCAAGAAAGGGCGCGCGAAGGTGCGTCTCGCGCTCGCGCGCGGCAAGAAACTGCACGACAAACGCGCGGACCTGCGCGAGAAGGATGACAAGCGCGATATGGCCCGCGCCTTGAAGGTGAAGGGATGAGGCTCTCCGTTCTTGTGGCGGCGATCATCAGCATCACGGCGCCCCGGACGGCGCCGAGGACCGCGGCCGGGATCGCGCCTCGGCAGGAGTCCCCATCGCCGGCCGGGAGCGCTGGCGGGCGTTCGGTCAAACGGATCGTCATCGTCGATGCCGGGCACGGGGGGCCTGACAACGGGATGCACGGCCCCATCGGGGGCACGTTCAGGATTCTCGAAAAGGACATCACGCTCGCCGTTTCCAAACGGCTGGCGCATACGCTCGAAGACCGCGGAATGGATGTGGTCATGACCCGCACGACGGACACGCTCATCGCGCTGTCGGATCGGGGACGGATCGCGAACCGGCGCAAGGGAGACCTCTTCATCTCGATCCATGTGAACGCGGCGAACCCCGGATGGAAGGATCCGCGGGGCGCGCGAGGTTTCGAGACGTATTTCCTGGCGGAGGCGAAGACCGAGGATGCGAAGCGCGTCGCGCAGATGGAGAACGATGTCGTGCGCTTCGAGACCAGCGCGGGTCCCGCTCCCTCCGACGATGCGCTGGGGTTTATCTTGAATGACATGGCGCAGAATGAACATCTGCGCGAGTCGAGCGACCTGGCGGAACTGATCCAGGAGCGGTTAGCCACCACGCATCCTGGGCCGAGCCGCGGCGTCAAGCAAGCCGGCTTTCGAGTACTCGTCACCGCGTATATGCCAGCAGTGCTCGTCGAGATCGGATTCGGCACCAACCCTGCCGAGGCGGCATACATCAACAGCGCGGCTGGGCAGGAGAAGATCTCCCGCGCCATCGCCGACGCCGCGGTGGCGTACCTGGCGCGCTACGAGCGCCGTCGCGGACCGTCGGGAGCCGCCGCCGGCACCGCTGCCGCTGGACGCAACCAGATCGGAAGAGCACACGTCTGAACTCCAGTCACGTGGCCTTATCTCGTATGCCGTCTTCTGCTTGAAA
>CAXBQP010000075.1:0-9697 GCA_963978095.1 uncultured bacterium | reverse complement strand
CGGTGCGTCAGTCCGCGTACGGGGATTCTTCGCGATACGGATCGACGTCGTCGTCCTTGGTGGCCCAGATTTCGTGCGCTTTCTTGCGGGCGGCCGGGGGCGAGGTGACGGTCGGCGGGACGTATCCCGCGCCGTGCACCAGTTGCAGCACCATCTCCACCAGCATGGGACTCAGGTGCTGCCCGTACTTGAATAGGTTCAGCGCGCGCGTCCGATTGCCGAGGAGGAACGCGAGGATCGACGTGTCGGCCTTGGCGGAGTTGCAGGTCTTGCAACAGAGCACGAGGTTGTCGCGTCGATCGTAGGCGGTCTGCCCGCGTCGCGGCGTGACGTGATCCAGCGTCACGGCGCCGGGATGCACCCGCTTCTCGCAGTAGGCGCAGATCGGGCCGTGCGTCTTGAGGAGCCACTGGCGCGTTTCGTCGTACGCCGCGCGGCCCGTGGGGACGGACGTGAGCGTCGGCCGTGGGTGGCTTGGAGCGCCGCGGCGACCGCGGCGGGAGGATTTTGCGCTGCGCTTCGGGGGCATCGATCAGGAGAAAGGGAACGGCGGCAACCCTTCACGATACCATGGCGGCGTCGAAATTCCGAATCCCGGGGCTTCGCGGGCCGCGCGGGGGCGTTATGATTGACCCGAATCCTCCTTTTTCCGACAGGTCGACCGATGGATCGTCGCACATTCGTGGACACGGCGAGCGCGGTGAGCGCCGCCGCGTTGGCCACCGGCCTGGTCCGGCCCCGCGCCTCGCTCGGCGCCGCGCTCGATGCTGCGCTCGGCGCACGCGGCATGCCGCGTGGGGTGTCCCGGAAGGCGGTGCCGGTGTTGCCGTCCAAGGCCCAGGCGGCGTGGCAGCGGCGCGAGCGGGCCATCTTCCTGCACTTCGGCGTGAACACCTTCACTGGGAAGGAGTGGGGAGAAGGGAAGGAGAATCCGTCGATCTTCGCTCCCGCTGCGCTCGATGCCAGGCAGTGGGTACGCGCGGCCAAGCAGGCGGGGTTCGCGTCGGTCGTACTGACGGCCAAGCATCACGACGGGTTCTGTCTCTGGCCGAGTGCGGCGACGACGCACAGCGTGGCCGCCAGCCCATTTCGCGGTGGCCGGGGGGATGTGGTACGCGAGTTCACGGAGGCGTGTCGCGCCGAGGGGGTGGGGGCCGGCCTGTATTTGTCTCCGTGGGATCGGCACGAGCCCAGCTATGGCGACACGCCCCGCTACAATGATTACTACGAGCGTCAACTGACCGAGTTGCTCACCCGCTATGGGGCGCTGACCGAAGTCTGGTTCGACGGCGCCAACGGCGAGGGGCCGAACGGTCGTCGTCAGCAGTACGACTGGCCTCGCGTGCATGCCACCGTGCGGCGGCTGCAGCCGAACGCCTTGATGTTCTCCGATGCCGGCCCGGACATCCGGTGGATCGGGAACGAGCGGGGCGTGGCGGGGGACCCCAACTGGTGCACGGTGGACCCTGCGGCCGTGCCGTACCCCGGCGTGGATGGTCCGCAGATCATTGCCGCGCTTCAGCACGGAGATCCCGCCGGAACCGTCTGGCGGCCCGGGGAGGCGGACGTCTCGATTCGTCCTGGGTGGTTCTGGCGCTCCAGTGAGGACGCGAAAGTCCGGAGCGTCGACAACCTGGAGCAGCTCTACTACTCGTCGGTCGGGCGCAACGCGAATCTGTTGCTGAATGTGCCGCCGTCCACGCAGGGGCTTTTGGGTGACGCCGATGTGCGTGCGCTCTCGGGATTCGGCGCGCGCATCGCCGCGACCTTCGCGACGGACCTGGCGGTCGGGGCCGTGATGTCCGCGACGCAGGGTGGCGCGACGGCGAAGGCCGCCGCCGATCCGGACCCGGACCATGCCTGGTTCGCCGGGACCGGCGTGACGGAGGCCTCGATCGAGTTCGCGCTCGAGGGGCCAGTCCGGTTCGACGTGATCGAGCTCCGCGAGCCGATCGCCGCGTTCGGACAAACGGTGGAATCGCACGAGATCGCCGCACGAACGGATGGAGCCTGGATGGTGATCGCGCGGGGGACGACCATCGGCAACAAGCGGTTGCATCGGATGGAGCCGCTGACCGCCGATGCCGTGCGTGTCACGGTGCGCAGCGCGCGCGGCGACCTGCGCTTGAGTCGACTCGGCCTGTACGCGCGCCCGCGCTGATCCGCAGCGGGGGGCGCGGTCGGTTACGCGATCCGCAGGATGCGCACGAGGAGCACGGCGCTGCTGCCCAGGATCGTCAGCGATCCGACCACGGTCAGCACGACGCGCGGTCCGACCCGCGCGAGCGCGCGCAGGTCGACGCCGAGGCCGAGTGCGGCCATCGACAGGATGGTGAGGGAGGTGGCCGCGCTGCGAGACGCGTCGATCTGGGTCGGGGGAACGACGCCGGTCGCGCGGACCAGCGCCAGTCCGAGGAAGGCCGCGATGAACCACGGCATCAGCGGAACCCGTTTCGCGCGCGAGCCCTGGACACCTCGACGCTGGCGCGTCAGGTAGGAGATGCCGGCGACGACCGGCCCCAGCAGGAGGACTCTCAGGAGTTTGACCAGTGTCCCCATCTGCACCGCGGCCGCGCCGACGGGCACGGTGGCGGCGACGACTTGCGGGACCGCATACACGGTCAGGCCGGCAATGGCACCGTACTGCGTGGCCGAAAGGCCGAGGAGCGGAACACACGAGGGCAGCCAGACGACCACCACTACGCCCAGCGCAGCGGTGATGGCGATGGCCGCGGCGACATCCTCGCCATCCGCCTCGATCGCGGGTGCCACGGCCGCGATGGCGGAGTTCCCGCAAATCGCGTTGCCGCAGGCGATCAACACGGCGAGCGGTCGACCCAACCCGAGCGCACGGCCGAGTGAGTAGCTGCCGACGAGGGTCATGGCGACGACGACCGTGATCGCGAGCGGAAGTGCAAGACCGTTGCGCGCGAGTGCCGGCAGATCCATCGACAAGCCGAGCAGGGCGACCGCGAACTCAAGGATGCCCTTTGCGGAAAAACGGATGCCAGGAGCCCACCGGGCGTCCGGCGTCCAGGCGGCGCGTACCACGGCGCCGACGAGGATCGCGAGGACCAGGGCCTCGAGGTACGGTTGGCCGAGCGCGGTTTCTTCGAGCCGCTGCAGCCCGCGCGCGACGACCGCGATGCCAGCGCACAGCAGGATCCCCGGGATGAGGACGAGCGCGGTGGCGAGGGTACGCGGGACGCGCGGAGTGGTTGAGAGCATGGTTGAAATATGCCGTGTGGGGCGGCAGAACTGCTGTGCTTGTGGTGGGGTTTTCGTAGATTTCAGCTGTGCCGACCCACCTCCGACTCTCGCTCGTGATTCCGTGCTACAACGAGTCCGGCAATCTCGCCGCCCTCGGGGCGGCGGTCGGGCCGCTGGTGGCGCGCGGGGACGTGGAGGTGATCCTTGTCGACAATGGGTCGACCGACGACACCGCGGAGCGCCTCCCGTCCCTGATGGTGCATCACCCCGGGCTGCGGACGGTTCGCGTTCCGGTGAATCAGGGCTACGGGTACGGAATCCTTGCGGGGCTGCACGTCGCGACGGGCGAGGTGCTCGCCTGGACGCACGCGGACCTGCAGACGGATCCGAATGATGCGTTGGTGGGGCTCGCCACGTTCCGCGCCGCGCCGGACGCGCGCCGTCTGTTCGTGAAGGGGCGTCGTCGACGCCGGCCGCTCTTTGATGTGCTCTTCACCACCGGCATGACACTGTTCGAAGGGGTCATGCTCGGCCGCTGGATGGTGGACATCAATGCGCAGCCGACGATGTTCCATCGCGAGTTCTTTGCGCGCTGGTCCGACGCACCGCATGATTTCTCCCTGGATCTGTTCGCGTATCACCGTGCCCTCTCGGAGGGGCTCGAGGTGCAGCGGATTCCGGTGGACTTCGGCACCCGCACCGCGGGATTCGGTCACAATGCTTCGCTGGCCAACAAGCTCCGGCTCTCGCGCCGGACGGTCGCGTACACCGCTTCACTCCGCCGTCGCTTGGACGAGGGACATCGATGAACATTCCGCTCCGTATCGCGCATCGGGTGAACACCATCGAGGGACTGCGGGCCACCCCGCGGGAGTTCGGCGTGGAGATGGATGTGCACGGGTACGGCAACCGGCTCGTGGTGCACCACGACGCGTTGACGGATGCGCTCGACTTGGACGCGTGGCTGGCCGCCTACCAGCACGCCTTCGTGATTCTGAATGTCAAGGAAGAGGGCATCGAATCCCGCGTTCGCGAGGTCGCGTTGGCGCACGGCATCGAACGGTTCTTCCTCCTGGACCTGTCGGTGCCCGCCCTGGTGAAAATGGTCCGCGCCGGCGAATCCCGGGTGGCGGTTCGCGTCTCCACCTACGAGTCGGTCGCGGGGGCGCTGGCACTCGGCGGGCTCGCGCAATGGATCTGGCTCGATGTGTTCGAACCGCGGCTTCCCGTCACGGCCGACGAGTACCGCGCGCTGCAGCAGGCCGGCTTCAAGATCTGCCTGGTGTCGCCGGAACTGCATGGCCGCGACGTCACGGAAATCGCAGCGCTCCGTGCGCAACTCGTGCGGGATGGCCTGTCTGCCGACGCGGTCTGCTCGAAGCGACTCGACCTCTGGTAGCGATCAGCGGCCGAGCAGTCGGTCGATGCGGAACGGGGTGAGGTCGAAACGGGGCGATCGGTCCATCACGAGATCGGCGACCACCTCCCCGATGGCCGGCGCAAACTTGAACCCGTGTCCCGAGCAGGGACTCGCGATCACGACATCGGGACATGCGGGATGGTGGTCGATCAGGAAATGATCGTCGGGCGTGTTGGTGTAGAGGCAGACGGATGCCGAGCGATGCGCCCCTGCCATGCCCGGCATGAAAAGGTCCGCCAGCGCGCGCACGGCACGCACGTCGTCCGCGGCGAGGTCACGGGACACACCGTCGGCGGTGGTCGGCACGCCCTGATGGTGCAACGCGAGCTTCAGTCCCTCACCCTGATCGGGAAACCCGTACCACGCCTTCCCCGGAGTGGACTCGTGAATGAAGATCGGCATGCGCCCGGGAGTCACGTCGGCAGGCCGGACCGCATCGAACCAGTGCACCACGTTGCGCTCGACCACGAGCGGAAGGGAGAGATCCCCCAGCAGTGGTCCGGTCCATGCACCCGCCGCGAGCACGAGTCGGTCGGCTCGAATGGTGCCGTCCGCGGTGTCGACGTCGACGCCGCCGCCGGCGCGAACGCGCCACGCGTGCGCCCGCCGGCCCAGATGCACTTCCGCTCCGGCCGTCCGGGCGATCTGCAACTGCGCTCCGATGGCGGACTCCGGGTCGAGGATCCCCGCGCGGGGTTCGAAGACGGCCACGTGATGCGCCGGCAGACGGAACGCGGGTACGCGCTGCGCCACCTGTGTGGCGTCGAGCAGGTCGTACGGGAGATCATGCGCGCGGGCGCTCGCGAGCGCGCCCGCAACGACCGCCCCGTCCGGCGGACCCATCATGAGGCCGCCGGTGCGACGGAACAGCGTGCGGCGGCTACGAGCCTCGAGTGCGTCCCAGAGCGCATAGGCGCGCCGTACGAGCGGTACGTAGAGCGGATGCTCGAAGTACGCCTCACGGATGATGCGGGAGCGTCCGTGCGATGACCCCTGATCGTGCGGCGGCGTGAATCGGTCGAGCCCGATCACGCGCACGCCGCGCTCGGCGAGGTGCGCGCTGGTCGCCGAGCCCGCGGCGCCAAGCCCGATCACGGCAACGGTGAGCGTCACTGCGGATCGATTACCAGGAGGTCAGCGGGCGCAGCGTCCGCCATCACGCACCGTACGGAATCCAGATGTTCTTCACTTGGGTCGCTCGGCGGAGGTATTCGGGGCCCTCGCCTTGTTCCGCCGTGAGCAGGTCACGGCGGAAGGCCTCGCACCACGTCTGCTTCATGTTGCCGGTGCTGGCGCGCTCGCAGGCGCGCACGCCGACCTCGGGGCCACGATACCAGATCGCATCGACGTCGTCATGCTCCGCCAACACGAGCGCCAGCTCGTCGCGACGTCCCGTGACGATGTTGACCACGCCCCCGGGAAGGTCGCTCGTCTCGAGCACCTGGTAGAAGTCCGTCATGGCCAGCGGGTGCACTTCACTCGGCACGGCTACCACAGTGTTGCCCGTCGCGATCGCCGGGGCGACGAGCGAGATGACGCCGAGCAGCGGATGAGGGTCCGCCGCCGCCATGCCGATCACCCCCACCGGCTCGTGCATCGCCAGGGTGACGCCGCGAATCGGGGTCTGGTGGACCTGCCCATCCCATTTGTCGGCCCACGCCCCGTACGTGAAGAGCCGCGCGATGGTGGCGTGCACCTCGGCCCGGCCATCTTTTCCGGTGAGCGATTTGAGTCGCGCGGCGAACTCATCGGCGCGGGCGGAGAGATTCTCGGCGATGTAGTACAGGATCTGGCCGCGCGCATGACCGCTCATGCGCGACCAACCACCGGCCGCGTTCCGCGCGGCCTCGACCGCATTGCGAATATCCTTGCGGTTGCCTTCGCCGACCTCTCCGACCGTGAGGTTGCGCGCCCCGACGATGCGGATCGAGTAGCCGCTGTCGGGGCGTGCCTGCTTTCCGCCGATGTACAGCTTGGCCGTGCGGTCCACGGCGCCGATGGCGGGGGCAGACGCGGCCCGCTTGGCGGGTCGCGCCTGCTTGGCCGCGGCAGGCACCGCGACCGTGCCCGTCCGCAGGCGATGCCGCTGCCAGTTCGGGATGAGGTACTCCCACATCCCTTCGCGGCCACCCTCGCGGCCGTAGCCGGACTCGCGATAGCCGCCGAAACCGGCGGCCGCGTCGAACAGATTGGTGCAGTTCACCCAGACGACGCCGGCCTTCACCTTCGGGGCAATGTCGAGCGCGAGGTTGATGTTGTCGCTCCAGATGCTCGCGGCCAAGCCGAACGAGGTGTTGTTGGCGAGTGCGACCGCTTCGTCCGGTGTCCGGAACGTCATGGCGACCAGCACCGGGCCGAAAATCTCCACCTGCGCGATCATCGAACTCGGCGCCACGTCCGTGAAGAGCGTGGGCGGATAGAATGATCCGGTGCTCGGCACGGCCCACGTCGGTTGCCAGCAGGTGGCGCCTTGCAGCGTCCCCTGCGCGACGAGCGTGCGGATCCGTTCCAGTTGTACCGGTGCGACGATCGCGCCCATGTCGACCGTTTTGTCGAGCGGCGATCCGACGCGGAGTTTCTCCATGCGCGTGCGCAGTTTGTCGACGAGTCGCTCGGCGATGCCCTCCTGCATCAGCAGGCGAGAGCCGGCACAACAGACCTGGCCCTGGTTGAACCAGATCGCGTCGACCACCCCTTCGACGACGCTGTCGAGGTCCGCATCGTCGAACACGATGAAGGGGCTCTTGCCGCCGAGTTCCAGCGAGAGCTTCTTGCCGCTCCCCGCCGTGGCGCTCCGGATCACGCGCCCAACCTCCGTGCTTCCCGTGAACGCGAGCTTGTCGACGTCGGGGTGCTCCACCAGCAGGGCCCCGGTGGCGCCGTCGCCCGTCACGATGTTGAGGACGCCCGGCGGGAGCCCCGCCTCGTGCGCCAGTTCGGCGAAGGCGAGCGCGGAGAGCGGCGTGAACTCCGCCGGCTTGAGCACGATGGTGCAACCGGCCGCGAGCGCGGGGCCGATCTTCCAGGCGAGCATGAGCAGCGGGAAGTTCCACGGGATGATCTGGCCGACGACGCCCACCCCGTGATGCCCGGTGAACTCGCGGTCCAAGAGCTGCGCCCAGCCTGCGTGATGGTACAGATGGCGTGCGACGAGCGGGATGTCGATGTCGCGCGTTTCGCGGATGCTCTTGCCGTTGTCCAGTGATTCGAGCACGGCCAACCGTCGCGCGTGGCGCTGGACGGCGCGGGCAAGCGCGTAGAGATGTTTGGCACGCTCCTGCGCGGGGAGTTTCCGCCACGCTGGAAGCGCCGCGCGTGCCGCAGCCACGGCAGCATCGACATCACCGCGCGATCCGTGGGCCACGGAGGCGAGCACCGCGTTGGTGGCGGGGTCCAGCACGTCGAACCGCGCACGCTTGGACGCTTTGGTCCATCCCCCGTTGATGAAGTGCCCGAAGGCACGCCCATGCTGGTCGAGCCACGCATGCACCGGCGCGGCGCTCTCGGGGGCCGGGCCATAGGCCATGGTCGAGAAGATTTCGGAAACGGTCGGAGCCATCGATTACACCATCGGCTGGCGGTGGGTCGCGGAATAGCGCCCGGTGGCGAAGTGCTCGAGCTGGCGCTCGATGTCGGTGAGCAGGCCGCTGGCGCCGAAGCGGAACAAGTCCGGGCGCAGCCAGCGGTCGCCCAACTCTTCCTTGATGAGATACAGATACTCGAGCGCGTTCTTGGCGGAGCGGATGCCGCCGGCCGGCTTGTATCCGACCGCGAAGCCCGTGGCCTCGAAGTAGCTGCGGATCATGCGCGCCATGACGAGGCTGACCGGGAGCGTCGCATTGACGGGCTCCTTGCCGGTGCTCGTCTTGATGAAATCGGCGCCGGCCATCATCGCGACCATCGACGCCCGTGCGACATTGGTCAGCGTGGCAAGCTCTCCGGTGCCGAGAATCGCCTTCATGTGCGCAGGACCACACGCGTCGCGGAAGGTCCGGACTTCGTCATAGAGCGCCTCCCAGTCGCCGCAGAGCACATGCCCCCGCGTGATCACGATGTCGATCTCGCGAGCCCCCGCCGCCACGCTCTCACGGATCTCGGCGACCCGGGTCGCGAAGGGCGAGAGTCCCGCCGGGAATCCGGTGCTGACCGCGGCCACCGGGATGCCGGAGTCGCCGAGTGCCCGGACTGCGATCGGGACCAACTGGTGGTACACGCAGACGGCGCCGGTAGTGATGTGCAACCCCTCCACGCCGAGCTGCGCCTCGAGGTCCGGGCGCAGCGGCCGCATGGCTTTGGCGCAGAGGCGCTGCACATTGCCCGCGGTGTCGTCGCCGGAGAGGGTGGTGAGGTCGATCATGGTGATGGCACGGAGCAGCCATGCCGCTTGCCACTGCTTCTTGACCGTGCGTCGTGTCGGGATCGTGGCCGCGCGTCGTTCGGCGGCGCTGCGATTCACCCGCTGGGCCAGCACGAGGTCGAGGTCGAGCGGCAGCCCCGGATTCCGGGCCACATGCTCCCCCGGGGGCGCGTAGGGACCGCGGGCGGCGGCCGCATCCGGGCCGGCAAGTGTGAGGTGCGCGCGCTTGGCGTCCATTATCATTGCTCAGGCTGGAGAATCGAACCAGAAAGATAGCCGTTCTGCGGTCCACCGGTGGTTCTTGGAGCTTCAGGAGCGTCCCATGCGTTGCGTCGCATTCACGAAGGGCAGCACCACGCGGCGACTCGCCGCCGATCTGGCACGCACCATGTCGCTCGCGTCGCTCGCGGCGTTCGCGGCGGTGCTGCCCATGGGCGGTCACGGCGCGCTGGCCCGGCAACTGGAGCTGCATCCCGCGTCGCTCTGGGCGCAGGTCCTGGGCGGCGGCTTGCTGCTGACGGCGTTGGCGGGGCTGTGGCGTGGGCGCGTGACGCCTGACCCGGTCGTGCTGCCCCCTGACGCGGAAGCGGGTGGCTGGCGGACTGTCGGCGTGCAGGTGTCCGTGCCGCGCGACCTGGGCGACCGCGACTGGGTGCCGCTCCTCCTGCCGCTTCTGGGTGTCGCTGGATTTGCCGCGTGGTCGGCGAACG
>CAXBQP010000074.1:0-9793 GCA_963978095.1 uncultured bacterium | reverse complement strand
GGGCGCCTCGCCCGGCGCTCTCCGCGCTCCGCATCGCCGGCGAGGTCATCGCCGGCAACGTCGCGGGGCTAGGCGGCTACTTCGTCGGCAAAGCCGTCGGCGACCAGATCGCCAGCCGCTGGCCCGATCAGAACGAACACACCTCGGTCTTCATCACGACCGGCTTCGCCTACACCGGCGCGGCCTTCGCGACGGCCGGCGGCGTCTACGCCGTGGGCTCGATCGGTGACCAGCGGGGGTCCTTCTCGGCCACCATGCTCGGTGCCGGCGTCGGCGCCGGCGTCGCGTGGGTGCTGGACCGCACGCTCTTCGCCGATGGCGATGATTCCGCCAGCGGGTCGCGGAGGCGCTGGACACAAACGCTGCTCAACTCAACGCTCCCCTCGATCGGTGCGACGATCGGGTTCAACTCCAGTCGACGATTCCAATGACCGATACCTCACGGACTCCCGTCATCGTCTCCGGCGCCCGCACGCCGATCGGACGCTTCCTCGGCGGCCTCGCACCGCTCTCCGCGCCCGAGCTCGGGGCCGTCGCCATCCGTGCGGCGCTGCAGCGCAGCGGGATCGACGTCGCCCTGATCGACGAAGTGATCATGGGGAATGTCGTGCAGGCCGGCGTGGGGCAGGCCCCCGCGCGCCAGGCCGCCATGAAGGGGGGCGTACCGGCGCATGTCCCCGCCTACACCGTCAACAAGGTCTGCGGATCCGGGCTGCAGGCCGTGATGCTCGCGGCGCAGGCCATCAAGGCCGGTGACGGTCAGGCCTTCGTGGCCGGTGGCATGGAGTCCATGAGCAATGCGCCCTACTACGTGAACGGGCTGCGCAACGGCGTGAAGTTCGGCGAGCAGTCGATGCCCGACGGCTTGATCAAGGATGGCCTCTGGTGCGCGTTCGGTCATGTGCACATGGGCGGCCACGCGGAGTACACCGCCAAGAAGGCCGGGATCACGCGGGCGCGGCAGGACCAGTTCGCGTACGAATCGCATCAGAAGGCGGTGGCCGCGATCGAGGGCGGGAAGTTCAAGGCCGAGATCGCGGCGGTGGAGATCGCCGGCAAGAAGGGGGTGACGGTGATCGACACCGACGAGAGCCCGCGCAAAGACACGAATCTCGAGGCACTCGCGAAGCTGCGTCCCGCCTTCCCCAAGGATGCCCCCAAGGACATGAAGCCCGAGGAACTGACCGTCACGGCGGGCAACGCTCCCGGACTCAGCGATGGCGGATCCGCGCTCGTGGTGGTGAGCGAGGGCTTCGCCGCGGCGCATGGGATGAACATCCTGGCGCGCATCACCGGATACGCGAGTGGTGGCACCGAACCCAAGGATCTCTTCTT
Source organism: uncultured bacterium (assembly GCA_963978095.1). Classification (GTDB taxonomy): domain Bacteria; phylum Gemmatimonadota; class Gemmatimonadetes; order Gemmatimonadales; family Gemmatimonadaceae; genus Fen-1231. Next base: position 8,458 of record CAXBQP010000074.1, on the reverse strand, counting down.
TGCGCCGATCCTCGCCGTGCAGAACCTCATGCGGAAGACCGGCACCGCGATCGGCGACTATGACGTGATCGAAGCCAACGAAGCGTTCGCGAGCCAGGCGCTCGCCGACGGCGACGGGCTCGGCTGGGATCCGGCGCGCGTGAATGTGAACGGCGGCGCGATCGCGCTGGGTCATCCGATTGGGTCGAGCGGGGCACGCGTGCTAGTGACGCTGCTCCATGCGCTGCAGGAGCGTGGACTGCGGACCGGCCTGGCGACATTGTGCCTCGGTGGTGGCAACGCCGTGGCCCTCTCCGTCGAACGCGTCTAGGGCGACCGACCCCGTCCCGCGCGCGCCCTCGCGGCTCTGCACCGGCCTCCGTGCATACCCCGTCACCGTGGTACACGGAGGCCGGCGCCGTTCGGGCTCCGTGGCGCGCGATCGGTTTTGCCGGGCTCGTGCTGCTCGCGAGCGGGGCTGTCGGGGCGATCCTCGTCCCGGTCGTGCAACTGACCTCGCTGGTGGAGCTCGCGCGCGTGGAGCGCCTGGGGATTGCTGGCTGGTGGGACCTGCTCGCGGTGCTGATCGCGACCGTGCTGGCCATGCGGATCTTCGATGGGAACCGGAGCAGCGGCTGGGGGTCGCTCGGGCTCGACCGTGCGGCGCTCCGCTGGCGGTGCATCGGCCCCGGGCTCGCGCTGGGGGCGGTCGCGATCCTGCTGCCCACGGCACTGCTCCTGCAGGCGGGGCGATTCTCCATCGAGCCCGCAGCGGTCACGGCGTCGTGGCAACGTGCGCTGTTGATTGCCGGCGCGCAGTTGATTCCGTCGGCATTTTCCGAGGAGCTCCTGGTCCGCGGTTACCTCTTTACCGCCGTTCGCGATGGGGCCGGGGAACAGTGGGCGGTGGCCGCGACGGCCATGATCTTCGGGGTCATGCATGTGGGAAACCCCGATCCGAGCGCCTGGAGCATTGCCTGCGTAACATTGGCAGGGATTTTTCTGGCGGTGGTACGGTTGCAGTTGGGGAGTCTCTATGCCGCGACCGCCGCGCATCTGGCGTGGAACTTGTCGCAGGTCTCGATTCTTCACGCTCCAGTGAGCGGGTTGAACCTTCCGACGCCGTGGTATCAGCTGGCCGATCATGGGCCGGCCTGGCTGACCGGGGGAAATTGGGGGCCTGAGGGCGGGGTCGGCGCCGCCGTGGGCATGCTCGTCGCTATTTTTCTGTTGTTGCGGCGTCCGCGCGTGTCGGCGGACGCCTCCTAACCTTTTGCAGCGCCAGGACGACTTCTTATGAGTGAAATGATCGCGGTGATCGGCGCCGGACAGATGGGGAACGGCATCGCGCACGTCTGCGCCCAGGCGGGGCTCGCCGTGACGATGATCGACGTCTCCGAGGGCGCGCTCGCGAAGGGCAAGAGCACGATCGAGAAGAATCTCGAGCGGCAGATCAAGAAAGGCACGCTCGACGCGATGGCCCGCGACGCGATTCTGGCCCGGCTGCGCACCAACACCGACCTTGGCGCGGTGGCCGATGCCACGGTGGCCATCGAAGCCGCGACCGAGAATGTCGCCCTCAAGTTCAAGATTTTCGCCGATCTCGACCGCTTGGCACCGGCGGGGACCATTCTCGCCACCAACACGAGCTCCATCTCGATCACCGAGATCGCGGCGCAGACCAAGCGGCCCGACCAGGTCATTGGCATGCACTTCATGAACCCGGTGCCGGTCATGCAGCTCGTGGAGATCATCCGCGGACTCGCCACGAGTGACGCGACCACGGCACGCGTGGTGGAACTCTCCAAGGCCGTCGGGAAGACGCCGGTCGAGGTCAACGATTATCCGGGCTTCGTCGCCAATCGGATCCTCATGCCGATGATCAACGAAGCGGTCTTCTGCGTCATGGAAGGTGTCGGTACGCCGGAGGCCGTGGACACGGTCATGAAGCTCGGCATGAACCACCCGATGGGCCCGCTCGCACTGGCCGACCTGATCGGGCTCGACACCTGCGTGGCGATCCTCGATGTGCTCCACACGGGGCTGGGCGATCCCAAGTACCGCGCCTGCCCGCTGCTCCGCAAATACGTGGCCGCCGGCTGGTTGGGCCGCAAGAGCGGCCGCGGCTTCTACACCTACGCCTGAGCGACGCGTGACCACACTCACCGCGCTCACCGCCGAACAGCGCGAGATCCAGGCGATGGCACGCGAGTTCGCGCAGCGTGAACTCGCGCCGCGCGCCGCCGAGCTCGACGCCGAGGCCAAGTTCGACGACACACTGGTCGCGAAACTCGGCGCGCTCGGCTTCCTCGGCATGTTGATCCCCGAGTCGCACGGCGGGCTCGGGCTCGACAGTCTCTCCTACCTGCTCGCGCTCGAGGAGATCGCACAGGCCGATGCCTCGGCGGCGGTGCTGCTCAGCGTCCACAACTCCCTGCCGACGCAGATGCTCCTCCGCTTCGGCAACGAGGCGCAACGGGCCCGGTTCCTCGCACCCATGGCGCAAGGGACGATGCTCGGAGCCTTCGCGTTGTCGGAGCCCGAAGCCGGCTCCGATGCCTCCGCCCTCCGCACGCAGGCCGTGCGAGACGGCGACCACTACATCCTGAATGGCACCAAGGCCTGGGTCACCAACGGCGGCACCGCCGGCGTGATCATGGCCATGGCGCGCACGGACACGCCCGAGGATCGGCGCGGCGGCAAGGGGATCTCGACGTTCATCATCACGCCGGACCTGCCGGGGTTCGGGGTCAGCAAGAAAGAGGACAAGATGGGGCTGCGCGCGTCGCCGACCGTGCAGCTCGTGTTCGACAACCTCCGCGTCCCCGCCGATCGTCTGCTCGGAGAGGAAGGAAAAGGGTTCCAATACGCCATGCAGTCGCTCGAGCACGGGCGGCTTGGCATCGCGGCGCAGGCCATCGGCATCGCGCAGGCCGCTGTGGATGCCAGCGTCGCCTATGCAGCGGAGCGGCAGCAGTTCGGCACGCCGATCCGCGAGTTCCAGGGCATCCAGTTCAAGTTGGCCGACATGGCCACGCGTGTGACCGCTGCCCGTGCGCTCCTGCACACCGTGGCCGCCGCCAAGGATCGGGGCGAGCCGGTGGGGCCGCAGGCGTCGATGTGCAAGCTGTTCGCGAGCGAGACCGCCATGTGGGTGACCACGCAGGCGATTCAGGTCTTCGGTGGCTACGGCTATACCAAGGATTATCCCGTGGAGCGTTTGTTCCGCGATGCCAAGGTCACCGAGATTTACGAGGGAACGTCCGAGATCCAGCGCATCGTGATCGGCCGCTCGCTCGGGAAGTAACCGCAGGACTCAACGTACGATCCTCCTCATTTCCATACTCGACCCATGAAGCTTTTCGACACGCTGGAATCACTCGGCCACGAGCAGGTGGTCTGCTGCTACGACAAGGCGTCCGGCTATAGAGGCATCATCGCGATCCACAATACCACCCTCGGACCAGCGCTGGGTGGCACGCGGTTCTGGAGCTACGCCAACGATGACGAAGCGCTGACCGACGCGCTCCGACTCTCGCGCGGCATGACGTACAAGAATGCCGTGGCCGGACTGAATCTCGGTGGCGGCAAGGCCGTGATCATGGGCGACAACCGCACCACGAACCGCGAAATGATCTTCCGTGCGCACGGCCGCTTCGTGGAATCGCTCGGCGGTCGCTACGTGACCGCCGAGGACGTCGGCACGAGCACGGGCGACATGGACTACGTGCACATGGAGACCGACTACGTCTCCGGGCTCGCGACGAAGTCGGGGGATCCGTCACCCGTTACCGCGCGCGGTGTGTTCCGGTCCATCCAGGCCTCGGCGCAGGCGCGCTGGGGATCCTCGGACCTGACCGGCAAGACGGTCACGATCCAGGGATGCGGCAACGTCGGCACGTACCTGGCCAAGGAATTGCACGCGGTGGGGGCCACGCTGATCGTGAGTGACATCCGTCCCGACAAGATCAGGGCGGTCGTGGAGGCCACCGGTGCCAAGGTCGTGGACGGCAACGAGATCTACAGCGCGAAAGCCGATATTTTCGCGCCCTGCGCCCTCGGTGCGATCATCAACGACGAGACGATCCCGATGCTCAAGGTCGAGATCGTGTGCGGCGGTGCGAACAACGTGTTGCTCGACGCGCGCAAGCACGGCGAGGCGCTCGAAGCGCGCGGCATCATGTATGCGCCGGACTTCGTGGCGAATGCGGGTGGGGTGATCAACGTGTACGGCGAAATCGCCGGTTGGACCCGCGAGCGGGCGCTCCGCAAGGCGGACGAGATCTTCGATACCATCCTCGGTGTCTATGCGATCGCCAAGGAACAGTCGATCCCGACGTTCGAAGCCGCCGACAAGCTCGCCGAAGCGCGCATCGCGTCGGTGAAGGGAATGGTCCGCACCTGGCCGCAGTGGCCGCGGAAGGATTGAATGGCGGAGCGCATCCCGATTGGCGCTGACCACGCCGGCTTCGAGATGAAGGGGACGATCGCCGAGGCGCTCGGGCGACTCGGCTTCGAGGTTCAGGACATGGGGACCCATTCGGCGGCATCCACCGATTACGCCGACTATGCGCACCAGGTGGCGCATGCCGTGGAAACGGGGGAAGCCGCGCGCGGGGTGCTGCTCTGTGGAACCGGGTTGGGCATGTCCTACGCGGCAAATCGTCACCCGCATGTGCGGGCAGCGGTGGCGTGGGCGCCGGAGATCGCCGCGCTCGCACGGCAGCACAACAACGCGAATGTCCTCGTCTTGCCAGCGCGCTTCATGTCGGAGGAGGATGCGGTCGCGACATTGAAAGCGTGGCTGGATACGCCATTCGAAGGGGGGCGCCACGAGCGGCGCGTGGAGAAGATCGAACTACCGGAGGCATCATGAGTGGATGGCCCGCGTGGGACCGTGCCCAGCCGGGGGCGGCGCTCAAGCATTCCGATCCCGAGATCGCGCATCTGATCACGGAGGAGATTGCGCGTCAGAGCGATGGGCTGGAACTGATCGCGAGTGAGAACTTCGTGTCGCCCGCGGTGCTGGAAGCCATGGGCTCGGCACTCACCAACAAGTACGCCGAGGGGCTGCCGGGGAAGCGCTATTATGGCGGCTGTGAAGTCGTGGACCAGGTGGAGCAGCTCGCCATCGACCGCGTGAAGCGGCTGTTCGGCGCGGAACATGCGAATGTACAACCGCATTCCGGCGCGTCGGCAAACTTCGCGGTGTACCTGGCGTTCTTGAAGCCCGGTGACACGGTGCTGGGGCTGGACCTCTCGCAGGGCGGGCATCTGACGCACGGATCACCGGTGAACTTCTCGGGGCTGCTCTTCAACGCCATTCACTACGGGGTGAAGGATGACGGGCTGCTCGATTACGAGACGATGGAGGCGCTCGCGCGCGAGCAGAAACCCCGGATGATCATCGCCGGATACAGCGCCTACTCGCGGGCGATCGATTTCGAGCGATTCGCGCGTGTCGCCAAGGAAGTCGGGGCCATCTTCCTGGTGGACATGGCGCATTTCGCCGGACTCGCCGCGACGGGCGCGTATCCGAACCCCGTGCCCTTCGCCGACGTGGTGACGACCACGACGCACAAGACCTTGCGCGGCCCGCGCGGCGGTCTGATCCTGTGCAAGGCCGAGCACGCGAAGGCGATCGACAAGGCGGTGTTCCCCGGTTCGCAGGGTGGCCCGCTCGAGCATGTGATCGCAGCCAAGGCGGTCGCGTTCAAGGAAGCGCTGGAACCTGCCTTCACGGACTACTGCGCGCGCATTGTGCGGAACGCGCAGGCCCTCGCCGCGGCCATGACGGCACGAGGCTACGCGGTGGTGAGTGGCGGCACCGACAATCACCTGCTGTTGCTGGACCTGCGGAACAAGGGGCTCACCGGCAAGGTCGCCGAGCAGGCGCTCGACAAGGCGGGGATCACCGTCAACAAGAACACGGTGCCGCGCGAGACGCAGTCGCCGTTCATCACCAGTGGGATCCGCCTCGGCACGCCGGCCGTGACCACGCGCGGCATGCGGGAAGCGGACATGGCGACGATCGCCGGGCTGATCGACCGGGTGTTGTCGGCGCCCGATGATGCCGCCGTTCTCTCGGCGGTGAAGGCCGACGTGAAGGCGCTGACGCAGGCGTTCCCGCTGTATCCGGAGCGGTCGTGATCGATGGCAGTGCCTGAGCTCGCGTTCCGCGACGGCGTCATGGATCGGATCCGGCTCAAGGAGCCGCGGTTCGACGAACAGGCGTACCTGTTCGTCCTGGCAGGGCTCGAACTCTGCCAGCAGCGGCTCCCGGAGCGTCGTCACATCACTGGCCCCGAGTTGGCGGTGGCGTGCCGTGATCTCGCGTTGCAGCGGTATGGCGTGATTGCCCGCATGGTGCTGGAGCACTGGGGACTTCGCTCCACCGAGGACATCGGAGACGTGGTGTTCACGCTCGTGGAGCTAGGGCTGCTCATGAGCCAGCCCCAGGATTCGAAGGAGGATTTCGTGGGCGTCTACGATTTTGCCGAGGTGTTCGACAAGGACTACCCGTGGAGTCCCTCTGTCTCCGCCTGAGGGCGGAGGTGCACATCGTCCGCTGGCGGCCATGCCGATGCGTGCACGCGTGACGACCGCGGCGCAAGCGGCCGCACTCGATGCGGCGACGATCGCCTCGGGTGTCGCGTCCGGTGCGCTCATGGAGAGTGCGGGACGCCGGGCGGCGGCGGTGATTCTTGAGCGGTTCGTCGAGGTGCGCACCGATGGCGCGATGATCTACGTCGGGAGTGGCAACAACGGCGGCGATGGTTGGGTGGTCGCGCGCGAGCTTCACGATGCGGGTTGCGACGTGAAGGTCGTGGAATGCGGGGCCATGCGCGCACCCGACGCCATCGCCGCGCGCCAAGGCTATCTCGACGTCCGCGCGCAGCGTCCGCAGTTCGTCGACACTCCAGCGGTCGTGGTCGACGCCCTGCTCGGCACGGGTGCCGCCGGAGCACCGCGCGATGCGATGGCGGCGGCCATCGCGCAGATCGCGGCGCATCGGGCGGCGGGCGCGAGTGTCGTCGCGCTCGACATCCCCAGCGGCCTCGATGCCACGACCGGGGCCACGCCCGGCGCCTGCGTGCACGCGGATCTCACGGTCACGTTCGGGAGCGTCAAACGCGGGCTGCTGGCCCACCGCGATGCCTGCGGCGTGATCATCGCCGTCGACATCGGTGTGGCCGATGCACCGGAGGCCGAGCGTGTGCCGCGGCTCGTGACGGCCGGTGCGGTGGAATCGTGGGTTCCAGCGATCAGTGCACAGGCGCACAAAGGGCTTCGCAAGCGGTTGGTGATCGTTGGCGGTGCGCCCGGCATGGCGGGTGCGGTGGTGCTCGCGGCGCGGGGGGCCGCGCGCAGCGGGATCGGCATGGTGAGGCTCTGCGTGGCGCCGGAGAGTCTGGGTGCCGTACAGGCGGCAGAGCCGACTGCCACCGCGGTTGCCTGGCCCACCGACTCCGATGCCGACCTGGCAGCGCTCTGCGACTACGCGGATGTCATGCTGATCGGGCCCGGGCTCGGTGTTACAGCTGCCGCGCAGTCCCTGGTGGCGCGCGTGCTCGTGAGCTTTCGTGGCCCCGTGGTGCTCGACGCCGATGCCCTCAACGCCTACGCCGGTCGGGTGCATCCCCTCCGCGCCGCGATCGAGGCGCAGGGCGCACGACCCGTGGTGCTCACCCCGCACCCGGTGGAGTTGGCGCGACTCGCCGCCGTGCATCCGGGGGAGGTGCACACGCGCCGCTTCGAGATCGCCGGCGAGACGGCGCGGAGCACTGGCGCTACGGTGTTGCTCAAAGGAGTTCCCACCGTGGTGAGCGACGGCACGACCACCCATGTGGTGGCCTCGGGCACCGCCGTCCTCGCCGCGGCGGGAAGCGGTGATGTGCTGGGCGGCATCGTGGCTACGCTCCTCGCGCAGACCGACGATCCACTGGCTGCGGCCAGTGGGGGCGCCTGGGTACACGGACGTGCCGCCGAGATTGCGGGGGCGGGGCGGGTGCGCGGGATTACGCTCGACGACGTGCTGCACGCCGTGGCCCATGCGTGGCCGCACGGGGCGCGCGACGCCGAGATCGCCGAGCGCGGCGTCCTCGCGGAACTTCCGGCGGTTCCCCGATGACGCATGTCTCGCTCGGGCCCGGCGCCGAGTTCGATCTCGTGCGTGCATTGCTGGCGCGTTGGGGCACGCTTGCGCAGGGTGCGGGCGACGACGCCGCGCTGGTGGATGTTCCACCGGGAGAGACGCTGCTGGTGAGCACCGATACCTCGGTGGAGTTCGTGCACTTCAAGCGGGAATGGCTCACGGCGCATGAGGTCGGATACCGCGCGGCGGCGTCGGCGGTGAGCGATCTCGCCGCGATGGGGGCCGCGCCACTCGGCATGACGATCGCCATCACGCTCCCCGATGCGTGGCGGGCGCCCGCGCTCGAGCTCGGTGATGGCCTTGCCGAGCTCGCGGGCGCCACCG
>CAXBQP010000073.1:0-9853 GCA_963978095.1 uncultured bacterium | reverse complement strand
GATGCGCGCGCCCCGATCGGGTGCTGCGGCGCGACGGTGCGATGGCCGGGCAGGCTGTGTTCGTGACCGGGCGATTCGGGGGGCCCGGCGCGGCGGTGCGGGCGCTGACCGATGGCGAGACGCCGCGTGCCGAGCATCGGATGCGGTTCGCGCGTCCGGTCCCGCGCCTTCGGGAGGCGCAGTGGTTGGCGGCGGCGGGGGCAACAGCGGCAGTGGACTGTTCCGATGGACTGGTGGCCGACGCCGCGCATGTCGCGGCCGCGAGCGGACACCGCCTCGTGCTCGACCTCGACCAACTCCCGAGCGTGGATGGGGTGACCCCAACGGAGGCCGCCGGGAGTGGGGAGGAGTACGAGTTGGTCGTCACCGGGCCGGCGTCGCTCGACACCCATCGATTTGCGCGCGAGTTCGGCGTGCCGCTGACGGCCGTCGGTCGGGTGGAGGTTGCGCCCGCCACGGGGGCGGACGTCCTGGTGCGCGTCGACGGTCGCGTCATCACGCCCCCCGCGGGGCACGATCATTTCCGCACATGATTCGCACACTCTGGGTGCTGTTCTGGACATCGGTGGCCACCATCGTGCATGGTGGCGGCGCCATTCTTGGTGCGCTGCTCGGGCGGGATGATCGTCCCGGCTCGTTGCGGGAGCGTGCGCCGCGGAACTGGGGACGCCTGATCGCGTGGTCGGCCGGTGTACGGATCGAGATTCACGGGGGCGAGCATCGTTTGGGCGATCAGCATGTGTTCGTGGCGAACCATGTGTCCTGGCTCGATATCCCGGTGGTGGCGGCGCATCTGCGGGCCTTCAAGTTCGTGGCCAAGGCCGAGCTCAAGCGGATCCCGATCTTCGGGCGTGCCGCCGCCGCGGCCGGCACGGTGTATATCGAGCGCGAGAATCGGAAGGCGGCCTTTGATGCGTACACGGACGCGGCGGCCAAGATCAATGCCGGCGCGAGCGTCGTGGTGTTCGCGGAGGGGACGCGCGACAAATCGTACGCGTTGCGGGCCTTCAAGAAGGGTCCGTTCGTGCTGGCGATTGCCGCGCAGGCGCCGATCGTCCCCACGCTGATCTACGGCACGCTGGATGTGAAGCCGCACGGTCAGTTCGCGATGCATCCCGGCACCGTGCACGTGCACTTCCTGGCGCCCATCCCCACCGCCGGGCTCACGTATGAGGACCGCGACCGCTTGGCCATGCGGGTACGTGACGCGATGGCGGAGGTGCTGCAGCGTGAGTACGGGGTGGTCAGCCCGCCGTGGGCTCCGCGCCGCGCGGTTCCCATGGACTCCGCCGATTAGATTTCGACAGCGGCTTTCGTATCCCGACCTCAGCATCCGAGCATTTATGTCTTCCATTGCATCGATTCAGGCCCGCGAGATCCTCGATTCGCGTGGGAATCCGACCGTCGAAGTGGACGTGTATCTCGACAACGGCGCGACCGGTCGTGCGGCGGTGCCCAGTGGCGCGAGCACCGGGGAGCATGAGGCGCTCGAGTTGCGTGACGGCGATGCCAAGCGTTACCTCGGGAAGGGGGTACGCAAGGCTGTGGCGAATGTCGAGCGGTTGATCTTCCCGGCGCTGCGCGGTGCCGATGCGACCGACCTGATCGGCATCGACCGCGCGCTGATCGCGCTCGACGGCACCCCGACCAAATCCAAGCTCGGCGCCAATGCAATGCTCGGCGTGTCCATGGCCTGCGCACGTGCCGGCGCGGAGTTGGTGGGGCAACCGTTGTTCCGCTATCTCGGTGGCCCGTTGGCGCGCACCATGCCCGTGCCCATGATGAACATCATCAATGGGGGGGCGCACGCGACGAACACCGTGGACCTGCAGGAGTTCATGATCGTGCCCGTCGGGGCGACGACGTTCAGCGATGCGTTGCGCATGGGCGCCGAGGTGTTCCACACCCTCAAGAAGGTACTGGTGAAGCGGAAGCTGGCGACTGGCGTGGGCGACGAAGGGGGCTTTGCGCCGGACCTGAAGAGCGATGAAGAGGCGATCACCGTGATTCTCGAGGCGATCGAGTTGGCCGGCTACGCGCCGGGGACGGACATCTGCCTGGCGCTGGACTGCGCCGCCAGCGAGCTGCACGACAAGAAGAAGAGTTACGTGTTCAAGAAGAGCGGCGGCGGCAGCAAGAGCGCGCTGCAGATGGTGGAGCTGTATGAGAAGTGGATCACGAAGTATCCCATCGTGAGCATCGAGGACGGGCTCGCCGAGAATGATTGGAAGGGGTGGGAGGAACTGACGGCGGCCGTGGGGGATCGCGTGCAGCTGGTGGGGGACGATCTGTTCGTCACGAACCCCGAGTTCCTGGCGCGCGGCATCGAGGAGGATGTGGCGAACGCCATTTTGATCAAGCTCAACCAGATCGGTACGGTGACCGAGACGTTGGAGACGATCGAGATGGCCAAGCGGAACGGGTATCAGAACGTCATCTCGCATCGTAGTGGGGAGACCGAGGACACCTTCATCGCCGATTTGGCCGTCGCGACGAACGCGGGGCAGATCAAGACCGGGAGCACGAGTCGTTCGGACCGGATCGCGAAATACAACCAGCTCTTGCGGATCGAGTCGGAGTTGGGGGCGAGCGCGGTGTATCCTGGTGGCGCGGTGTACGGGATTGGCGACGACTGACGTTCGGACGATGCTGACCCGGCTGGTGATCGCGGCGGTGGTATTGGCGGCGATCGCCTTTGCGGTGCAGGGTGGGGAGTGGGGCACGACGGACTTGTTCACGGCGCGAGCGAAGTTGGCGCGGACGCGACACAGTGTGGACTCGTTGCAGCGGGATGTGGCGGCGCTGAAGGCCCGGAAGGCCATGTTGGACACGAGTTCGGCCGAGCAGGAGCGGATCGCGCGCGAGGAGTTCGGGATGGTTCGGGGGGGGAAGGAGGTGCTGTACCGTTTTTATGGGGCGGACAGCGTGGGGAAAATGGAGAAATCGCGTCCGTAGGGCAGTTGCCCGCTTGTATTTGCGTGCGCAGCGGCTATTGTTAAGAAATCGACGCGGGGTGGAGCAGCCTGGTAGCTCGTCGGGCTCATAACCCGAAGGTCGCGGGTTCAAATCCCGCCCCCGCCATAGATCCAGCGAAAGCTGGCGACGGCCGGTTCCGAAAGGGGCCGGCCGTTGTTATTTTTCGAGGCTGTCGGGGGAACCGACAGGCAGTAGCACGGCTGGGTAGCTCAGCTGGTTAGAGCACGGCACTCATAATGCCGGGGTCGAGGGTTCGAGTCCCTCCCCAGCTATCGAACACCATGTGTGTGAACGTACAACGGCATCCTGTTCAGGGGTGCCGTTGTTGTGTTTGAAGGGGGCTCACCAGATGAGCGGTTGTGTGTGCGACGAACTCCGTTGCGGTTGACGCCCACCTAACGCCGGGCGAGCATTGTGAGGCCATGTCACTACCGTTCCGCCTTCAGCTTCTCGGCCGTTTCGAGCTCAGGCACGACGACGGCCGCGTTGCCCTTCCGCCGTCCAAAGTCCTCGCTGTGCTCGCTTATCTGGCCTGCGCCCGCGATCGGCAGGCCTCCCGCGAGACTTTGGTTGAACTCCTCTGGCACGAACGGGAGCGCGAGGGAGCGCGGGCCTCGCTGAGGCAGGCCCTCCACGGTCTGCGCAAGACGCTGGGCCACGACGCGCTCGTGGCCGACGGCGACTGGATCACCCTGGCGCCCGGGCTTGCCGTGGACGTCGACGACTTCCAAGGCGCCCTCCGGAACGGCGCGGTCGCCGATGCCTACGAGCGCTACGGAGGCGCGTTCATTCCTGATTTTGCCTCTCCCGGTGCCCTCGAGTTCGAACACTGGGTCGACGCCGAGCGATTTCGCTTGCGCAGCGCCTTCCTCTCGGCCGCACGCGGGCATCACGCCGCGCTCCGGGCCGCCGGTGCGTTGGATGACGCCATTCGCGTTGCCACCCGCGTCCGTGACACCGCTCCCGAGGACGATGAACACTGGTGCCTGCTCTTCGAATCGCTCGGCGTCGGGGGACGGTTCGCGGAGATCGCGCTCGAGGCGACCGCCCTCCGGGCGCTCCGCGCCGGGGAGGAGCGCACCCCCGATGCGGCCACGGAAGCCGTGCTGCGTCGCTTGCGGCGCCTGGGCGAGCCAACAGGGATGGTGCCTCCTGGGACCACTGATGGCTTTTCGCGTCCGTCAGGGGGCGAGGCCTCGCCGGTTCCGTTGCATCCCGAGTTCCAGGGACGGACCGAAATTTTCTCCGAGCTGGTCTCCGCGTGGTCGCGAACGCAGTATGCGCATGAGTTCGTGCGCGTTCTGGTCGCGGCGCCCGGCATGGGGAAGACCCGACTCCTGCAGGAGACCGCCCGCCGGTTGCGGGTACAGCGCGCGCCGTTGGTGCAGGGGATCGCACGTCAACGCGAGCGCGATGACGCATACGCGCTGCTGGCCGGTCTGCTCCCCGATATTGCGGCGCTCCCGGGCGCGGCCGGGATCTCGCCCGCGTCGGCGGCCGTGCTCGCCGGGATCGTGCCGCAACTCGCGGACCGCTTCCATGTGACCGCGGAGGTCGCGACCGGAAACGCCGATGAACAGCTGCGGCGCCGCGGACTCGCGGTCGCCGACCTCTTCGAGTCCGTCGGCGAGGAAGGCGCGTGGGCGCTCCTGATCGACGACCTGCAGTGGGCCGATACGGCAACCCTGTACTGCATGGAGCGGGCGCTCGCCCGCGGCGCGGGAAAGGGGATGCTGCTCCTCGGTGCGTCGCGGGTGAGCATTCCGTCGCTCGCCGGGGCGGCGCAGGAGTTGCCCCTCCCGCCGCTCACGGTATCGGAGGTCGGTGCGCTGCTCGGATCCATGGCGGTCCTGAGCGCCGAACACTGGAGCGAGGCGCGGACCGAGGCGCTCCAGCGCCATGCGGCTGGCTCGCCCTTCCGGGTGCTGCAGTTCCTGCGCGCCGCGATCGCGAGCGAGGCGATGTCGGTGACCGCCGGGCAATGGACGGTGAACTCCGCGACGCATTTCGATCGTCTGCTGCGTGGAGCGGCGGTGGAGCAGGTGCGGCTGCAGTCGATCAGTGCCGATGAACGCGAGTGTCTGGTCTGTCTGATGCTCCATGAGCGCGCGCTTCCGGTGACGTCGCTGGCGGAGATCCTCGGCGCGTCGGAGCAGGTGGTCGCGGACCGGCTCGCGGGACTCGAGCGTGGCGGCTTCGTGGCGCGCGGGAGCGACGGCAGCTGGTCGGTGGCACATGCGTTGCTGCGCGAGTCGGCCGCGGACGTCGTGACCAAGGGCGATTGGATGATCGGTGCGCGCCGACTCGGGAACTGGACCGCACGCCACGCCGGGCTCGAGGCCGAGTATCGGCAGGCCATTCGCCTGTTGCTGGCCGGCGAGGATCGCGACGGCGCGCTCGAGGTGGCAACGCAGATGATTCTCCGCGCCCCACGCGAGGCGTTCGACGAGCGCACCGTGGCGCGGGTGGTGTTGGGGAGCGTGGAGCATCCGTCATTTGCCGCGGCGCTGCAGGGGGTCGTGCGATCACGACGGCGCACCCACTGGGCACGGGTGATCGGCAGCGCGGCGGCCGTGGCGGCGTTCGTGGCGGCGGCGGTGCTGATCCCCTTGCGGCCGGTACGGTTGGTGGATGTGTCGGTGATGCATGCGCAGGATGTGTACGACGCGACGATGCCCTTCGAGCTTCCGATCCGGGTGGAGGTTCGCAACGCGCTCGGTCTCCGCTCGGGGTGGCGCGACGGCGACTCCGTGCGCTACACCAGCCTCGATTCCGGCGCGGTGCTTCGGGGACGGACCGCGGCCGTGATCCGCGATGGCGTCGCGGAGTTCGATTCGTTGTATCCGGCGATCGTCCCCCGTGGACCGCTGCGTACACCGGCCGATGTGCTTCGAGCCGAAAACGCCAAGGACCAACGATTCGTTGTGGACGGACTCGACACACTGCGGATGGCGCCCAGGACTTTGGTTGAGTCGCTACGGATCACGGATGGGATCGTGAATGGCCAAAGACTGCGCGCCGGGCTGAACACTATTCGTGTGGCGCCAGGCGCGGAGATCGCAGGCTCCGTGGCATTCCGTTACAGCACGCTCAATCGCGGGGTGCTCCACGTGCTCGCCCGCGGCACGAGTTGGGGGCGACATGGCGGCGATACGCTCACCGTGCGCTCGCTGCTGGCGGACGTGCGCGATGCGCGCATGAACTCGGACCTCGACGTCCATGCCCCAGCGACACCGGGCGATTACGTGATCGCCTGGGTACAGGGCGCCGAGCCCACGGGCTCGTGGCTGTTCTCCGGTACCAACTGGCGCTGCGGCACGCCGCGATGGGGCGACGGCAACGATCTGATGGCGCTGTCCGTGGACACGTTGCTGCGCGCGGCCACGGAGCGGGGGCAGGTGTCGGTGCCGTGGTTGTACTGCGAGTCACAAGAGTCGCGGGTCGGGCGCACGCTACCGATCGCCGTGCTGAAGATCGAGGTGCGATAGGGGGGGCGTTACCCCCCTCGCCCTCCCGAACTAACTTTCGGGGATGCGCACCTTGCTCGTGGACGACGACCGTTCCATCACCGGGACGCTCGAACTGCTGCTCCGGGAGATCGGATGCACGGTCGACATCGCTCTGGACCTCGCCCAAGCGCGCGCCCGCGCGGGTGACGCACGCTACGACCTGATCATTCTCGACCTCAATCTCCCCGACGGGTCAGGAATCGACTTCGCGGCCGAACACCGACGCTCCCACCCGGCCACGCCGATCCTCATGCTCACCGCGGAGAGTGCGGAGTCCGTCACCGTCGCGGCGCTCGATGCCGGTGCCGATGATTTCGTGACCAAGCCGGTCAGCGCCAATGCCTTCCTCGCCCGCGTTCGCGCCCTCACGCGCCGCGGCGCGGTCGATCATGGGGAGGTACTCGCCGCCGGCAATCTGCGCTGTCACCGCCTCACGCGCATCGTGACGGTCGCCGGAGTGCCGATGCCGGTGACCCCGCGCGAGCTCGCGCTCCTGGAGTTCCTTCTGCTGCATCGGGGCGAGAGCGTCCCCCGGAGCGAACTCCTGCGCCGCGTCTTCGGACTCGACTTCGACCCCGGCACGAATATCGTCGAGGTCAATATCGGACGCGTCCGCAACAAACTGTCCCATGCCAACGCGACCGTGCGGATCGACACCGCACGCGGCGTCGGTTACGCGCTGGTCGACGGCGCCGCCGCAGCGATCGGCGACAGCAAATAGTCGAGCACGTCGCCGGCGGTGTAGCGGTCACGGCCGGCGAGATACGTGGCGATGTGCATCAAATCGTCGCCGCTCGTCAGCAGAGGCGGCTCGTCCATGCCGTCCTTCTGATGCTGCGCCTGACCGATGTTCGCTTCGAGCGCATTGCACAGGCACCGGCGCCCCACGGTCTCGGCTTCGAGTCCACCCTTCTGCACGTAGTCGTCCACCGGCTCCGAGGCGCAACGGTAGCCGAGTCGGCCATCGTCCCGCTTGTACGCGTTGCGGAGGTAGCCCAGGTCGCAGATGCGCTTCCGCTTCGATGCGTCGTTCGCGTCGCCCTCGTAGCGCACGACCTTGAAGGGATATCCGGTGGGCGACGCGTGCGCGTCGGTCAGCACATCCACCTTGCCCCGCAACGCGCTCGTCAGCACGTCGTGCTTGAGCGCGGCGGTGAATCCGGATTCGTCGGCGAATGCGAACAACGTTCCCACCTGGATCCCCGCGGCGCCATGATCGAGCGCGGCCTTGAGTCGCTCCGGGCTCCCCTCGCTCCCCGCCACCCAGAACGGCAGCCCCAGCTCGGCGAGCTTCGCGAGATCCACGATGTCGCGCTCGCCGTAGATCGGCTCGCCGCGCTCGTTGAACGTCGGCGTGCCGCGCGGCGGGGCATTGTGACCGCCGGCGGTCCATCCTTCCACGACGAATCCGTCCACCCGCCCGTTCGCCTTGCGCGCCAACGTGATGGCCAAGGAGTTGGCCGAGATGATCGGCAAGAACATCGGCCGCTTGATCGGGATGCTCGGATCCCCGCCAACGGTTGCCGGGTCGAGCGTCAGATACTCTACCTCACCCGACGCGAGCCCTTCCACGTCAAAGCGCATCGACGCCGGCTTATGCTCGGCCAACGCGTCCAGGACCCCGGGAATCTCGCGCGGAATCCCCGCACCCATGATCACATAATCCACGCCGGCCATCATCGCCCCATAGAGAGACGCGATGTTCGGCATCTGGATCTTGGTGAGCAAGTTCAGTCCGACCGGGTTCCCATGCCCTTCCTTGGCGAGCCAGACCTCGACGAAGTTCGCCATCATCGTGATCTGCGCTCGCATGGCGCTGACGGTCTGCTTGTACACCGGCAACAGCTTGTAGGGCTCCGACGCCGGCTTCCCCTCGGGACGGAAATACCGCTCCAGCACTGCCTCCGCCACCCCGGCAATCGGGAAACGCTCCATCGCGCGGCGCATGTGGCCCCCGATGTCGCCATCCTGCAGGCGGCGCACGAAGACCGTGTCGATCGCCGTACCGGACACCACGCCCAGCTGCCCACGCGACGACACCGCGTTGGCCAGCTGCCAATTCGACACGGCGATTCCCATGCCTCCCTGGATGATCCGTGGAAGCGCCATCGCTTCAGTCATAAAATCGGCGAGCAGAAGGGTTCAGAAAGACCAACGGCCGACGGACCCGCAAAAAGGTAAGCACGGGTCACGGATTCGGAAGAGACCAGCGGATGAATTGTACCATCTGGTCACGACCCGCTCCGACGGCGAACGGTTGACCCGGGGCCAGGGTTCCATCGGCCAGGTCTACACCTGTCATCCTCTCGTCAGAATCACGTCCAACTTATGTAGGTGCCGTAGCACTCCCTTTCATTCGACCGAGGCTCACATGACCCGCACCCGTGCCGTGCTCGCGGCGCTTGCCGCCACCGTGCTGACCTTCCCCACCGCGGGGGGCGCGCAGTCGTTCAAGACGGAGAAGTTCAACATCGGCGGGGAGGGGGGCACGGATTACCTCACGGCCGAGCCATCGACGGGACGCGTGTTCGTCTCGCGCGGCACGCACGTGATGGTGGTGGACGGCATGACGGGGAAGGTCGTGGGAGACATCACCGACACCCCGCGCGTGCACGGGATCGCCTTTGCCCCTAAGGAAAACCACGGCTTCACGACGAACGCCGGCGACAGCACGCTCACGATGTTCGACATGAAGACGCTGGCCGTCCTCAAGAAGGTGCACATCGGCATTGATGGTGCCGATGGCATCATGTTCGACGAGAAATCCAACACCATCCTGTCGATCAATCACAGCCACCCCACGGGCACGGCGGTCGTGGTGGACGCCAAGTCGGGTGAGGTGAAGGGGACGATCACGCTCACCGGTGGCGCGCCCGAAGGCGGTGTCGGTGACGGCAAGGGGCGCGTCTTCATCAACATCGAGGACAAGAACGCGATCGATGTGGTGGACCTGAAGACCATGAAGGTCACGGCCACCTGGAAGATCGAGGTCTGCGACGGTCCGACGGGGATCGCCTTCGACGCCAAGAGCAATCGGATCTTCGCGGGGTGCAGCAAGAAGTCGGTCGTGGTCGACGCGGCGAACGGCAAGATCGTGGCCGAGATCACCAATGGCGACGGGGTGGACGCCCTGGGTTACGATGCCACGGAAAAGCTGCTGTATCTGCCGGCGGGGCGCGAAGGGAATGTCACGGTGGTGCACCAGGATTCACCGGACAAATACTCGGTCAAGGAAGTCGTGAAGACCTTCGCGGGCGCCAAGACGATCGCGGTGGACGACGTCAAGCATCGCGATCGTCTAGATCGGAAGAGCACACGTCTGAACTCCAGTCACGTGGCCTTATCTCGTATGCCGTCTTCTGCTTGAA
>CAXBQP010000072.1:0-10123 GCA_963978095.1 uncultured bacterium | reverse complement strand
TTTTCAAGCAGAAGACGGCATACGAGATAAGGCCACGTGACTGGAGTTCAGACGTGTGCTCTTCCGATCTGATCGCGCGGCGGTGGTACCCGAGGGTAGGGTGCCACCGCCGCGCGCGTTGCAGCGATTCGCGGTGTCAGGGGAGGGCTCGGCGAATCCGGTTTCCCTGCACCCGCGTCAGGGATTCTTCCATTTCGAGCGTCCCGGCCATCCGGTTACCATACGTGGAGTAACCGGTCCTTCCGGGTTCTGCATCGGCACCCCTCGACCCTTTCCTGCAGAGTTACCCATGCGTCGTTCCCTCGCGCTGCTCTCCTTGGCCGCTACCGTGCTCGCGTGCACCAAGACCAAGGAGCCTGAGAAGCAACCGCTCGGCCAGGGCGTCGGCCAGGTTGCTGCCGCCACCACCGCGGACGCCAACACCATCAGCGGTTCGGTGCTCGAACAACTCCCCGCGTCGCCGTACGTCTACCTGAAACTCAAGACGGCCACGGGTGATGTGTGGGTCGCCGTCCCCGAGGCGAAGATCGCGGTTGGCACCCCCGTCACGGTGTACGGCGCTCTCGCGATGGGGAAGTTCGAATCGAAGACCCTCAACCGCACGTTCGACGAAGTCTACTTCGGCAATCTCACGCCGCCTGAAGCGCCGCCCGCCGGCGCAATGGCTGGTGCAGCGGCACCGAAATCGGTTGGCACGCCGCCGGCGGTGGATGCGAAGGTCGGCAAGGTGGAGAAGGCGTCTGGTGCCGACGCGCACACGATCGCCGAGTTGTGGGCGCAGAAGGGAGCACTCGCCGGCAAACCCGTGACAATCCGCGGAGTGGTCGTGAAGTACAACCCCGGTGTCATGGGGAAGAACTGGATCCACCTGCAGGACGGCAGCGGCGAGGCGGCCAAGGGCACGCACGACATCACGGTCACCTCGATGGACGCCGCCGCGCTGCACGCGACCATTACCGTCACCGGCAGGGTAAGCCTCGACAAGAACTTCGGCGCCGGATACAGCTACCCGCTGATCGTCGAAGAAGCGAAGGTCGTCAAGAAGTAGGGCGTCGGCTCCACGCGAAGGTCGCGAACACCAGCAAGACCCATATGCTCGCGCCTGTAATAAACAACATCAATAGGACATCATCAGAACATCATAAAGACAATTTTGCAATAATCAGTAACTTCGCGCAGTAACGCTCGTGCCTGCGTCGCCAACGCTCATGAAGCCCCGTGCAGAATAGTCGCGACGATCTCCGCCGCCTGCGTGGCGGTCGGCACGCTCCCCTGCGCGACGCGCGGTGAGCCACCGCCGCGACCGCCGGCCGATGCGAGGGCGGGCTTGAGCACCGCACCTGCATTCACGCCACTGTCGGCGCTCGCCGCGAGCACCACGGTCGGGGGAGTGCCCGCCGCGCCGGCATACAGGGTCCGTGATTCGAGCGATGCCGCGTGTGCGCGCGCGCGAAGTTCATCCACCGAGGCGTTCGCATCGTGGATCCGCACCACGCCATCCGCGGTGGCGGCTTGAGCGGCCGCATGCACGGCCCGCAGCTCGCGCACCTGGTACACGGCCAGCCGTTCGGCGAGCTTGCGCCGTTCGCTCTCGGACGCCTTGGCCGACTCGCTCGCGCCGGCCACCAACGCGGGCAGTTCGTCCACCGCACACGTGAGGTGTGTGGCCATCGACTGCAACGCCGCGTGGTCCGCGCGCGCGCGTTGCAGCGCGCGCCACCCGCACAAAAACTCCACGCGAACCAGCTTCTTGCTCTTCTCCACCCGACGGATCGTCACCGGGCCGATCTCCGCGGTATTCCGCACATGCGTGCCCCCACACGCACTCCGATCGATCCCCGCGATCTCCACGATCCGGATCTCTCCCTCACGATCACTCGGCTTGCGCAATCCTGTTGCCGTGGCGGCATGCTCGAAACTCACGTGCACCAGATGCCCCGCCATCACCACCTCGTTCGCACGGCGTTCGGCGCGCGCCGCCCGATCCGCCGACAGCATGTCGATCTCGAGATCGAGCGTCGCGGAAACGTCGCCGAAGTGCACGCTCACGGTCTTGTGGCCGAACAGATCCTCGAACACCGCCGAGAGCAGATGCTGGCCGGTGTGCTGCTGCATGTGATCGGAGCGGCGGGTCCCGTCGATCGTTCCGGTGACCTGCTCCCCGACCGCGAGCCGCGATGGCCGCGAAAAGAGGTGCGCGATACGGGCGTCCTCGTCCACGACATCGGCGATCGGTTCTCCGCCCAGCGTCCCCAAGTCATGCGGTTGACCCCCGCTCGTGGGGTAGAAGAGGGTCCGGTCGAGATAGACGCGATCACCAGCGACCTCGACAACGGTCGCGGTGAACTGCGTGGCATAGGCGTCGGTGTAATACAGGCGCTCGGTCATGAGTCTTCCCGTGGAGAAGCGACTCCGCAAGATAATGTCCGGTGGTAGCCGCGGCGTCCACACGCGATATCTTGCACCCATGCGCACGATCGACGTCACCATCCACCATCTGGAACTCGCACAGCCGACAGATTTCCGCCCCAAGCGGTCATCGCGCCGCGGACTGCGGTTCGCGATGGTTCCGGAGCCAATGCCGGAGCTCAACCGCTTCTTCTACTGCGCGGTCGGGGACCCATGGACCTGGTACGAGCGGCGGTCCTGGACGTACGCCGAGTGGTCGGCGGCGCTCGGGCCGGAATTGGAGACGTGGGTGCTCTCGGTCGACGGCATCCCCGCCGGGTACGTGGAGCTGAAACGCCACACCGATGGCGCGGTGGAACTCAACTACTTCGGACTGCTCGCCCCCTATATCGGGCATGGCCTTGGAGCGCACCTGCTCACCGAGGCCGTCGACCGCGCCTGGGCCATGGGCGCGACGCGAGTTGTTCTGAACACCTGCAGTCTGGATCACCCGGCGGCGCTCCCGAATTATCTGGCCCGCGGGTTCACGGAACACCGATCCGAAACGAGCCGCAAACAGCTGCCCGACGAGCATCCGGGACCATGGAATGGCGCCATGGAGGGTCGGTGATGGATTCCTCGTCGGTGCGCAAGGTCCCGGTGCACCCGGCGACGGCCGCGGCTGCCCTCTCGGAGCTGTGGTCTCCGCGTGTGATTGCCGAGTTCGACGATTACTACGTGAAGGTGGCCAAGGTGTTGGGCAGTTTCATCTGGCACGCGCACGAGCAGGAGGATGAGCTGTTCCACATCTTGAAGGGTCGGCTCCGGATCGAGTTCGAGTCCGGACCGGTGGAACTCACGGCCGGCGACGTCTTCGTCGTACCCAAAGGGGTGCGGCATCACCCGGTCGCCCTCGAAGAGTGCCACCTGATGCTCATCGAACGGAAGCGCACGTTGCACACCGGCGACGTCGTCACCGAGAAGACGCGCAGCATCGCCGAACAGCTTCGGGGCGGTGTATGACGGTAACGACCTTGATGCTTCCGGGGTTGAACAGTTCGGGGCCGGACCATTGGCAGTCCCAGTGGGAGCGGCGTGACGCCACCTGCCTGCGCGTGATGCAACACGAATGGGATGCGCCGCGCTGCGCGGATTGGGTCGCGCGGCTCGACCAGACCATGCGCATCATGCTGGGGCAGTTCGTGCTCGTGGCCCACAGCTCGGCCTGCGCCATGGTCGCGCACTGGGTGCTGCAGGCGGATCCGGCGGATCTCGCCCGTGTTCGGGGCGCGCTGCTTGTGGCACCGAGCGATCCGACGGCGCCAACGTATCCATCAGGCCCCACCGGGTTCAGCCCCGTGCCGCTTCACCCGCTCCCCTTTCGGTCCATTGTGGTCACGAGTGACAACGACCCGTATGTGGAGCTCGCCCGCGCCCGGCACTACGCGACGGCGTGGGGGAGCGAGTTCGAGATACTTGCCGGCGCGGGCCATATCAATGTGGCCAGCGGCCACGGGCCGTGGCCGGAGGGGTACGCCCTTCTCACGTCGCTCCGCTGAGCGACTGACGCATCCACGCTTGCCGCGCGTGCCGCGTTAGGGGACGATCCCCATCGGCTGCTTGGTGCCGTCACTGAGTGCGACGGCGAGCAAGAGGATCATCTTCGTGGCGGGCAATGCGCTCGGCCAATGCGCCCATTCGGTGAGCGTGTGCTGATTCCCGCCGCGGGAGCGTCCGACGGCGATCGAGGGAATGCCACGCACGACCCCCATGTTCGCGTCAGTCGTGCCGCTGGCCTCGGTCTCGTGACCCGGCGCGCCGATGTCGATCCCGAGGTAGCGGTGGATATCCACGGCGGTCTGCACGATGGGATGCGCACGCGCGCCAGCGAGCATCGACTCGGTGCCGCCCGCCTTGTTGCGCTGGACGATCTCCTTGCGCCACTGCACTTGTTCCTTGGCCGCGGCGGCGGCAACCATTCCCTCGATCGCGTGATCCAGGGAATCGAGCAGCTTCGGATCCGGCGAGCGCAGGTCCATGGTGAACGACAGTTCCTGCGGAATGCCATTGAAGATCGTGCCGCCGTGGACCTGACCCACGTTGTAGACGGCACCCTCCGGCAGCGCCGGTGGGTTGAGCGTGTAGATATGTGCGATCGCATCGCTCAACGCCTTCACCGGGGTCGGCTTCCCCCGTGACGTCACGGTGTGCGACCCTTCGCCGCTGAAGATGTACTTGGTCCAATAGATGCCGAGTGCGCCGTAGCGCACGGGGTCGAGACCACCATCCATGCCGACGAGCAGATCGGGCTTGGGATTGTGGTCCAGCCAGTAATCCATGCCACGCAAACCGAGTTCTTCCTGCGTCGTGCCGATGAAGACGAAGTCGGCCTTGGTCTTCACGTTCGCGGTCTTGAGCGCGTGGATGACCGTGATCAGGTTGATGACCGATGCGCTGTTGTCGAACACGCCCGGCGCGCGCAGCGTATCACCGTCGCGTTTCACCTTGAGGTTGGTGCCCAGCGGGTGCACGATGTCCATGTGCGCGGCGAACACGATGGTCGGCCCGTTCCCCGTCCCCTTGCGTCTCCCGATCACATTCCCGATGGAGTCGGTCGTGACCACGAGCCCTTCGGCCTCGAAGGCCTTCTTCACATAGGCGGCGCGTTCCTGCTCGTGCTCGGATTTCCCCTGGATCTCGGTGAAGGTCACCCATTGGTCGACCTGCTTGGGGAACCCCTTCTCGATGAGCTGGAGGGCCGCCTTCACATCCGGGCGTTCGGCGAGGGCCGGGGACCAGATAGACGGATACTGTTGCTGTGCGCCCATCGGATGGAGCGCGCCAGCAGCAAGGATGACGAGGAGCAGGGACCGTTTCATGAGGCCATGTCAGCGGAGGGTGATGCGGGGAATCTGCGCCGGCACGCCCGCAGCCGCCACGGGGCTATGGTCCCCCGCGTCGGACGGGGGGTCGCGGGAGCGGTGCACTGGATGCATCCTTCATCCGGAGGTACCGTGCGCCCAGTCGGTGCCGTCATCCCCTTCAGGCAGGCCGCATGCGACGAGTGATTCGACTGGCGCTATTCCAGAGTGTGCTGTGCGGTGTGACGATTGCGACGGCACACGCGCAGGATTTTCGCGCGCGCGTGACCTTGCCCGGCGGCAATCGGCTTCCGATCGCGCTCGATACGATCGGCTCGCCATACGAGGTCGATGCGCCGAAGTCCCGGGTGTACGCCGCGGTCGCCAGTGTCATGAAGGATTTGCAGATTCCGCTCGATCACGACGACTTCGCGTTCGGCACGATCGGGAACGCGACGCTACAGCTCCGCGTCTTCTTCGCCGGGTCGCAGCTGTCGCGCTACGTCGAATGCGGCCTCGGGGTACTCGGCCCGAACGCCAACAGTTGGAAGGTGCATATGGCGTTGATGACCTTCGTGGATTCCCTCGGCCCGAACCGATCGCGCGTTCGGGTCGCGCTCACGGCTGGCGCCGCCGATCCGGCCGGCGCGACCAAGGAATCGACGATGTGCGGGACGACCGGAGTCCTAGAAGAGAAAATCAGCACGCTTCTGGCCAAGAAGCTTCGCTGACACATGGCATGTCACCGCGTCACTTCCCGACTCTCGTGCACTGTTGATCCATGATCGCACTCGCCCGCGTTACCCGCATCCTCCCGGTGGTCCTGCTGCTCGTTGGGCTCGCACCTCGTGCCGACGCCCAGTTGCCGGGGCAAGCCCGTACCTCGACGGTTCCGCGTCTTCGCACCGCACTGCCGGGATATCCCGATCCGATCGCACTCGACACGGTGGCCAACTACACGGAAATGAAGGCGCCTCCCGGGGTCGTGTTCACGGCGGCGGTCGAGGCGCTCAAGGCCTTGGACATTCCCATCGCGGTGCGGGATTCCTCGCATGGCGCCGTCGGAAACCTGGGTTGGACGAAGATGCGCCAACTTGGGGGCAAGACGATGTCCACGTCGTTCAACTGCGGCAGCGGCATGACGGGTCCGAACGCCGATGCGTACCGCTTGACGATCGCGGCGGTCGTGATGATCGAGGCATTGCCGAACGGGAACTCCCGCGTCGGCATCGCGCTGGTCGGGAGTGCACAGGACGTGCAGGGCGCGGCCAAGGATCCGGTGGCCTGCGGCACCAATGGTTTCACCGAAGCGCGCATCGAAGCACTCATGCGCACGAAGCTCGCGCACTGATCGCGCCGAGCAATACCGGTGCCTCATCTCTTCACACGCGCCATCGTTCGTCCGCCGGCGGCCACATTCGCCCACGGGATCACGTCGGCCGCCGCGCTCGGCGCTCCGGATCTGACGCGGGCGGCAGAACAGCACGCGGCCTATTGTGAGGCACTCATCTCGTGCGGGTTGACGCTCACGACCCTCCCGGCAGACCCTGCGTATCCGGATTCGACATTCGTCGAGGATACCGCCGTGCTCGCGCGTGGGTGTGCCGTACTCACGCGACCAGGTGCGGCGAGTCGGGCCGGCGAGATCGTGAGCATGCGCGCGGTGCTCGCTGACATCTTCCCGACGCTCCACGAGATTGTGGCCCCCGGTACCGTGGATGGCGGTGATGTCTGCGAGGCGGAGGGCGAGGTGTTCATCGGTATCTCGGAGCGTACGAATGCCGAGGGTGCGCGGCAGCTGACCGACCGGCTCGCGACCGTCGGGATTCCGGCGCGGACGATCGACATCCGGAAGATTCCGGGACTCCTTCATCTGAAAAGCGGTCTGACCTCGCTCGGCAACTCCGTGCTCGTGGCGGCGCCGGAGATTGCGGAGCGTCCCGAATTCGCGGGATATCACGTCGTGCCGATCATTCCCGGCGAGGAATACGCCGCCAACTGCGTGCGTGTGAATGACCGCGTCCTGATCGCCACGGGATTCCCGTATCTCTTGGCGAACCTGCAGTGGATGGGGTTCGATCCCATCGAACTCGACATGTGGGAGTTCGAAAAGATGGACGGCGGCTTGAGCTGCTTGTCGTTGCGCTTCTGAGCCACGGCCGCCGTCGGACGCGCGAACGCTACTCCCGCGGGGCCGTGCGCTGTTCCGTGGTCAGGCGATGCAGCAGAAGCGCGGCGCGCTTGGCTTGCATGCTGAGTTTCCGGAGATCGGCGGTTTCCTTGTCGCTGTGGTCGTCGTGTCCGGAGAGTCCGATGCCGTCGATGTTCATGGGGACGATATCGGCGATGAAGGCGACGTCAGCCGCACCGGCGCGCGAAGGATCCACGGCGTCGACGGGCCCCGTGCCGAGGGCGCGGGCGGCAGCGTCGAAGAGGGCGAGCAGTCGGCGATTCCCGTCCGTGGGGGCCATCGGCGGATAGCCCTCGTCGAACGTGATCTCCGCCGTGGTCAAGGGGAGATGCTGCGCGACGATGTCGCGCATGGCCGTTTTGGTACGCGCGAGTTGTTCGGGACTCACCGTGCGCATGTCGCCCGTGACTACGGCGGTGCCGGCGATCACGTTGTGCTTGCCGGTGGTCGTCGCACCGTCACCGGAGCTGTCGACCGTGACCTGCGAGCCGCCGGCGATGAGTCCGGGACTGAAGGCGAGGTATCGCTCGCCGGCAAGTTTCGTCTGGAACTCGCGCAGGATGCGCGCCGCCTCGAAGATCGCGCCGGCGCCGATGTCGTCGCGAAAGATCTGCGAGGCATGTCCCGGCGTGCCGGTGGTCCGGATGGTCCAGTTGGTGGCACCGCGGCGCGAGATCACGCCTTTCGTGGGATCGCCGGGGCCATCCTCGAACCCGATCGCGGCCACCGCGCCCTTGGCGGCGTCGATGAGGGTGCGGCGCGCTTCGCTGAGCGGGCGACCGGCGTCCTCCTCATCACCATCGAAGACGACGGTGATGTTCATGCCGCCGAGCACGTTGGCGTCCTTCAGCGCACGCAGCGCGGTGACGATGATGACGTCGCCCCCTTTCATGTCGATGATGCCCGGTCCGCGTGCGGTGGAGTCGGCGAGCTTCTCGAACTTCTGGAAGGGACTTGACGGCTCGAAGACGGTGTCGAGATGTCCGATGAGCAGGATCTTCGGGCCCGGGCCCGGATGTTCGGCCACGAGATGCCCCGCACGTTTGACCGTGGACTGATCGACCCATCGCGTGGTGAAGCCGAGCGAGTCGAACTGGGCGCGGAGCACGTCGCCAACGGCGCGGACCCCCGGGAGGTTATGGGTGCCGCTGTTGATGTTGACGATCCGCTCGAGCAGGGCGATCGCGGCGGGGCTGCGTTGGTCCACCGCGCGCGCGAGTTGGCGTTCGATGGCGGAGAGCGGCGCGGCACTCTGCGGTGCCGGGGGCTTCTGCGCGGCGGTCTGCTGCGCGCCGGCGGGGAGCGCCATGACGACCACGGTGCAGGCGCTGACAATGCAATGTGTGTAGGTGCGCATCAATGCGTGTGAAGTTCGTGGGGCACGAGCGCTGATGTAGCCCGCCGTGCCCCTGTTCTCACCTGCCGGTCTCACCAATGGTAGTACCGTTCACCGTATTGCCGAAATCACGGCGGGGACGCGATGCGGATCACGGCGATGCCTCGGCGGGTACCGTTGGTCGTTCCGCCCCCTTCACGCGCTGAGTCAGACCTCCGTGCTGGTGACCCATCCGAGCCGGACAGACGTTCGTCCGCTTCGTCGTTCGGGGCATCGATCGCCCTATCGATACTCCTCCATCAGCGCATCCAGCGCCTTCGACCCTGGGCAAAGCACGCCGTACGGCAGATCCACCAACGGCGTCTTTACGGTCTTGGCCAGCGCGTGCATGTCCTTCCCCCCTTCCTCGATGTAGAGGATCCCGGTCGCGACTTCGCCCTTCTTCTGGCATTCGCGCACATGCAGCCACGCGTTCTCGCGGTTGGTGGGGTCGTACCCCTCGTGCGTCTTGCGGAAGCGCACCGTACTGCCATCATGCATGGTGATGGCGGTGGTCTCGGCGCCTGCGTCAGGGGCCGTGATCTCCTTGCGCAGCGGCACGAAGTCTGCCGAGGCGAGCTCGACCTCATGTGCGCGCGTGTACTTGTAGCTCTTGGTGCTCCCCTCGTGGTCGTTGAAGCTGACGCAGGGGGAGATCACGTCGATGAGCGCGAAGCCGTTGTGCGCGAGTCCCGCCTTGATGATCGGCACGAGCTGTGCCTTGTCGCCACTGAAGGAGCGGGCCACGAACGTGGCGCCGAGCGTCAGCGCGAGCAGGCACGGATCGATGGGCGGCTGCACATTCGCCTCTCCCTTCTTGCTCGTGCTTCCAATGTCCGACGCTGCGGAGAACTGCCCCTTGGTGAGTCCATACACGCCGTTGTTCTCGAGCATGTAGAGCATTCGTACATTGCGGCGGATGGCATGGCTCATCTGCCCGAGTCCGATGCTCAGCGAATCGCCGTCGCCGGAGATGCCGATGTACATCAGGTCGCGGTTCGCGGCGTTGGCACCGCTCGTCACGCTGGGCATGCGCCCGTGCACGGAGTTGAAGCCGTGCGAGTTCTTCATGAAGTACGCGGTCGTCTTGGAGGAGCAGCCGATGCCGCTCATCTTCGCGGCGCGATGCGGCGGGCAATCACTTTCCCAGAAGGCCTGCACGAGCGCGGCGGTCACGGAGTCGTGTCCGCAGCCGGCACAGAGGGTGCTCATCGCCCCCTCGTAGTCGCGCTTGGTGAGGCCGAGCGCGTTCTTGGCGAGTCCGGGATGCCGGACCGGCGGCTTGGCGATGCTCGTCATACGGTGGCC
>CAXBQP010000071.1:0-10869 GCA_963978095.1 uncultured bacterium | reverse complement strand
GCCGAATCCACCGCCGCCCATGCCACCGCCGAATCCGCCGCCGCCAAAGATGTTGGTCATCAGCGAGAGGAAGCGGGCGTTCGCGCGCGGCTCGAGGATGACGGTGTAACGTCCCGGCTCGAGCGCTTTCGCCTTCCGGCTCTTGAGCGCTTTCTCCGACGCCACTTCCGTGAGCGCCTTGGCGTCAATGTTGCGCGGCTCGCGAATGCCCGTGGTACCTGCCCAACCCGACCCGGTGCCGTCCGGCGTCCGGCAGGTCAGCACGAATCCGGACTCCGCCGTGCGATAGTACGCGAACAACCCTTTGGAGTTGGCGTTGCAGGTCGCGACATCGTTCTTCGGGATGAACCCCGCGCCAAGGACGCCCTTCTTCGATGCGACATCGAGGCTGTCCTTCACCATGCGCGCGCGCTCGGCCGGGCCGTTGCGGATCATCGCGGCGCTGGCGCCGTCCATGGGGATGTAGTCCTGTGCGCCGAGCAACTCGGGAAGATTGGGCAGGTCGACGCCCTTGGCGGCTTCAGCCTTGGCTTCGTCGACCATCTTCTGCAGACCCGCGTCGCTGAAATCGCGGGTGCTGGCAGAGCCGGTTTTCTGCCCGATGCGCACCGTCGCCGTGACGTTGCGGTCGTATTGGACGAGGTTGGTGGTAATGGTCGAGTTGGCCCAACGGGTGCCCGAGCGTTCGCTGGCGGTCAGGTTGATCTCGACGGCGTCGGTCTTGGCCATGTTGATGACCTTGTCGACGATCGCCTTGCTCTCTTCGCGTGTGATCATGGATGGGCGTGGGGCGTGAAGGAAACTCGCACGGACTCCAGCAATAATGCGCTTAAGTACAGCCTTTCGTTGAGGGTCATGCCAGCCCTGAACGGCGGCGGGACCACCATTCGAAACCCAGCAGAATGGCCAACGGGACAATCCACCACGGGGAGCGCATGGGATGCGTCTCCCCGCGCTGCGCTTTGGGCCGCATGACCCGCGCGAGGCGCTTCGGAAGCGTGCGGAGCTCACCTTCCGTCAGACTCTCCCCGCCCGAGGCCACCGCGACACGTCGTACAAGCTCCATATCATCACCCGCTGGCCCATGGTTATCCGGTGCAACGCCGAGCGGGGCGGAATCCACCGCTGTGCCGCGAAACGCGCGTACTAGATAAGCGCCGCTCTCGGCCGGGGCTCGGAAATCGCCCTCGAACACCCCTCGCCGCGCCGTCGGGCGGAGGGCGATGCGCGAGAGGCGCCGTCCGCCGACGGGGGCGAGTTCCGCTCCAACTCCATCCGGCGAAGGGTACGACAGCCCCAGCATGGCCGCGCGATCCTCGATGCTGACCGTAACGGCATCACCCAAACCTGCCGCGCTCGGCGTCATCGTGATCCGAATCGGCGGAAGCGCCCGAGCCGCCGCACCGCCGACGACCCCCTGCCAGAACTGGGCGAACTGCGTTCCGGACCGCGCGCGGAATGACCAGTGATCCGACGCACCACTGACCAGCAAGCGGCCGATGCCGACCGGCGTGGACCAGAGGGCGGGAATGGTGCGTGCCGGGCTCGAGCGCTGCGCCGGCAGCGTGACGGATGCCAGTACCTCCGCGACGGGGGGCAGCACCTTGGGCCAGAGGAAATCGGCCGACGCGGCCACGGTACTCGAGGCCACGCCGTTCACGTGCAAAGAAACCGGGGTTCCGAGTGCACGATGTTCCCACCCATCGCCTGTTCCCATGAGTCGGGCCAGAGCGGCCGACGGCGATTGGTCGAGGAGCACTACCACACTCCCGCCGCCACCCCGCATGAACTGCTCGAGCACCGAAACCTCGGTGGCGGTGAGCGCCTCCGGCGCTCCGACCAACACCGCATCGTACGGAAGCAGCACAGCGGGCGAATCGAGCTGCGAGGGGGCGCCTCCAGACTTCGCGCTTGTTGCCCGTGAGGTCAGCGTGCGACTCGCGACCGTCATCCGAGGATCCTGCTCGAGGGCGCGCCGCACGAAGGTTGATCCCCAGTTCACCCGCGCATCGTACACGAGGACCTTCCATTGGCGATCGCGAGCCAGTGCGGTGAAATCCACGACGGTCGGCTCTCCGGCGCGCGTCCGAAGTTCGAGCCGGAGTCGTTGCACGCCCTCAGCCACCGGCAGAATCCCGAGCGCCACATTCGCCGTGGAGTCTCGGCTGCCGTGGACCTCCAACTGGTCCGTGGCGATACCGTCATTTCGCAAAAGTGCCGTGGCCACGTTGCCAGCTGGCACCCCCTCAACCGCCCCCACCACCGGGTTGCGACTGTCCCACTGCATCACCCCCGGCGTCCAAACACTTCGTACCGCTCCCCGGGGCGGTGTTTCGACAGAGAACACCGGCACCGTGCTCGCCTCCAAACCTGTCGTCAAATGCCGACCTACGTACACGATGGCGTCAGCGGCGGCGAATGGCGCGTCCACCACCTGCACGAGCGAGGACAACTGGGCGCGAGCACGCGCCGCGACCGCGCGGTCGGTGGCCGTCGGGGCGGCGATGACCGCCACCACTGCGGCGTCATACTTTGCGACTGGCACCACTGGGTCGATGATCGCCAGCAGCACGATGAATACGGCGACGCCGCGCGCGGCGAGACGAAGACGCTCCGCCCGTGTCACGGACGTACCGACCCTCTGATACCCGTCGACGCGTCACGTAACGCACCGAGCAGCGCCGCGACGTGGCCGCTGGCACCATTGGAGGAAATCGCCGTGCCCTGGCGAATCAGTTTCTGGAGGGCGAGAGCACCATCGTCGATCGACTGCTGTGCACCGACCGCATTGCCGGCGGACACGCGTTCCGCCGCGTGTGTCCACTGGTCAGCCGTCTGCCGCAGCAGTGGATTCGATGGCCCGATCTGGAGCGCGCGCTCCGCGAGCTTCATCAAGGCGTCGCTGCGCGCCGCGCGCCCCGCCGGCAACTTTGAGACGTCCCGCACCAGAGCAATAGCGCCGCGCACTTCCGCGGAATATGCCGGAACCACTGCTTCGTGAACGAACGACCGCGCATCGCTGAGCGAGCCGCCGAGCCGCCGCGTGGGGTCGAGACGCTCATGATCGGCCAACGCACGCAGGATGATCCGACTGTGGGAGAACGCCGCTTCAAGTTGCTTGAGGGCGGACTTCTCGAACGCGAGCGCGGCCGCAACGTCAACGGCCGTGAGCGCCCCCGCGGCTTTGCTCATGTTGCGAATGGCACTGAGCAACGCCACACGACCGCGGTTGACCATGCGTCCGGCGGCCAGATCATCCTCGCCCGCCGCCTCGGCCTCTTCGTTCAGATCGGTCATCGACGCCTCGTCGGGCGACGGCGCGTCCTCCATCTCTCCACCCATCATGAACACGAACTCGGCGCGCACCCGACGCTGCTCGACCGCGATCTCCGCCGCCGCATCGGCGAAGGCATCGACCGCCATGGAGGTGCGCGCGGCCAGCAATCGTTCGGTCTTCAGAATCACCATCTGTTCACTCAGGGCATAGCGCTCCTGCTCCGGGTCCAACGCGAAGCCCGCGGCCGCCACACCGCCGGGCGACGCCACCTCTGCGATGAACGCGTCCGATTCAACGGGAGGTGATCCCGGTCGACCGTCCGTCGCGACCGCTCGATACACCACCATATCTCCGGGTTCGAGCTTGAGCGGTTTCAGATCCCATAGTGCCGTGGCGTCCCATTCACGGCTGCTGCGTCGCGTCACCGACAGCGGCACTTCACCCTCGGTGAAGGTGAATCGTTCGCCGGAGCCGGAGACCCGCGTAAAGCGCAATGCCACGGTCTTGAGCGCGATGTCGTCGGTTGCCTTGAGCGAGATACTCAGGGATTGCCGCCCGTTGGGAAACAACAAATCCCGCCCAGGCTGTCCGAGCGCGATACGAGGCGCGCTGTCGATGCCAACCGTGATCGGGATCAGGCGGGAACGACTGCCGGGGGGACCCGCGTGAGCCTGAAGCAAGATGAAGCCATCCGAATCGGCGACGACCTGCGCCGTCAACCGTTCACCCGCGTTGCGCCTGATCCACCGCGAAGTGCTCCCGGTGCGGAGCTCCAACGAATCTCCGGGGAGAGCCACGGAAAGGGCAAGCGTACTGCCTCGCATCACAGACAGCCGGGTCGGATCCGTCAGCGAAACCGTCTGACGCCCCAAGTAGGCGGGTGGGATGACGCGGACCGCGATGATCGATGAGCCGGCGGCGTGAAGCGCGACGCCACGGTCCGAGGTGACGCGTCCATACATCATGGCGCCGACCACGATCACACACGCAGCTCCCAGTTGCGCGAAGGCCGCGCCCGCCGGAAACACAGCAGGGGCGCCAATCCCCTCGATCCGGCGACGAGCAGACGAAACGATGGCCGCCATCACAGCTGGCGGGGGGAGCGGCGCCCCAATGCGGAGGAGCTCCTCGGCGGTCACGATGACGTTCTTGGAATCGGGCGACCGCTGCTCGAGCTTCTGCGCCAGCTCGCGTCGATCAGGGGACCGGAACCATAGGCTCAGGAGTCCGCACCCGATCGCGGCCAGCAGTTCCGCGGTCGACAAGACCGCTCCGGTCAGCCGCAGGACGCCGGCGATCAGCACCAGCGCGGCCGAAAATCCCTCCACGAACCGAATGAGGCGTGCACGACGCTGCAACGCCGCCAGGCGCTCGGCGATGTACGTGGCATCAGGCGTCAGCATGTCACCCACCCTCGGCCACTGGTGCGGAGCCGGACCGACGCCGGACCACCGACTCGATCAGGAGCAACGCCAGCACCGCACACCAGAGCAACCGCGCGAGCGACCCGCCGACGTCTGGGGACGAGACCGGAGGCGTCACGGCGTCACGTGGCGTCGCCGGCCGCTCCCATCCACGCAGCACCGAATCCGGGAGCAGTCCGTCACCCACTGCGTCAGTCGTTGGCAACGCCGTAGCACCAACCGCGGCCGCCGCGACGGCGATGGCCGCCGAACGTGCGGGCAGCTCGCTGAACACCAGCAGGCGAGGGGCCGCCGACGTCGAATCCTCCCGTGCCCAGAGTGCGATAGCCCCGTCTCGGCCGCGGGCCAGCACCACACTTCCCGTCGGAGGTACTGGTGCTGACTGGTCCAACTTTTGGGGGACGACCGCTGTAGCTCCCCCGTGCAGGTCCGCGTCCAGCGGCAGCGCAAAGGCATCCCGTGTGAGCCGAGCCGTCAGACGTACCACCGCCGGATTCGAGACGGGGCGAGAGCGGCGAAGGAGTTCCGCCCGCTCTGTCGCGCTGCGGAGGACCAGCGCGACCGGAATCACGGGTGCGCTGGTCGATGAACGAAGCCCCTGCGAGACGGCCCGCGTGACCGCGCGGGCAAAGTCCGCTTCATCATTCGAGGACACGACCGATAACGGAGGCGCCGTTGCCCTGGCGCCGGGGGCTGGCGGCGTGGCGCGACGAACGCGGGCGATCGTGTCACCGACGGGAAGCCGGACGAATCGCAACCCCACCGTGGGAGCCACCAATGCGGAGAGCGCCATAGGATACCGTGACTCGGCGAAATCGGACATAATCACGAGTTCGTGCCGTCCGTCGTCCCGCTCCAGCCAACTCCCGGCCCCACGGAGGTCCTCCACGGGATCGGCACTCAACACCACGATCGACCTGGACGCGGAGTCCATGAAGGCCTGCGCCATGGCCCGAGCATCGGCAGCGTGCGCGGAGTACGCCATCGCCGCCGTGTCGAGCAGCACCACGCGTGCGAGTCGCTCCTCCGTTGCCGGCGCCACGGGGGCTCGGTTGCGCGAAGGTCGCGCCAGTGCGGCGACCGCGAGTGTCAGCAACGCACAACGGATGGTCAGGAGCACGGGATCATGGACCCGGGACCATCGCGTGGGCAACAAACGTGACGCCTCGATGAATCGCAACGACGGGAATCGCCGACGCGTCGCCGGATCCCTCCCCAGCACGTGGATGATGACGGGGAGCGCCACCACCAGCAGTCCGGTCAGCGCACCGGCATTGC
This sequence comes from uncultured bacterium, assembly GCA_963978095.1. Taxonomy (GTDB): domain Bacteria; phylum Gemmatimonadota; class Gemmatimonadetes; order Gemmatimonadales; family Gemmatimonadaceae; genus Fen-1231. The sequence continues at coordinate 4,890 of CAXBQP010000071.1, read as the reverse complement.
CCCAGGTCACCGTCGTCCCACCCCACGTGGACCCGTGGAGGCACCCGCGAGCGATCGCCTCCGCAAGAAGTCTCGGAGGACCGTTTCGGGCGGTTGTTCGGTTGGCACGAGCAGATGATCAACCCCGGCATGGATTGCCGACCGATGCAGGCGTTGCACGAAATCCGAAACCGCCTGTTCGTACGCAGGACCGATGGCGTGGATATCCGCCATGCGCCGCTCGCCTGTTTCCAAATCCTCGAACTCCACCGACGCACGCCCCGTGAGCGACCGCTCCTCGGCGCTCAACAACTGCATGGCGATCACATCGTGCCCGTGCTGTGCTACATGCCGCAGCTCGCGCTGCACCGCGTCCTCGTCGTCGTAGAAATCCGAGAGCACGATCATCAAACCGCGCCGCCGGAGTAGCTGGGCGCCCAGGGACAACGCACGGGCACCGTCCCATCGTCCGGCGGCCGTCACGCCGTCGAGCGCGGCAAGAAGTGACCTGAGATGCGGCCGACCACCGCGAGCCTTGAGCATCGCTCCACTCTGCGCCGCGGTCGTCATGAGCCCTACCGCGTGTCCTTGCGTGATGGCGAGGTGTGCGAGCGCCGCGGCGACGACCACGGCGTAACGCAGTTTGCTGGGCTGCTCGGGACCCTGGGGGAAACCCATCGACGCACTTGTATCGAGCACCAGCATGATCGAGACATTGGTGGTCTCTCGGAACTGCCGGCTGTACAGACGATCGCTGCGCCCGAACAACTTCCAGTCCAGATGCTTGAGGTCGTCACCCGCGCGGTACGGACGATGTTGCCGGAACTCGGAGGTGAATCCGTGGAAGGGACTGCGATGGGCCCCCGTGCGGAGTCCCTCGACGATGCGACGCGCCGACAACTCGAGGTCGTCGATCGCCGCCACCACCGCCGGGGAGAGCGCCGACATCGCCGGGATCAGGGCCGAACGGCGATGAGCAGCTTGTCGATCACGTCGTCGCTGGCGATGCCATCGGCTTCCGCTCGGAAGTTCACGAGGATTCGGTGCCGAAGCACCGGATGCGCCACGCGTGTCACATCCTCCGGCGACGGGACGGGCCGTCCGTCGAGCAGCGCGGCGGCCTTGGCGCCGAGCAGGAGTGCCTGGCCCGCGCGCGGACCGGCTCCCCAGCGGATCCAGTCGCGGACGAATGCCGGCGCCGTGGATTCGGCCGGACGCGTCGCGCGGATCAGTCGAAGCGCGTAGTCCACCACATTGTCAGCGGCCGGCAACGAACGCACCAGCGACTGCACCTGTTCGAGGTCCCGGCCCGTCGCGACCGGCCGAACCTCCGCGCCTGGCCCCCGCGTGGTTTCGGCGAGGATACGCCGCTCGTCGTCGGCCGCGGGATAGTCCATGACGACGTTGAACATGAAGCGATCCAGCTGAGCTTCGGGCAACGGGTACGTCCCTTCCTGCTCAATCGGATTCTCGGTCGCCAGCACGAACAGCGGCCGGTCGAGCGCATGCCGTACCCCACCGACCGTCACCTGGAACTCCTGCATCGCCTCGAGCAGCGCGGCCTGGGTCCGAGGGGGGGTGCGGTTGATCTCGTCCGCGAGGATGATATTGGCGAAGACCGGCCCCGGGATGAAGCGGACATGACGTTTGCCGGCGATGACGTCGTCCTCGATCACTTCCGTACCCAGGATGTCCGACGGCATCAGGTCCGGCGTGAACTGGATGCGACTGAACTTGAGGTGCACGGCATCCGCGAGCGTCTTGATCAACAGGGTCTTCGCCAACCCCGGGACGCCACGCAGCAGACAGTGTCCGCCCGCGAAGAGACAGGTCATGATCTCGCGTCTGATCGCGGCTTGGCCGATGACGACCTTCCCGATCTCCGCATCAAGACGGCGGGCGAGGGCGCCGGCGCCCTCGATGGTCAGCGGGCTCTGGGGGACAGTGGAATCGCTGTTGCTCATGGCAGTGGAGTTTACACGGCGGGGCGATGGGCGTCACGGGGGCGTGTCCCACCAGCTACGCCGCTGGCAGGCGCTCTGTTGCCCCGGAACGGGACCGTTGCGAGTTTATCCAGCATGTCGACATTCCTCAAAAGCTATGCTACCGCGATCGTCGCGTTCTGCATCCTGGATTTCACCTGGATCGGCTTCGTCGCCAAGGACCTGTACCAACAACAGATGGGACACCTGCTCCGCCCCGATGTCCAATGGGGCGCTGCGATTCTGTTCTATCTCATCTATGTCGCGGCGATCGTGGTGCTCTGCGTCCAACCCGCCACCGAACGCCATTCGGCCCTCCGGGCGGTGACCCTTGGCGCACTGTTCGGACTGGCCGCTTACGCAGCCTTTGACCTCACCAGTTTGGCGTTGCTGAAGGATTTCCCCTCCAGAATCGCGTACATCGACCTGGCATGGGGTACCTGCCTGACCAGCGCCGTCAGCTACGTGGCGTATCGGGCGAGCATCGCCTTCGGCGGTTGATCGCAGGCATGCGCACATCCCCCGCGCCCCGTATGGCCACGCGACTCGCCGCGATGACCGCCGTTGCGCTGCTGCTGGTGGGATTCCGGCTGCGGCACACCACACCCGAGCTCTGGGAGCAAGTCGAGATCATCAGAACCGAGGCGGGGGTCCCCCACATTCGCGCGGAGAACATGCGCGCGGCGGGATATGCCCTCGCCTGGCTGCAATCGGAGGACTACGGCTCCCGGACCGCCGTGGCGATGCTTCGCGGACGCGGTTCGCTCGGCGCCGTCTTTGGTCGCGACAGTATCGGTTCGGACTTCACCTCCCTGTTCGCCCGAGAGCACGCCGAACAGCAGTTCCCCCAGTTGGAGCCCGCGACGCGCGAGATGTACGAAGGATTCGCCGCCGGGCTCAACCGGTACATCACCCTGCACCCGTCGGATTTTCCGGAGCACATGCCCGCTGACTTCACCGCGGTCGATGTGCTGTCCGGCGACGTCACCGAGCCCGCCTGGGGCGTTGCGCGCACGTTCGTGCCGAAGCTCAACGCCGGACGAGGTACCCGCGGGCGGCGCGCGCCAGCGTACACCGGCGCTGGTGACGCTGCGGAACGCAACGACGATGTCGGATCGAACGCCTGGGCCTTTGCCCCAAGCCGCAGCAAAAGCGGACGCGCGATCCTCCTGCGGAACCCCCATCTCGCCTGGACGGCAGGGTACTACGAGGCACATCTGACCGTACCGAATGTCGTCGATTTCTACGGCGATTTTCGAATAGGGGGTCCCTTTGCTGTTATCGGTGGATTCAACCGGGCCTTGGGATGGTCGACCACCAACAACGCCCAGACGCTGAGCGAGATCTACGAGCTGCGCGTCGACCCGGAGCACGCCGATCATTATCTGTGGGATGGCGCGTCCGTTCCTCTGGAACAACGGACGGTCACCGTCCGGTACCGCACCAACGAGGGAATGGCCGAGGAGACGCGACCCTTCAGCTTCTCGCGCGCCGGACCCATCATCCACCGCACGGCCGGCAAACTGTACGCGGTCAAGACCGCCGGCGAATGGGGCGCACGCGTCGGGGATCAGTTCATCGGCATGATGCGCGCGGGTTCGCTCGAGGAATGGAAGACCGCCATGCGCGTGCGCGGTCGCCATACCTCCAACTTCACGTACGCTGATCGCGCCGGGAACATTCTCTTTCTGTGGAACGCGACACTGCCTGCCCTGCCCCATCCGTCGGGCGGTGATTCCCTGGCCACGCCAGCCAGCGGCCCCCAGGACATCTGGTCGCGCTACGTCCCGTTCGACTCGCTCCCGCAGGTGCTGAACCCGAAGGGGGGCTACGTGCACAACGAAAACAGCTCCCCGCATTTCACGAACATCGCGGGGCTACTGGACACCACGAACGCCTACGCGAATTTCGAGCGTCCCTCGCTCTCGTTGCGCAGTCAACTGGCGCTACAGCTCGTGAGCGACTCCCAGCGGGTCGACCTGGAGACCGTGATCGCGCGGAAGCACAACTATCGGATGCTCCTGGCCGACCGTGTCAAACCGGATCTGGTGCGCGCGCTTCGGGAGAGTGCGCCGTCCGGCGACCTCGCGGCCGGGCTGGCTCTGCTCGAGAGTTGGCACAACGACGTCGCGCCGGACAGCCGCGGCGCCGTTGTGTTCGACCTCTGGTGGCAGCACTATGGGCAAGGATTGACGGAAGCCACACGCTACGCGACTCCGTGGAGCGCAGCGGACCCGCTCAACACGCCGCGCGGGCTCGCGAATCCCATCAGGGCGCGCGACTCCTTCCGATGGGCGCTGACCGAGACCACCAAGCGCTATGGCCGCGCCGACGTGTCGTGGGGCGAGGTCCACCGGGTGCGTCGCGGTACGGTCGACGTGCCGGTCGGCGGGTGTGGAAGCGCGCTCGGATGCTTCCGCGTCCTCACTTATGAGCGAGAGGCTGATGGCCGTCTGGCCGCAAACGGGGGCGATGGCTGGGTGCTCGCGGTGGAATTCACCGACACCCCGCGTGCGTGGTCGGTGCTGGCCTACGGGGAGAGCAATCGCCCCGATTCCCCCTGGTACGCGGCACAGGCGGAGCGATTCGCCAAAGGCCAGTTGAAGCGGGTGGCGTTCACGTCCGCCGACGTGGATGCCGGCGCGGTCGTCCGCTACCGACCCGGCGCTCCCTGATCGATTACGGCGTTCCCGTCGCGGCGAGCACGACGGGCGTCAGCGTGGACGAACTGACAGTCGCCGTGTTCGCTCCCGCCACGGTTCCCAAGGTCCACTTCGCCGTCGCCTCGCCCAAGGCGTTGGTCACGATGGTCTGCGGGGTGATCGCCCCGCCGCCACTCGTCACCTGAAAGGCCACGGGAACTCCCACCATCGGCACGTTGCCCGTGCCGGTCACGCGCACCACGATGCTGTTCGTCAGGACCGTCCCG
>CAXBQP010000070.1:0-11061 GCA_963978095.1 uncultured bacterium | reverse complement strand
GTTCACGATACCCGCCGCAGGCCCGGCATAGTCCGGTCGGCGGCTCCCGCGCCGGCGACCGCGCGCCGGTACACGGCGTCCAGGCGGTTCAGTTCGTCGGACCAGTCCAGCAACGCTGCCGTACGCACGGCGCCCGTCTGGAGCGTGCGGCGCTGCGCGGGCGCACGCACCAGTCGGACCATCGCCGCGGCCATGCTGACGGCGTCGTTTGGAGCGACCGCGATCCCGTTCACGCCGTCCACGAGATGCTCCGCGACGCCACCGGCGGGGGTGGCGATCACCGGCAGGCCGCTCGCCATCGCTTCGAGCACCACGAGCCCCAATGTTTCCGTGCAGGAGGCGAACGCGAAGGCGTCCGCACTCGCGTAGAGCGCTGGCAGTCCGCGTTCGCGGTCCAAGTGTCCGAGGAAGAGTGTGTCCGTCGGGGCGAGTTGGCGCAGCGCCTCCTCCCGTGGCCCTGTGCCCGCAATGACCAGCCGGATGGCGCCAGGCGGGAGGACGCGCCGCGCGGCGGCATAGCTGCGCACGACGGTCTCTACCTGTTTCTCCGGGGCCAGGCGACCGACGTAGAGGATCGTGAACGCGGTGCCGAGGCCCAAGCTCTCGCGGAGCACGGTCGACCGGTGCTGGGGATTGAATCGCGTGGAATCCACGCCGCATCCCCACCGTTGCGCGTGCGCGATTCCCATGCCGAGCAGATGCTGTCGTGAGACATCCGACGGCGTGAGCGTCGCGACCGCTCGGTCATGAAAGGCGCGCAGGTAGCGCTCCACCGCCGCTCGGATCACCCCCATGCCGTACGCTGCCGCGTATTGGCCGAAGTTGGTGTGATACGATGTGACGACCGGAATCCCTAGTCGGTGCGCGACGCGCATGGCCAGCTGGCCGATCACGAACTCCGTCGCGCAGTGCACGATGTCGGGCTGGAAATCCCGGATCTCCCGCTCCACGGCGCGCGCGTTCGGCACCGTGATCCGGATGTCGGGATAGATCGGCAACGGCAGACTGCGCAACCCGCGGTAGCTGATCACTGCGGGACCTGCGGGAGCTGCGGGTCCACGGCGTACGTCCTCGGTCGCCCCGGGGTATGCTGGTCCGATGATCCGAACCTCCCAGCCCCGGTCGCGAAGTCCCGCGACCGACAGCGCGGTGACGATCGAGACGCCGTTGATCTGCGGCAGGTACGTGTCCGTGCAGTAGAGGATGCGCATGATGTCGCACGTTGGTGCGGTCATGCGACAGGTGCGTGACAGTGGTGTTACGGTCACGTCGCACCGGCGGACGGATTCCGTGACCGGACTGGGACCTCGTCGTGCGACAGGTGTCACGGAGGGCGGCGTGATTCCTTGGGTGAGCGGCGGGCACAGGGTGCGCCGTGGACCCCCAGAGGAGAACAGCGAATGACGCCGAGTCACGAGTTCGCAGGTCCCGTACGCCGCGTGGTGCTGGTGGTATTGGATGGGCTCCGCCCCGATGCGATTCGACGGTTCGAACTCGTGACCGTGGCGCGACTCGCCGAGCGCGGCGCGAGCACGCTCCATGCGCGCACGGTGCGTCCGAGTGTGACGGCCTGTGCCATGACGAGCCTGCTCACGGGGGCGGCCCCCGACTACCACGGTGTGCAATCGGATCAGTTCCGGCTCCCGCGACCCAAGGGGATGTTGCATCCGCTGCCGCGCGTGCTCGCATCGCACTCGTACCCGACCTCGGCTTTCATGGCGCAGGTCGGGCCGCTGATGCGCCCGTTCGCCAATCAGGCGGCGTCGGTGCTGGGTGTGGGAGAGGCCCGGTTCAGCGGGGATGATGCCCACGCCATCGTCGATGCGGCGCGTCGGCAGATCCTCAGCCAGCGGCGGGGTCTCATGGTCATGCACTGGCCGGACGCGGACCGCGCGGGACATGCGCACGGCTGGATGTCGGAGGAGTACGGCCGCGCCGCGCGCTCGATGGATCGGGCGCTCGGTACCGTCGTCGACCTCATGGATCTGGACGATCCCTCTCAGTTGCTGGTCGTGCTCGCCGATCACGGCGGCGGTGGTGCGCATCCCAAGGATCACGACAGCGACCATCCGCTGGACAACGTGATTCCCGTGATCTTCGCCGGCGGGAGTGTGGTCCGCGCACCGCTGCCGGAGCCGTGCAGCCTGCTCGATGTGCCCGCGACGATCCTCTGGAGCCTCGGCGTTCCCCGCCCGGCGTCCTACGGCGGACGCGCACTCACCAGCATCCTCTACGCCCTCCCGGTCGCGGCCTGACATGCCATCCTCGACACCGACACCGAGCCTCGCGAACCCCTCTTTCCGGCCGCGCTCCGTTAGATTGCAACGCATGTTGCAGCATGCGCTCATCCAGCGACTCGACGCGCAGGACCGTGCGTGGTATCTGCGCCTCGTCCTGGCCGAGTCCGCGCCTGCGCTGACGCTGAGTTTCTGGAAGATGCTCACGCACGTCGGCGGGGTGACGGCGAGCATCCTCATCGCCTTCATCCCCCTCGGCTTCGCCGAAGACGCGTACAAGATCGCCGCCGTCCAAGCCGCGTGGACGCTGGGGATCTCGCATCTGATCGTGCAGGTCATCAAGCGCAACGTGGTGCGGGTGCGCCCCACCGAACGCGTGCACCTGATCGCGCATGTGCGGCTGCCGGACCGCTTCTCGTTCCCGTCCGGACACTCCGCGGCCGCGATGAGCGTGGCGTTCATTCACGCCTTCACCTTCCACTCGCTGGCTTGGCCGATGCTCGGGATCGCGACGATCGTCGGGTTCTCGCGGGTGCGCGTCGGTGCGCACTACCCGGGGGACGTGGTGATCGGGCAGCTGATCGCCATCGCCACCGGCGTGCTGGTGCTTCGACTCTGGTAGTGCCGAACACGCGCCCTCCGTTCGTGCCGGACGTGGCGCGTGATCGTTCTGCGGCAGGCCTCCGTCTGGCGATCTTCTCGGACACCTATCCGCCGCAGGTCAACGGGGTTTCCAGAACCCTCGAGCGCCTGGTCGGGGCGATCGAGGCGCGTGGGGGCGCGGCCCGCGTGATCACCGTGGCGGATCCCGATGCGCCCCGTGATCCCCGGATCGAGCGCTGGCCGAGCATCCCCTTCTGGGCGTATCCGCAGCTGCGGATCGCGGCGCCCGCTGCGTCGCGCGCGATGCAGGTGATCGACGACTGGCATCCCACGCTGGTCCATGGTGCGACCGAGTTCGGCGTGGGGATCGGCGGACTCATGGCCGCCCGCCAGGCGCGGATCCCCTTTGTCACGAGCTATCACACGCACTTTTCGGCCTATCTCGAACATTACCGATTGACGTTCATGGGTGGGGTGACCTGGCCGTTCCTCCGCTGGTACCACAATGCGGGGCGGCGCACCTTCGCACCGTCCGAGATCGTGCGTGCCGAGCTCGAGGACAAAGGGTTCCATGGGACGCGGGTCTGGTCGCGCGGCGTGGACCATACCCGATTTGCACCGGCGTTCCGGTCGCGCGAGCTGCGCGAGTCGCTCGGCGCCGACGATGACACGGTGCTCGTCGTCTACGTCGGACGCATCGCGCCGGAGAAGGGGATCGACGTCGCGCTCGAAGGGATGCGGCAAGTGATGACGCGCCACGCCGGAACCCGAAAAGTCGCCTTCGCGCTCGCGGGCGATGGCCCCGCCGAGGCACAGTGTCGCGCCATCGCTCCCGCGGGCACGACCTTCGTCGGCAAGCTCGGCGGACGCGCGTTGTCGGAGTTCTACGCGAGCGCTGATGTGTTCGTGTTCCCGTCGATCACCGAGACATTCGGGAATGTCGTGCTGGAAGCCATGGCGAGTCGACTCGCAGTCGTCGCGCCCGACTGGGGAGCGACCACCGAGTTGGCCACAACGCAGACCGCCCTGCAGTTCCCCGCGCACGACCCTGCGGCGTTGGCCGATCGCGTGGAGCGGCTGATCGCGGACCCCGCGCTACGGGCGCGCATCGCCGACGCCGGCGCCGCGGTTGCCGCGACGCGCACCTGGGATGCGATCTTCGATCGATTGGTGCTCGATTACTGGGACGTCCTCGGTCAGCCTCGTCGCATCGCGAACGCATAGATCTCGCGCGAGATCGCGGCCATCAGCGCCTGCGCGTCCTTTTCCTTCGGAATCTTTCGCGTCAGCAGCACGAGCACGTACGGGGCGCGCCGGCCTTTGGGGTACACGATCGCGGCATCGTGCCAGGTCGCCGTGATCGACCCGGTCTTGTGCGCCACCGGTGTCCCCGCCGGCAGGCCGGCGGGAATCTCGTCGTTGAACTCCTGCTGCAGGAGCACCGATCGCATGGCGGCCGTGCTGGTCGGCGAGCCCGCGCGCCCCTGTTCGATGGCGGCCATGAGGACGCCGAGGTCGTGGGCGGTCGTGGTGTTGTTGAGCCCGGCGTCGAAAGCTTTGGTGTCCTCGACTCCCCGTCGTACCTGGATGTCGCGTGCGCCCAGTGCGCGCGCATGGGTGGTGATGGTGGGTGCGTCCAGCAGTTGGATGATCAGATTGGTGGCGAAGTTGCTGGACCGGGTGATCATCCGGAGGTTGAGTTCTCGCAACGGAACCGATTGGCCGATCCGCTGGTAGAGCGTGGAATCCGAATCGTCATTGGCGTTCAGCGTGTACGGCGAGCCATCGACGATCGAGGTGAATCGATTTTCGATCCGTAGCGGTTGCTCGAGCTGGAGGGTACCGGCATCGACCTGTCGGAACAGCTCGATCATGACCGGGACCTTCATGGTGCTGGCGGCGTGGAACGAGAGATCTGCGTCCACGCCGAGCGAGTCCGCGCTCCCGAGGTCACGGTACCACACCGCGACCTCGGCGCCGGGAAGGGCACGGATGCGCGCGCCGATACGGTCGCGCAGCGAATCGAGCGCCGTCGGCGTGGTCGGCGCGGTGTGTGCGTCAGGACGTGCGCTGGGCGAAGGTGTCGTGTTCGGGCCTATTCGTGCGGTACACGCCGACAGGAACACAAGGGCTGGCAAGAGGGAGCGCATGCGTCGAATATACGGGATGCGGGGACTGCGCAGGAACTGGGACCGGTGGTCGTGGTGCGGTGCCATGGCGCCGAGGATGGCGACGGGGCTCCTGGCCGTCGTCGTCGCGGCGTGCGGCGGCTTGCGCCCGATGGGACATGCCGCCGTCGCACCCGAGGCCCCGTCCGGCCGGATGGTACCAACGGCGACGCTTCCCGCGCCGTCCAGCACTCGCGATTCCGTGGGTGAGGTGGGCGCAACCGCCCGGGCACCGGCCGTCTCCGCGACGTCGGACTCGGCGCGCCGCGATGTGAGCCCCACGGAAGTGCTCGCTGAGGCCACCAAGGTGTTCGGCGGACCACCGCCCGCGATGGGCACGGACAGCGCCCCCCGCGGTCCGAACTGGGACATCGATGTGCGCTCATACGAGACGCACGACCGCGTCGAGTTCTTCGTCCGGATCTTTTCCGGCCGCGCCAAGGACGACTTTGCGGCCAGTCTCAGGCGGCAGTCTCGCTACGGTGCCATGATCCGCCAGCGCCTGAGGGCCGGTGGGTTGCCGGAAGACATGATCTTCCTGGCGTTGATCGAGAGTTGGTATGACCCGCATGCGTACTCGAGCGCGGCGGCCGTCGGCATGTGGCAGTTCATGACGCGCACGGCTCGCGGCTCCGGCATGCGCGTGGATTGGTGGATCGACGAGCGCCGTGATCCGGTGCGCTCCACCGAAGGGGCCGTGCGATACCTGAAGGGGCTCAGGGATCAATTCGATGGATCGCTGTACCTCGCCGCCGCCGCCTATAACGGAGGTGACGGACGCGTGTCACGCGGGCTGGCGCTGTATGCCGACGACATGAAGGGAGTCCAAGGGGAAGACCGGTTCTTCTCGCTCTCGGACACCAAATATCTGCGTCCGCAGACGCGGGATTACGTGCCGAAGCTGATCGCGGCCGCGTTGATCGGCAAGGAGCCCGAGCGCTACGGGATCACGGTTGATTCGTTGCCCCCCTTCGCGTATGACTCCATCACCGTAGCACCGCTCACCTCGATCGCCGCGATCGCATCGGTGGTCGGCGCCTCTGCGGCAGACCTCAAGGATCTGAACCCACATATCCTCCGCGGCATGGCGCCGCCGCGCGATTCATTGCTGGTGCGCGTACCGCTCGGCACCGCCGCGCTCGCGGATCGGCTGGTCGAGCTCTCCGACGTGGAGCGGCTCGGCGTGAAGCGTGTAGAGAGCAAGAAAGGGGAGTCGATGGCGTCGATGGCCAAGAAGGCCGGGATTTCTGCCAGGCAACTCGGGTGGTACAATCCCAAAGTCGACCGATTGAAGAGCGGGAACCTGCGTGCGGGCCAAATGATCCTGGTGCCCACCCGTGCGACGGTGGCGGCGGCATTCGATGTGCCGGACCCCTCGATCGAGCGATTCCCGAAGCGGCCGACACCGACACCCAAGGGAAAAGCGGCGAAAAAGCCTTCCGCCAAAACGCCCGCCGCGAAAAAAGCTCCCGTCAAGAAGCCCGCCGCGAAAAAAGCTCCCACCAAGAAGCCCGCGGCGAAAAAAATCCCCTCGAAAAAACCCTAACGCGCGCGGTACGTCCCGCTCTTGCCGCCGCGCTTTTCCACGAGGCGTACGCGCTCGATCACCATCGCTTTGTCGGCGCTCTTGGCCATGTCGTAAATGGTGAGGAGGGCGACACTCGCCGCGGTCATCGCTTCCATCTCGACCCCGGTCTGTCCAACGGTCTGCACGGTCGCTTGGACCTGCACGCCTGGCAGGATCGCGTCGAGCACGCACTCGACGTCCACGCTCGTGATGGCCAACGGATGGCAGAGCGGGATCAACTCGGCGGTGCGTTTGGCGGCTTGGATGCCGGCGATCCGCGCCACGCCGAGCACATCCCCTTTGGCGATGCCATCGTCGCGCACGGCGGCGAACGCCGACGCGCTCATGCGAATCGACCCCGCCGCCACCGCGCGACGTGCCGTTGCGCGCTTGGATCCGACATCGACCATGTGCGCCGTGCCTTTGGACGAGATGTGCGAGAGCGCGGAAGGTGTGGAACGGGGGACGCGAGGGGTCACGCGAGGATTTCCCGAAGCTGGGTGAGCAGCTGAGCGGAGATCAGCTGCGGATTGACGTTGCCGTGGGCGATCTGCTTGGCCTCTTCCACCACACGTATCGCCCGAGCGTGCGCCGCGGCGCGCGAGGCATTGCCCTCCAGGACGGCGCTGTGCGTCCGTTCGTGCAACAAGACGGTGACGGCGTCGAGGAGGTCCGTGAACATGCCCCGCGACTTGGAGCTGCCCTGAATGAAGGCGGTGCGCAGCGCGACGTCCCGCGTGCCGGTGGCGGCGTCGAGCAGCACCCGCGCCCGCTCGACCATCGCCTCGGCGTCGGCCGCACCGATCAACCGCCCCGGCGCGCCCCCTGCACGGCGTACGCGGTCTTCCGTGCGCCCCGCGCCAAGGGCGGTGGCGACGGCGGGGTTCGCGAGGAATGCCCGTACGTCGTCGTCACGAAGGGGCGCAACCCGGACGGTGACGACGCGTGAGCGGATGGTGGGAAGCAGTGCGCCCGGCTCGCTCGTCGTGAGAATGAGCGTCGTGTCGGGCAGCGGCTCCTCGATCAGTTTCAGGAGCGCATTCGCTGCGACCTCAGCGCCGGCCTGCGACACCAATCGCTCCGCGTCGCCGATCACGAAGACCTTGTGCTTCGCGAGCGCCGGAGTCCGTACCGCGTCAGCGACAAGGAGTCGCGCTTGATACACGTAGATGGCGACCGATCCGTCGGGACGCGCATAGAGCCCGTGCGCACCGATGCGCTCGGCCACGGCATCGTCCCGCTCGCGTGCCGCCTCCTCGAGCGACACATCGGTGCTGTCCCGCATCCTGGGTCGCGGAAAATACCAGCGAAGGTCCGGATGGTGCCCGTTCGCCATGTACTCACAGTCACGGCACCTGCCGCACGGGGACCCCGGCTCGGCACAGATCAGTCGTCGCCCGAGCCAGAGCGCCAACTGTTGCTTGCCGATGCCGGGTGGGCCCTGCAGCAGCAAACTGGCGGGCAGCACGCCGCGCGTCACCTGATCGCTCAGGCGCTCGCGCAGCGCGTCGTGTCCGAAAATGGGAAGCAGAGGCATCGTTCCTTCAAGATACCCCACGCCGGAGTAGTGGCGCGAGCCGTCCGGGGATATCTTCGCCGGATGGCCAATCGATCCCTGCGCGTCGGCGTGTGCGTTACCGCCCTCGCATCTGTCGTTGTATCTCCCACGCCAGCCGCCGGTCAGGGGGAGCCCCGGGTCCGCGCCCGAGCCCTCGGCGTCGCGCCGGGGATCTTTTCCCCAGGGCCGAATAACGCGATCACCGACGTCCCCGGCGTTCGGGTCGGGCAGGTCACGCTGAATCAGGGCGACAACGTGCGCACTGGTATCACCGCCATCTTCCCCCACGGCGGCAATCCGTACCTGGAGCGGGTACCGGCGGCCGTGCACGTGGGGAACGGGTTCGGGAAGCTGACGGGCAGCACCCAAGTGCGGGAACTTGGCGAGCTCGAGACCCCGATTCTGCTGACCTGCACCCTGTGTGTGTGGCGTGCCGCCGACGCCTTGGCGGACTGGATGCTCGCACGGCAGGGAATGGAGCGGGTCCGCTCGCTGAACCCAGTGGTCGCCGAGACGAACGATGGAACCCTCAACGACATTCGGCGTCGCCCCATCACCCCCGAGGCGGTTCGCGCCGCGTTGGAAGGCGCGACCAGCGGACCGGTTCAGGAAGGCAGTGTGGGCGCCGGAACAGGAACCGTGGCCTTCGGCTGGAAAGGGGGCATCGGCACTTCGTCCCGGGTGCTCCCCAAGTCGCTGGGGGGACATCATGTCGGGGTGCTGGTCCAAACCAACTTCGGCGGCGTCCTGCAGATCATGGGGGTGCCCGTCGGGCAGGCCCTCGGCCAGTTCGCCTTCCAGAACGACGTGAGTCCCGAACGCGGCAACGGGTCGGTGATCGTGGTGATCGCGACCGACGCGCCGCTTTCCGATCGCAACCTCGAGCGCGTCGCGGCCCGCGCCATGATGGGGCTCGGTCGCACCGGCTCGAGTGCGGCGAATGGATCCGGGGACTATGCGATCGCGTTCTCGACGGCGGCCGAGGTGCGTCGCCCGTGGAACGCGAAGTCGCTCACGACCACCGAACTGGCCAACGAGGAAGTGTCGGCCGTGTTTCAAGCGGTGGTCGAGGCGACCGAGGAAGCGGTCTACAACTCGCTCTTCATGGCGACCACCACCACGGGAAACGGTCGCACCGTCAGCGCGCTGCCGCTCGACAAAGTCCGCGCGCTGCTTGAGGCGCGCGGCATCAGGAAATGAGCGACGCCCGGAGCGCTGGTCCGGTTCGAACACCGCATCGATTTCGTCCGCGTCGAACGCGCGCCAGCGGTTGTGCGCCAACGTGCGCAGCGTGGTGCCCTGCGTGGTCCGACCGTAAATCCATCCGTCGGCATAGACGAAGTGGATCGGTTCGATGTCCGCAGGGTCGTGGTAGCTGAACGCCACCCGCCCCACCTGATTGCGTGCGAGGATTTCGTCGCACTGCGCCCGCGAGCGTTCGTGGAAACTCGGGACCGATGTGCGTGTCGTCGACGAACTAGACCTACGGGTTCAGGAGTTCGTACGCCTGCTGTACCCGCGCCAACGCCTCCTCGGGCGTCGCTCCCACGGCGGAGAGGTGCCCCATCTTGCGCCCCGGACGTGCCGAGGGCTTGCCGTACAGATGCACGCGAACGCCCGGCACCGCGAGCGCCCGGACGAAATCCGGGGCGACGCCATCGCGCCACAGATCACCGAGGAGATTATGGATGGCACCGGGCACGACGATGTCCGTTGCGCCGAGCGGGAGGCCGCACACCGCGCGGATCATCTGCTCGAACTGGCTCGTGGCGTGCGCGCGCTCGCTGTGATGGTAGGTGTTGTGCGGGCGCGGGGCGAGCTCGTTCACCAGCAGTTCGCCGCTGGTGAGCTTGAACATCTCGACGGCCAAGAGGCCGACGATCCCCAGCCGCTCCGTGATCCCACGCGCCAGATCGATCGCCTGTGCGTTGGTCGTCGCGTCAAACCCGCCGGGGGTCACGGCCCAGGTGAGGACCCCCGCGGTGTGATGGTTCCGTGACGGCGGGTACACCGCCATCGAGCCGTCGGCCGCGCGTGCGACGAGCACACTCAGCTCCTCGCGAATGTCCAGGAACGCCTCCACGACCGCACGCCCGCCACCGACGCCGGTGAAGGCGTTCGCACCTTCGAATGCCTCCGTCACCCGTGCCTGCCCGCGCCCATCGTAGCCGCCGTGCGCGGACTTCACGATCGACGGGCCCAGCGCACGTACCGCATCGACGCACTCCTGCTCAGTCGTAACCGTGCGGAAGCCACCCAAGGGGAACCCTTCACCGCGCAACCATTCCTTCTGGCGCGCACGATCCTGCACGATATACAGCGGGGCGGATCCCGGGTGCAGCGGCGCGACCGCCGCGACGGCGTCCAGCGTGCCCACGGGGATCTGCTCGATCTCGAGGGTGACCACGGAACAGGCGCGCGCGAGTTCCGCGCCGGCGGCCGCGTCACTCCACGCGGCGGTGATGCATCTGCTGGCGATCGGCCGCGCACTGCACGCCACGTCGGGGTCCAGCACCTGGATGTCGTAACCCATCGACCGGGCCGCCATCGCCGCCATGCGGCCCAGCTGCCCACCACCGAGGAACCCGATGGTCGCGCCCGGAAGAATCCGGGTCGTGGTCACGGAAGAGTCTGCGCGCGCACGTCGCTTGCGCGACCGGCGCGGTACGCGCGCAGCGTCTCGCGCACCGCGGGGCGATGCGTGCCGACGATCTCCGCGGCCAGAATCGCGGCGTTGATCGCGCCCGGCTTTCCGATCGCCAGCGTGCCGACCGGCACGCCGGCCGGCATCTGCACGATGGAGAGGAGTGCGTCGATCCCATTGAGTGCCGTGGCGGGAATCGGTACACCGAGCACGGGCACCAACGTCTTGGACGCGACCATGCCCGGCAGGTGCGCCGCACCGCCGGCCGCGGCGATGATGCAGAG
>CAXBQP010000069.1:0-11735 GCA_963978095.1 uncultured bacterium | reverse complement strand
GAGACGATTGGAATGTCCACAGTCGGAGTCAGAGTTCACCTCGGACAGTTTCAGTGGCCGAAGATGAACAAGTCCCCAATGATCAGCCGTGTAGATGGAAACCATCGGCTATTTGGGGTTGATGAGCTACTTGATCGGGCAGACGAGGATGAAGCTGAGCTCCCGGACTCCTTTCCAGAGGTTTCATTCTCTCTGTTGATCGGTCTCAGTCCTGTAGACGAAGCGAGACTGTTTCGCGATATCAATGGCGAGCACAAGGGAATGGAAACGGCGCACCTCGCTCAACTTGAGCTCCGAACCACCGAAGAAGCCGAACTGCGCGATGACCCGAAGCGGCGTCCGCTCTGGATCGCCGACAAGCTAAGCCGACCTGGAATGGCATTCGCAGGAATGGTGTTTAAGGGAGGGTCGACGAAGGGCGTAAAGGCAGAGAACGGAAAGGTGCCACCAGTAAAAATCAATGCACTGCGGTCGGCGATCGCCCAACAACTTGCCTTGGCACCAACTGTCCTGATGGCCTTTGGGGATTCACCTGACACGATTCTGACGTTGTTGAATAACTACTGGAGCGCTGTCCGCGACACCTTCACCGAGGAGTGGGCAGACAAGAAAGAGTATATTCTACTCCAGGCGATTGGACTTGGTGGATTTGCAAAATTCGGCGGTCAACTTCTTGAGCGGGCGATTCAAGAAGACACCGTGGACCGAGACGCGTTCATGCACTATCTCGCTCCCGTGAAGAAGAAGATCTCGCTTGCCCGTTCCGATTGGACGGCGATCGCGGGTGCCGGCGGGCAAGCACACGTGGCGACGAAACTCTATGCGGCCTGTGATGCGCTGGAAGTAAAGGCGTCCAAGCTCAAAGCGCAGCTCGGAATCGAAAAAGAAACTTTGGCCAATCAGCTCGAGACGGAAGAATAGTGCCAGCGTTCTGCGGAACTCCTTGCCAAGGCTGTCGATAGGTGAAACACCATCCACAGCGTACTCGCCTTTCGCACGAACAGGCGCTCGAACTGGCGAAGCGCTCCTATAGAAATCTCGCCAGTTTACTACAGGAGATACCGCGACAAGACGAGCGCGAGCCGGCTTACACGGCACGAGTAATCGCTCCCATCGTTCGTGCACACGTTCAAAAGTACGCAGGCGTAGTGATGTCAGGAGATGGGGCTACATCAGCGCGTACGATCAGCTTCTTGGGCCGTCCGCACCGTCCAGACATGATCCTCACTGTTGATCAGGTTGAGGTCATGGCGATAGAAGTCAAGTTCTTAAGAAGCTCGGGAAGGCAGAATGCAGTCGCGACCGCTCTTGGACAGGCGTCGATTTACAAACTCGCCGATTTCGCTGCAGTTGCTGTCTGTCTGATCGATTTGGAATCGACTAGTGACATCGCGATCGGCGAACGCGAAAAATATGCCTTCGCGAGCATGGGGATTGTGCCGCTGATCTTTAAGCGACGGAGGAACAACCTGGTGAACCTGCACGCCTGATCACTTGGTGACGGCCTTCCCGTGGGCCGACGCCTTCTCCACCGCCGCCCGAATCGCCCCGATCTCCGCATCATTCTGCGGCTGCGTCGCCAGATACACCGTCCACGCCTTCACCATCTCCTCCGGCGCCTTGGGATCGACGCCGAGCAGCGTCGACCACGCCGCGCCGAGGTTCCGGTTCATCTGCGCCGTCGGGAGAGGGGCACGCTTCACGAGCGAGTCCAACAACGCAATCGACCGTCAAGTGAAGGTGCAGTAGCTCCTCGCGGTGGAATCGCCGCGCCGAGGTACTATTGCCACGCGTGGCGAATCTCGTCGCGCCGTGCCGACAGGATCCCGACGGCGTCCGCGATCTCGGTCCAGTGACCGAGTGCGGTGCGCACCTCGTCGATGATCCGGCGCATGACCGCAGGCTCAAGTCCCATGGTCTCGCCCGCTCGGAGGAGGTGTGCATGGGTCAGGTGTCTCCCCTCGCCAGCCACGAGCATGGAGTGCTCGCCACCAGGACCGCGCATGAAGGTCAGGTCGTACGCCGGCGCGAGGCGCCACGTGCCGTCGGCGTTCATCAAGAGCGCCGTGTTCTTGAGATGATCATCGCGGTTATGCGCCAACACACTGAACACCATCCGTCGCGCGAACTCGGTTGTTTCCGCATAGCTCTCGCAGAGCGAGGCAATCAGTCGTCCCACCTCGCCATACTCCGCGGCGAAGTAACTCTGCGGGAGGTCGAGTAGCCCGCTGAGCGAAAGCATATGGATGCGCGTTCCGGCGGAACGATCGAAGCGCTCCACGGCGAAGAATCGATCACTCGGGGTCGTGAGCAGTCGCGCGGCGGGAACGCGGATTCCTGCGTGTCGCGCGAGTTGGTGATAGGCGAACTCCACCGCTGCGGCGTCCGGGCCGTCCTGGGTGTAGCGCAGTTTGACGATCCACGGCGTGAAGCCGTCCTGGAACGAACCATCGTCGGTGCGCAGCTGGTCGTGCGCATCGAGCGAGACGAGCAGCTTGGGCCGCGCCCCGCCGGAGCTACCGGCGGTCTCGATGAGCTGCGGGAGGAGATCGCTCGCCGAGCCCTGGAGCACACGGGTCGCTTCGTGGTTGAGCGCGTCCAGGTCGAGCGGTGCGGGATGCGCCGTGCGCTCCTCGCTCGGATGGTAGGTGAGCGCGCCCATCCCGCTCGTGCCCACGAGCGTGAGGCGATCGAGGACGCTGACATCGTCGAGCGCGCGTCCGCGGCTCAGGAAGTACCGATCCGCCAGCCGCTCCCCCCACGCGTCGGGGAGTGAGTCCGCGAATACACCGGGGAGACCGTACGGCATGCGCGGATCGCCGGAGAGCAGACCGCGGCGTGGCACGAACTTCACGGGCGAGAGTGGGAGTGGCGTGGTGAGCCAGTCTTCTGCGAACTCGAAGACGGGACGTCCCCGATCGAGGGCGAGCCAGCCGACGCGACGCGACGACGGACCGCTCGGCGTGTAGCGCACTTCGAGGGTATCGCGGGATCTGCTCATGCGCTCGGATCGCGGTGTGTATCAGGAAGCTTCGCCGAGCGCACGCGAGACCGGACTCTCGTGCGTGTCGTACGCGTCTCGCGGGCACGCAACTCGGCGAGCGAGTTGGGCAGCGGTGCCGGCACGAGCTCCATGGACGGCAGCAATCCCAGGATATCAAGCATTCGCAGGAGGCGATCGAGCGAGCACTTCCCCGTGCGCTCGAAGTGCGCGTAGGTATCGAAGGCGATCGCGGTGCGCGTGGCGAACTCGCGCTGGGTCCAGCCGCGAGCGATCCGATGAGCGCGGATGCGATGCGCGATCTCCATTCGGTGCTCGGAGATGGAGCGCATGGCAAGCCTGACGCCGTCACGTTCGGTGATCATAGACTGTAAATATATACACTTAATATGTCATATCAATGACTAAATGCAAATATATACTGTTTGACGACATGCGAGTGCCGCCTACTGGACGTGGAGTGATTGAGGCGCGCTATTCATATGATGAGCCAGTCTGCTGGCCATACTCCACGCATACCAACGCCGAGCGCCAAGCGCCTCCCCCCCGCACCTCGCGCGACCCCACCATTGCGGTCGGCCGCGATCCTCGGTCGATTACGGCGTATGCTGACCACCATCCGACCCGCGCTTCCCCCTGCGATCCGCCGTGCCGTGGCCATCGCACTGACCTGCGCCGCTCCCCTGTCCGCCGCCCGCGCCCAAGCGTCGGCCACGACGTGGGACGCCTACGCCATCCGCTACGCGACCGTCCCGCAGTTCAAGGTCTCCAGTCTGATCGCCGGCGCCGACACGAGTCGCCGCCTCGACATCGCCATGATGGTGTGGCTCCTCTTGGGCCCTAACGGACGCACGGTGGTGGTGGACGCCGGCTTCCAGCGCGAGGATCTGATCACGCGCTGGAAGCCCACGGGGTTCATGCGTCCCGATTCAGCGGTCCGGTTGGCCGGCGTGCCGGCCGACCAGGTCACCGATGTGATCATCTCGCACATCCATTGGGACCACTTCGACGGCGCCGCCCTCTTTCCCAACGCGCGCATCTGGATCCAGCGCGAGGAGGTGGAGCATCACATCGACTCCACGGGGAAGCGCATCAACAACACGATCGATGCCCCCGATGCGGCGATGCTCCACGCGCTGCGCACTGGGGGGCGACTCCGTCTGATCGACGGTGACGCCAAGGAGATCATCCCCGGGATCACCGTCTACACCGGCGGAAAACACACGTGGGCGTCGCAGTACGCCAGCGTCCGGCTCGCCGGAGGCTCAACGGCGGTGATCGCGAGCGACAATGTGTATCTCTACGAGAACCTCACCCAGCACCGGCCGATCGCGCAGACGCTCGATTCACTCAGCAATGTGGCGCAGCATGCGCGGATGCGGGGCGTGGCGCCGGAGCGGTTGATCGTGCCCGGGCACGATCCGCTGGTGTTCGAGCGGTTCGAGCGGATGGGGGAGCGGGTGGTGCGGATCAAGTGACCGTCTCCCGAGAGCTCGAGTGCGATTTCATTGGCAAGGCCGTGGTCCCGCAGGTCGGCGCGCATGCGAACGCGAACACCGTGCGCGCGGCGGAACTCCTGGTCGCGCACCCCGAGCTCGCCGCGGCCAGCATCCACACGGCGGCGATCCTCGGTGATTCCGCCCGTGTTCGCGCGTACATCGCCGCCGACCCTGCGGCGGCCACATTGCGCGGTGGACCCTACGACTGGGATCCGCTGACGCATCTCGCCTTCTCGAACTTCCTCACGCGCGATGCGCAGGCGCCGGACGGGGTCGCCGATTTCGTCGGCGCCGCGCGGGCGTTGCTCGACGCCGGTGCGAACGTCCAGACGGGCTTCTACGATCCGCACCACGGACCGACGCCCACTTTCGAGTCGGCACTCTATGGCGCGGCTGGGGTGGCGCATCATCCAGGGCTCACGCAACTCCTCCTCGATCGCGGGGCCGATCCGAACGACGATGAGGTCCCGTACCACGTGGGCGAGAGCTACGACAATCGCGCCATGGAGATCCTCGTCGGGAGCGGAAAACTGACGGCGGACTCGGTCGGCATGATCCTCATCCGCAAGTGCGACTGGCACGATGCCGCTGGCGTGGACTGGCTGCTCAGGCGCGGCGTGGATCCGAACCATTGCCGCCGCTGGAATACGACCACCCTGCATCACGCGATCAAGCGCGACAACGCGATCGAGATCGTCGAGACTCTCCTCGCGCACGGCGCGGACCCGCTCGCAGTGGCGGAGGGGGTGACATGCGTGCAACTCGCGGTGCGCGTGGGGCGCAGCGACGTGCTCGAGGCGTTCGTCGCACGTCAGGTGCCGATCGCACTCACGGGGAGCGACGAGCTGCTGCATGCCCTCGTGTTCGGTGATATACCTCGAATCGCGGCGATCTCCGCCGAACACCCCGAGTGGGTCGCGGAGGTGCTCGCGGCCGGCGGGCGCTATCTCGCACTCTGGGCGCTCACCGATAACGTGGCCGGTGTGCGCGCGCTCCTCGACCTCGGCGTGCCGGCGACCGCGACCTTCGCCGACGGCTACGGCTATTTCGGGATCCCGAGCGGTGCGTCGGCGCTGCACGTGGCGGCCTGGCTCGCGCGACACGATGTGGTGGAGCTGCTGATCGCTCGCGGCGCCGATGTGAACGCGACGGTGCACGGCTCGTCGCACACGATCACCCCGCTGCAGCTCGCCGTTCGCGCGACGGTGGACTCCTATTGGACCTCGCGTCGCAGTCCACGCTCGGTGCGCGCGTTGCTCGATGCGGGCGCGGATCGCGCGGGGATCGAGGTGCCGTGCGGCTACGATGCGGTGGACGCGCTCCTGCGCTGAGTGGCCAGCGCCTTACGCGAGCGCGGCGAGCAAGCGCTCGATGTCGGCCATGGCGTTGTACACGGACGGGGAGATGCGCAGCCAGTGGTTGGCGATGCGGACGTTGACCTTCGCCGCCTCCAATCGCCTCGGGATATCGGATGCGCCAACATCCTTCCGGGCGAAGGTCACGACACTCGCGGTACTGCTCCGCGGCGTGACCGGAGTGAACCCGAAGCGCGGGACCTCGTCCTGCAATCGCTGGAGCATCGGCATCCGGTGCGCACGGATGTTCTCGGGGGAGAGGCTCATCACGTAGCCGAGCGAGCTGGCGAGGAGGGTGAGGCCGACCTCGACATCGCCCTTGAGCGACCCCGTCTCGAAGAACCCTGTCGCGGTCTTGTTCAGGGTGTAACTCACCGGTTCATACGCGCCCGGCGGGAGGTGCGGGGGATAGTTGGCGTCGATGTCCGCGCACTGGTAGTAGCCATGCACGGGACGTTCGATCCGGTCGAGCGCTGCGGTGCTGGCGTAGAGGAAGCCGAGCCCGAAGTCCCCCATGAGCCACTTGAAGCTGGAACAGCTCGCGAAGTCGATCCCGGTCTCGCGCACGTCGAAGGGCTCCGCGCCGACGGCGTGGATCATGTCGACGTAGATCATCGCCCCGTGCGCATGGGCGAGATCGGCGACCTTCCTGAGGTCGTGCTGGAAGCCGTTGTACATGGCGGCGGCCGAGATCTCGACGAGGCGCGTCTCGCGGTCGACGAGACGCTCCAGGTCCTTGAACTCGATGCGCGCGTCCGGCGTGGGCTTGGCCACGCGCACATCGAGCCCGCGCTTCTTGAGCTCCATCAAGTGCATGAGCGAGCCCTCGAAGTGCAGACCATCGGTGACGACATTGCCGCCGAACCGATGGTCCAGGCCGAGGGCGCGCGTGACGAGGTTCTCCCCTTCACTGGTGCTGCTCACGTAGGCGATCTCGCGGACCTGCGCGTTGATGAGCTTGGCGAACGGCTCTTTGGGTGACGCGACCGTCGCGACGGTCCATGCGGCCCCCCGAGCTGTGGCGAAGGTTATTCGTCCGGTGACGATGGCGGCACGCCCTTGCCGGGCTCAGTCTGCAACCATTCAAAGCGCATCATCCGCTGATCTTCCTCGATGGCGGCGACCGCCCACGAGCCCCAGCCGTGCTTGATCTCGTTGGTGCCGATCACGCGATCGAACACGAGGATGTTCGGCGAGAGCTCGCGGAAGATGGTCCGCACCTTCACGGCGGTGATCTCACGCACCTCGGCCACCAACTTCGACAGCTGCAGCTCGGCCAGACGGATCTGGTAGGTCTTGGGGTCCAGGTAGATCGTTCCATTCACATCCGGTGAGCGGATCTGATCGTCGGCGCGGAAATCGATGCGCAACAACATGCCTTCCCTCGTGGAGTCGAGCCCGGCGTACTGGAAGCAATGGTTGTTGAGGAACTCGATCCCGGCAAAGTCGCGCAACGTCGGCAGATGCATCACGTAGTGCCCGTTCCGCTCACGCTCCACCACATCGCCCATCTTGTATTCCCACCCGTGCGCATCACTGCGCATGTGCAGGGTGTCGTACACCGAAGGGCCACGGGCGTCGTCGGCATGCACTTCGCGACGCGCACGCTGCACGCTGTACGCGAACGGAAAGGAGTCCGACACGACCTGGAACTGCTCCGCGTTGAACCGTATCTGCTGCACGACCTCGAACAGATCGCGATTGAGCGCCGGGTCCGGACGTCCGGGATTGGTGCAGGTCGGCTTGCCGGAGATCTTCACGGCGGCGAGTCGCACCGATACCCGAGCGAGTTCCACACGGACCCGGGGCGCGGCACCCGTGGCGGGGATCACGACGTCCATCTGCGCAGGCGTGAAGCCGAGGTGTACGACACGCAGGTGGTAGGTACCCGGCGCGAGCTGACTGAAGGCGAAGACGCCGCGATCGTTCGAGAAGGTCTGTCGTCCGCCGCCGATCAGACTGATCATCGCATGGTCGAGCGGGGTTTCCGTGCCCAGCATGACCACGTCGCCGATCATGGTGCCTGCCGCCGCGGACGTCACCCCCTGTGCCCCGAGCCGCGGTGGCGCACAGACGAGCAGGAGGGCCAGCAGCCCGCGTGGGACGCGTGAAGGCAACATCAGGGGTGCAGGACGTTGCGCAGGAATCGCTCGGTGTAATACAGCGCCAACTGGTTGCTGGGTCCCTGGAAGACTTCGTCGAAGCCGTGATCGGCCCAGGGGATCTCCAGATACACCGTCGTCACGCCAGCTGCGGTGAGTCCGTCGCGCATCAGGTGTCCCGCGACCGGCTGCACGATGTGGTCCCGCCGTCCGTACACGAGCAGGGTCGGCACGGTCGCCTTGGCGACGTGGGTGATCGGCGACGCATCCGCGAACGCGGCGGGGAACTGATCCACGGAGCCCCCGATCAGCGCTTCGTCCGTCTCACGCACCTTGATGGGATCCGGCACCGGCGGATGCTTGTACGATTCCGTCAGGTTCACCGGTCCGTAGTAGCTCACGATCGCTTTCGGCGGGAGCGGTGGTGGCACGTCGCTCCAAGCGGCGATGGTCGCGAGATGGGCGCCGGCCGAACGGCCCATGTAGGCCACGCGCGCGGTGTCGCCGTCGTACTCGGGCGCATGATCACGGATCCAGGCGAGCATGAGCCGCGTGTCGTCGAGCTGCGCCGGCCAGTGTGCGGCGGGGGCGTGGCGGTAATCGATGGCAAAGACCACGAACCCGCGCGATGCCAACCACTGCGCGAAGTTCTTGAACGAATCCGGCGTGCCGCGCATCCAGGCACCGCCGTAGATCTGCACGAGGATCGGGTAGCGTCCGCGCGCGGTCGGTTGGTAGACGTTCATGGTGAGCGGCACCCCACCGGGCGACGCAATCGGAATGCCGCGCGTGATCTTCGCGTCGCCGAGTGGAACGCCCAGCAGCAGCGTGCGGAGCGAGAGCGTCGCGTGGGCGCTGCTGTCCCCCAACGTGCGGGCGAAGGTCCGATCGAACTCGTGCACGGTGCCCGGGACCCGCGCGAATGGGGTGAGCGCGATCACGAAGGCGATCGCCGCCGCGCCCGCCCCGACCCGCGAGGCGCGATGGGTCCGGAACGTCGGGAGCGCGATCGCGATGATGAACACCGCGGCCATCATGTAGAAGAGACTGACCTCCGGTCCGCCCACGCTGAAGGTCAGCATGAAGTAGGTCGGGCCTGGAATCAGGATCCAGATGGCGAGCGCCAACAGCGCGACGCCCAACACGGCCGCAATCACCGGACGCACACGCCTCGGGGCGTCCGTCACTTGGTCGGAACGTTCGGCAAGGCGAACGCCACATAGGTGCCGCCGCTCTTGGCGCCGTTCTTGCCGCCACCGCAGGCGATCACGAGATACTGCTTCCCGTCGACCATGTAGGTGGACGGTTGGGCATTCCCGGCCGCCGGGAGCGTTGCGGTCCAGAGCACCCTGCCGTTCGATTTGTCGAACGCGCGAATCTTGTTGTCGTAGGTGGTGGCCGCGATGATCAGCAACCCATTCTGCGTCACGATCGCGCCACCGTAGTTGTCGGTGCCGGTGTTGCGGATCCCCTGCTTGGCGAGCTTCGGATACTCCCCGAACGGAATCTTCCACGCGATCGTCCCCTTGTTGAGATCGATCGCGTTCAGCGTGCCCCACGGGGGCTTGATGGCGGGGAAGGAGTCGTTGTCGAAGAAGATGTCGAAGCCGATGCTGCGGTACTTGAGATAATACGGATTCACGCCGGACGTTGCGGCGATGTCCTTGCCCGTCGTGAGGTATGCCACCATGTCGTTGATGGTGGCGCCGTCGAGCATGCCGCCGAAGGCGGACATGCGGCCCGTGCCCTCGCGGATGATCTGCGCGATCTCGGCGTTGGTCTTCTTGTTGCCGATGTCGATGAGCGACGGGCCGGCGGCGGTGCCTTGGCGTTTGTCGCCGTGACAGTTGGCGCAGGTGGAGGCGTACAGATTCGCATCGGAGCGCGGCACCATCTTGAGGAGCCACGCCATCTCGTTGCTGTTCACGTACAGCAATCCACTTTCCGGATCGAAGGCCGGTCCTCCCCATTCTCCGCCACCGTCCACGCCCGGAAAGAGGATCGTCCCCTTGGTATTGGGGGGATCCCACGGGTTGGTGGTCTTGTACTCGCGGAAGATCCGGAGCGCCGTTTCATGCGCCTTCTTGGTCCGGGTCGTGAGATCCTGCTCGGTCAGTTGCTGGCGGGAGAAGGGGGGCGGAAGGATCGGGAAGGGCTGCGTCTTGGAGGGCTGTTCGCCGTCGAGTCCCGGGGTGGTGGGCATCGCGCGCTCTTCGATCGGGAAGAGCGGGGTCCCCTTCTCGCGCTCGAAGAGGTACACATGCCCCGTCTTGGTGATCTGCGCGACCGCATCCACCTTCTTGCCGTCGCGCGTGACGGTCACGAGAGCCGGCGCCGCGGGAAAGTCGCGGTCCCACAGATCGTGGTGCAGCCCCTGGAAATGCCAGAGGCGCTTGCCGGTCCGTGCGTCGAGCGCGAGCACCGAGTTGGCGAAGAGGTCGTCGCCCACACGATTGGCGCCATAGAAATCGAACGACGCCGACCCTGTCGCCGCAAAGACCATCGCGCGCTTGGGATCGAGGGTGACCCCGCTCCACGCGTTCGCGCCGCCGGCGATCTTCCACGCGTCGGCGGGCCAGCTCTCGTAGCCGAACTCGCCGGGGTGCGGGATCGTGTGGAAGCTCCAGCGCAGTGCGCCGGTCTTCACGTCGTACGCGCGGATGTCACCGGGCGCACTCGGCAACGCTTCCGGCACCGTGCTGCCGATGATGTAGAGATCCTCGAAGACCACGCCCGGGGTGCTCGCACTCACCGAGAGACCTTCGATCGGGCGATCGAGCCCCGCGCGCAGATCGACCCAGCCGCTGTCGCCGAAGCTCCTGATGGGCGTGCCGTGCGTGCGGTCGATCGCGTAGAGGCGATTGCGGTAGGTGTAGAGCACGCGATCGCCGGTGACCACCACGCCGCGGTGGCGGAACCGTTGGGGCGCCGGCTTGCCGGGGTTCGGATCGAACTTCCAGAGCTCCTTGCCCGTGGCCGCGTTCAAGGCGAAGAGCTGCAACTTGGGCGTGGTCCCATAGAGGATCCCGTCGATGACGATGGGATTGTTCTGCATCTCCGAGCCTTGCCACTCGTCGTGAGTGGCGTAGGTCCACGCCACCTTGAGTTGCTTGACGTTCGCCGGCGAGATCTGGCTCAGGGTGGTGTAGTGGGTGTGGTCGGTATTGCCCCCGTAGACGGGCCAGTCGGCATTCTGGGCGCGGGCGCCGGACGCACCCAGCGCGAGGAGGGACGAAAGCGCCGCCGCAGAGCGGGCAGCGCGCAGCGCGATCATGGAGATGGGACGCATGACGACCGAGGGCGCAGGGGGGAGTCGACGGGGACCACAGGAAACGTAGTCATTGTGGTATAACAACTTACGCACTCTTCTGCGTTCGACAAACAGCCAGGCCGCCCCGAACCGAGTCGCCGACCGACCGAACCCGCCACGCGCCGCGGCCCCCTAGCTAACACTTCCCGCGGCTCGCACGTTCTATGACGAGCCATTCCACGCCACCTTCTCCCTCCCTCCCGTGCCGATGACCTTCCGTCGCCCTCTGATGTTGGCCAGCGCGCTGGCGCTTGGCGCCGCTGCATTCCCCGCGATCCTTTCGGCGCAAGGTGGTGGCGGAGGTGGGCGTGGCGGTTCGCAGGAGCCGCCGAAGAATCTTCAGGTCCTCCCCAAGGACATGCCGCGGCCGCAGGTCTCGGCGATCATGAATACCTTCACCGCCGCGCTCGGGGTGAACTGCGCCTATTGCCACACCGCCGCGCCGACGACGGTCGGGGCCGCTCCCGC
>CAXBQP010000068.1:0-12372 GCA_963978095.1 uncultured bacterium | reverse complement strand
AACCCGCCGGCGTCTCCTCCCACGATGTCGTCGCCGCCGCGCGCCGCGTTACCGGGGAGTCGCGGATCGGGCATGGCGGCACGCTCGATCCCTTCGCCACGGGACTGCTCGTGCTCCTGCTCGGGCGTGCGACCCGGCTCCTGCAATATCTGAACGACACCCCCAAGGTGTACGAGGCCCACGTACGGTTTGGCGCCGAGACCGATACCGAAGATCTCCTGGGTGCCGTCGTCGCCGAGGCTCCGCGCCCAACGCGCGAGGTCCTCGAGCGTGCGCGGCCGTCGTTCGTGGGCACCATCGCCCAAGTACCTCCCGCGTACTCGGCCAAACGCGTCGACGGGCAGCGCGCCTACGCGCTCGCCCGTGCCGGGCATGAGGTGGAGCTCGCGCCGGTGCCGATCGAGATTTCGGAACTCACGCTGCAGGATTTCGTCGTGGACGCGCACGGAAAGGTCGAGCAGTGCCAGATGCAGGTGCGGTGTGGGAGTGGGACGTACATCCGGAGCCTGGCCCGTGACCTCGCGCGCGCCTGCGGGAGTGCCGCGCACCTCACGGCACTGCGCCGCACGGCGGCAGGCGCATTTGCGCTGACCGACGCCGTCACCCTCGAGCAACTCCGCGCCGGTACAGGAAGCGTGCGCCCCGCGCTCGAGGCGCTCTCCGGATACCCGCAGCAGGCGCTCAGCGATGCCGAACTCGCGGGGGTCGTGCGTGGGATCGATGTCGCCGCGTCCGTCGAGGGACGCTTCGTCGCATTGACGACCGCCGCCAGTCGGTCGTCTGCAGGAGCGCGCACGCTCGTGGCGTTCGCCGAGCGGCGCGCGGCGGAGTCGGGCGACCGATTCCAGCCCCGCGTCGTCATGCGGGAGGCCGGCGTATGAGCGCCGCCGCCGGGCGCGCCGTCATCACGGTCGGGACCTTTGATGGTGTCCATCGAGGGCACCGCCTGGTGCTGGAGCGGCTCGCCGCCCGCGGTCGCGAACGCGGGTGGCAGAGCGTGCTCGTCACGTTCACTCCGCACCCGCTCGACGTGGTGCGCCCCGAATCCGCCCCGCCGCATCTGACCACGGCATACGAAAAGGAGCAGGCGCTCCGCCGGTGCGGCATCGATCGCGTGGAAGTTGTGCCGTTCACCCCGGACCTCGCGCGCTTCGATGCCACGCAGTTCGTGGATGAGATCCTCCGCGACCGGTTCGGGATGGGCGAACTCCTGGTCGGCTACGATCACGGCTTCGGGCGCGATCGCAGCGGCCGCGCCGATGTTCTACGCGAGCTCGGCGTCGCGCGCGGATTCGAGGTGACCGTCGTGCCGCCGGTGCAGGGGCGTGACGGTGCGCCGCTGTCCTCCACGAGAATCCGTCACGCGGTCGCCGCGGGGGATCTCGCTGGGGCCGCCGATGGACTCGGGCGCCCGTACACGGTCACGAGTCGGGTGGTGCACGGTGACGGGCGGGGACGCACGCTGGGATTCCGGACCCTGAACCTCGCGCCGCTGGATGACCGCAAACTGCTCCCGCCCGAAGGGGTCTACGCCGTGACAGCCACCCTTGACGGCCACCGCTTCGACGCGATGATGAACCTCGGCCCGCGACCGACCTTCGGCGACCCGAGCATCCAGCTGGAGGTCCACCTCTTTGACGCCGAAGGGGACTGGTACGGCCGAGAGGTCGAGCTCGGGTTCATCCGGCGACTCCGGGACACGAAGCGGTTCAACGGCGCGGAGGCGCTGGTCGCCCAGTTGCGCCAGGACGCCGAGATGGCGCGCGTCGCGGTCGCTCGCGGCATCGGGCTCTACTGAGCGTGACACGATGAATCACAACCCCTTGTCCCCAGCGGACATCGCTTGACCCACCGTGGGCAGACGGCTAAGCTTCAAGGCTAACGAAAAACCGTCTCATTCCCCTCATTCCCGGCATCGGAATGTCGAACTTGAAGTACCGGCTTCTCGCGATCCTCCTCTTGGTCGTCGCGTCCGCCGCCGCGCTGTATCCGCGGTCCATCGTCGAGCGTACCCGCCGCAACGGTGTTTTCGTGTATGACACCGTCAAGCGCGTGCCGCTGAAGCGTGGTCTCGATCTCCAAGGGGGGATGCATCTCACCCTCGAGGTCGACGAATCCAAGGGCGCCATTGCCGACAAGAGCGGCGCGTTGGATCGCGCGCTCAAGGTCGTCCGTACCCGAATCGACCAATTCGGCGTCGCTGAACCGGTCGTGCAGAAGCTCGGGACCGATCGCCTCATCGTGGAACTGCCGGGGCTCGAAGACGCGAAGCGCGCCACCGACGTGGTGCAGCAGGCGGCCTTCCTGCAGTTCCAGATCACGGACAAGACCAAGGCCTTCGAGGCCGTGGCGCCGCGTCTCGACGCGATCGTCCGTGACAAGAAGCTGACCAAGGCCGGCGGCAGGGATGTTCGGGGGGACTCGGCCAAGGGGAACGGACTGAAGTCGCTCTTCGCCGGTGCGGACTCCGGCAAGAAGGGCGCGGCCGATACCGCCTCGACCGCCGCGACCGGCCCGTTTCAGCGGCTCGTCGTCGCCACGGGGTATCCGGGGATGTACACCGTCGCGGCGGCCGACGAAGCCGAGCTCGCGGGCTACCTGGAAAACGAGGACATCAAGGCCGCGCTCCCCCCGGGCAAGGTCGTGCGCTGGGGCGCTGACTCGATCATCGCCAGCGGTCGTGTGCTCAAGTCGATGTATGTCCTCGACTCCCGCCCGATCATCACCGGCGACTACATCACCGACGCCAAGCCGAACTCGGTGCCGATCGAGGGCACCGTGGTCGAGTTCCAGCTGAACAACGAAGGCGGCCGTCGTTTCAAGAACGAAACGGGCAAGCACGTGAAGGATTACATGGCCATCGTCCTCGACGATCGCGTCATGAGCGCCCCGATCATTCAGAGCGCCATCGGGACGCGCGGCCAGATCACGATGGGCGGCAAGGACCTCTCGGCGGCGCAGGACCTCTCCGTCGTGCTCAAGGCGGGCTCGCTCCCGGTGCCGCTCAAGGTCGCGGAGATCCGCAACATCGGCGCCAGCCTGGGTCAGGACTCGATCACCAAGAGCATCACCGCCGGCGTCATCGCGGTCGCCCTCGTGGTGTTCATCATGATCGGCTACTACCGCTTCTCAGGCATGCTCGCCGTCGCTGGCCTGATCCTGTACATCCTCTACACGCTGGCCGCGCTCGCGGGCTTCAACGCCGTGCTCACGTTGCCGGGACTCGCCGGCTTCGTGCTCTCCATCGGTATCGCCGTCGACGCCAACGTCCTGATCTTCGAGCGCATTCGCGAGGAGATCGTGCACGGCAAGTCGCTGCGCACCGCCATCGACGAGGGCTTCCGGCACGCCATGTCCGCGATCGTCGACTCCAACGTGTCGACGGCGCTCACCGCGCTCGTGCTCTATCAGTACGGCACCGGCCCGGTGAAGGGCTTCGCCGTCACGCTCCTCGCGGGGATCGCGGCGTCCATGATCACCTCGATCTTCGTCGTGAAGACCTTCTTCCTCGTCTGGCTCAATCGTAACCGCTCCGCTGAGGCGCTGAGTATCTAATGCTGCGCATCCTACACGACACCAAGTACGACTTCATCAAGTGGTGGAAGACGGCGGCGATCCTGACCGCGGCTTTCATCGCGCTGGGCATCGGCGCGGTCGCTTTCCTGGGCGGATTCCAGTACAGCATCGAGTTCACCGGTGGCACCCTCATGCAGGTCAGTTTCACCAAGGATCAGAGCTCGGCGGACGTCGCCAAGCTGCGCAGCGTTCTGGAGAATGGCGGCGCCAAGGGGGCGGAGATCCAACAGTTCGGATCGGCCCGCGACTTCACGATCCGTGCCCAGAATGCCGCCGGATCGGCCGGCGCTGAAGTGACCTCCCGCGCCATCGAGGCGGACCTCGCCAAGGCCGTCGGCGCGGGCGCCTTCACCGTGGTGCGCACCGAGGCGGTCGGGCCGCGCGTCGGCGCTGAGCTCGCGCGCGGTGCCTACCTCGCCATCCTGATCTCGTTCTTCGTCACCATGCTGTACCTGGCGTGGCGCTTCGAATGGCGATTCGGCCTCGCCGCGGTCATCGCGACGGCGCACGACATCCTGACGACGATCGCCTTCATGAAGCTGCTCCACCTCGAGATCTCGCTCACCGTCGTCGCCGCGCTCCTCACGGTGCTCGGCTACTCGCTGAACGACACCATCATCATCTTCGATCGTGTTCGCGAGAATCTCCGCAAGAACCGCAAGGAAGCGCTCTACGACGTGCTCAACCGTTCGGTGAACGAAACCCTGCCGCGCTCGATCCTCACGCACGCCACCGCGCTGGCCGCGACGCTCGCGTTGCTGTTCTTCGCTGGCGAGGTCATCCGGCCGTTCGCGTGGGTCATGGCCTTCGGAATCTTCACCGGTACCTTCAGCTCGATTTACGTCGCCTCGCCGATCCTGCTCTACATCGAGCAGCGCTGGCCGCGCGCCGTCGACGGCAAGACTCCGGCGGCGGTCGCCAAGCCCTCGATGTCCAAGCCGACCGCGCCCGCGCGCGGCTGATCACGGGCACGCCGCCTGCTGATCTGCTCAGTTCGCTCATCCAAGAACGCCCCGGCAACACGCCGGGGCGTTCTTGCGTTGTGGTGGTAGATGCGATTCATCGACTCACACACTCACCTCGCCGACCCCACGTTCTCCGATGACCTGGACGCCGTCATCGCACGCGCCCGCGAGGCTGGCGCCGTCGCCCTGGTGGCCATTGGCGAGTCCCTGGAGGCCGCAGGACGGGCTCGGGGGATCGTTGAGCGGTACCGAGGCTTCGTCTACCACACGGCCGGCGTACACCCCTTTGACGCCGCCCGATTCGACTCCCTGCGTGACATTCCGGCGATCCGCGCGGAAGTCGAGCAGGGCGCGGTGGCCATCGGCGAGTGTGGGCTCGACTATTCCTACGATACCGCCACCCCCGTGCAGCAACGCCGCGCCTTCGCGGACCAACTCGCCCTCGCGGCCGAGCTGGGGCGTCCGGTGATCGTGCATACCCGTCAGGCCGAGTCGGATACCGCGGCGATGGTGCGCGAGGCCGGGGCGGCC
The DNA here is from genome assembly GCA_963978095.1 of uncultured bacterium. GTDB lineage: Bacteria > Gemmatimonadota > Gemmatimonadetes > Gemmatimonadales > Gemmatimonadaceae > Fen-1231. Next base: position 7,300 of record CAXBQP010000068.1, on the reverse strand, counting down.
GGGATCAGCGGCGTGTTGCACTGCTACACCGGCGGGCACGCACTGGCCCACACCGCGCTCGACGCAGGGTGGTACATTTCGTTCAGCGGCATCGTCACCTTCAAGAAGTGGGAAGATGAGGCGCTGCTCCGGCTCGTTCCCGACGACCGCGTGCTGGCGGAGTCCGACGCTCCCTATCTGGCGCCGGTCCCCCACCGCGGCAAGCGCAACGAACCGGCGTGGGTTGCCCGCACGGTTGAGCGATTGGCGGCCGCTCGCGAGGTGACGCCCGAGGCCATGGGTGCCCTCGTGACTGCAAACGCCCTGCGTTTTTTCAGTATCTCACAGCCTTCTTCCGAGGTCTCCGTATGAGCGTTCGTTACCTGCACACCGCCGACGCCCCCGAAGCGATCGGTCCCTACTCGCAGGCCACCGTGGTCGGCGGATTTCTGTTCACCGCGGGTCAGATTCCGCTCGATCCCAAGACCATGCAGGTCGTCGAGGGGGACGTGACGGCACAGACGGAGCAGGTGATGACGAATCTCACTGCGGTGCTCCAGAACGCCGGTTGCAGCTGGGGGGAGGTCGCCAAAACCACGATTTTCCTTGCCGACATGGCCGACTTCGCCAAGGTCAACGAGGTCTACACCAAGCACCTCGGCAACTCGCGTCCCGCCCGTTCGACGGTAGCGGTCGCGGGCCTCCCGCGCGGCGTGCGCGTGGAGATCGAGTGCATCGCCAAAGTCGGCTGACGGCGGCATGACCTTGGCCACGCGGGATGAAGTCGTGCGCCTCACGCAGTGGGCGAAGTGCGCCGGCTGCGCCGCCAAGATGGGCCCCGGCGACCTCTCCGCGGTGCTGGCCCCCTTGGAGTTGCGGCGTGATCCGCGGCTCCTCGTGGGGCGTGAGACGTTCGACGATGCCGGCGTGTTCAAGATGAGTGACGAACTTGCGCTCGTGCAGACGCTGGATTTTTTCGCGCCCATCGTCGACGATCCGTACGACTTCGGTCGGGTGGCTGCGACCAACGCTCTCAGCGATGTGTTCGCGATGGGCGGGGAACCGCTCACCGCCATGAACATTGTCGGATTCCCCGTGGGGCAACTGTCGTTGGAGGTGCTGACGGACGTGCTGCGCGGTGGGCTCGACGCCGTGCACGAGGCCGGGGCACATCTCGTGGGCGGGCACACCATCACCGACGAGGAGCTCAAGTACGGATTGAGCGTCACCGGGACCATCCATCCGGCCCGGATTCTCAGCAACGCGGGCGCACAACCGGGCGACGTGCTGATACTCACGAAGGGAATCGGTACGGGCATTCTCTCCACCGCCGCCAAGCGCGACGCGCTCAGCGCCGACGAGATCGCCGGCCTCGTACGTTCCATGACGACGCTGAATGCGATCGCGAGCCGTGCTGCGGTGGCGCTCGGCCTGAAATGCGCCACGGACGTGACCGGCTTCGGCTTGTTGGGGCACGCGAGTCACGTGGCGCGCGCGAGCAACGTCACGCTGCAGATCGAGATGGCCAAGGTGCCGACGCTGGCGGGTGTCGCAGGGGCGATCGAGGGCGGGATGCTCACGGGCGGCGCGGCGCGCAATCGCAGCTATCTGGAGTCGCTCGTGGACTACGGTCGCGCCTCGGACGCCGAACGTGCCGTGCTCGTCGATCCGCAGACGAGCGGTGGGTTGTTCGTGGCGGTACCGCCGTCGAAGGCGGGCGACTATCTCGGCCGGGTTCCCGGCGCCGTCGTCATCGGTGAGGTGCTGACCCGTGGTGAGCGTGCGATCGTGATCGTGTAGGGAAGCGTGTCCCGGCTGGTGCCGGGTCCGGTCTTCAAAACCGGTGCGACCTGACGACGTCGGGTTGGGTGGGTTCGATTCCCATACGCTTCCGCCAGTGTCCCTGATGTGACGTGGCCCCGCGGTAACGCGCGGGGGCCACGTCATGTCTGCGGCGGCCAGGCGCGCATCGCGCCGCTCCACCTACCACCTCAACCCGCCGTCGACACCGCGTAGTCGGTTTCGCCCTTCTCACCTGGCGCCCAACTGTGGGTCTGACTTTGAAGACATACCATCAAACAGCCGTGTTTCCAAGCTAACTTTCAGTATGCCACAACCTGAACCGGGCGTTCCGGGCCACCGTCCCGCGGCCGAAGCGCTACCGACAGCGGGTCCGGGCGCGATCCCGTGCGCGGATTGCGGAGCGGAAGGGAAACGGGGCGACCCGCCAAGTTGCAATGACCGGTTTGAACAACTCCTCGCCCTCGACCATTCGCGCCAACCCCCGTGGGGCCGGCTCCACGGCCTCGCCTTCTCCTGTTTTGCGCTGCAGCACCCGTCCCAACACATCACGAGCACACTCGAACGTGCCTGGCTGATGCTCGCCCGGATTGTACTCTGTGGAGACGATCCGGCGGCGGTCGCCGAGGGACTCCGCAAGGCGCATCCGCGTTCCGCGGGATGGAGTGCTCCTCCATTTCCCGGTAGGGCGGCCTCGACGGGGCGGTTCGCGTTCACCATCGTGGACCTCGGTGATTTCAACGCCGCATCCTACACAGCCGATGCACATCGGTGGGCGCGCGCGACGCTTGAGGGCTATGGGATGGTGATCCCGAAAGAGCCCACGGCGTCTCCCGCATGACCGAAAGCATCCCCCCCTTACCGCGGTTCACGCGCTACGTCGCCCTCGGCGACAGTTCCACCGAGGGACTGGATGATCCGGATGGTTCGGGCGGCTATCGCGGGTGGGCCGATCGCTTCGCGGAGCACCTCGCGCGGGCGCACGATGGGATTCACTACGCCAATCTTGCCGTTCGCGGACGCAAGACGCGGCAAGTCCTCGACCAGCAGCTCGCCCCCGCGCTGGCGATGCGCCCTGACCTGGCAACCGTTTTCGCGGGGACGAATGACGTCGTGCGCCGTCAGGTTGATCTCGACCAGGTGCTGGCCGACCTCGAGACGATGCAACAGGCACTGCGCACCGCCGGCGCCACGGTCCTGACCATTACCCTGCCTGACCTCTCGGCCGTCATGCCGCTGGCCAAACGGTTCGCGCCGCGCGTGGAACGGCTGAACGAGGGGATTCGCGCGTGCAGTCTCCGTACCGGCACGATCGTCGTGGATCTGGCACGATATCCGGTGGCCTCGGATCCCCGACTTTGGAGCGAGGACCGGCTGCATGCCAACGCGCTCGGACACACACGCATCGCGTCGGCCCTGGCGCACGCGCTCGGACTCCCCGGACACGGGCCGGAGTGGCAGGTGCAACTTTCGAGGGCTCGTGCGCGTACAATAGCTGAGAACGTCGCGCGTGAGGGTGCATGGGTGCGGAGCTACCTGATTCCGTGGCTCTGGCGCCGAGTGCGTGGGCGCTCGTCAGGGGACGGTCGCGTGGCGAAGCAACCCGAACTCGTCTTCATGCGCCCCACCGGTTGACCGACCTGGTTCATTTTCCTCGATTCTGTGAGTCTGATGCGACGTTTTTTCGCGCTTCTGTCCGCCGTCTTCACCATGCACGCTGTGGCTCCACTCGCGACGACCGCGAGCGCTCAGGGCGTGGATGTCATTCGCGGTCGCGTGACCGGTCCCGATGACAAGCCCCTCGAAGGGGTCCAGATCACCGTCACCTCGCTGTCCGGCAACGTGAATCGGGTGACGCGCTCCGATCGCGGCGGCCGATACACCGTGACGTTTCCCGGCGGAGAAGGGGACTACTTCGTCAACTTCGCCGCCATCGGCTACGCGCCGCGCCGATTCGAGGTCAAACGCACCGCCGATCAAGACATCTTGGTGGCCGACGCCAAGCTGCAGGTGCAGGCGTCGACCCTGGATGCCGTCAAGGTCACCGCGCCGCGTGAGAAAGTCGCCCGCGGTGACAATCCGGCCGACGTCGGCGGCACGGAGAAAACCATCAACACCTCCGGCCTGACCGCCGCCCAGATGGGCGATCTCGCCGCGATGGCGGCATCACTGCCGGGCGTCACCCTTATCCCGGGCGCCGACGGTGACCCCTCCGGTTTCTCCGTGCTGGGGCTCGGCCAGGACCAGAACAACACCACCCTGAACGGGGCGAACTTCGGCGGCTCGAACCTGCCGCGCGACGCCGCCGTCTCGAGCTCCCTGGTGACCGCGCCGTACGACGTCTCCCGTGGCGGCTTCAGCGGCGGGCAGTTCAGCATTCGCACGCGCCCCGGCACGAACTTCATCGGCAATGCGCTCAGCCTGAACCTCGACTCGCCCAAGCTGCAATGGACGGACAAGGCCGCCCAGGCGCTCGGGCAGCAGTACAGCAACCTCTCGCTCGGCGGCTCCGTCACCGGACCGGTCACGACCGACGTGGCCTTTTACAACATGTCCTATCAGCTGGGCCGTCGGTCGAATGACTTGGCGACGTTGTTGAACACGGACCCGATCGGCCTGCTGACCTCCGGAATCGCGCCCGATTCCGTGACCCGCCTGCTCAACATCCTCAGCACGCTGAAGATTCCCGCCGCGGTCGGACGTGTCCCCAGCGAGCGGTTGAGCGATCAGGGGTCCGTGCTCGCGGCCTTCGACATCGCCCCTCCGTCCTCCAAGAGTGGCGCGGCCTACAACTTCACGATGACCGGTTCGTGGAACAAGCAGTCGCCCGCGTCCTCCTCGTTGTTGAGCGAAATGCCCGCGCACTCCGGAGAGCGCACGAACTGGGGGGCCTCGCTCCAGGGCCGGCACAGTGCCTACATCGGGAACCTGCTCAGCGAAACGACCATCAGCCTGAGCGATTCCCGGAACTACGGAACGCCGTATCTGGTGCTGCCCAGTGGCACCGTGCGCATCAACTCGACGCTCACCGACGGCACGAACGGCGTGAAGACCGTCGCCTTCGGTGGAAGCCCCGCGCTCGCCACCAGCCAGGGGAGTACGAGCGCCGGCTATACCAACCAGATCAGTTGGTTTTCGCTCAACAACAAACATCGTGTGAAGTTCACCTCCGAACTCCGGCGCGACGACTACACCCTCGACCAAACCATCAATCAGCTGGGATCGCTCGGGTTCAACTCGCTTGCCGACCTCTCGGCGGGTCGCGCCGCGACCTTCAGCCGCCAGCTCTCGCCTCGGACGCGTAGCGGCGGCGAGTACGTCGCGGCGCTCTCGCTGGGCGATTCCTGGAAAGTGAACTCGGATTTTCAGCTGCAGTATGGTCTTCGCCTCGACGGCAATCAGTTCGTCGGTGTGCCGATGTATAATCCGCAGGTCGAATCACTCTTCGGGGTGCGCAACGACCATGCCCCGAACAAGGTGTACGCCAGTCCGCGCGTCGGGTTCTCCTGGCAATACGGCGAGGCGCCGCAGGTGGCGGGGTTCGAGGGGGCGGTCCGCGGCCCGCGCGCAGTCGTCCGGGGCGGCATCGGGATCTTTCAGAACATGCCGGGCAGCACCACCCTCGGTGGCGCGGTCGACAACACCGGATTATCGACCGGTCTGCAGCAGCTCACGTGCGTCGGCATCGCCACGCCGGTCGTCGATTGGGCGTCGTGGGCGACCAACGCCAGTTTGCATACGAGTAGTGCACATAGCACCTGGGCCAACACCAACTTTGATGATATCTGCGCCAGCTGCAACTAAATCACGAACACCTTCAGCAGTAACAACGTTTCCTGCAACAAGTGGCACACCAAGATTTAAAGCTTTGATTGCTTCAAGAGCTTCAATCATCTTCTTTTGATGACCGTGAGCTGTATCAACCACAATTACATCGGCGCCTGCTTCAACTAGCTTTGCAGCTTTCTGTGCCACATCACCATTAATTCCAACTGCACATGCAATCTTTAGCCCACCCTTTGCATCAACTGCAGGCGAATAAAGCGTTGCGCGAAGTGCACCCGTGCGTGTCAGAATTCCAACTAATTTTCCAGAACTATCGACAACTGGTGCTAGTTTGCGTCGTTCGGTATTTAGGAAATCGAATGCAGCGCGCGGATCAATATCGTTCTTAATAACTAATTCTTGATGTCTCACTGTATCGATTACAGGAGAAATATATTCAGAATCAGTAGTAAACATTGACTGAACAGTCAAAGATTTATTGCCACTCATATAAAGATTTTCATTAGATTTAGAAGCAACTATTCTTTCTTGGTCATAAAATTCTGTTTCATAACCTGGATTTACTTTGAATGTTCCAGAATCAATATTATATGTATTGCTTGTGCCTTTGTAGTTGTATGATAATGATGTACCAGAAGGTAACAAAGTAGCAAATTGAGGAACAAAAGCATCTACGCCTGGATTGTATAATGATCCGGTATTGGCATAGGCAACAAATGTAGTATTATTTGGTGTAGTTACAGAAGCATTAGCAAATCTGTGTACTTGAACAAATGTATTTGGTGTAAAATTACCAGTTGAATATTCTAGGTACATAACACCTTTAACATCGTCGTAATAATTCAATACACCATAAATGCTTGTATTTACAGTACCACCAGTTGAATTTGTTGTAGAGTTTGTTGATTGGTATACATAATCGCCTGGTAAAATACCGACAGAAGTATTATTGTAACCAATGTTATAAACTGAAACATATTCTGTATTAGAGTTATTGAATACGGCTGTACCAGAATTATTAGAGAAATTAGCTCTGTATAATTTAAACTTAATATATTCAGTTTGAAGTGCTGTCCACTCTTGCATAGTCGAACCATAGAAAGCAGTACCAACTGTTGGCTGACTGAATACTTGATAACCAGTTTTAATATCTATATCGCCTAAATTCGCAGCAAATACGAAATAGTCAGGGTCGTTAGAATCTGGTTTTATGATAAACGCATATTCTGTATTATTATTTAAAAATACTGGAGCTTCAAACGTAAATTTTGTTGGTACAGAAGCATCATCTGAAACATTAATATCTGCATAATTTTTGTGTACTGTTGAAAACGGAAGAATTGCTTTCCCGTTTGGATATCCATTAGCGATTTCACAAAGATATAATGTTACGCCTCTGTTATTTACTTGAGATTTTTGTTTGAAGTAAACATCTATAGCAGTAGCAAAAATACCTGTTTGATCGTTAGGTGTATTAATAGTCAGAGACTGAGCTATTGGTTCCCACCAATTTGCAGTAAAGTTTAATGTATCTGGTGTTACTTTAATACTTACATTTGTACTAGAAGTTATGATAGTATTAGTTACTGGTATGCTAGATACAAGAGCATTAACTGTAGTTAATGTCACAGATTGTTTAGTTACATTAAGATTTGATGCAGTAAATGTTGCAGAAGCAATAGTAGTATAAGCATCACTTCCTTGCGCCAAATTATTAACGTCACATATTTGTAAT
>CAXBQP010000067.1:0-12790 GCA_963978095.1 uncultured bacterium | reverse complement strand
GGTTGGGTTTCTGCTCGTGCGGCAGCGCGATGTTGAGGCCCACGGACAGCGCGCCGACATCGGCGGCGCCCCGGTTGGCCGCTTCCATGATGCCCGGCCCACCGCCGGTCATGATCACGACGCGATCGCCGTCGGTGTCCGGCGGCAGGCGGCCCACGAGCTGGCCGAAGGTGCGTGCGACGTCGTACCAGTGGCAGAGCGCGCGCCCGCGCTCGGCCGCCTCGAGTCGCTTCAGCGCAGCGTCGAGGAAGGACGTGCCCGGCCGTTGCGGCTGGCGTGGGTGTTGCTGCCGGCGATCCTGCTCCTGCTGATCGACGCATGGCGTTCCGACGGGGGCACGGCAACGCGCCTGCGGCGTTGGATGCCCTTCGTCAGTCTGCTGGTGCTCGTCCCCGGCGCGCCGCGCCCGGCCGGCGCGCAGGAACGCGATCCGGTTCAGCTCTTCAAGGCGGGGCGGTTCGCGCAGGCCGCCGGTCGGTGGCGACAGCTGATGGCGGAGGGCGATCGCCGAGCGGCAACGCTGTACAACTTGGGGACGGCGTTGCTCGCCGCCGACTCCCTCGTCCCGGCCATCGAAATGCTGGAACGGGCCACCCTCGGGGGTGATCCCGGCATCCGGCAGAAGGCGCTGTTCAATCTCGGTCTGGCCCATCTGCGTCGCGGCTCCCAAGCCCAGGCGCCGGACACGCGCGAACTCGATGCGGCCCTCGCGGCGTATCGCGCGGTGTTGCTCCAGAAAGGCAGCGACGCGGATGCCGCGTGGAACTACGAGCTCGCGCTCCAGAAGAAGCGGCAGGGCGGGGGCGGGAACCGGAACGATCCGCAGCAGAATCCGCAGCAGTCACCCCGGGCGCCGCAGGAGCAACGCAAGGGCATGTCGTCGCAGCAGGCGGATCAGCTCTTGTCCGCCGCCGCGCGCGACGAGAAGGAATCACAGGCGAGACGGCAGAGGGGACTGCGTCAGGAACGCGCCCCCGGGAGCAAGGACTGGTGATGCTTCCCGCGATCCTCCTCGCGCTGCAGGTCACGCAAGCCTCGGGCACGCCACCGATCGTGATTCCGGAGATCGTGAATCGGGCACGCGTCGATGCGGCGAAGGTTGTGGACGTGCATGCCATGCTCGTTCCGGACACCGTGTATGTCGGGCAGCAGTCCACGTACCAACTCGGCGTTTTCATGGAATCGGTGACACGCCAACGCATGCGGCGGAATCCCGAATACGTCGCGCCGGACGTACGGGATCTGCTCGCCTACGATGTGCGCGACACCCCCCGTGGCTTCGTGCGAGAGGTCGGGAACCATCCGTACGAAGTGCATGTGTTCCGTCGTGCCATCTTCGCGCTGGCGCCCGGCACGGTGGAGATTCCCGCCGCCCGACTCTCCTACGCGCTGCCGCAAGGGGGCAGCTATTTCAGCCGGGAGGAGTCGTTCACGATGCGGTCCGAGGCGTTGCGCCTCACCGTCATCGAACCGCCCGCGGCCGGTCGACCGTCCGAGTGGCGGGGTGCCGTCGGGGTATACCGGGTCAGCGCCACCATCGGGACGACGCGAGCGAAGGCCGGTGACCCCCTCATCCTCACACTGCGCGTCGAGGGGCAGGGGAATGTGACACTGCTGCCGCGCCCACCGGTCGAGTTGACGTGGGGAACCGTGATTTCCGCTGGAGAGCGGGTCAGCGTCGATTCCGCACCGGCCGCACTGCGAGGCGCGAAGGAGTTCGATTGGATCGTGACGCCGCGCAGCGCGGGAGCCCAGTACGTACCGGCCCTGCGCTTCGCGTATTTCAACCCCTTCGCTCGGCGGTATGAAATCGCGGTCAGTACCCCCATACTCAAGCAGGTCGAGGTCGGCGACGTCGTCGCAAGCGTCGCCCCCGTCGTCGAAGCACCCTCGTCACCGCCCCTCCCGATCCTCCGCGCGTTCGCACCCGAGCGGGCACCTCCCCTCGGGCAAATGTGGTGGTACGTCGTCCTCGTGCTGTGCGCGCCGGTTCCCGCGGCGGTGGTGTTCTGGAGGACGCGCCCGCGCACGGCCAAGGCGCCGCTGACCGCGTGGGAGCGCGCGCACGCGCTTGCCGGTCGAGATGCCGGCTTCGATGAGGGCGTCGACCAAGCCGCGACCGTCCGGCGTGCCTTTCTCGACGCGATCCGCGAGCGGACGGGCCTCGACGCGGCTCATCTCACCACCGCGGGCGCGTGGGAACGCGCCCTGTGTCTGGAAGGAGTCACTCCCGGAACCGCACGCACGACGGCCGAGATGCTTCGCGACCTCGACGCGGCGTCGTTCCACCCGCGCCATCTGGCGCCCGATGACGTTCACTCGCGCGTCGGTACGTTGCTTCGCGCCATCGACCGCGAAGCGAGAGGGCCACGCGCGGGGCGCGCGCGCTGGGTGGGACGGCTGTTCCGGCCGCGACGCGTACCTGCTGCCGCCATTTGCTTTTTTGTGGCCATCGCGGCCGGTCCGGTGGTCGCCGCGACCATTGACCGCGCGCGTGCCGATTTCACCGCGGGCGTGGCGTCCTACGACCGCGGCGACTTCCGGCGGTCGGCCCAACACTTTGCGGACGCCGCACGGGAAGCGCCACGGTCACGAGAAGCGTGGGCCAACTTCGGAACGGCCTCGTGGGCGGCGTCCGACTCGGCCAATGCAGTCGTGGGATGGCAGCGCGCCCTCCGCCTCGCGCCGACCGATGGCGACCTCCGCTCACGATTGGCGCGCGTGCGCGCCCCCCAAGACTCTGGCGTCGCACGAGTACCAGACGTCCCGGTCCACCTGCCGGCACTGGTGACGCTCATCGTTTGGTTCGCCGGATGGACGCAAGTGGCGCGCCGCCGTGCACGCGGACGGCCGTCCGGACTCCTCCCCATCGTGACGCTGGTCGTGGGGGCCGCGCTCCTCACGGCCACCGCACGATGGGAGCGCACGCTGCTGGCGCGGGATCTCGTGGTCATCGTCGTCCCGGGCGCCCTGCGCACCTTGCCCGCGCTCGGCGCCGAACATGGGCCGGTTCCTCTGGCGGGCGAAACGGCGCAGGTCGATGCGCGCCAGGGCGTCTGGTCGCATGTCGTGCTCGATGAGTCCCGAGCCGGCTGGATTCCCACCGAGCAGCTGGCCGCGCTAGGCGCCCCCTGACGTTGACCTGCGCCCGCACCGCCGGGAGATTTCGCGGGTGACCGCTCCCCGCATGATCGCCATCCTGCCGTCCGCCGTTGCCGACCAGATCGCCGCTGGCGAAGTCGTCGAGCGGCCGGCGTCGGTCGTCAAGGAACTGGTCGAGAACGCCCTCGATGCAGGGGCGACCACCATCGACGTTGCCATCACCGAGGGCGGTCGCGCGATGATTCGCGTCAGCGACGACGGGACCGGGATGTCGCGCGACGATGCCGCCATCGCCATCGAACGGCACGCGACCTCCAAGATTCGTACGTCGGCCGATCTGGTCGGCGTGCTGAGTTTCGGCTTCCGCGGGGAAGCGCTCCCCGCCATCGGTTCCGTGTCGCGGCTCACCATCGAGACGGCGACTGCCGATGGCAGCGGAACCCGCGTCCTCGCCGCTGGAGGGGCCCTGCTCGACATCGGCGACGCCGCGCGCCGACGTGGCACCACCGTGACGGTCGAGTCGCTCTTCTACAACACGCCCGCGCGACTGAAATTCCTGCGCGGTGCCCGCAGTGAATGGCGCGCGATCTCCGAGATGCTCGGCGTGATGGCGCTGAGTCGACGGGATGTGCGACTCACCGTCACGCATGACGACAAGGAAGTCCTCACGCTCCCGCCAGCGTCCTCGCTCCGTGAGCGAACCGCGGCGCTGTGGGGAAGCGCGGCGGCGGAAGCGCTGGTCGACGTCGACGATGTGTCCGGGCCGATTCGCGTGAGCGGCCTCGTCCAACGCCCCGCCGACGTGGGAACGACAAGCCGCCGCGTCTTCCTCACGGTCAACCGGCGCGCGATCCGCGACCCGGGGCTGGTGCGCGCGGCCGAGGCGGCATATCGGTCCACCATCCCGGCTGGGGTGCGCCCGTCGCTCGTGCTCGACATCGAAGTCCCCGCGGGAGACGTCGACGTCAACGTGCATCCGGCAAAAGCCGAAGTCAGGTTTCGCGACCGCTGGGTTACCGAGCGCGCGGTCGAGCGGGCCGTCCGGCGTGCCCTCGGCACGGGCGAGAGCGCCGCGCCGTTCGGTGTCGCTCCGCGCACGACGTGGACCTTCGTTCCGGAGAGCGGCGCCACCATGAGCGTCGATGTCCTCCAGCCTGCCGCGGCCCCGCACGCTCCGCTCTTTGCGGAACCGACGGCTCCTTCCATCGACGCGACTGCCGCCGTGGCGCCGGGTGAGCCCACGGACGCGACAGCGTCAGCGCCCGCCGTCGTCGTGCCGCCGCTGATCCAGTTGCGGCGCACGTGGATCGGATTCGAACGCGACGATGCCTGGGTGCTCATCGACCAGCACTCGGCCCACGAGCGTGTCCTGTACGAGCAGTTCATGCACGGCATGGCGCGTGGCGACGTGGCCTCGCAACAGTTGCTCTTCCCGCTGACGCTCCACTTCACACCGGTCGAAGCGGAAGCGTTCGACGAGAATCGGGCACTCTTCGCCCAGCTGGGATTCCACGCCGAGGCGTTTGGTGGGCACAGCGTCATGATCTCGGCGGTGCCGGCCCCGCATCCGCGCTTTGACGCCGAACGCTGCCTCCGCGACACCCTCGCCTCGCTCGTCGGCGATCGGCTCGGCAGCGGCCTCGCCAAGCACGAACGGCTCGCGGCGACCGTGGCGTGCAAAGCCGCGATCAAGGCGGGTGACGTGCTCACGCCCTCGGAGATGCGGGCCCTGTTCGTCGCCCTGTCGCAAACCACACTGCCCGCGCACGACGTGCATGGACGCAGCACGATCGTGCAGGTGAGCTGGGATGAACTCGAGCGACGCTTCGGCCGTCGCTGAACGGGCTCTCCTCGAGGGAGCGTTGCCGCGGCCCGTGCTCCGGATCATCTGTGGACCAACCGGGGCGGGGAAGACCGCGCTCGCCCATCACTTGGCGCGTCGTCATGGATTGACGATCATCAGTGCGGACTCGCGCCAGATCTATCGGGACTTCGACATCGGCACCGCCAAACCGTCGGTGGCGGATCGTGAGGGCATCGCGTATCGAGGCCTTGATGTCGCTGCACCCACCGCGCGATGGTCCGCCGCGCGATGGGCGGCGGACGCGGAACAGTGGATCACCGAGTGCGGCGCCGATCGGGCCCTCGTGGTCGGCGGCACCGGGCTGTACCTGCGCGCACTCACTGCCCCCTTGCACGACGCTCCCGTGCTCGACCCCGGTGCACGCGCGGCGCTCGACGCGGAGTTGCAGCAACTCCCCCTGGACGCACTGCGCCGCCTGTGCCAGCAACTCGATCCGCCGCGGGCACACCTGGGGAGAACGCAGCTGCTCCGGAGCATCGAGACGGCGCGTCTCACCGGCCGCCCGTTGAGCGACTGGCATGCCCGCTCGGCGCGCCCGCCGCGCTTCGACGCCCGCTGGCTCGTCGTCGATCCCGGCCCTCGCCTGGGCGTGCAGCTCGCCGAACGCGTCGACGCGATGCTCGCGGCGGGATGGCTCGAAGAAGTGCGCGCGCTCGTGCCACGGCTCCCGGCGGATGCCGCCGCCTGGCAGGGGTGCGGGTATCGCGCGCTGCGCGACGTCGTCGAGGGCGGCACCGGTCTTGCCGCCGCCCGGGAGAGTATACTTATCGAGACGCGCCAGTATGCCAAGCGGCAGCGCACGTGGTTCCGGCATCAGCTCACCGGTTCCAATGTGAGCATCGTCGATCCCCACGATCCCGATGCGCACGATGTCGTCGAGCGATGGTGGCGCGGAGGCCTGCAGCGATGAAGATCGGAATCACCTGCTACCCGACGTATGGCGGCTCCGGTGTGGTGGCCACCGAACTGGGCATCGCGCTCGCCGAGAAGGGGCACGAGGTCCATTTCATCACGTATCAGCAGCCCTTCCGCCTGCCGATGTTCCTGCCCCGCGTCTTCTTCCACGAAGTCGATGTCGGGCGCTACCCGCTCTTCCAGTATCCGCCCTACGACCTGGCCCTCGCCGTGCGCATGCACGAAGTGGTCATCAATGAGGGGTTGGATCTGCTGCACGTGCATTACGCGATCCCGCACGCGACCAGTGCGTGGATCGCGAAAGAGATGTTGCGCGACCAGGGGCGCGACATCACGGTGATCACCACCCTCCACGGGACCGACATCACCATCGTCGGACAGGATCACTCGTTCCACGCCATCACCAAGTTCTCGATCGAGCGCTCCGACCGGATCACCGCGGTCTCCAGCTTCCTCAAGGACGAGACCGTGCGCGCCTTCGGCTGCCTGCCGAACCAGGTCGATGTCATCGGCAACTTCATCGACCCTGACGTGTACGACCGCGCAGCACACCCGCCGAAGCTCCGGGAGCAACTGGGCCACGGTCGCAAGATCCTGATGCACATCTCGAACTTTCGTCCCGTCAAACGGGTACTCGATGTCGTGCGCGTCTTCGATCGGGTGCGGCAACAGGTCCCGAGCGTCCTCGTCATGGTCGGCGATGGCCCCGATCGACAAGCCGCCGAGGAAGAAGCGCGCGCGCTCGGTATCGACCACGGTGAGATCCACTTTCTGGGAAAGATCGACGCCGTGGCACCGCTCCTCGCGTCCGCCGATCTCTTTCTGCTGCCCACGGATCGCGAGTCGTTCGGGTTGAGCGCGCTCGAAGCGCTCGCCTGCGGCGTCCCGAGTCTCGCCTACGACGTCGGCGGTATCGTGGAAGTCATTCAGCACGGGGTCACCGGCGCGCTCTGTCCGGTCGGGGACGTCGACGCCATGTCGGCGGCCGCGGTCGCCATCCTGTCGGACGACGCCAGGTGGCACGCGATGAGCGCGGCGGCCGCCGCCGATTCCCGCGCCCGCTACGGCAAGGACCAAGTGGTCGCGCAGTACGAACAACTCTATCTCCAACAGCGGGGCTAGTCCCGCCTCCTCCACGATTTCCCGGATCCCGTGACCGAACCTTCGATCTTCCAGTCGTTCGTGCTTGGCGCCCTGCAGGGGCTCGCCGAGTTCTTGCCCGTCAGTTCCTCCGCGCATCTGACGCTCGCGCCGTGGGCGCTCGGATGGGAGGAGCCTGGCCTCGCGTTCGATGTGGCCTTGCATGTTGGCACCCTGGTAGCGCTCCTCGGCTACTTCCGGCAGGAGTGGATCAGTCTGGTCCGCGCCGCCCTGTCCATCGCGGCGGACCGGAACGTCGAGACGCCCGAGCAGCAGCGCGTAATCTTTCTGGTGATTGCCACCATCCCCGGTGCGATGGCCGGACTCCTGCTCGAGAAGCAGGCGGAGACCATCTTCCGCGCCCCCGCGCTCACCGCGGTGGCGTTGATGATCATGGGGGCGGTGCTCTGGGTCGTCGACAGCGTCGCTCCCCGCGCGCGCCGCATGCACGACATGACCTGGCGCGACGCGCTCCTGATCGGGTGCGCGCAAGCCTTCGCCCTCATTCCCGGGGTGTCGCGCTCCGGTGCGACCATCACGGCGGGCCGGGCCCTCAGGCTCGACCGCGAGAATGCGGCGACGTTCAGCTTCATGATGTCCATGCCGATCATCGCGGCCGCCGCGATTCTCAAGGTGCCGAAGGCACTCCATGAAACCGGGCTCACGCCGTCGCTCATGGTCGGCGTCGGGACCGCGGCGCTCAGCAGTGCGATCGCGATCTCGGTGCTGCTCCGTTTCGTGCGGTCGCGCGGCTTTGGTGTGTTCGCCGTGTATCGACTTGCCTTGGGCGCGGCCGTGCTCGCGCTCGTCTTCTCGCGCCGCTGAGATGCCAAGTATCGCGGACAGTGACGCCGCCCCTGCGCTCGCCGCCATGCTCGGCGTGCCGCGCGTGGCGCGGTTCTCGACCGTGGCAAGCACGATGGACGAGGCCCATCGTCTCGCCGAGGAGGGAGCCCCCGCAGGGACAGTGGTTCTCGCCGACGAGCAGACCGCCGGCCGTGGCCGCACGGGGCGCCAGTGGGTGTCCAACGCGCGCGATGGCCTCTGGATGACCCTCCTCGAGCGGCCGGCCAGCCCCTCCGGTCTGGACGTGCTCTCGCTGCGTCTCGGCATCCGCCTCGCGCCGGTCCTCGAGACATTCTCCGACACCGCGGTCCAGGTCAAGTGGCCCAATGATCTGTACGTCAACGGGAGTCGCAAACTCTGCGGCATCCTCGTCGAAGCGCGTTGGCGCGACGAACGCATCGAGTGGGTCGCGATTGGCATCGGTGTGAACATCTGCGCCCCCGAGGGCGTCCCGCACGCCGGCGGCTTACGTCCCACCACCCGCCGTCGCGATCTGCTCGCTGCCATCGTGCCGGAGATCCGCGACGCCGTGCAGGCCGGCGGCCCGCTCGCCCCGTCGGAACTCGCCACGTTCGCGGCGCGCGATCTCGGCGCCGGACGTCGCTGCTCGCAACCCGCGGTGGGGGTCGTCCGCGGCATCACGCCCGACGGTGCCCTCAGTGTCGAGGGCGACGCCGGTGTGGTAGACTATCGGCGCGGTTCACTTGTCTTCGAAGGGGATACCGAATGATTCTCGCCTGCGATGTCGGCAACTCAGAGAGCACCTTCGGGCTGTGCGACGGCGAGGAGGTCCACGCCCGCTGGCGCGTGACCACCGATGGGTCGCGCACGCCGGATGAGGTGTACCTGCTCTTGCTGGCCCTCCTCGCGGCCGACGGCATCGACCGCCGTGTCGTCACCGGTGCGGCAATCGGATCGGTCGTCCCCGCGGTGACCACGCCGCTCGCGGTCGCCTGCCGGAAACTCACCGGGAGTCCGGCGGTGGTGGTGGACGGTCGCTCCACGCTCCCGATTACGCTGCAGGTCGACGAGCCCCTGACCGTCGGTGCGGATCGAATCATCAATACGCTCGCGGCCAGTCGGCGCCATCAGCGGGACTGTATTGTCGTCGATCTGGGCACAGCCACCACGTTCGACTGCATCACGGCCGACGGTGTCTTTCTGGGCGGTGTGATCGCCCCCGGCGTCCAAATGCAGGCGGAATCGCTCTTCCGCCGCACGAGCAAACTGCCCGCCACGGAGATCGTCGCGCCCACCGGCGTCATCGGTACGCGGACTGACGAATGCATCCGCGCCGGTGTCGTCCTCGGTTCCGCCGAAGCCATCGACGGATTGGTGCGACGCATCAAGAAGGCATGGCCCAGGGCAGGGGCGCCCCTTGTGATCGGCACGGGCGGGCTCGCCGCGTCGTTCAAGGATCTCTGCACGGAACTCGATATCATCGAGCCGGACTTGACGCTCCAAGGGCTGGCCATGGCGCACGCGCTCCTGACGTAAGCGTTCACGGCGATTATTCCGATATCACAAATCTGGGTCGCCCCTGATCGGGCGACCTTTTTGTTGCCAACTCGGCAGACATCACTGCCTTTTTTGCTGCGTCCAGGCGCCAAATCGGCGTATGTAACGGCCGTGTAAACCGTTGCAGTGAATGACCTTGGATGTCACAGCGCGCGCCTTTTGGGCTCTTGACGCATCCCGTGAGTGTCCCTATCTTTCAACTTGTTAGCACTCACGATCGTTGAGTGCCAAGCACGGATGTCTCGCGAGTCTGCGCGCATCCCGTTTCATGTTGAACCCAAAGCGAAGGAGAAGCACCATGGCAGCAAAGTCGAAGGTCGCGCCGTTGGCCGACCGCGTGGTTGTGCGGCCGCTCGAGGAGACCGAGCAGATGCGTGGCGGGCTCTACATCCCGGACACCGCCAAGGAGAAGCCGCAGCAGGGTGAGGTCGTGGCGACCGGCCCGGGCCGCACCGAAGATGGCAAGCGCGTGCCGCTCGAAGTGAAGGTCGGCGACAAGATTCTCTACGGGAAGTACAGCGGCACCGAAGTCACCATCGATGCCGAGCAGCTCCTGATCCTCCGCGAGTCGGACATCCTCGCGGTCATCAACTGAACCGCCACTCCCAACTGACAGGATAGCCACATGGCAGCCAAGGAACTCCATTTCAACGTTGACGCCCGCGCCGGTCTGAAGCGCGGCGTCGATCAGCTCGCCGAGGCGGTGAAGGTCACCCTCGGTCCGAAGGGCCGCAACGTCGTCATCGACAAGAAGTTCGGCGCCCCGACCGTCACCAAGGACGGCGTCACCGTCGCCAAGGAGATCGAGCTCGCGGATCCGATCGAGAACATGGGCGCGCAGATGGTGAAGGAGGTCGCGACCAAGACCTCCGACAACGCCGGCGACGGCACCACGACCGCCACGGTGCTCGCGCAGGCGATCTTCCGTGAAGGCCTCAAGAACGTCACCGCCGGTGCCAACCCGATGGCCATCAAGCGTGGCATCGACAAGGCCGTCGCCGCGATCGTCGACGAGCTCCACAAGATCTCCGTGCCCTCGAACGGCAAGAAGGAGATCGCGCAGGTGGGCACCATCTCCGCGAACAACGACAAGGAGATCGGGAACCTGATCGCCGAGGCGATGGACAAGGTCGGCAACGACGGCGTCATCACCGTCGAAGAGGCCCGCGGCCTCGAGACGACCCTCGAGACCGTGGACGGCATGCAGTTCGACCGCGGCTATCTCTCGCCGTACTTCATCACCGATCCGGACAAGATGGAAGTCGCGCTCGAGGATTGCTACATCCTCATCCACGACAAGAAGATCGGCAGCATGAAGGATCTCCTCCCGGTGCTCGAGAAGGTCGCGCAGACGGGCAAGCCGCTGCTCATCATCGCCGAGGACGTCGAGGGCGAGGCGCTGGCGACGCTCGTGGTCAACAAGCTCCGTGGCACCCTGAAGATCTGCGCCGTCAAGGCGCCGGGCTTCGGTGACCGCCGCAAGGCCATGCTCGAAGACATCGCGACCCTCACCAAGGGCAACGTGGTGTCCGAGGACGTGGGCTTCAAGCTCGAGAACGCCGTGCTCGCCGACCTCGGCCGCGCCAAGCGCATCGTCGTCGACAAGGACAACACGACGATCATCGACGGCCATGGCGAAGAGGACAAGATCAAGGGCCGCATCAAGGAGATCGAAGTCGCGATCGACAAGAGCACGAGCGACTACGACAAGGAGAAGCTCCAGGAGCGCAAGGCGAAGCTCGCGGGCGGTGTGGCCGTGATCAACGTCGGCGCCGCCACCGAGAGCGAAATGAAGGAGAAGAAGGCCCGTGTCGAGGACGCGCTGCACGCGACCAAGGCCGCGGTCGAGGAAGGCATCGTCCCGGGCGGCGGCGTGGCGCTCGTGCGCGCGCAGTCCGCGCTCAAGGGGATGAAGCTCGATGCCGACGAGCAGATCGGCGTGGACATCATCCGTCGCGCCGTCGAAGAGCCGATCCGCATGATCGTCTTCAATGCCGGCGGTGAAGGCTCGATCGTGGTCGAGAAGGTGCGCGCGTCGAAGGACAAGAACTTCGGCTACAACGCCCTCACCGACACCTACGAGGACCTCGTGGTGGCCGGCGTCATCGACCCGACCAAGGTGACCCGCACGGCGTTGCAGAACGCCGCGTCGATCGCCTCGCTCCTCCTGACCACGGAAGCGCTGATCGTGGAGAAGAAGGAAGACAAGCCGGCCCCGGCGGCTCCGGGTGGCGGCGGCATGGGCGGAATGTACTAGTCCGCAGTCGCAGCAACGGAGCGGGGGGCGGGGCCTGTGGCCTCGCCCCCCGTTTCACCTCCGGCGCATTCACGGTCGCCGGTCAGCCAACGCGCGCGCGACGCCCCGCTACACCAGCGGGATCAGCGCGTCCGCCCGCGCGTTCGTGCACACCTCGGTCACCAGGGTCCGCAGCAGCCCATCGTGCATGCCGAACACCGCCCCGTGAATCATGGGACGCTGGCCCTGCCGCCACGCCGCCTGGATCACCGGCGTTCGCGCCAGGTTCAGCACCTGGTGCATGACATTGAGCTCCACCAACCGGTCGAACCGTGCGGTCTCGTCCGGGAGGGTCTCCAGCTCGTGGGCGTGACGCCGCCGCACGTCCCGGATGTCGCCGAGCCAGTTGTCCACCAGTCCGAACGGCGTCTCCTCCATCGCCGCCGCCACGCCGCCGCAGCCATAGTGACCAAGCACGAGTACGTGCGGGACCTTGAGCGCCTCGACGGCGTATTGCAGCACCGACAAGGCATTGAGGTCCGACGGGTAGACCTGATTCGCGATGTTGCGGTGCACGAACATCTCCCCCGCCTCCGCGCCGGTGAGCATCTCCAACGGCACGCGGCTGTCCGAGCAGCCGATCGCCAGGAAACGCGGCGCCTGTCCCTTGGCACGGGAGGCGAAAAACGTGGGATCCTGTTGCGCGTTCAGTTCCGCCCACCGGCGGTTGTTGTCGAGCAGGCGCTGGAGCTCTTTCACGAGGGCACTCAGGGCAGGGGGACTCAGAAGAATAACCGTGCGGCATCAAAAGCGGGTCCGCCGGATCAGGGGCTATTGCGTCCCGAACCGGGAAGCGCCACAATTATCCCGGTCGAGTAACCCGATAGCCCATTCGCCGAGGTCGGCGACCCCCTGTTTCCGTGCGTTCCGTGCGCACGAGATGTACCCACCCCCTGGAGGATGCATGTCGCGCAAGTCCATGTTTGCAGTCGTCGCTCTCGTTTCCATGATGTCGGCCCGTGTGGCCACCGCGCAGGACGCCAAGCAGGACGCGGCCAAGAAGCCGGCCGCGAAGGCTCCGGCCGCTGCTCCGGCCGCCGCTCAGATCGGAAGAGCGTCGTGTAGGGAAAGAGTGTAGATCTCGGTGGTCGCCGTATCATTAAAAAAAA
>CAXBQP010000066.1:0-13070 GCA_963978095.1 uncultured bacterium | reverse complement strand
GTGAACGCGGGGGCGGTGCGCGATGCGCACCGCCCCCTCTTGCGAGTCGTTCACGGTGCCCGCGTCACTGGAGCGTGCGAGGGGCGCACCCAGTTCCGGAGCGTCTCCGGATGGCGCATTCGCGGACCGCGGGCGAGAATGATGTCGGTCTGGGCATGACTCCAACGTGTCAGGGTATGGAGAGTCCGGCGACTAACGCCGTTTGTCACGATCTCTGAGTGTGTCACCGAGGCGACCGGGACCCTGCGACGCAGGGGGCGAATCCACCAGACGCGATGAAATGGTACGCGCCACCGCCGTACGGAGCTTGAACTTCGGACACGACTCGGTAAGCGTTATCTTACCAGCCGTCGACCAAACTTTGATCTGTCAAAATGGCGCCGACTAACGATTCACGACCGAACGCCGAATCGCCCTTGGCAGATGTGCGAGTGATTGGGCTTGGCGTTGCCGAGATTTGGCTCGGACAGCAGCGTATCACGCCACGCACCGATGTACTGTTTGCGCTGTTACTCATCCTGACAGATCAGTATCCACGACCCACTCCGATAACTGGAGTGCTGGATCTCCTCTGGCCGAACATCGCGGACCCGCTTCGACGGCACGCCTTGAGGCAGTTGGTTTACAGAGTTCGTCGACTTGGATGCCCAGTATCGACCGACCACAGCGGACTCCTGCTGCAAGCACGAACGCTAACATCGGACGTCCTTCGTCTCCGATCGAAAGAGTGGAGGGCGACCGCTTCGCGAGTTGAGGTCCAAGACGCCCTCTCCCTTTTCCCCGGCTACGCCCCGACTTTCTCCAGCCCGTTCGCCGACTGGCTCGACCGGCTTAGAAGCGATGCGGCAACTCTCGCTCGGGATGTTTGCCTCGAAGAGCTTCGTGTGGCGAAATATCAGGGTAAGTGGCTTGAGGTTGAAGACTGGGCGCAGCGTTGCCTTGTTACCGACTCACTCAACGAAGAAGCGACTCTCGCACGAGCCGAAGCGTTGGCGATGCGCGGCTCGAAGACAGAAGCGCTGGAAGTGCTCTCACAGTATACGCGTGAGCTAGGTCCGAGCGCGTCGACCCTAGCACTCCCTGCCAAGGTTCTACGCACCCGGATCTCAGAGATTGAAGAACCGGAAGCATCTGAAGTCTTCACCTCCACCTTTGGGAGAGAACGTGAGTTCTCAATGCTCGTGGAGTCAGCCACGAAGGCAAAGCGCGGTGGTTGCGTCGCGGCGATGGTCCATGGCGCGTCTGGCAGTGGAAAGACAACACTACTCGGACTTTTTTCCACGTTCTGTGAAACCCAAGGTTTCGCGAGCGTTCGAATTCGGGCTGTAGCTGATTTGCACGGATCCACGCTCGCGTTGTTGTCCGCCGTACTGACTTCGGCGATTCAGTTGCCCGGCGCACTGGCGTGCTCACCCGAACACCTTGCACTTCTTCGCGCAGTCGCCGCATCGCCCAGCGCAAGCGCCGCACACTCCGGCCTCACACTCGACTCGTCACAGTTTTCTGAAATCGTATCAGACGCTACAGTCGCCATATTCTCCGAGCTGGAGACTGAGAATCCCGTGTTGCTGGTAATAGACGACTACGGCGTCGGCGATTCCGCTTCTTTGCTGATTCTTACTCGCGTAGCTGCGGCCATGACCGATCGCCGGTTCATGATGGTGGTCTCATCTCGATCGCATCCGCGGAACGCTCCACTTCTGGCCGCATTCCAGAGCGTCCGCGACTTGCACCTAGGAGATCTTTCTCGCGAAGCACTCGCGCAGGTGGTCCAGAGTTCCACCGCCGAACTCAAATCTCGCCTATCCGAGCGCGAGCTTGACAATCTCTACGCAGCAACGGGCGGCCATCCGCTTTTCATACGCGAAATGTTGGGAACCGGGTTTACTGCCCGACAGGATGACATCATATCGCCGACGCTCGAAGGCATTATCTGGGGACGGGTAAGTGATGTCAGCCTGGCCGCCCAGCGATTGATGCACCAGCTGGCGGTATTGCACAGCGATACCAACTGCGATGGTCTTTTGACCCCATCTGATTTCGCGGATCCCATTCTCAACGATCTGCTCAGCGAACTGACTGCTGCAGGG
Source organism: uncultured bacterium (assembly GCA_963978095.1). Lineage (GTDB taxonomy): Bacteria > Gemmatimonadota > Gemmatimonadetes > Gemmatimonadales > Gemmatimonadaceae > Fen-1231. The sequence continues at coordinate 10,980 of CAXBQP010000066.1, read as the reverse complement.
TTGATTCCAACATCCGGGCATGCGCATCTCAAGCCTTACCCCCCGGTCAGCACTGCTATTCGAAACCGTTTGTCCCCAGCGGTCACCTCCTCACTCCATTTCCGCGTCGGGTGCCTCATAGAACGGAAGGCGATTTGTTCGGACAGTCCCGAGTACGCACGAGAGGGAGCACGGCACCTAGCCCTTGGCCGTGAGGGTGACCGAGCTGCCTCGCTCCTTCGCGCTGCGTCCCTCCGTCAGCTAGCCATTGGCAACAGCACAGTAGCTGCAGATCTGCTTTCGGGGGCAGCGAAGTGCGCGCAAAGCGATCGCACAAAGCTCCTCTGCATTGTCGAGGAGATTCAGGCGAGGCGACTTACCGGAGACTGGGAGCGCGCATCTGCGCTTTGCAACGAGATCTCGCTCGATACCCGGAAGCGCCTTCTGTCGTCATCAGATCTTCTGGACGTCTATCTTACCTCACTTGAAGCGGATCTGCATCGAGGAGACAACCCGGAACTGACGTTGTCTCGCATGGCTTCTGTGATGAAAGAGCGGCAATACCCCATCGAACGGCGGGAGCGCGCCGCGAACCTGACCGCCATACTCGCCTCGAACTGTGCGAATACCGGGGCACTAGCGGACGCCGTAGCAACCCTTGCAACAGAGCGCGTCCCAGAGTCTCCAATATCTTTCGACGGTCAACTGGTCCACATCATCGCCGAGCATGACCTCGGCACTCTAGCCAACGCTCGCGTCCTCACGTCCGCACTCGTCTCGCGCGCCCGAGTCACTGGATCCGCCGAGCAACTCGTGCGCTCGCTCCTGGCGGCCAGCGTACCGGAGCGTTCAACAGGTGCCCACGACGCCACCGTCTCCCTCCTGCGTGAGGCGTTCGCCGAGAGTGACGCGCACCAACTCTGGTCGCTCGCGACGCGCTGTGCGGACACGCTGAGCGGCGTCTACTTCGACGCCGAAGATCTGGCGCAAGCACAGCACTGGCAAGAGGCCGCCGACGCCCGCTGCAAATCGCTGTTTTCGCACTGGACGAATCGGACGGTCGTCCACCAGCGACTTCGCCTCAGCGCCCACCGGAACCCGGCAGGCGCCGTCGATCCCACCTTCGTCGGGGAGTACGCGAACATCGTCCTGAACGACCAAATCACGGTGCGACGGAATCACGACCTCGCAGTGCTCACCATGCTCGCGCTGCAACGCAAGGACCACCAACGGCTGCACCGCTACGTCGACGAACTCTTGGCGGGACTCGACCAATGCCAAGGGCAACATCGCGTGGATTACATGCTCGCCGCCGCCATCTGTGGAGCGCGTGCCATCGGCGCGAGGTTCACAACCACACGAGAAACGACCGCCTTCTGCCGCAAGCACCGCAAGTCACCGTTTGCGCACCTCTGGTACCTCGAGGCCGCACTGTCCGGAGACCTCGCGCGCCTGTTCCCGGCCACGGCATAGCCTACGGAGCCACGGCCCCCTCGGCCCCGATCGCCGAGCCCGTGCGCGCCTCCGCGAAAGGCGTCGCGCGCTTCATGACCGGGATTTCCGTCGACGCACGCACGATCTCGTCGGCAAGCAACGTCCACTGTTCGCCCGCGGTCACGCGGGAAATCAACGACGGGTCGAACTGGCGCGCACTCTGAGCCAAGAGCTCATGCCGTATCGCATCCGGAGGCAACGCGTCGCGATACGGGCGATCCGTGGACATCGCATCGATCGTGTCCGCCACCGCAATGATGCGTGCGGCAAGCGGGATGCGTTCGCCGGAAAGTCCATCCGGATATCCCGTGCCATCCCACGCCTCATGGTGCGCCCGGATGGCCGGCGCGAGTTCGCGGAACTGCGTGACGGTCGCCACGAGAACCGCACCCTTCGCCGAGTGCGTCTGCATGATGGCGTACTCCTCGGCCGTCAGTCTTCCCGGCTTGCGAAGAATCGGATGGAATTCCTCGTGGATCTTCCCGACATCATGAAGGAGTGCCGCCTTGACGATCTGTTGCGACTCTTTCGACGTGGTGGCCAGAATCTTGCAGATCCTGCCCGCATATCGTGACACGCGCTCGGAGTGACCCGAGGTGTACGGATCTCGCGCTTCCACCGTGCGCACGATCAGCTGCAACAGTTCTTGATTGATGGTCTCGAGCTGATAGTTGGTTTTGTACAACTGTCGGAGCCCGAAGAGCGGTACCGCCACGCCGGCGGCGACGCCGCCGCCCCACCGCGCGTACACGTAGGCGAATCCGTAAACCACCGGCACCGCAAGCAGATCGTACAACACCGCGCCGCCGGCCACCTGGCGCCAGGTCGGCAACATCGCTTTTCCGGATGCGGTCGCGATGACGCCGCTGACGGCGGCCGTATTGATGACCAACCACGTCGCATAGCTCGCGACGAACGGCAGAATGAACCACGCACCGTTCTTCGGGTCGATGCGCTGCCCCCCCAACATCAGGTAGGTCAACGACGCGACCGAGATCGCGAGCGTGTACTGTGCCACATTGAACACGGCTTTGAGCTTCGTCCGTCGATGCATCGCTTCGCTCGTCGCGATCGCCATCGCGACGCTCACGACCAGCACGGGGCCCGGCCCAAGCGCCAACGCGCTCAGGAAGGGAATGAAACTGATGTTCCCGGAAACCCCGACCGGCATTTGGTACGCCAGTGCCAACGCCAACAGGCCGACGGAGGCGAAGAACATCGACGATCGAACGTGTGCCGGACTGACGGCCGGACCGTACGCATACACCACGCCGGCCGCCAACAGGGCGCAGCCAACGGTCACCGTGACAAAACGCAGAACGCGCTGTTCGTTCATTGGCGGTAGAAAGGAGAACCCCCGACACCAGCTCAGGTCCAAGTCACTGCGTCACCCAGCACAAACGAGAACAACTTCATGATCAACATCGCCAGAAGGGCCATTTGAGATTCACCTCCCATGATTTCAGTCGCCGCCGGCAGTCGCCGGACGACGCTCCATCAGGTTGGCTCCGCTCTCCTGCTTGTGGCCCGCTCAGCTTCGCTCTGCCGGAGTCGGGGGTCGCTAACTCTCCTCTATAATCCTCGCCGAGTTCGGGGGTCCATCAGCACGCACCACCACACTCACCCCTTCACCCCATCCATCCATCGGTTCGTCGCGTCCAGCACCGCCAGCGCCGCACTCGTCTCCGCGCTGTCGCGCACCGGACAACTCCCCATCAAGACCACGTGGTCACGCCCGTTCCGCGCCACGACCCCCACCAACACCACATCCCGATCCAAGAACCGCACCACGCGCGCTCCCTCCAACACCAAGGGCACACTCAACTTCCCGCTCTCCACCACCGCCGCCAAACAGGCGCGAGCCGCCAACTCCACCCGGCTCCGTTCACTCTCGAACCCGTCGGCCTCCCCCACATAGTGCTGGTCGCCACGACGCAGCGTCACCCGACACTGCATCCCCTTGCTCCGGCTCCCGCGAATCTCCACATCCTCAAAGTAGAGCGCGCGCCCCACCACCAACTGCGGCACAATCTGTGGCACCAGCGTCGCCATCGGCGTTGCCATCGGCGTTGCCATCGGTGCCCCCTTCGGCCCCTCCGCCGGCGACTCCACCACCCCCGCAGCCCCGACACGCGCCTGCTGCGCCACACTGATCTTCCGGTGGTCCACCCGCAACCCCAACTGCGCCATCAACGCACTCTCGATGTTCCGCACCATCTGCTTGGGCGCGGTCTCGCCACCCACCAACACATGGATCGCCGATATCGCCCCGCTCGCGTCCGCACTGATCCGCGCACTCACCACATCGCTCAAACTGGCCACCAACTCCTCGGCGGCCTGCAACGGCAATACGCTCCCCGCAATCGACGTCGGCTTCAGTTCTGGCATAAGTGTCTTGAATACGGTCAGTTGCAAGGCCGGCTGTTCCCGCACTGGTACTTCTGTCCGAACGTCAAACTCCGCGCTGTATAGCTGTTGCGCAGACCTATGGGCGTGACAAAGCCGGCCCCATTACGCGCCCCTGGAGCCGTCATCTTGTACAACAGTGCTACATGCTGTCGTTGCCGGAGTGGCCCATCGGCAAGTGATACTCCTTCAACTTGCGGTACAACGTTCGCTCACCAATGGCCAAGACTTCTGCCGCCTTACGACGATTCCCGCGGCTCTCCCGCAACGCCGCCTCGATCGCGGCCCGTTCGATCTCGGCCATCGTCATGCCGGGAGTGATCGTCACGCTGTTGGACGGTACTGCTGGCGCGGGCGGCTCCACGCCGCCGAGGATCGGGAATCCGGGGTGGATCGGCGATGCCGGAGAGTTCCCCACGGACGCCATCGCCGTGAAATGTGCGCGGTCGTCGTCCACGCGACGGCGCAACTCCTCCACCTGCAACTTGAGCTCCAACAAGCTCCGCACGATGAACTCCAACTCGCGCCCTTCGGCCCGTTCCCCCTCCCGGATCATCGGGCCCACATGCACCGGGAGAAAACGGTCGCCCCCCGTGCCCCGGAGCTGCGACGGAATGTCGTGCAACCCGATCTCGCGCCCGGTGGCCAGCACGACCATCGACTCCACCAGGTTCCGCAGCTCACGCACATTCCCCGGCCACGGATAGTCGATCAGCGCCTGCAGCGCCTCCGGCGAGATCCCCCGGAACTCCCGCTCATGCGCCTGCGTGAACTCCTGTACGAAACGGCGCAGCAACATCACGATGTCGTCGCGCCGCTCGCGCAGCGGCGGCAGGTAGATCCGCAGCACATTGAGCCGGTAGTAGAGATCGCTGCGGAACGTGCCGCGCTCCACGGCGTCGCGGAGGGCGCGGTTGGTGGCGGCCACCACGCGGACATCCACGTGGATCGGGGTGGTGCCGCCGACGCGGGTGACCTCACGCTCTTCGAGCACTCGCAACAGCTTGACTTGTGTGGACGGCGGGATCTCGCCGATCTCGTCCAGGAAGATCGTGCCCCCGTCGGCGAGCTCGAAGCGGCCGATCCGGCGTTCGGCGGCGCCGGTGAAGGCGCCCTTCTCGTGGCCGAACAGCTCGCTCTCCAGCAATGTCTCCGGGAGTGCCCCCACATTCACCGCGATGAACGGTTTGGCCCGGCGCGGGGAGAGACGGTGGATGGCGCGGGCCACCAACTCCTTGCCCGTACCCGATTCCCCTTCGATCAGCACCGTGCTCGAGACCGGGGCCATCTGCTCGACCTTGACCAGCACTTCGCGCACCGCTTCGGAGTCGCCGTACAGCCCGGTTTGCTCGGCCAGCCGACGGCGCTCGAGGAGGGCTTTGACGTGGGTGGCGAGTTCGTCGGCGCTCACCGGTTTGGTAAGGACTTCGTTGAAGCCCACCGCCTTGAGGCGGGCTTCGAGCTGCGGGTCGCCGATGTCGGCGAGGCCCAGCACGGCGGCCCCACTCCACAGTTGCGCGCGGACCAGGGTGAGGGTCTGCGGATCGAGCAGGTTCCCCGTGAAGACGATCACATCCGGGCGGTCGCGGCGGACCGCGGCGCCGATGTCGTCCATCGGGGAACACATGACCGTGCCGATGCCGGCCGCCTCGAGGAGTGCGTTGAGGCGGACGGCGGGTTCGACGTCGGTGAGCGTGATGAGGACGGTCATGTCCGCCATCTCGGTGCGGTTAGCGATGGGTCGCGTTCTTGTAGAAGGGGAGCTCGACGATCGTGCCGGTGAAGCGCTTGCCGCGGATGTCCACTTCGAGGGTGTTCCCCGGCGTGGCGTGCTCGGCGGGGACGTACGCCGTGCCGATGGCCACCCCGCAGCTCGGCGAGCTCGTGCCGCTGCGCACCTCACCGCTCGGCGCGCCATTCACGAACACCGGGTAGCCGTGGCGCGGGAAGGCGCGGTCGGCAATCGTGAAGCCCACGAGCTTGCGCGGGATCCCGGCGGCCTTCTGCGCTTCGAGCGCGGCTTTGCCGACGAACTCCCCCTTCTTGAGCTTCACGAGCCACTGGAGATTGGCTTCGAGTGGGGTGACGGTGTCGTCGATGTCATTGCCGTAGAGGGCCATCCCCATCTCCAGACGCAACGAGTCGCGGCAGCCGAGTCCGGTGGGGACCACCTGGCCCGTGGCCATGAGGGCGTTCCAGATGTGGGCGGCGTCGGCGACGTCGAAGTAGAGCTCGAAGCCGTCCTCGCCGGTGTAGCCCGTGCGCGAGACGACCATCGGGCCCTTCCCTGCGACCTTCCCCTGCTCGAAGTGGTAGTACTTGATCGCGTCGAGATTGACGTCGGTGAGCGTCTGGAGGATCTGTTGCGCCTTGGGGCCTTGGAGGGCGAGCAACGCGATGCGATCCGAGATGTCCTCGAGCGTCGCGTCGAACTTCGCGAGGTGCTGCGAGATGTGGGCGAAATCCTTGTCCTTGTTGGACGCGTTGACGACCATCATCAAGTGATCGGCGGCGCGGTAGACGAGGCAGTCGTCCTCGAAAGTGCCGCGGTCGTTGAGGATCCCCGAGTAGTGCACCTGCCCGACGGCCAACGCGGCGACGTTGTTGGTGGTGACGTAGTTCACGAAGTCGACGGCCTGGGGGCCGGTGACGAGGAACTCGCCCATGTGGCTCACATCGAACAGGCCGCAGTTGGTGCGGACGGCGTTGTGCTCGGCGGTGATCCCGGAGGGGTACTGGACCGGCATTTCGTAGCCGGCAAAGGGGACGATCTTCGCACCCAGGGCAACGTGGATGTCGTGGAAAGGTGTGCGCTTGAGCGCAGCGACTGCGGAGACGACGTCGGCCATCGGGGCGGGCTCTGGGTTTTGTGTTTGGAAGAGCACCTACCCCTGAAATATGCCAGAGTGGCAGGGATGGGGGTAGGTTTCCCGCATGCCCCTCCCCGCCCTCGATCACCCGCTGCTCGCCCGACTCGACACCCTCCGCGAAGCAGGATGGGACATCTTCGAGCGCTTCGAACTCGAGGTGCGCGACCATCGCTTTCACCCCTTCGTGGCCGCGGACTACGCGCGGGTACAGCAGGCATTGATCGCCCATCGTGCGCCGGGATTGCGCTTCCTCGAGTGGGGCTCGGCCAGCGGCGTCATCACGATCATGGCGGATCTGCTGGGCTACGAGGCCTACGGCATTGAGCTCGACGGCGCCCTGGTCGACACGGCGCGCACGCTCGCGGCCCGCTTCGATTCCGCCGCGACCTTCGTGGAGGGGAGCTTTCTCCCCACCGGCTTCGCCTTCACCCCGCAACCGGACGAGCCCTGGACCTCGACCACCGGCAGCGGCGCGTCGGGCTACGTACAGCTGGGCACGGCGCTCGATGATTTCGACGTGGTGTTCGGCTACCCCTGGGGCGGAGAGCGCTCGATGATGCGCGACCTGATGCGTCGCTACGGCAACCCCGAGGCGCTGCTCCTGCTGCACGACGTCGACGACGGCGTGCGCGCGTTCCGCGGCGCCCGCGAGGTCACCGTGCGCTGAATCCCCGCAGCACCCTGGTTAGCTTTCGCCTGTGATCCGCACGCTCCACATCCTGTTCGCACTCACGCCGCTCGTCATCTCGGTATTCCGCGATCGACGCCGCTGGCTGTTCTGGGGGCAACCGCTCACGCGGTCGCCCGAGTTCCACCGTGTTCGGGCGCGGCGCATCGTCGCGCGCATCAGCGCCCTGGGCCCGACCTTCGTCAAACTCGCGCAGGTGTTTGCGTCACGCGCCGATTTGATCCCCGAACCGTACATCGGCGAGCTCGGCACGCTGGTGGATGCGGTGCCCGCGGTGGACGTGGCGCAGATCGAAGCGGTGATCAACCGGTCCTACGACATCGCCTCCCCGGACGCTCTGTTCGAGTCCTTCGACCGCGTACCGGTCGCGGCGGCGTCGCTCGGGCAGGTGCATCGCGCCCGCTACCAGGGGCGTGACGTCGCGGTGAAGGTGCTGCGCCCGGGCATCGAGCAGGTCATCGCCCGCGACCTCACGGCCGCGCGCCGGATCCTCGGCTGGCTGGTGAAGAAATGGAACAACAGCCACGTCACCGGACTCATCGCGGTCGTGGAGGAGTTCCAGGCGCGCATCGGCGAGGAGATGGATTTCCGGCTCGAGGCGGAGTTCGCGCAGGAGATCCGCGACAACTTCCGCGCCAGTCGGGAGGTCCTGATTCCCGAGGTGGTGCACGAGCTCACGCGCCAGCGGGTGATGGTCATGGATTTCATCGTCGGCACCCGCATCGACAAGCTGGATCCCGGCGTGGCGAACGTGAACCGCTTGGTGGCGACCTTGGTGGAGGTCTACGTGCAGATGATGCTCGTGGACGGCCTCTTTCACGCCGATCCGCACCCGGGCAATCTGATGCTGGCCCCGGACGGGCGACTGGTGCTGCTCGACTTCGGGATGGTGGTGCGCGTACCGGTGGAGACGCGGCGCAAACTCACGCGCACGGTGCTCGCGGCGATTCGCCGGGATCCCGTGGGGACGGCCGAGGGGTTCCGCGAGTTGGGGATCGTGCGGCCGTCGACGGACGACGATGTCGCGCTGCGGCTCGCGGAACTGCTGATCGAGAATGCCTTCGGCAAGACGACCACGATGGAGCGGATCGATGCGCTCCTTGCGGATCGCGTCATGCGGACGCTCTACGACTTCCCGATCTCGCTGCCGCGCGATCTCGTGTACTTCGCGCGGACGGCGGCACTGATCGAGGGCGTGGGCACCAAATACGATCCGTATTTCCAGGCCATTCCCATCGCGAGTCCGGTGGTCTTGCGGATGCGCACCAAGATTCTCCGCTCGGTCGGCGAGGCCGCGCAGCCCACGATCGACGAGCTCGCCGCCGTCGCGGGCTACGCTCTGGGCAAGGCGGCCCGCTGGGTGGTGGAACGGTTCAGCGCCGGACCGATGGCGGGCATCGGGACCTGAGCGTATCGTTGAGGAGTCGCCACGATTCCTTTTTCCTCCCGCCGACTCTTCCGATGCGTCTTCCTTCCGCCCGTCCGCTCGCCGTCGCGCTCATCGCGACGATCCTTCCCGGTGTCGCGCAGGCACAGGCCGTGGCCGTTCCGCCGGCGGCCGAACAGATTGCCGCGGCGGTGCTGCCGCTGTCGCCAGAGCTCCGGGACGGGGCGACGGTGATGGGCTACAAGAGCAAGGACAAGCTCGAAGTCCTGCGCGAGGGCAAGAATGGCATGATCTGCCTGGCGCTCTACGTGACGCGCCCGGACTTCCACGTGGCCTGCTACCACAAGGGACTCGAGCCCTTCATGGCGCGCGGTCGAGAGCTCCGCTCGCAAGGGATCACCAAGCTCGAGGCCGTGGACTCCGCGCGATTCGCCGAGATCAAGAGCGGCAAGCTCAAGATGCCGGCGCAGGGCGCCCTCTTCTCGCTGACGGGCAAAAAAGAGCAGTTCGATCCCAAGACCAACAAGGTCACGGGAATCGCGCCGCTCGGTGTGGTCTACGTGCCCTTCGCGACGCCGGAGTCGATCGGGATCTCGGCGAATCCGTCGGTGGGCGGCCCCTTCCTGATGTTCCCGGGCACGCCGAAGGCGCACATCATGATCATGGGGAAGATGTAACTACAGCGACTTGAGCGCCGCCTCGACCTCGGCGGCGTGCCCTTCGGGATTCACCTTGGAAAAGATCCATTTGATCTTGCCGTCGGTGCCGATGACGTAGGTGGTGCGTTCCACGCCGAAGTATTTGCGTCCCCAGAAGAGTTTCTCGACCCACAGCCCGTACCGCTCGGCGACGCCGTGGTCCTTGTCGGCCAGGAGTGTGAAGGGAAGGTCGTACTTCTTCTTGAAGTTGGCGTGCTTGCGCGGGGTATCCGGCGAGATGCCGAGGATCACGGCCTTGCTCTTCTTGAAGCGCGGAAAGGCGTCACGGAACTCGCAGGCTTCGGCGGTGCAGCCGGGAGTGTCGTCCTTGGGATAGAAATAGAGGACGACCGTCTGACCGCGGAGCGACTTGAGCGAGAGGCGTTCGCCGGTGTCGGTTTCGAGGTCGAAATCGGGGGCCAAGCGGCCAGGCTTGAGGGGAGTCATGCCGGAAATCTAACGGTCCCGGTCCGAGACGTCCGTCCACGCAAAACCGCCCCGCACTCCGGAGAGTGCGGGGCGGTCTCGTTCCTCCTCCGCTGGTGGCTTACAGCTTGGCCAGATCGCCGACCGAGGACGCCAGGGTGTGCGCCTTGGGCGCATCCGACGACCCACGCGCGTCAGCGTGCAGGCCGGTGGCCATCTTGTTCAGGAAGTCCTTGCGTGCCTGACCGCTCAACTTCTCCGCCGCCGAGAGGTCGGCGCGGATGCTCGCCAACTTCTCCGGGCTGTAGCCCTTCGAGCGCTCGAGCTGGTCCACGTAGGCGCGGGACAGCGAGAAGCTCGCCGGCCAGACGATCTTCTGCTGCCCCTGGACGTTGAGGTAATCATTGTGCACGGTCTTGGCGGCATCGATCTCGTTCTGCGAGATGTACGCGCTCGGCTGCAGTTCGAACACGTCCAGCCCGCGCGCGATCTCGGAGCTGTACATGTAGCCGTTGTACCAGTACACCGACCAGGTACCGCCGTTGCCCTGCACCGCGCCGTCGATCGGGCCTCGGTCCTGGTACGCGATCTCCTTGGGGTGCGACGGATCGGTCCAATCGAAGATCGAGACGCCACCCTGATACCAGGACTGCACCATGATGTCGCGTCCCGGGATCGGGATGAGTGACCCGTTGTGCGCGACGCAGTTCTCCAGGTTCGTCTGCGCAGCGGGCATCTTGTAGTAGCTCTTGAAGGTGAGCGACTTCTTGTTGTCCACCGTGAAGAGCGCGTCGGCACCCCACTCGTAGTGGTCGGTGCTGCGGCAACGCGGCGCGCTGCCACCGCCCCACTCGTCGCTGAAGAGCACCTTGCTGCCGTCGTTGGTGAAGGTGGCCGAGTGCCAGAACGACATATTCGAGTCGGCGGCGGCGTAGACGCGCTTCGGGTTCTTCACGTCGCTGATGTCGAGCAACAGACCGTAGCCGCCGCAGGCACCACCGGCGAGACCGACCGCCGGGTACACCGTGATGT
>CAXBQP010000065.1:0-14277 GCA_963978095.1 uncultured bacterium | reverse complement strand
GGTTGGGCGCCGCCCTCATGTCGCGCGGCGGTGCGAGACCTGCCACGCGATCGGACGCGGGAACGACGACTTCCACCGGGTGGGCCACGCCGACACCGGTCGCGGGGGTTGCCGCGGCGCGACGCTCGTCATCACCCACACGCACAGGAACTCCATGATGACCTGCCGGGCGCTGCCCCTCGCTGCCGCGATCCTCGCGTGTGCGTCACCGCTCAACGCCCAGCATTGGCGCACGCTCGACGCGTCGCGTCAGCTCAAGGATTCGACGACCGGGGTCGACGTGCGCATCACCTATGCGGCCGGCAAGCTCACGGTGCGTCCCGCATCAGGAGCGAGCGCGCTCTACAACATGTCGCTGCGGTACGACGCCGAGTATGGCGAACCCGTCGCGACCTGGGATGCCGCCAGCCATGCCTTGCACCTTGGCGTGAAGTTCCTGAAGGGATCCCCGCATCACGGTGATGCCGATGGCGGGGTGCTGCACACCGAGCTCTCCACCATACCGCCGCTTCAACTCTCCCTCGAGCTCGGAGCCGTCGCAGGCGATCTGCAACTCGGTGGACTTCGAGTGGCCGGACTCCGACTCAAGGCGGGCGCCGCCGATGTCTCCGCGCGTTGGGATCAGCCGAACCGCGAACGGATGCACGCCCTCACGATCGACGCCGGGGCGGCGAACCTCACACTCGTACAGGCGGGGAACGCCAACACCGATCGCATCGACGTGAACCTCGGTGTCGGCTCGCTCGACATCGACCTCGGCGGCGTGTGGACACGCGAGATCGCGATGTCCGCCAACGTGGCCATGGGAAAACTCGTGCTCCGCCTGCCGACTGACGTCGGGATCGTCGTCGACTCGAACGCGCTCCTCGTGGACTTCGACAAGTCCGGCTTCAGCAAGCGCGGCACCGATTGGTATTCGAACAACTACGACAGCTCGACGCGCAAGATTCGCCTGAAACTCCACGGCGCCATGGGAAGCGTCAGCATCACGCGCGACACGAAGTAGCCGCACGCCCGCCGGGAGCCCCTGACGGACAATCGCCCGCCGGACCATGTCCGGCGGGCGATTGTGCAGGGCACGAGGTGGACGCCCTACTGTACGCAGGCGCCCTTGGGATTCGGCTTCGGCTTGTCGACCACGATCCGGTGGTCGAGGTTCGCGATCTTCATGGCGCTCGCCATCACGAGACGGCTGACGTCGGCCATGTGGTCGTAGTCGATGTACTGCGGCTCATCCGTCACCTGGTGATAATCGGCATGACCGCCGGTGGTCATGAACACCACCGGGATGCCGTAGCGCGCGTATTCGTAGTGGTCCGAGCGGCAGTAGATGTTCTGCGGGTGGCCATCGGCGTCGATGTTGTAATCGAACACGAACCCGAGCTTCTCGGCCTTGTTCACGGCTTCCACCAGGTCACCGAGTTCGGACGAGAGACGGCGCGAACCCACGAGCTGCAGGTAGCCTTTGCCGCCATGCAGGAGAGAGCCATCCTTGGCCTCGCCCGTGGCGTCGGTGGCGCGACCGCGGCCGACCATGTCCATGTTGAGCTGCGCGACGATCGAGTCACGCGGCACCGTCGGGTTGTCGGTGAAGTACTGTGAGCCCCAAAGCCCGGCCTCTTCGCCGGCGTGCCAGACGAAAATGATCGAGCGCTTCGGCTTCACGCCGGTCTTGGCGAAGGCTTCGGCGATCTCCATGACGGAGACGGAGCCGGAGCCGTCATCATCAGCGCCATTGAAGATCGAGTCCGCGCGCGCTCCACCGTGCAACTTGCGCAGGCTGTCGGTCAGCGCCTTCACCTGTGCGGTCTGTTCCGCGGTCGGCTGCGTCGGCGCATTGTCGGCACCCTGCGGGCGCACGATCTGCATGAACGCCTTGACCGAGTCGTGATCCACCGGGCGGTTCGGACGGAAGCCCACGTGATCGTTGTGCGCGCCGATGGCGACGTACTGCCCCTTCAACTTCGGGTCGGTGCCGGGGAGAATCGCGACGACGTTGCGGCCGAGTTCCTTGAACGTGTCCGTGAATCGGACGTTCGTGGTGATCGGCTTGCCGATCGTGCCGACCTTCGCGTCGGCCACGGGGCCACCGAGGATCGCTTCGGCGACCTTCGGGGTGAGTTGCATGCGAACCGGCGCCTCGGCGTCGGCCAGGAAGCTGGGGCGCGTCGGATTGATGGCGGCCGCCACGGTCTGAGGCGGGATGGTCGCGCCACCGATCGTGATGGTCGCAGCGGCCTGCGGCAGCACCGCCTGCCACGCCTTGAAAGCCGCGGATGCCATGAGCGCCCCCTGATTGAACCCGGGGCCGGGCTGGAAGCCGCGCAGCATCACGACTTTCCCCTTGACCATCTCCGCCGTGGGGACGTTGGCCGTGTCGAACTGCATCCCGATGTAGACGACCGCCGTGTTGGTGAACTGCGTCACCTTGCGGCCCACCGAGCCGGCCATGAAATCGGTGCCCGCCTTGAACGTCTTGCCGTCCACGACGAGCGTGGAGGTCGTGTCGAGTGCGCGCAGGTAGAGCGGCAGATTCTGGAAGTAGGTGCCGTTATCTCCGGCGGGCTTGAGCCCCATCTTGCGAACTTCGGCCTCGATGTACGCCGTACCCTTGATGTTCCACTCGGTACCCACCTGGCGCCCCATCATGGAGTCGTCGGCGAACTTGTACAAACGGGTCATCAGATCGCCGGCGCTGATCTCCGGCTTGGTGGCCGGGCCGACGTACTTGAGCGGGAGTTCTTTCGTCTGCGCGAGCAGCGCCGCGGGGAGGAGCGCTGAGGCGAGCGCGAGGCGCGCCGAACGACCGAGAATGTGCGAGTGCATGTCGAAAGGGTTGAAGAGAAGAGCCCCGGGTCGGGGGCGGACAGCCATCACCTCGTATTTCCCAGCCGAACGGTTTCTCGGCACGGGCCCTGATTGTTGCTAGAGCTTTTCCGCGATCGCGGTCAGCTTGCGTGCCGCCGAGCAGGTGGGATCGGCGAGCACGATCGGCGTGCCACCGTCCCCTCCTTCCATCACCGGTGGATACAGCGGTACTTCACCGAGCAGCGGCACCCCGAGCTCGGTCGCGAGCCGATGGCCGCCGCCGGACCCGAACAGGGCGATCGGCTTGCCCGTCTCCGGGCTCTCGAAGTAGCTCATGTTCTCGACGATGCCGAGCACCGGCACGCCGACGCGCTCGAACATCTTGGCCCCGCGGAGCGCGTCGCCGACCGCCACCTCCTGCGGCGTGGTGACGATCACCGCGCCACTGACCTGCGTGGCCTGAACGAGCGACAGCTGCGCATCGCCGGTGCCCGGGGGCATGTCCACGAAGAAATAGTCGAGCTTTCCCCAGGCCACATCACGCAGGAACTGCGTGATGATCTTCATCACGATCGGTCCGCGCCAGATCGCCGGCTGATCACGCTCGATCAGGAAGCCGATGGAGATGAGCTTCACCCCATGCGCCTCGAGCGGGATGATCTTCTCGTCGTCCACCGGAGGGGCGGAGCTCACCCCCATCATGCGCGGGATGTTCGGCCCGTAGATGTCCGCGTCCATGAGGCCGACTTTCTTTCCCATCTTCGCCAATGCGCAGGCGAGATTGACCGTCGCGGTCGACTTGCCCACCCCGCCCTTGCCGGACGACACGGCGATGATCTTGCCAAGGTTGGGATACGACACCGGCGTGGGCGCGCTGCTGCGCGCCTGGGCCGGCGCGGCGTCCATCACCGGGAGCGCGCGCCCCTTGCCGGCCGCCGCGGTGGCGGCGTTCGCCACCGTCGACGCCGCACGCTGCGCCGCGAACTCTGACGCGTCCTTCACGTCGACCTGCACGCCGGTGACGCCCGGGACATGCTCCACGATCTGACGCGCCGCACGGGCCAGCGTGGCCTCGTCCACGGCCGCGAGCAGCAACGTGAAACGCACCTTGCCGTCGGTGGTGGTGGCAACATCGCGGACCTGGCCGCCAGCGACGAGATCGGCGCCGGTTCGGGAGTTGACGATGGTCGCAAGCGCGGCTTCGACACGCGCGGGAAGAGACTCGGTCATGCGGGAAATCTAGCCACGGGACGCAGGCGCTAGAATGTGGGCCAGCTGCTGCTCCAGGTATTGCCATAGGGGCGGAGCGCCCCGAGCGCACCGGTCGCCAGGGCGACACTGCACGAATTGTACTGGAAGTGCTTGTTCCCGTTCCCGATGGCCTCGACGCCGACCGAGATGCCGAACTTGGTGTTGAGGCCGCTCACGACTGACCCATTGACCGAGTTGTTGCCGTTGGAGGTCACGGTTCCCCCGACCAGCACGATCCCGGACCACATATCCGACCCGCTGATGGTCAGGTCCCCCAGGATGATGAGCAGACCGTGCCCCTGCCGAGGAAGATCGAAGGTCGTGCCACTCTGACCACTCGCGAAGTTCGCATTTCCCGTTGGCCCGTTGTTGACCACGATGATGGGCCAATACGTGGTGTCGGACATTTGCGCGGTCGTCGGGAACGACTGCGTGGGATAGTTGACGGTGGCCGTGATCGACGTTCCCTTGGCGATGCCCGCCCAGTCGATGTTCACGTTCGGTGCCATGGCCGTCGCGGTGTGCCCCTTGGTGGTGTCGACCAGCGGCGTGGCGCCCGACAGCACGGAACTGATGCTTCCGCCGCTCTGCGAATAACCGGGCACGGCCGGGACCGAGACGGCTGGGAGCGATGCCTTGGCGCCACAGCCATCGACACCGGAGATCGTTCCTGACGAACCATTCTTCGAAATGCCGGTCAAACTGGTCCACGCCGAGCTCACGGTCATCGAGCCGGTCTGCCAGGTGACCAGCTGACTCACGGTTTGCTCGGAGTTGCGCTCGCCGCCGGTCCCGCTTTTGGTCCGAACCGCATGCGACCGCACGACATACAGGGCCGGTGCGTTTCCGACCGCGGGTCGGATACGGGTCACGGTGACGTCGTAGTACCCGCCGGTGAAGGTCACCCGGGTCGACTCCGCGGCAGCGGGCGGCGTCGCGGTGAAGCCGAGCGCAGCCCGATCGACCAACGCCCGCTCCAACCCGCCCTCGGCGATCGCGAGGGTCTGCGCCGCCTGCCGCGCCGCATCGTCGGCACGTCGCTCCCCGAGATTCACCGCGAATCCGGCCGCCAGCGCCGCGGTCAATACGAACAGGAACATGATCACCATGCCCATCGCGACACCACGACGCTCCCGGGCGATTGCCGTACGTCCGTCCTCGGTGAAGCGCGTGGGAATCACAGCGCCCGATTCCGGAAGAAGACGCTGGCGCGCACCTTCGCGGTTTCCGTGGCGGCACGACCGGCGACCCGTTTTTCGGCTTTCGCGTCCAGCTGCAGATCGATCCCGCGAATCTGACTGAGGGACGATGGGACGCCGACTTGCGAGGTATCGCGATCCAAGACGTAAAACCGGAACTTGGCGGACGTGTCGAACGGCACGGCGATCTCGTCCGCGGAGCCGCCATTCACCGTCCGCCACAGCGCGGTCGCGCCGCTCACGGCCGTGGAGGCCTTGAACTCGTACGTCACCTTCTGCCACAGGAACACGGGCGCCCCCACCGCCGCACTGCTCGACATCGTCGGCGACACCGTGATCACGCGACCGCCGGTGAGCGTCGTGATCGATTGCCCGGTGCACGTCGACGCGGTGCCGCTGCCCGGGGCCGCATTCTGCGTCACATAGGTGTACCCGCCGCTCGTCGCGGTGTCGCGCCAGGCGTAGCCACCGGGGACGGCGGACGAATAGATCAGCGAGTCCACCGGTAGCAAACTCACCGTCGAGGTCGAACACACGACCCCGAACACGTACGGCACCTTCAGCACGAGCTTGAGATTCGTGGCCGAGTCGACACCGCTCGTCTCGAGCATGCGCAGTTCGTTCTGCAGAATCAGGAGCGAGCCCCGCGTGATCGCACGCGCATCCCGCTTGCTCCCCATCATCGAGAAGAAGCGCATCTGGCTGGTCATGAGCCGCGTCAGCGATGCGCCGAGGATGGTCACGATTGTGAGCGAGATGAGCAGTTCGATCAACGAGAACCCGTGACGGCGCCTCACGCTCACCCCAACGGATTGGTGGTGGACATCTTGGCACGATCGAACGACACGGTATCCGGCTTGAGCAACGTGCTCGGCGTGAGAATGATCCTGACCGTCTTGCGTGCGTTGCTGATCGTGGTGACGGTGATGCACTTGGTGTACGCCATGGGCGTGTCATTCACCGTGGTGCATCCGGCCTTCGTCGACAGCGAATCGAAGGGCATGGAGACCCAGCGATTGACCACCGACTCCAGGGCCGCCGAGCGGTAGACACCAAGGGTCACGGCCTTCTGACGTTGCGTGAACTTGAGCGTCAACAAGCTGTGCGACGAGGCCAGCAAGGCGAGCAAGACGACCGCCATGATCACTTCGGGCAAGGTCAGGCCACGACGCGCGCGCACGGTCATTGTACGCGGACCACGCCGGCGCGTGACGCCGACACGGTCTTGGTGAAGCCCCCGCTGCCGACGGTCACCGTCAGCGCCGCGGAGGCGAGCCCCATGGGAAACACCGTCACCCCCGCACTCGGCGAGACGGTGACGGTTTGATAGGCCCATTCCGACCCGCCCTTCAACGCCAGACGGCGCATCACCGTGCCGCTGGTACGATCGGCGACGCTCATCACCCCGTTGGAGGAGTTGTAGGTGATCGTTACCGGCTGGTCGGTGCGCTGCGAGGCCGCGAAGGCATACTCGATCATCGCGCCAATCACCGTCGCCCCGCGACGCGCTTTCGTCTGATTGACGGTCAGCCGGAGCTTGGGAAACGAGGTCGCCGCCACGATACCCACAGTGGTGAGCACCAAGACCACTTCGATGGCCGTGTACCCCAATAGCCGACGCGCACGCCCTCGCGGGCGGATGGCATCGGCGCGCGAGGCGGATGGCTGGGAAATGCGCTGCGACGGCATATTCGGATGCTACGAATCCGCGAGCCAGAATACAATAGGACGCGGGAGCGACGCAGGATGGCCTATCCGCGTTCCCGCCCCGCCAACGCCTCACGCGCTGCGGCGATCACCCGATCCTGCACCTCGGCCAGCGTACCCGCCACCATCGCGCCGGATGCCTTGGCATGTCCGCCGCCGCCGAACTGCCGCGCGAGGGCGTTGGCATCGACCATCCCGACGGAGCGGAATGAGATCTTCACCTTCCCGTGGCCGAGATCGCGGAACAGGAGCGCCAGACGCACCCCGTTGATGGAGCGCGGATACTCGGCGATGCCGTCGAGGTCCTCTCCCGTGACGTTGTAGGCTTCCAGCGCACCGGCGGCGACCGACACCCAGGCCAGCCCCAGCGACTCGTCGGTTCCCAGCGTTCCGAGGGCGTCCCGCAAGAGCCCCAAGCGCCCCTTCGGCACGGAAGCGTAGATCCGGCGATACATCTCCTCCGGATTCACTCCAGCGGCCAAGAGGCGTGACGCGATCGCGAGGCAACGTGGCGACGTGTTGGAGAACCGAAACCCTCCGGTGTCCGTCAGCAGCGCGGTGTACAGCGCGGTCGCGATGGCCGGTGTGATCGTGAGATCCAGAACGGTCGCGACGTCCCAGATCAACTCGCCCGTTGCGCACGCCGTGGTGTCGGTCACGAACACCGTCCCGGGGGGCTCGTCACTCGGAAGATGGTGGTCGATGGTCAACGGTGCCGGCGTGAGCGACCGCACCGTCTCGGTGAGCGCCCCGAGGCGTTTTACATCGCTGATATCCAGGACGATCAGCCGGTCAATCCCCGTGAGCGCCTTGGTCCCGTCGTGCGTGCGATCCGTGACGCCCTCTGTGAGCAGCCACTGGAACATGACGGGCCATGGCGTGGGGTTCACGATGTGCACCTGGACGCCGCGCTGGGCGAGCAGCATCGCCAGCGCGGCCTCCGAGCCGCACCCGTCGCCATCCGCGTTCATATGCGTGCTGAGCGCCACCCGCTTGGCGTCGCCCAACGCGGCCATCAAGGCCAGAATGGCGGCACGGCGGTGCTCGGGAACAGCGATCGGGTCAGTGCGGATGGCGTCCTGGATCACACGAGGGATGGGCAAAAGAGAACGGCGCCCGGAAACCCGGACGCCGTTCAAATCTAAACGAAAGGCCTGACCTCAGCCCTTGTTGAGCAGGCTGTGCTTCTGGCTGTAGCCGAAGTACACGATCATGCCGATGCCGAGCCACACGCCGAGTCGGAGCCAGTTCGTCCAGCCCAGCCCGTAGATCATGGCGCCGCAGGTGATGACGCCGAGCGGGGCGACGATCGAGACCGCCGGCACGCGGAAGGCGCGCTCGAGTTCCGGACGCTTCTTGCGCAGGATCAGGATGCCGATGCACACCAGGATGAAGGCGAAGAGCGTGCCGATGGACGTCATCTCGCCCACGATGCTGTCCGGAAGGAATCCGGCGAAGAGCGAGGTGAAGACGAAGAAGAGCAGGTTCGACTTCCACGGGGTGCGGTACTTCGGGTGTGTCTCCGAGAAGATCTTCGGGACGAGCCCGTCGCGGCTCATGGAGTAGAACACGCGGCTCTGCCCGAGGAGCATCACGAGAATGACCGAGCTGAAGCCGGCGAGGATGGCGACCGTGACGAACTTGGCGAGCCAGCCGTAGCCGATGAAGTAGGTCTCGATCGCCTTGGCCACCGACGCCTCACCACCCGCGCCGCGGAAGAAGTCCACGGAGGCAACGCCCGAGAGCACGTGGGCGAAGAGGACGTACAGGATGGTGCAGATGACGAGCGAGCCGAGGATGCCGATCGGCATGTCGCGCGAGGGGTTCTTGGCCTCCTGCGCGGCCGTCGAGACGGCGTCGAATCCGATGTACGCGAAGAACACCACACCCGCGGCACCGAGCACGCCCATGATGCCGCCGTAGGCGTGCGTCACGCCCTGGGCGGTCGTGAAGGTGCTGGCCTCGGGGATGTACGGCACGTGGTTCGCCGGGACCATGAAGCCCCAGCCGATCGCGATCACCATCATCACGATGCAGACCTTGGTGATGACGATGATGCCGTTGAGCAGCGCGGATTCCTGCGTGCCGCGTACCAGCACCAGCGAGAGCAGGCCGAGGATGACGACGGCCGGGATGTTCATGATGCCGTGCACGCCGCTCGTGGACACCTCGAACGCCGAGTGGCTCCACTGGTAGGGGACGGTACTGATCCCGAGGATTCCGAGCAGGTTGTTGAGGTACTGACTCCAGGCGATCGCGACGGTGGCCGCGCCGACGGCGTATTCGAGCACCAAGTCCCAGCCGATGATCCACGCGATGAGCTCACCCATCGTCGTGTAGCTGTACGTGTAGGCCGAGCCGGCGATCGGGATCATCGAGGCGAACTCGGCGTAGCAGAGTCCTGCGAAGGCACAGCCGATGCCCGCCACGATGAACGCGAGCGTTACCGACGGTCCCGCACGCTCGGCGATCGCCGCCGCGGTTCGGACGAAGAGCCCTGCGCCGATGATGGCGCCGATGCCGAGGCCGATGAGCGACCACGCACCAAGTGTGCGCTTGAGGCCGCTCTCACCGCCGGCCCCGGAATCGGCCATCAGGCGATCGATCGACTTCGTTCGGGTGAAGACATTAGCCACGCAAAACCCCCTTGGAGTGTGCTTCGGTGGAAACCGCGATGGCACCTAGTACACCGCTGTCCGGACGTACGGCTCGGAAAGGGTGGCCGGACGTCATAGTCGGCAAACTTGTTCAACGGTCCGGACGGAGTCAAGCACGGAGCCACGACTCCGCGCGGTCGGGCGCGGACCGGTGGCTAGTCAACGCCCGGCGGCGCTCAAACGCTGTAGTTCGGTGCTTCGCGCGTGATCGTGACGTCGTGCGGATGCGACTCGCGGAGCCCGGCCGCGGTGATGCGCACGAACTGTGCTTCCGTGCGTAGCGCATCGATCGTCGCGCAGCCGACGTAGCCCATCCCGCTCCGCAGACCGCCGACCATCTGGTACAGCACATCGCCGGCGGGTCCCTTGTACGGCACGCGCCCTTCGATTCCCTCGGGAACGAACTTCTTGGCGCTCATCTCGCCGTCCTGGAAGTAGCGGTCGGCGCTGCCATCCTGCATGGCGCTCATGGAGCCCATGCCGCGGATCATCTTGAAGCGGCGTCCCTCCATGAGGAGCGACTCGCCGGGCGATTCCTCGGTCCCGGCGAGCATCGAGCCCATCATCACGGTGCACGCACCCGCCGCGATCGCCTTGACGATGTCCCCCGAGTACTTGATGCCGCCGTCGGCGATCACCGGCACGTCGCCGGCGCCCGCGACGGCGTCGAGCACCGCGGTGAGCTGCGGGACGCCGATCCCGGTGACCACGCGCGTGGTGCAGATCGAGCCGGGGCCGACGCCGACCTTCACCGCGTCCACGCCGATCTCCACCAGGGCGGTGGCGGCTTCACGCGTGGCGATGTTCCCGGCGACGAGCTGCACGTCGGGATAGAGCTCGCGGACCTTCGCGGTCGCATCGAGAACGCCCTGACTGTGCCCGTGCGCGGTGTCGAGCACGAGCGCGTCGACGCCGGCGTCGACGAGGGCGCGGGCACGGTCGAGATAGTTGCCGCCGGCGCCGATCGCTGCCGCGACCAGCAGACGTCCATGCTTGTCCTTGGCGGCCATCGGATACTGCCGACGCTTCAGGATGTCCTTCACGGTGATCAGCCCGATCAGCTTGCCCGCGGTGTCCACCACGGGGAGCTTCTCGATCCGATGCGTGGCCATGGTGTGTTCGGCTTGGTCGATCGTCGTACCGGCGGGCGCGGTGACGAGCCCCGCACCCGTCATGGCCGCCGAGACCGGACGGTCGAGATTGCGCTCGAACTGGAGGTCGCGATTGGTGATGATGCCAATGAGTTTGTCGTGTTCGTCGACGATCGGCACGCCGCTGATGCGGAACTTCGTCATCAACGCCGCCGCCTCGCGGATGGTCGCGCTCGCGGGGAGGGTGTACGGCTTGAGGATCATCCCGCTCTCGGAGCGCTTCACGCGGTCCACCTCGGCGGCCTGCCGATCGACCGACATGTTCTTGTGGAGCACGCCGATGCCGCCGGCGCGCGCCATGGCGATGGCCATCTCGCTTTCGGTGACAGTGTCCATGGCCGCCGAGACCAGCGGGACGTTGAGCGTGATGCCGCGCGAGAAGCGCGTCACGGTGCTCGTGTCCTTGGGATGGACCGTGGAGTGACGCGGGATCAGCAGGACGTCGTCGAAAGTCAGGCCGGCGTCGGAACGGATGCGAGCGGCACCAGAGAGCGCCGAGGGATTGCGCGACGGCCCGCTGCCGGTCTGTGCCGGTGCGGGCCGAGAGGTCTTCGGAGTCTTTGAGGGTTCCATGGTGGAATTTACTCCGAAAACGCCCTGACTGGCAACGGGTGGCGCGACGCCTACGGTTTGGGTTCGACCGGCGACGCAGCAGCTTCCGACGCAGGAGCCGTGGGCGCCGCCGCAGGGGGCGCGACCGGCGGGGATGACGGGGCCAAGGCCGTCGTTGCGGCGGCGGCGTTCACCAGATCGCCCGCCATCGACTTTCCGGCGGCGGCTACCCCGTTCAACACACCCATCGCTTGGCTGAGGAACCCCATCGTCTGGGCCACGGTCGAGGCGGACATCTTCCCCGCCCGCATCGTGTCCTCGACCCCCTCCGCGAAGCGCTGGAAGACGTTCGGCGGAGCCGGCTTCTGCTCGGCGTACTTGGAACCCAGGAACTCGGCGTAGTCGAGCACCTGATAGACCTTGTCGTCGCTCAAGGTGCTGAGCTGACGGAGCAATCGTTCCTTGAGGAAGTCGTTCATCGGCCAATCCTCCAGCAGGGATGCGTGACGACCCGCGCGTCGCCGGTGCGTATCACCCGCGCCAGCGCTTGCGGGTCCCGCGTACATCTATGTGTACGTAAGCAGCCGTCCCCAAGTTACCGTAGAGCCCCAATCCCCCCACCAGCGCGGGGTAGTCGCGCTCCACCATCTCGACGGCGCGGGAGACGGCGAGGACGTCGAGATAGGTGATCCGCCCGTCTTCGTCCACGTCGATGGCGAGGTCGGCCGCGTCGCCGTACTGGTGGCGGCTGTCGCTTGCCGCCCGGGGGACACGCCGGTTGTGATACGGCGTGCGGAACCCCGAGTGGAGCGACACAGGCATGTCATGCTCGCGCGAGCCGAGGTAGCGCAACACGAGCTCGACTTTGTCGAGGATCCGGGTGTCGAGTGCCACGTAGCGGGGCCACGTGGTCTGCCCGTCGCGGGTGAGGAAATCGGAGATCCGGAAGTGCGCGCTGATCGGGAGGTTCTCGACCTCCGGACGTACCTCGATGAACCCCACCGGGGGCGGCGTGGCGTCACCGGCGGCGTGCTCCCAAGTGTAGGTCCCGATCTGATAGCCGTTGAGCGCGCTCCGCTTCTTGGCGCTGAACGGCACCAAGACGCCGACCACGACCGAGTCCACGAATCGCGAGCCGTCCTTGCGCGTCACGGCGAGCCGGTAGAACCCGGGGCGCGACGGCGCCGTCACGGTGGTGCTTACCGAGACCTCCGCGGGAATGGAGTGGCGCGCGTCCTCGGCGCGCACCCAGTCGAGCGACTTGATCGAGTCGAGGGCGCTGGCTTCCAGGGGAAACTCCCACCGCTCACGGGGCATGCGGAGCTGGAGGCGCACCTCCCCACTGTTCCCGAACGCGTCGGAGGTTGCGCGAAGCGTGTGGGCGGTCGCACCCTCGGGCTCCGGCACACTACCGAAGAACAGATTCGCGGGCGCCAGCAGGGCGACCAGCCCGACCACCATCGCCCCAACCCCCAGAAGCGCGAGCTTGAGCAGTGAGTTCGGAGAGTCCGACCGGCGCTTCACGCGTCAGTAGATGTACACGACAGTGCCGAGCGGCACCATGCGATACAGCAGTTCGGCGTCCTCGTTCCGCACCCGGATACAGCCGTGCGAGGCATCGCGGCCGATCGAACTCGGCACGTCGGTGCCGTGGATGCCGTAGCCGTCGCCGAGGTAGAGGCGATTGCTGCCAAGGGTCCCGTAGTACTTGCGCTGGTTGGCTTCGTAGGGAGGGATCACGAGGGTACGCCCGACGACGATCTCCTGGCCTTCGCGCACCTCGACCGGGACTTCGCGCCCGTCCGGGTAGCGGGTGACGACGTTCACGCCCGATTTGGTGACCGCGAGCACCGCGCCGTTGCCGGCGGCGATGGTCTTCCCCGGTTCGAGATGGGCGATCCGCAGCCCTTTCTTGCGGGCGACCTCGACGAAGTGCCAGTCCGGAGGGACCCAGGCGGGCTCGACGTCCTTGCGCTCCACCACAAGACGTCCGCGCGGCGTCTCGAACTTCCAGCGCTGTCCCCCCTTGCCGGTTTCGAGGTTCTTTCCCGTACCGGTGGCGACGCGCGTGGTGAAGAGGACCTCGGTGCCCTTCTTGAACCACAGGCGATGCTCGGCCACCGAGATCACGATGAACGGGCGATCGTGCTGGGTGGAATCATTCTCGAGCGCTTTCACGCGCTCGAGCGTGTCACGACTCACCCCGACGTCGCGTCGGATGTTCTCGAGCAACGTCAGGTTGTCCTGATAGGCGGCGCGCGTGACCTCGAGGCGGAAATGCACGCGGGCGCCGTCCCAGGCGAGGAAGGCGCCGAGCCCAAGGAGCGCCGGGAGGACGAGCGCCGTGGCCCAGGCTGCCGCGCCACCGGTCTTGAAGAAGCCGTTGCCGCTCGCCATCAGTAGAAGTACACGTGTTGCCCGGGCCGGAGGTTCGGCTTGAGCAGTTTGAGGTCGGCCGCGCGTACGCGCACCTGGCCAGTGCGGATGAGTCCTGCGCCATCGTCCGCGTAGATCACGGTGCCTCCGCTCAGCCGGACGAGCGTGTCGCCGAGCACCTCGTCCACGGTGCGGTCGCCCCGCGGTGCGGTGAGGGGCACCGAGTCGCGCGGGCTCGTGTGAATCCACCCAGCTGGCCCGGGCACCGCGGCGATGCTCAACAGCACCGCGCCTTCCTGTTCGAGGTGGATGACGCTGCTGTCGAGCGCGACGGACAGATGCAATCCATTGTCGATCCGCGCCTGCCGGCGCGCCAGCTCCACCAGCACCTGCGTGCGATTGCTGTCCGCGCGCAGTGCGGCGTCGATCCGCTCGCGCTCCACGCCGCTGAGTTGGGTGCGGAGGCGCGCGGTGTCGCGCGCGTCGCGCACGCGCTGGGCGAGGAGCCATCCATCGCCGAGCAGCAACACCGCCGCTGCGCCCCAGATCGGAAGAGCACACGTCTGAACTCCAGTC
>CAXBQP010000064.1:0-14467 GCA_963978095.1 uncultured bacterium | reverse complement strand
ATGATACGGCGACCACCGAGATCTACACTCTTTCCCTACACGACGCTCTTCCGATCTCATCCGTCGCTGACGCCGTATGCGATCACGTACACGATTTCTGCGACGAGCGCTGTTGCCCCGCAGACGCAGGGAATCACGGTCTACTACTGTCTGGTTCGGCAGAACTCCACGACGTCGAGCGTACCATGTCCCTGACCTCTCGCCGGAGTGCCACCCGGATGCTCGCCATTCGCCTTGCCGTTGCGGCTTCAGTCGCCGCCATCACGAGCTTCGCGCCGCGCACCGCGCACGCCCAGCTCTCGGTCCTCACCAACACGGTCGAGGAGCGGAATGCGGCGCCGGGCGAGCGCTACACCGGCACCATCGTGATCGCAAACCCCAGCGGGGAAGCGCAGACCGCGCGAATCTTCCTCACGGACTACAGCTTCAAGGCCGACGGGACCACGGAGTACGGCGAGGCCGGCGCCATGGACCGCTCGAACGCATCGTGGATTGCCCTACAGACGAACCGCGTGCTGGTGCCGGCGGGCGGTACCGTGACGGTTGCCTACACCGTCGCCGTGCCCGCGCGTGAATCGCTGAGCGGGAGTTTTTGGAGCACCATCATCGTCGAAGGAGCCCCCCCGTCGCCGGCAGTCAACGATTCCAAGAAAGGGACTGTTTCTATCGGTGCGGTGATCCGCTATGCGGTGCAGGTCGCGACGCACTTGCGAAATCCAGGATCGCGCGCGGTCGTGTTTGACGGCGAGCGGCTGGGACTGACCCCTGCCAAGAGTTCGGCCCTGGAGGTCGATGTCGCGAACTCGGGGGAACGCGCGTACCGCCCGGTGTTGTGGATCGAGGTCTACGACGAGCAGGGAACGCTCCGCGCTCAAGCCAAACAGTCGCGAGGGCTCCTGTATCCGGGGTCCTCGCTCCGGCAGCACTTCGATCTGGGGGTGCTTCCCCCAGGGTCTTACAAAGCGGTCCTGTTCGCCGATACTGGTGAAGATGCCGTCTTCGCGAAGCAGCTGGCGCTCAAGTTCTAACCGATCGACATGCGACGCATCCCCAGGACTGTCCGACGCTTCGCGCTCGCTCGCCGTTTGGCGGGCGGCGCTTTTGCGCTCTGCGGCCTGGGGCACGAGCTGCGCGCTCAGGACACCGTCGATGTGCGTAGTGTGCGCAAGGCGCCGCTCTCCATCTCAGCGGGTACCGCCTTCAATGCCACCTTCAAGGTCAGGAATCTCAACACCGAAGGCCGGTCGGCGCGTGTCTCGTTGTCATTGCCCAGCGGTTGGCAGGTCATTGGCGGTTCGGGTGACGCGGTCATCCATGCCGGTGCCCAAGATCTCCTGATCTTCAGCGTCAGTGCAGGGCGTGGCACGACGGCGGGGCGCTATGTCGTACAGGCCCACATCGACGGCGGCGCGGGCGACTCCCTGGTCGTAGCCATCGACGAGCATCGCGAGATCGAAGTGATTCCGCTGGATGCGCCGGGCTGGGTGGCCACAGGCGCTCCGGTCGCCGCACGATTCCTCGTGCGCAATCGCGGGAACGTGGTATCGCAGGTGGCATTCGAAGGACAATCCCTCCAGCGCCTCGGTGTGCGCACCGAACCCTCGGCGGCTGCGTTGGCGCCGGGCTCCACGATCATCGTCGTTGTCTCGGGGGCTGCGCCGAGCACGCTGGCGCGTGCGATCGACGACAATCTCGAACTGCGAGCGACCGACCGCGCGGACCGGTCGGTCACGAGCAAGGCGAATTTCCGCACGACCTTCGTTCCCAAGGGGATCGTGTCGGATCGGTTTGCCTCGGTGCCCGCGATGCTGTCGGTGCGCGGTGGTGGATACGCCGCGGGCGTGGCCCCGGTGACGATCCAGGGTGGCGGGCTCTTGCCCGACAACAACACGACGGTCGCCTTCAACGCGTCGGCGCCGACGAACCGCACATCGCAGTTCGGGTTCGGCGAACGTGAAGAATACCGGGCGACGTTCCGGAACGATCGCTGGCGGCTCCGTCTGGGGAGCGACATGTTCGGTTACACGCCGCTCACGAGCGGCGGCTTTCTCGGCTCTGGGGCGCAGTTCGACGTGACCGGGCGGTGGTTCCAGTCCGGCGCGTACGTCGAACGGCCGCAATGGATCATCAACGCCGCGCCCGAAATCGGAACCCGGATCGGTCTGCCGACTTCGCTGGGGTGGCTCTACGGCACCGTCGTCGAGCGGGGGGGAGACGAGTTGACCAAGAGCGGGGTGCGAAGCGTCGGTCTTGAAGCGTCGCTCCCGTTGTCCGGATCACTGCAGTTGGAGACCGCGGAAAGCGACTCCGCCGCGCAATACGGACGGGCTGCGCGGTTGCGCGTCATGGGGCAGAACTCCCAGTGGAGCTACAACATCGGTCTGACCAAGGCGGATCCGAATTTCACTGGACCGATGCGCGGTGGCGACATTCAGGAAGGGTATCTGCAGTTCAATCCGATTCAAAAGCTTTCGTTCACGCTGAATGGCGGGATGCGCGACTGGCATCCGCCGTTCTTGCCGAACGCTCCGACCGAGCAGCGCAGCCGAAATCTGTCGCTGGCTATTGGGTGGGGAGGGATCTTCTCCTTGGAGTACGGCAATCTCACCCGCATGGACCAGTTCGCGTCGGTCGTCGCGGTGAATGGATCGCAGCGCACCCTGCGCGCCACTGCCTCGGCACGCTTTGGCGCGTTCAGCATCAGCGGCGCCGCTGAACATGGCGAGGCGATGGATCTGTTGAAGGGAACGCTGTCGGGGTATGAAGCGGCGTCGCTCAGCCTCCGCGCGGACCTCGGATCAATGGGAGCCATCAATCTGTATGGCTCCAGCAGCAACGGGCGCACACTGTCGGCGGGTGCGGCCGGCATTCTCGCCTCCGGGGTCAACGCGCAGGTGCACCTGCCATGGCGGATGGAGCTGCAGGTCTCGTCGTCGGCGCAACGTGCGACACTCGGCGACTATGATGGTTCCGGCGTGTGGTTCGGCCAGAGCGACATCCGCCTCGATCGCAGCTTCATCGACGGGACCACCATCGGCATTCGCGCACAAGTGTTGCAGCGCGCATCACTATATGGTACGCCAAATGCCGCCGGCTATTTCCTGGAAGTCCGTCGCCCCATCGGCATGCCGACCGGTCCGATGCGGGAGCCGGGGCGTGCGATCGGCCGCATCCGAGACGCGGCCACGGGCGCTCCGGTCGCAGGGGCGATGGTTCGACTTGGTGATCAGGCTGCCGTGACGGACGACGAGGGACAAGTCATGTTCCGAGGACTCCCGCCGGGGGTGCACAAGGTCGAAATCGACGGCGTGATGCAGATGCACGGCGAGCTGCTGGTGGGCGATGTCGCGGTGAATCTGGCCCAGGATATGAAGGAGCCGGTACGGTTCGATGTATCCATGATGCGCGGCGCCGCCGTGCGCGCGCTGGTGCGGCGCTTCGATCCCGCCGGCGGAACCATCGGAGCGCGTGCGGACTCGTTGATCGACGCGGGGGTGGTGTCCAACGTTCTGGTCGCGATCATGAGTGACCGGGATACGGTGTACTCGGCCACCGACGACAAGGGTCGATTGGAGTTCGGCACGCTGCGGCCTGGCTCATATGTCCTGAGGATCCGCGAGAGCGACATTCCCGACCACTATGTGTTCGCCGAAGAGCAGATCCCAGTGCGTGTCAACGCCGGCCAGAAAGTGGATGTCGAGTTCAAGGTCGTCCCGCAGCGCCGTGCCGTGACCTTCGTGGGGTCGCCGAGCACCAATCCCGGCCGTGAGCTTCGCCTGAATCCCAAGCAGCAGAAGGAGTTCGAGAAGCAACAGGAGCAGCAGCAGCTCGAGCAGCGCGTGCAACAGAGCCGCGAGCAAAACCAGCAGGGCGCGGAGCCGCCTCGCGGCGGTAATGCCAGCCCGATTGGGCCGGGTGCTCAGCCACGGCCCGGTGCCGGACAGTCCGCCACCCCGAAGGCGGACCCGAAGGCGGACCCGAAGGCGGACCCGAAGGCCGACCCGAAGGCCGACCCGAAGGCCGATCCGAAGACACCGCAAACGCCGGGTACACCTGGCACCCCGGGCACGCCCCAGGCGATTTGAGCCTGCGGCCCGCGTCTACGTCATCGCGTAGACGACCAGGTTGACCGCGAACTTGGTGTTGTCCTTGGTGCGGAACCGCTTGTTCTTCCAAGAATAGTCCCACTCGCAGCCGTAGTCCTGATTCGTGTAGACGACCCCGAGCCGGCCTCGCTGCTCGATCCCGCGCACGTAATCGTGGACGACATTGTCACCCCATCCATTCACTTCATGACTGGTCTGTGGTGGGCCGTCAAAGGCGAACAATGATCGGTAGATCGGGTGCGTCTTGCCGACCTTCACCAAGCCGGGAGGAGCAGGGAACGCCTTGCGCATCTCCGCCTCGAACGACTGTGCATACAACCCGTTGACATCATGATTGCAGTCGTCCGAGAGCAGCATTCCGCCACTCTCGACAAAGCGTACGATCCCCGCCCGCTCCTTGGCGCTGAAGCGCACGAGCTTGTGACCCGTCATGAAGAGGAATGGAAACGCCCCGAGCTCCGCCGAGTCGGCCGTGATGACGACCTCCTGTTCATGGACGGGGATCGTGGTGTACTGGATGAGCGCGTCGAGGACGTTGGCACACACCTTCGGGTTGTAGTCCCAGTCGCCGGAGTCATACCGCAGGCGTGCGAAGGTGAACTCCGAGGTTCTCCCCACGGCTTCCGCTCCGGCGTTGCGGGCGCACAATGCGAGCCCCGCGCTGATCGCGCTGGACGAAACACTGGTCACCCCAAGCATCCCGAGCCGACCGAGGAAGTGTCGACGGGTGATCGACAGGCGGGTCATTCCCACGGAATCTGCGTCGAACGATAGTAGTTCACGCCGAGTGCCTGGAGACGGGGCCCATGTGCGGCGAGCCGCAGCCGAAAATCGTCCCAGACGCGGGCGTCACGCGGGGACCACCCGACCTCCGCGACCGCGGCCAGTCGGGGGAAGGCGAGGAACTCGGCGTCGGCGATCGTCGTCACCGTCTCGCTCCACAATGGCGCCTCGACACCGAGCAACGATTGCGGCGTGGCACCCGGAACGAGCGTAGGATCCCAGTTGAACACGTCCTGGATTTCGATTCGGCCGGCCCAGCTCAGGCCGAGCGTGGTGCTGTTGTCGTACTTCATGTCGAGATAGGTCCTGGAGCCCGGCGACGCGATCACTTTTCCACCACGCGCCACGTGCAAGGCGAGCGAGTCCTTTGACCAGTGCTGGACAATCGTGCTCGATGACAGGCCGGCGGGAGCGATGTCCGCCCAACCGATGAGCCGCATGTTCGCGTCAGTCACGATCGCCTGCACCCGCTCGACGAAGGTGCGATACTGTGTTGAGGTGAGTGTTTTCACCTCGTCGCCTCCCATATGGAAGTAGCCTCCCGGGGACAGCGACTGCAACTCGCGCACGACATCCCGGACGAACGCATAGGTCGAGTCGCGCTCGACGCACAGCGAACTGAACCCGACATCCGTCCCTGTGTAAATGGAGCGGGCCGCGCCATCGCAGTTCAGGGCCGCGTAGCTGGCGAGGGCGGCATTGGTGTGCCCCGGCATGTCGATTTCGGGGACGACGGTGATGAAGCGGTCCGCTGCATAGGCCACGAGTTCGCGATACTCGCGTTGCGTGTAATAGCCGCCCGGCCCCCCTCCGACCTGCGAGCTTCCGCCCACCGCGGTCAGATTCGGGCGCGAGAGAATCTCGATGCGCCATCCTTGGTCATCGGCCAGGTGCAAGTGGAGCCGATTCAGTTTGTAGAGCGCCATTTCGTCAATGAATCGCTCGACATCGCGCAGGGGCAGGAAATGGCGCGCGACATCGAGCATGGCACCGCGCCATTCGTATCGTGGTCGATCACGGATGGTGATCGGCGCCACGGCAAGTGTTCGGTTCACCGCAGCCGGATATTCGACCGATACAGGCAAGAGTTGTCGCAACGTCTGTGACGCGTAGAACAAACCGGCTGGGGTGGCGGCGACGATTCGCACCCCCGAAACCTTTACCTCAAGGGTATATCCTTCCGACGCCAACTCTCGGCGCGCCGGATCGAGTTGGAACTGGATGCGCTTGGCCGGTTCCGACAGCGCGGCGCGCCGCGCGCGCTCGGCGGGTGCCCACAGAAGGGCGGCAAAATGTTCAGCCACGCGAACGGCCGCATCGCGCTGTCCGGCGTCGGCCACCGTGGTGACGGTCGTGAACGAGTCGATCACGAATGGTTGGCCGCCGGTTCGCTCCGCGAGCATCGGCGCCGGGATCACGGCGTGCGGAAGCGTGGACGCTGGTGAACCTGCCGCGGCCTTGGTCGTTGGTGCGCTGCCAAGCGCCGGGGCAGGTGCACGACCGCCGCACGCGGTGAGCGGGAGGAGGGCAACGGCTAAGGCGGCGGTGCGCC
Source organism: uncultured bacterium (assembly GCA_963978095.1). Classification (GTDB taxonomy): domain Bacteria; phylum Gemmatimonadota; class Gemmatimonadetes; order Gemmatimonadales; family Gemmatimonadaceae; genus Fen-1231. The sequence goes on along the minus strand of CAXBQP010000064.1, from coordinate 8,026 downwards.
GATACACGAACCTCTTCATGGCATTCCGGGATCGGTGGTGGCTGTTCGCGAGACGAGGTTACGGCTTCAGCGACTTCTCTCGCGTCGCGCGGAACTCGTTGCCGGTCTTCCACTCCGGATACGTGGTGGCTTCAGCCACGCGATAACCGATGGTGAAGAACAGCTGCAGATCTTGCACCGCGCCCGAGAGATCCCATGCAGGCTTGATCTCGTCGGAGGGCTTGTGGTAGTTGTTGGTGGTATAATCGTCACGGGTCCGCTTGCCGTACCCCGCATCCTTGCCGATATAATCGACGCCCGACTCCGGATCGAAGGCGGGCACGCCGACTTTCGCGAAGTTGAAATGGTCCGAGCGGTAGTAGAAGCCTTTCTCCGGCTCCGCGTCACCACGCAACGTCCGCCCCCCTTGTTCGGTGGCGGCGGTTCGGGCGTAATCATCGAGGTCCGAAGCGCCGAGCCCAATGACGACCACGTCCTTCGTTTTGCCCCAGGTGTTCAGCCCGTCCATGTTGATGTTGGCGAGCGTCTTGTTGAGGGGATACAGCGGCATCATCGCATAGTATTGCGAGCCCAGCAGGCCCTGTTCCTCGGAGGTCACGGACAGGAACAGGATCGAGCGCTTTGGGGCTGTTCTTGCCGCCGCAAACCCCTTGGCCATAGCCAGCAATCCGGCCGTTCCAGTCGCATTGTCCAGGGCGCCATTGTAGATGGAATCGCCGTTCACTTTCTCGCCGATGCCAAAATGATCCCAGTGCGCCGTGTAGATGACATACTCGTTCTTGAGGACCGGATCTGACCCTTCGAGTTTCGCCACGACGTTGCGGGAGTCCACCGTGCGCAGGGTGTTCTGCAACGTGACGCTGGCCGTGACACCGAGCGGGACGGGGGAGAACGCTTTCGTTGCTGCCTTGGCCGACAACGCGTCGAAATCCTGCCCCGCCATGGCGAAGAGTGCCTTGGCCTGATCGAGCGTGATCCAGCCCTCGATCTCGCTGCGCCGCATGTTTTTATCGGGCGTGACGAGGTCGAATTGTTCGGCGGTCTTCCCTTGAACCACTGCGAACGGGTAGCCCGCGCGTTCGGTTTGATGCACGATCAGGACGCCCGCCGCCTTGTGCTTCATCCCCTGTTCGTACTTGTAGGTCCAGCGACCGTAATAGGTCATTCTGGGGCCGCCGAAGATCGCGGTGTCGCTCACCGGGGGGTCGTTCACGAGCACCACCATCGTCTTGCCCGTGACGTCCACGCCTTTGAAGTCATCCCAGCCGAACTCCGGCGCTTCGACGCCGTAACCCACGAACACCAGTTCCGAGTTCTTGAGCGCTGCACTGGGCGCGACGTGCTTCGTCCAGGCGACGTAATCGTCACGCCACTTCAGGGTGGTGCTCTTTCCCCGGGCGGTGAAGGTCAGGGCAGGAGCATTCTTCACCGTGATGCCGACGAGCGGCACCTTTTGGATATAGCTACCGTCCGGATTCCCGGGTTTGAGGCCCATCGCCCGGAACTGCGCTTCGAGGTACGCGACCGACTTGTCCTCTCCCGCCGTTCCGGGTGAACGTCCGAGGAGCGAATCGGCGGCGAGCACACGGATGTGCTGAAGGACGGTGGCAGTATCGATCGCGCTGAGCGCTTCTGCCGGCACGGGGGCGTGGTTCGTGCCGGCTTCACCGGCGCGCCCGCACGCCGTCGCGAGCAGGGCCGTCAGCAGCAGGGCGCTCAGCGCTCGGGGGAGGGGAACGATGTGATCTGTCATGGGGGAGTGGTCGGAGCGTTGGGAGGAGGGGCGGCGATGGACGGCGCGTCGCGAATCCAACTCAAGCCTATTCGCCGGGATGATACGCTGCACGTTCGGTGTGGCCCGTGAGCTGGTTGGCATAGAAGTACACGTCGCGGAGATTCCCGGTCGCGTAGCGCTGCGCTTGGTCGATGAAATGCCTGTTGCCGACACGACCGCTTTCACCGCCGGCCGACACGGCCCTCGCGCGCACGCTGTCACCGAACTCGACGACTGAAACGAAACTGTTGCCGCTCGTGCCATACCACTTCTTGGTCTGTGGGTACGCCCGCGCGCCGAACGACGCGAGTGATCCCCAGCGTGCGGAGGTGAAGGCCACCGGAATGCTGGCGCCGCCGTCATTGAAGGGATGCACGATATCCGCCGTCAGTCGCTGGAAGCGGTTGATCTCCCCCCAAGGCGTCGCCCACTTGCCGAAATCGACCGTCAGCTTGTCCGATGCATTCGCCAACGCCTGCAGTTGCTTGGCGGGGTCCGACTTGCCGGACATCATGTATTCATCGACTCCTCCGGCGGTCCCCCGCGCATCGGCGGCGACCAGACGTCCGAGCGCCTCACCCCAGTACACGGCGAGCGAGGTCGCTACGCTGCTGCTGGCCCAACGATAGTCCCAACGACGCAGGACGTCGATCTGATCTTTGAGCGCGGCCTTCAGCGGATCAGTCGTCGGGGTTGCATCGTAGGCCTTCAACAGTCCTGGCAGCATGGCGGCGAAGGCCGGCAGGTAACTGTCATAGGCCGCCGCGCGAAGGTTCTCGATCGAGAAATCCTTGCGCCCGCTCAGGACGCGGACCGCATGCAATCCGCGGGCGTTCTCCGTGCCGATGTCCATGTAGGCGGGGTACTTCTCCGGCTTGGGGCTGCTCGGGCCTGACGCCGTCCACGGAGCATTGTTCGTGTTGTACAGCCAACCACTTTCGGGATTCTTGAGGAACGGACTCTCCTCGACCTCATGCACAGGGCCCCATTCCGTGGCGGGATCACTGCCGTCCACGGGGCGCCGCCAGTCGAACTTCGGATTCCGCTTCGGGATGAAGTTCGCGTGGAAGTAGGCGATGGTGCCGTCGGCGTCCGCGTAAATGGTGTTGTTCGAGGAGTTGGTATGCAACTCCATTGACCGTCGGAAGTCCGCATAGTTGCGGGCCTTCGTCCGCGTGTACGATTGCGTCAGCGCCTTCACGGGCTCCTGCATGATGCGCATGGCGACCCATTTGCCGTCCTGCTTGCGCACGAGCGGCCCATGGTGTGTCCGGAGCACCGAAAACTCCTTGCGCGCCAAGCCGCTCGCCGTTTTGTACGGCACCACGATCTTCTCGACGATGACCGGCCGTTCGCCGGTGCCGTACTTGTAGTACCACTTTCCGTCGCGCTGCGTCAGCGTCTCGAGATACTCGTCGGTGTCGTCGACACTACTGGTCGTGTGCATCCATCCCGCACGGTCGTTGAACCCCTGGTAAATGAAGAACTGTCCCCATGTCACCGCGCCGTACGCATTCAAGCCGGCATCGCTCTCCACCTTCAGCTCCGAGCGGAAGAAGAACGAGGTGTGCGGATTGATGAGCAGGAGTGCGCGCTTGTTGGTGGTATTCTTCGGCGCGACCGCGATTCCATTCGAGCCGGTCGGCTCCACGTACTCACCAGCGGACACGTCGCTCGGTGGGACCGGTGCGGCGGCGGCACCGCCATACGTGGCCGCCAACTGCGTCAGGTTGACCTTCTCGATGTCACCCCCGATGCTCCCTTCGCTGAACGTCAGCGCCATCCACGGCTCGAACGTGGTCAGAACGCGCGCTTTCTCCTCCGGATGCTTCGCGAGGTAGAAGTTGAGACCGTCGGCCCAAGCGATCATCAATGTCTTCAGCCACGTGGGGCTCGCGGCATACTTGGCCTTCATCGAGTCGGGATTGACGAACAGTTTCATCCGAAGGTCGCGCCACACCTCGGCCTCCCCCTCGGCCTCGGCCAGCCGTCCCTGCGAGTTGATGAAGTTCGTCTCGATGCGATTGAAATCGTCCTCGGCCTGCGCGTACATCATGCCAAAGACCGCGTCAGCATCCGTCTTGCCATGAATGTGGGCAATCCCCCAATCATCGCGGGTGATGGTCACATTGCGGGCCTGTTGCTCCCAACGTGCCAGCGCTGCCGAGCGCTCCCGCGAGAGCGGGTGGGATGGGGCCATGACGGCAGTGGCGGCAATCACGAGACATAGCGTTCGCTTCATGGTCAACTCGGTCCGGGGTGTTGGGGGAGCCTCCCTCGCGTGGAAGATACGGGAGATCACGCAACGGCGTTGGTGTTGGGTGGCGTACTCCCCCCGCTGTTCGCGGCCGACGCGGTCCCGTTTTCGGGTGACGATCCGCATTGGTCGTTCGACAATGCGCCACCGGCACGTGCCCCGCAAGGGGAGCCCACGGTCGGCGGCGCTGCGGAGCCGTCTGGCGCCCGGAGGTCCCGTGCGTAGTTTCAAGGGATGGGCTTCCCACGCCGCCTCGAGCGGCACGTCCCCGCTCACACCGTCTTCCCATGACCAACCTCTGCCGCTCTATTCCGATCGTCGCAGCTGCGCTCTTGGGGGCCAATCCACTGGCCGCCCAAACGACGAAGTTTCCGACGTCGGATGCCACCATCCAGCGCATCTGGCGCCTCGGCATGGACAGCTCGCACGTCCAGCAGCTCTCGCAGACCCTGTTCGACTCGATCGGGCCGCGCCTGACCGGCAGCCCGGGGATGGTCGCCGCCAGCGATTGGGTCATCAAGACCTACAAGTCGTGGGGGATCGAGGCGCGTCGCGAGAACTACGGCACGTGGCGAGGCTGGAGGCGTGGCACGTCGCATATCGACCTCGTGCAGCCTCGGACCCGTTCCCTCGCCGGTACCATGCTCGCATGGAGCCCGGGTACCAAAGGCGCCCCGGTTACCGCGGAAGCGATCGTGCTTCCGAAGTTCGCCGACAGCACCGAGTTCGTGAAGTGGCTGCCGAAGGCCAAGGGAAAGATCGTCCTGCTCTCACCGGCCTACCCGACCTGCCGTCCCTCCGAAGACTGGATCAAGTTCGCGACGCCGGAATCAAAGGCGCGCATGGACACGGCGGTCTCGATCATGAATCGTGAATGGGCGGTGATGACCACGGCGGATGGCCACGCGGACAGCACGAAGCTCTACCGCGGCACCGGCTACAGTCTGGCGCTCGGCACCGGTACGCTCGGCATGCGCCTCGAGAAAGCCGGCGTGGCGGGAATGATCAGCTCCCGCACCAAACTCAGCGGCTTCGCGAACGTCTTCGCATCGGCCGCCGGACAGGGTGCTGGGCGCGGTGGTGCGGGTGGTGGTCGCGGCGGCGCCGCCGGCGGTGCGGCGAATCCGAACAATATGCGCGGTGGCGGTCCGGCGGCCTCGAATGCGGCAGCTGCGGCCGGTCGCGGTGGCTTCGGTGGCGGTGCAGCTCAAGGCGCAGGCGGCTGGGGCACAATCGAGATCTTCGAGACTTACAACACCAAAGCGCCTGCCGTAACCCTCGAGTGCGAGGACTACGGCCTCGTCTTCCGTCTCGCCGAGAACAATCAGAAGCCGAAGGTGCGCCTCGACCTGACCGCCGAACTGCTCGGCGAGGTTCCGGCGTTCAATACGATCGGCGTGATCAAGGGTGAGGAGAAGCCGAACGAGTACGTGATGCTTTCGGCGCACTTCGACTCGTGGGACGGCGGCTCCGGCTCGACCGACAATGGCACCGGCACCATGATGGCCATGGAAGCGATGCGCATCCTGAAGCAGGCGTACCCGCATCCGAAGCGCACGATCATGGTCGGGCACTGGGCCAGCGAAGAGCAGGGACTCAACGGCTCGACCGCGTTCACCGAGGATCATCCGGAAGTCATGAAGGGGCTTCAGGCGCTCTTCAATCAGGACAACGGCACCGGACGGGTCCAGTCGCTCTCGTCGAGCGGCCTCACCAACATCGGCCCGCACCTTCGCGATTGGTACGCCAAGCTGCCAAGCTTCTTCACGGACAGCCTGAGCCCGAACGTGGTGTCGTGGAGCTTCAACGACGTCCCGACCGGCAACCCGGGTGGAACGGACGGTGCGGTGTTCGCCTGCTTCGGCACGCCGAGCTTCGGCATGGGTGCGGTGGGCTGGAACTACAGCACCTACACGTGGCACACCAACCGCGACACGTACGATAAGGTCGTGTTCGACGACCTGAAGCACAATGCGACGCTCGCGGCGACGATGGCCTATCTGGCGTCCGAGGATCCGGAGTTCATCAAGCGTGACCGCTCCCCGGGCACCTGGCCCGCGAACTGGCCCGCGAACTGTGGCAAGGTTCCGCGCAAGACCAAGCCGCGGTACTGACCGCGCGCTCTAGGAAGTGGCGCGGGGCCGTCGGCAAGGTTGCCGGCGGCCCCGTTGGCATCGAACCATCTGAAGATTCTAGTGAGTTGCCGCAGCGCCCAATCCCGCTGCCCGTCCCGTGGACCAGGCCCAGAGAAAGTTGTAGCCGCCGATCGGTCCGAACGCGTCGAGCACTTCACCGCACAGGAAAAGCCCGGGGTGGCGCCGACTCTCCATCGTGCGCGGGTGCACCTCGCTGAGAGCGACACCTCCTCCCGTGACCTCGGCTTTCTTGTAGCCCTCATCGCCGTTCCAAGGCAGATCGCCGCGTACCAGCGTTTCGACCAACCGCAGCCGCTCCGCTCGGCGCAAGTCCGAGAGCAGGCGCGAGGGGTCAACCGCCGCCGCCGCGATCAGTACCGTCGCCAAACGGTCGGGAAGTTCGGCCCGCACGGCACCAGTGACCGTTCGTCCCCCCTCTGGGCGCAGGCGCGCTTCCCAGTCGGCGTCCTGGAGCGGAGTCCACTGCACCGTGAGGGTCGCCGGGAGCCCGGCCGCGCGGGCACGGACCACTACGTGTGACACGTTGAGCACTGACGGCCCGCTGTACCCACGATGGGTGAAGAGGAACCCCCCGGTGGCCTTCGACGAGCGAGCCGCGCTCCGCGCAGTGATGGTGACGGTGAGCGAGAGCCCTGCGAGCGCCGTGTACGACGAGGGGGGCGCGGTGATCGGTGTCAGCGCCGCGTAGCGCTCGTGCATCTTGTACCCGAGCTGGCTGAGCATTCTGAGGCCTGTGCCGTCCGACCCCGTGGCGGGCACGGAGAGTCCCCCCGTTGCGAGGATGACCCGATCACCGGTCATCGATGCGCTGTCACCGATATCCACGCGCCAACCGCCATCAGTCGGCTCGATGCCCACGACCCTCTGACCATGAAGCACCCGCACCCCGGCACTCTTGGCTGCGGTCAGCAGACCGTCGCGCACGTCGCGCGCCCGATTCGACGCGGGGAAAAGTTTATTCAACTCCTGCTCCTCCGCCAGCGGAATTCCGAGATCCGTCTCGAAGAACGCCCGCTGCTCACCGACCGGCCACGCGCGCAACATCTTTCGCAAGAGATTCGGTGAAGAGTCGGTGATGTAGCGCGCCTCGTCCACCACCATGGGAAGGATGTTGCAGCGACCTCCACCGCTGATCAGGATCTTTCGGCCGCCGTCGGGACTCCCTTCGAGCAAGATCGTCTCGGCGCCACCACGGGCGGCGAAGATCGCGGCCATGGAGCCCGCAGCGCCTGCACCGATCACGATCACGCGCGGCATTCGGGACTCCGGGAATGGGGAAGGGGCGCCTCGCACAGGAAACGAGCCGAGAGACGCCCCTGATGAGGTTCTGTTTACGATCGTGGGTGCTTACCGCGGGATCCCCGTGATCCAGACGTCCAGCGAATGAATCGGCCCCTTCGCGAGGAGCGTGTCGGTGGGCGCGGGCTTTCCCTGGATGGCAAAGCGATACTGGATCTGCACCAGCTGTTTGACCTTCCGATCGCCGACCTTCGCAGGAAGAAAGCGCATCCGGGGCATCACGTCCTTGATCGCCTGGACGAACCCCGGATCAGCCGCCCGTACGATCTTGAGCGTGCTCTCGATGGCGGTGCCGTTGGTGTCCACAACCATTTGCGCCAAGACCACACCGATCGTTCCGGCGTTCTTCAGCGACTCGGGGTAGCGCGGTGCTGGGCTTCCTGGGGCCCATTGCGCCATGTTGGAGACGGAGAACTCCTGCATGGGCTTCTTTGTGCTGTCCGAGAGCGCGCCCTGGGCGCCCGCCGGCGCACTCGCCAACGCGAAAAGCCCGCCGGCCAGGACACAGCGGCGCATCAGGAGTATCAAAGGAGTTGACAT
>CAXBQP010000063.1:0-14556 GCA_963978095.1 uncultured bacterium | reverse complement strand
AGACGTGTGCTCTTCCGATCTGGATCTACCACACCGATGGAGGCACCGGGCAAGCGCTGATTCGACGCGATGCCGCTGGCGGGCGCGGCGGCGCCGCGGGCGCCGACGTGATGCGTGAGATCGGGCCGGCGTTCGGCAAGGATCCACGCTATCTGTGGTTCGCGGAACGGCGCGGGTCGTGGATCTACAATACACCGATGAGCGATTACCAGCTCGCGGTCTACGACCGCGAGTCCGGCGAAGTCAGTGTGCGCGAGAGCCGGTGGGGTTCGGCGTTCCGCCCGACGCTCTCGCCGGACGGCCGGTGGCTCGTCTACGGCACGCGGCACATCGACCAGACCTACCTCCGGATTCGCGATCTGGAGAGCGGCGAGGACAAGTGGCTGGTGGGGCCGGTCTCGCGCGATGACCAGGAATCCCGTGCCTCGCTCGACGTGTATCCCGGCATGAGCTTCACCCCTGATTCCAAGTTCTTGATCGCGACCTGGAACGGCAAGCTCTGGAAGCAGCCGATCGACGGAAGCCCGGCGACCGAAATCCCCTACGAAGCGGAGGTGAAGCAGGCGCTGGGGCCGGCGGTCCATCACGACTATCCGATTTCCGATTCGTCGACCTTCACGATCAAGCAGATCCGTGACGCGGTGCCTTCGCCCGACGGACGCCGTCTGGCCTTTGTCGCGCTCGATCATCTGTATGTAATGGATTACCCGAATGGCACGCCCAAGCGGCTGACCACGGGCGACTTGGGTGAGTTCCAGCCGGCGTGGAGTCCCGACGGTCAATGGATCGCCTACACCACCTTCACCGCCGCTGACGGCGGTGCGTTGTTCCGCGTCCGTGGTGACGGCAGCGCCGCACCGCAAAAACTCACGTCGCAGAGCTTCTTCTGGCAGCGGCCGGCGTTCACGCCGGACGGACAACGCCTCGTGGCCCTCAAGAGTCCCTCCCGCAATTTCTCGGAGATGTCGACCGGGGGTGGCGGAGGCGGGGGCGGGAACGCGGACCTCGTCTGGATCCCGGCGTCGGGCGGTGCCTACACCCTGATTGCGCCATCGGGCGGGCTGAGCAACCCGCACTTTGTCAACGGCGACGGCACGCGCATCTACTTGTACGGTGGTCAGCGTGGTCTCGCCTCGATGCGTTGGGACGGCACCGATGTGAAGACCCATCTCCGCATCAGCAAGGGCGGGGGCGGAGCGGACGCCGGGGGTGGTGGCGGACGTGGCGGCGGCGCCAGCTGGGCGCAGATCTCACCGCTCGGCGATCAAGCGCTCGCACAGGTGGGCAACGACGTCTATCTGGTGACCATCCCGTACCTCGGGGGTGATGCGCCGACCGTCACCGTTGGCGAGGGCGGCAACTTCCCGAGCAGGAAACTCTCGGACATCGGCGCGCAGTTCCCCGCGTGGGGGATGGACGGCAAGAGCGTCCACTGGTCGATCGGCAACGCGCATGTCGTGTACGACATCGACCGGGCGCGCGCCTTCGACGACTCGGTGCGCCGCGTACGAGGTGGGGCCGGGACCGACAGCACCGGCGCACCGGCCGCTGGCGGTCGCGGTGGTCGCGGTGGGGTAGCGGCCGCCCCGATGTTCCAGCCGGCCGAGCATCGGATCCGGATCCAGGCGCCCCGTGACATCCCGCAGGGAAGCGTGGTGCTCCGGGGCGCGCGGATCGTCACGATGAAGGGGAAGGAGGTCATCGAAGGCGGGGACATCGTCATCACGAACAACCGCATCGTTGGCGTGGGCAAGCGCGGCAGTGTGGCTGTTCCTGCCGGCGCGAAGGTGATGGATGTGAGCGGCAAGACCATCATCCCCGGTTTCGTCGATACGCATGCGCACCTGCGGGTGTCCAACAGCGTGCACCGCGAGCCGGTCTGGAGTTACGTGGCGAATCTGGCCTACGGTGTCACCACCGGCCGCGACCCGCAGACTGGCACCACCGACGTGCTCTCGTACGAGGACCAGGTGGTCGCGGGCAAGATCCTCGGCCCCCGCATCTATTCCACCGGTCCGGGGCTCTTCGGCGCGAGCAACGCCAACGGTGAGAACATCCGCGACTTGGCACACGCGCGCACCGTGCTCAAGCGCTACTCCGACTACTACGACACCAAGACGCTCAAGGAGTACGCCACCGGAAACCGCGAGCAGCGGCAGTGGATCATCCAGGCGGCGAATGAGCTCAAGCTGATGCCGACGACCGAAGGGTCGCTCGACATCAAGATGAACATCACGGAAGCGATCGACGGATACAGCGGGCATGAGCACACGATCCCGACGTACCCGTTGCAGAGCGACGTGCTGCGCCTGCTGAAGGAATCCGGGATCACCTACACGCCGACGATCATCGTGGCATACGGCGCTCCCTGGGGCGAGAACTACTGGTACGAGCACATGGATCTGCTCAACGACATGAAGCTGCGCCGCTTCACGCCATGGAGCGATCTCGAAGGCAAGATCCTGCGACGTGGCGGATCCCCGGGAGCGGTGACGACCGGAGCCGGTGCGGGGTGGTTCCACGACTCGCAGTACGGCATGCAGGTCATCTCGGAGGACATGAAGAACATCCTCGCCGCCGGTGGCCGGGTGGGCATCGGATCGCATGGCCAGCAGCAGGGCATCGGCTTCCATTGGGAACTCTGGAACGTCGCCTGGGCCAATATGGATCCGCACGATGCGCTGCGCGTCGCGACCCAGATGGGGGCCGAAGCGATCGGGCTGGGCAAGGACATCGGCTCGCTCGAGAAGGGCAAGCTCGCCGACCTGCTCGTGCTCGACAAGAACCCCTTGCAGAACATCCGCAACAGCACGGCCATCAAGTACGTCATGAAGAACGGCCGGATGTACGAGGCCAACACGCTCGACGAGGTGTATCCGCGACAGAAGCCGGCGGGCGTGTTCCCGTGGGCCGCGGAAGACCCGGACAAAGCTCCCAAGAGGAAGTGAATCCCATGAACGTCCACATGAATCGAACCCGTGCGTGCCTGCTCCGCGGCGCTGCCGCCGCACCGATGCTCGTCGCGTCGCTGCTCGGCGCGCAGACCCGGATGCTGCGTCAACCGTCAGTGAGTGCGGCGAATATCGCGTTCGCCTATGCGCAGAACATCTGGGTGGTGGCGCGGGCGGGCGGCTCCGCCAAACGCCTCACGAGCTTCCAGGGCGCGACGGAGTATCCCAAGATCTCTCCCGATGGCAAGACCGTCGCGTTCAGCGCCGAATATGGCGGGAATGTCGACGTGTATGTCGTGAGCATCGATGGGGGCGAGCCTCGTCGCCTGACGTGGAACAGCGCCCCGGACGTCGTGCAAGGGTGGACCCCCGACGGGAAGAGTGTGCTCTTTGCGTCCACGCGCGAAACCAACGGCCCCACCGCCGCACCGAAGTTCTATACGGTGCCCGCGACCGGCGGCGTCGAAGTGGCACTCCCGCTGAATCGTGCGTTCCAGGGACGCTTGTCGCCCGACGGAACGCGGGCGGCCTACCGCATGAACAACTCGTGGGACGAAGAGCGTCGCAACTATCGCGGTGGCAAGAACCGTCCGATCTGGATCGTCAACCTCAAGACGCTCGATCTGGAGTCTCCCCCGTGGAAGGACTCCAAGGACATGGAGCCGGCCTGGCTCGGCGATGTGGTGTATTTCATCTCTGACCGTGACGGCGTCGCCAACGTCTGGTCGTACGACACCAAGAGCAAGAAACTCACGCAGTGCACCGACTTCTCGGATTTCGACGTGAAGACGTTGGATGCTGGTGCCGGCGCCGTGGTGTTCGAGCAGGCGGGATACATCCACGAGCTCGATCCCAAGACCAACAAGCACAAGGTCGTGAGCATCAGTGCCACGGGGGATTTCCCGTGGATGATGCCAGGGTGGAAGGACCTCTCGGGCCGCATCACGAACATCACGTTGTCGCCCACCGGGAAGCGCGCGCTGATCGAAGCGCGCGGTGAGATCTTCACGGTGCCGGTCGACAAGGGCGATGTCCGGAATCTGACCAACTCCAGCGCCAGCGCCGAGCGTGATCCCTCCTGGTCGCCCGACGGCAAGTCGATTTCCTATTTCAGCGACAGGAGCGGCGAGTACAAGCTGTACATCGAAGCGCAGGACGGCCTCACCCCGGCACGCGAGATCGCGCTGCCGAATACCAAGCATTACTACACGCCGGCCTGGTCGCCCGACAGCAAGAAGATCCTCTATACCGACACCGACCTGAAACTGTGGGTGCTCGATGTGGCCAGTGGGCAGGCCAAGCGCGTCGGCGAGGATCCCTGGATGGTCCCGACGCGGACGATGAATCCCGTGTGGAGCCCGGACTCCAAGTGGATCGCCTACGTCAAGCATCTGAACTCGCTCTACAAGGCGATCGTCGCGTACAACGTGGAAACCGGGGTGACCAAACAGGTCACCGATGGACTGTCCGACGTGATCTCGCCGGCGTGGGATGCGAGCGGCAAGTACCTCTGGTTCTTCGCCAGCACGGACTTCGGGCTCAAGTCGCAGTGGCTCGACATGTCGAACTACGACCACGAAGAAACCTTCTCGTTGTATCTCGCAGTCCTGAACAAGAATGAGCCTTCGCCGTTCCTCCCCGAGAGTGACGAGGAGACGGGGGGTGCGGCAGCCGGCGCGGGCGGCCGCGGTGGACGTGGCGGCAGCAACGCCGAAGGCGCGGATGCCGTGCCATCGCGTGCGGCCGCCGGCCCTGTCACGATCGATTGGGATGGGCTCGCCGGCCGCATAATTGCCGTGCCGGGGGTGACCAACCGGCAGTATGGCCGCCTCAAGGCCGGCGTGGCCGGCACGGTGTACTTCACGGAGACCGTTGCCGCGTCGGGCACGTCCGGTGGGGCGAGCGCCACGTTGCATCGCTTCCAGCTCCGCGATCGTCGCGCGACCATGTTCGTCGCTGGCGTTGCGGACTACGATGTGAGCGCCGACGGTCACAAGCTCATCTATCGCAGCGGGGGTGGTGGCGGTGGACGCGGGGGTGCGGCCGCAGCGGGTGGACCGGCAGTGTTCGTGGTCGACGCGGATCGCGCGGTACCACAGCCCGGTGCGGGGCGACTGAACGTCGCGCTGCGGGCGAACATCGATCCGAAGGCCGAGTTCAAGCAGATCTTCTACGAGGGATGGCGGAACCAGCGGGACTATCTGTACGTGCCCAATATGCACGGCTCCGACTGGCCCAAGATGCGGACGATGTATGAGCAGTTGCTTCCCTTCGTGATGCATCGTGCCGACCTCAACTACCTGCTCGACCAGATGGGGGCGGAGATCGCGATCGGACACTCGTACGTCCGCGGCGGTGACATGCCGGAAGTCCCGGCATCGAGCGGCGGGCAGCTCGGCGCCGATTTCACGATCGATCAGGGACGCTACAAGATCACCAAGATCTATGATGCCGAGAGCTGGAACCCGGATCTGCGGGCACCGTTGGCGGGACCCGGCATCGATGTGCGCGTCGGCGATTACATCCTGGCCGTGAACGGAGAGGAACTGCAGACGCCGGACAATCTGTACCGCATGCTCGACGGGACGGCAAACCATCAGGTGGTGCTCACGCTCAACTCCCGCGCCTCGATGGACGGTGCACGTCGCGTGACCGTGATGCCCGTGGCCAATGATCAGGGGCTGCGCACCCGCGCGTGGGTGGAGCATAATCGCCACGTCGTCGACTCACTGTCCAAGGGGCAGCTCGCCTACGTGTACCTGCCAAACACCGGTCAGCCGGGCTACACGAGTTTCAACCGCTATTACTTTGCGCAGCAGGACCGGAAGGGTGCCATCATCGACGAGCGCTTCAACGGTGGTGGACAAGCGGCGGACTACATCATCGATGTGCTGCAGCGCGATTTCGACGGCTACTTCAACAACGTGGCCGGTGACCGCATGCCCTTCACGAGTCCCGCGGCCGGCATCTGGGGCCCCAAGATCATGATCATCAATGAGATGGCGGGCTCCGGTGGCGATCTCATGCCCTGGATGTTCCACTATCGCAAGATCGGAACGCTGGTCGGCAAGCGGACGTGGGGCGGCCTCGTCCACACCGCCGACACGCCAGGTTTCATCGATGGCGGGTCCATGATCGCGCCGCGCGGCGGCTTCTTCCGTCGCGACAATCAGTGGGATGTCGAGAACGTCGGGCAGGCGCCGGACATCGACGTCGAAAACTGGCCCAAGGACATGGCGGCCGGGCATGATGCCCAGCTGGAGCGCGCCGTCGCCGAGGGACTCAAGCAACTGGCGGCCAAACCGGTCCAGCGCGCCACCAAGGAGCCGCCGCCGCCGCTCTGGGGCAAGCGCATCAAGCCGCCGATGGAGTAATCGTCGGTCAGGTCACCGGAACGGGCGTCCACCGCACATTGGTGGCCGCCCGTTTCTGTTGGGTGGCCACGGCCACGCGTGAAAGCGCGCGAGGTACCAGCGTTTCACCATCGGCTCCATCACGGCACCGAAGCGGATGAGCAGCTAACCCACGGTGTTGACAGCGGTCGCCCGTCCCACCATCACGCCGCCGCCACAGGCGGCGTCATGAACACCCGTGGCGGACGATCGCCCGGGCAAGACGACCAGGACCACCCTGAAGGGGGGCGAAAAGGCAGTCCAGCGCTGGGTATACCATGACGGAGGGCGCTCGTGGGCGACCTCGTTTCGCCCAACGGTAACGCGACGGGACTCGCCTTCCGCGGGGACGACTGCACGGGGGCATCCCCTATACCGGATACCGACGATACTATTAACGCATGGCTCAGCTCTTCGCGGGAGCACTGCGACCGCCGCGTGAGCCACTCACCCGATGCATAACGGAATCGAACCATGTCTGGCACGGAAGCGAAGGCACCTATCGGCGACCATCTCGAAATCAAGGACTCGCGCACGGGAAAGATTTACTACGCCCCGATCACCGACGAGACGATCCGCACGGCCGACCTCAAGCAGATCAAAGTCAATCCCGATGATTTCGGGATCATGGGCTACGACCCGGCGTTCATGAACACCGCGTCGTGCCGCAGTGCCATCACGTTCATCGACGGTGACAAGGGGATCCTCCGCTATCGCGGATATCCCATCGATCAGCTCGCCGAGAAGGCGAGCTTCCTCGAGATCGCATGGCTCCTCCGGCACGGCGAGCTGCCGACGCAGGCGGAGTACAACCAGTTCGTGCAGGACGTCACGTACCACACCTACGTGCACGAGAACATCCGCCGCTTCATGGAAGGGTTCCGCTACGACGCGCACCCGATGTCGATGTTGAGCGCCGGCGTAGCCGCGCTCTCGTCGTTCTACCCGACCGCCAAGAACATCTACGATCCGCGTGAGCGCGACATCGCCTTCATCCGCCTGATCGCCAAGATGCCGACCATCGCCGCCTTCGCGTATCGCCACGTGAAGGGGCTCCCGTACGTGTACCCGGACAACTCGCTGCCCTACGCCGAGAACTTCCTCTCGATGATCGCGCGCATGTCGGAGCCCAAGTACGAGGCGCATCCGGTGTACGCCCGCGCCATCGACATCCTCTTCATCCTGCACGCCGACCACGAGCAGAACTGCTCCACGAACGCGGTGCGCGCCGTCGGTTCATCGCACGTGGACCCCTACTCGGCGGTCGCCGCCGGGATCTCGGCCCTGTACGGCCCGCTCCACGGTGGTGCCAACGAAGCCGTGCTCCGCATGCTCGACGAGATCGGCGACGTGAAGAACATCCCGGCCTTCATCGAGAGCGTGAAGAGCGGCAAGGGGGAGAGTCGCCTCATGGGCTTCGGTCACCGCGTCTACAAGAGCTATGACCCGCGCGCCAAGATCGTGAAGAAGCTCTGCGACGAAGTGCTCGCGGTATCCGGCATGACCAAGGACATGGAGATCGCGCTCGAACTCGAGCGGATCGCCCTGTCGGATGAGTACTTCATCAAGCGGAAGCTGTACCCGAACGTGGACTTCTACACCGGGCTGATCTATCGCTCGATGCACTTCCCGACCGATTACTTCACGGTGCTGTTCGCGATCGCCCGCACCTCGGGCTGGATGGCGCAGTGGGAGGAGATGGTGCTGGACAAGGAGCAGAAGATCGCGCGTCCGCGTCAGATCTTCACCGGCTATGCCGAGCGGCCGTACACGTCGACGCTCGACTACCGCCACACGATCACCAAGTAAGCGCCGCGAGTCGGATCGCGGGACGAAAGGCCTCGACGCTACCGCGTCGGGGCCTTTCGCTTGCGACGGCGTGTCGGTACGATGGTCGCGGCTTCAGACGCGAACGTCACGCATACCTCGGACAGCGGGCATACCTCGCAGCGTTTCACGCGTGCCGTGCACACCAGCGCGCCGAGTTCCATCACGGCCTGATTGTGCGTCCAGCACGCCCGCCCCGTGCGCGGCAGCACCGCCTCGGCGATCCCCCAGAGCTGCGTCAGATCGCGCGGACGCTTGGGGTTCAAACCGGGTGCGAAGACCCGCGCCAAGACCCGCGCGACGTTCGTGTCCACCAATGCCGCGCGTCGTTCGAAGGCAAAACTTGATACCGCGCCCGCCGTATACGCACCGATCCCGGGCAGCTTGCGGAGTTCCTCGTGGTGTGCCGGGAGTGTGCCGCTTCCTTCGGGACCCGTGACCTGCTTCGACAACGCATGCAGGTTCCGCGCCCGTGCGTAGTAGCCGAGCCCTTCCCACGATTCCATCACGCGCTTGGGCGCCGCCGCGGCCAGGACCTCCAACGTCGGAAACCGCTCCAGGAAGCGGGCGTAGAACTCGAGCACGCGCGATACCTGCGTCTGCTGGAGCATCAGTTCCGACACCAGGACGTGGTATGGGTCGCGAGTCCTGCGCCACGGAAGGTCGCGGCTGTTCCGCCTGAACCATCGGCGGAGTCGTACGCTGAAGTCCTGCGCCTGCGCGGCCTTCGGGAGCGGCACCGCGGAGGCAGGCCGGACCGCTGCTCGCGTCCCCCTTCTCGTCGGCTGCCGAGCGGGCGTCCGGGTGGGTCTTGTCGAGGAACCGTGAGTGACAGGGCGGGGCATAGCGCGGAAAGTAACCGGGAAGTTGCTATCTTTCACGGATGGCCATCCCCCTCCCGCGTGTGAACCCGGTGCTTCTCCTCGAAAGCGCGGCCGTGGTCACGGCGGCGCTCTCGGCGATGATCACCGCCGCCAAGAAGGAAATGGACCTGGTCGGCGTGTATTCACTCGCGCTCGTCACCTCGTTCGGGGGTGGTGCGATCCGTGATCTCATCCTCGATCGACGGCCGTTCTTCTTCGTGGAGCGCTGGGAGTACGTGCTGTTGATCATGGGGTTGTGCATCCCCTTCGTCTACAGCCGGCAGCTGTATCGATGGAGCCGCACCCTGGTCGCGCGCGCGGACCTCATAGACGCGCTCGGGCTCGGATTCTTCACGGTGTCAGGGACGGCGCTAGCCGTGCGCGCGGGCATGCCGGCCGTCATCTGTGCCCTGCTTGGCGTGATCACCAGCAACGGGGGCGGGGTGATCCGAGACCTGGTGATCAACGAGATTCCGCAGCTCTTCAAGCACGGGCGGTTGCAATCGGTGGCGGCGTTGTTCGGTGCGTCCATCTACCTCGGACTGCTGCACATCGAGAGCATCAGCGATTCCCGCGCGGCCGTGATCGCGGTCACCATCACCGTCCTGCTGCGGCTGAGCGCGCTCTGGCAGGGCACGACGCTCCCGCGGCCGCATTGGCTGCACACGGGGAACTGGAAGGCGATCTCCACGGACGAGCATCATCGTCCCTGACCGTCCCTCGTCCCGGGCCTAGCGGGGGCTCCAGGTCGGCGCTGCACCAAACAATCCGTTGGTCAGGATGATCTGGCGCGCGAGCAGTACACCGAACAACAGACTCAAGGCGCCCGCCGCCACACGGATTCCACGCTGGAATCGGACGACGCGTGTCGTCGCGTACAGGGCCGGTGCCGCGAGCACGACCGTGACGATCATCATCCCGGCGATGGTCCCGATGCCGAAGACTGCGAGGTACGCGAGCGCCCATCCCGTCTCCCGGATGGTCGCCAGCACGAGGAGCGCGACGGCCGCGGAGCCGGCGAGCCCGTGCACAACGCCGATGACGACGGGGCGGAATCCGGTTGTGCCGAGGCCGGCGCCGTGCGAATGCGGATCGGACTTGTCCCGCAGGTTGTCGAACCCGAGAAGGATCAACATCAGCGCAACGCCGAACTCCAAGCCGAGACCGAGCCGCGGCGGAATCACCAATCGGAACAGCACGATCGCGCCTCCAACCAACAGCAACGTGAGCGAATGGCCAAGCCCCCAGAGTGCGCCGACGCGTGCTGCGCGTCCGAGCGTGCGTTCGCGCGCGACGATGGCTGTCACCGCTACCACGTGGTCGGCGTCGGTCGCATGACGAAGGCCGAGCAAGAAGCCGAGCATCGCCGCCGAGAGGGCCGCCGAAATCCCGGATTGGAGCGCCGAACTGACGATCATTCGTGCAAGTCGGAGTCCGTGATACTGCACGCGCCGAGCGCCGCCGGGATCGGCGTCTTCGTGAGTCGCCACACGCGCTCCCCGGCCATCGTCGCGATCCCGACACTCACTCGGCAACTGGCCGGTATCCCGCGCATGACGCCAAAGAAATCGTAGAGTGCGCTTCCGGCGAAGCGCATACCATGGTGTGGATCGACGAGCGACCGCCAGAAGCCGTCGGAGCGGACCCCGGCGGTGACATCCACGATCTCGATGTCCTCGGCGCCCAGCAAGCGTGCCGCGTCGGCTTGGCCCACCCGCGGCGCGCGGTTGACCACGCGCGAGATGCTGAGCATGCGGTCGTTGCTGGCCGTGTAGATCACGCGGCGTTGCGCCAGGCGCACGACCGGCGTGGCGAGCGAATCCCGGAACCGCTGTGCTGGGATATCGGCGGCGAAGAACACCAGCGCCCGCGCCGGCTGCGCGGTGAGCGTTTCGCGCAACGCGGTCTCGCCGCGGAGTGACTCCGCCAGCAGCTGCGCTCCCATGCTGTGGCCCAGCAGCGTCAGCGTGCCAGGTCGCGTGGCACTCAGCACCACCGCGACCGCCTCGCGCAATGCAAGCTGGCTCGCGGCCGCCATGACGGAATCCTCGCGGTACGCTCCCGAAATGAGTGCGCGGCGCGTGGGCATCGTGGCCAGGGCGCGGTGCGCGGGCCACGAGAATACGACGAGCGGCCCCTCGGTCCGTCCGCGATGCATGATCTCCGATGCCTGCGAGATCCCGCGGCGGAATGAGGTGGCATAGCCATGTACGTACAGCACTGCGCCATCCCCCGTCGCCGCACTCCGCTCGTCCGCGTCGCGGAGCGCACGCACGAACTCCTCGCGCGACAGGCGTACCGAGTCCACGAGTTTCGACGAGAGCGGTCGCAACAACTGGTCCGCCAGTGCGGTCGACGGGACGTGCGTGAACCGCACCACCACCAGACCGAACTCCAACGAGTCGCTGCGTGCCCGCTGCAACGCACCACCGCGCCGAGCACGATTGGTGATGTAGAACGTCGTGTCCGTCACGGTGTCCGGTTTCACCGTCGGACCGCCCAACGACCCCGTACGCACAGGTTTCGCCTCGACGGCGCTGAGCGCGACCGTCAGCAGCACGGGCAGGGCACCGAGGATGCGTCTCACGATGTCCCTACGAGACCGACTTGGTCTTTCGTTTCAGGAAGTCCATGAGGATGAACTGTCCAAGGGACATCGTATTCGTGAAATAGGCCCGGCCGCGGGTGATGCTCGAGACCATCTTCACGAACTGCACCAACGCCGGGTCGCGCGCGAGCATGAAGGTATTCACCATGATCCCGGAGCGCCGGCAGTCCGTGACCTCCTTCAGCGTCTCCTGCAACACCCAGGCGTCCAACCCCATCGCGTTCTTGTAGATCTGCCCGTCCGGCATCGTCAATGCGCTGGGCTTGCCGTCGGTGATCATCACGATCTGGCGCATGTCCTTCTTCTGTGCCATCAGCAGCCGACGGGCGATCTTCAGCCCCTCGGCCGTGTTCGTGTGATAGGGACCGACCTGCGCGCCAGCCAGCGTGGCCAGCGGGATCTCCTCGGCAGAGTCGTGGAAGAGGACCACTTTCAGAGTATCGCCCGGGAACTGCGTCCTGATGAGGTGCGTGAGCGCGAGCGCGACTTTCTTGGCGGGAGTGAAACGGTCCTCGCCGTAGAGGATCATCGAGTGCGAGCAGTCGAGCATCAGCACCGTGGCGCAGCTCGACCGGTATTCGGCCTGTCGCACCATCAGGTCGCGGTAGTCAAGATCAATCGGGACGTCGAGGTTCCCGTTGCGGGCGAGGGCGTTCTTGAGCGTCTCGTTGACGTCGAGGTTGAGCACGTCACCGAACTCGTAGGGCTTGCTCCACCCGTCGGACTCGATCCCGGTCGAGAGCCACGGGGTGTCGTGCGAGCCGAAGCTGGATTTCCCGAGCGAGGAGAGGATTCCGCGCAGGGCTTTATAGCCGAGGAAATCGACGCCCTTGTCGGTGAGGTTGAACTGGACGTCCTTGGCCGCCTGCTGGGCAAGCCCCCCCTTGCCGGTGACCGACTGGTGGCCAGCGGGCATCTCCGGCGGGTTCTCCATTTTGAGGAACCCTTCCTCCATCAGGCGCTTGACGATGTCGTCGAGCAGTTGGGCGAGTTTCTCCTCGGAGAGATCGTCGCCGTCGCCACGGAGCGCTTCGAGCATCTCCGGGGTGAACTGCCCGCTTTGGATCAGAGCGTCGAGAATGGCTTGGCGCAGGCCGTCGAGCGACTTGTCGGCGTCGTCCCCAGTCTCCCCCCAGTACGGGTGGTACTGCGCGCCTCCGGCGAAGCCCGACTGCAACAGGAAGTCGGCCAAGTTGTCCAGCAACGACTGGAGGTCCACCTGGTCGGCGGCCTCAGGACTGAACTTGGTGTAGGTATGGGCGCGCATGCGTCTCCTTTCTACCCGAAATCAAGCGGATTGTCGCTGGAAGGGAAACCGATGCGCCCGGTCGTTGGTTCCCATTCGACGCTCATCAGACCGCGCAAGTCTTTGAACAATAGGGACTTGCGGCCGAACCCTGCAAACGGCGTCTCCCGAGAGCGAGATTACCACCATGGCCACCTCCGTCCGCACCTTCAACCCATTCAGGATCCTTGGGCGGCATCGGAATTTTCGGCTCTTTTTCGTCGGGCAAACGATCTCGCTGATCGGGACCTGGATGCAGCAGGTCGCGGTGGGGTGGCTCGCGCTCGAGCTCTCCAATGATCCCTTCATGGTGGGCTTGGTGAGCGCGGCGGGGTCCTTCCCGATCCTCTTGTTGTCGCTCCCTGCCGGGGTGCTCGCGGATCGCACCCACAAGCTGAAGCTCGTCCGGTTGGCGCAGGGCGCGATGCTGATCGAGGCGACTGTCATTTGGTGGTTCGCCTGGTCCGGTCACATGACGATCCACTGGCTCGTGGCGCTCTCGCTGCTTGGCGGCACCCTCGCGGCCTTCGAGATCCCCGCGCGGCAGAGTTTGATCATCGACCTCGTGAACAAGGACGATCTGCTCGACGCCATCGCGCTGAACTCCGGAGGGTTCAATCTGGCGCGCATCGTGGGGCCAAGCCTCGCTGCGTTGGTGATCGCGCAGCTCGGATTGGCGTGGTGCTTCGGGTTCAATGCGTTGAGTTATCTCTCAGTGCTGATCGGGCTGACGTTGATCAAGCTGCCACCGTCGGACCCGTCGGTATCGACGCCGACGCATGGCTCGCCGATCGAAGGGCTCAAGGAGGCCGTGCGGTATGTTCGCGGCGACCGCGTGATGTGGATCCTGATGCGCATGGTAACGGTATTCTCGCTCCTGAGCATCCCGGTGCTGACGTTGCTCCCCGTGATGGCGCGCGACCATCTGCATCTCGATGCGGGCGGCTACGGCGCGTTGATGATGTGCTTCGGCGCGGGTGCGCTGGCGGGCGCACTGGCGATCGCTGGAGCGGGGCAACTGCTGCCGCGCGGGCAGATGCTCACCATGTCGACGCTGGGCTTGGGGGTCGCGATCATGGTGTTCGCGGTCAGTGCGTCGCCGGTACTGAGCGGACTCATGCTCTTCCTCTGCGGGCTCGCGGCGATCACGAACAACGCCATCATCAACTCGCTCCTGCAGTCACGCGTACCCAATGAACTGCGCGGGCGGGTGATGTCGATCTACGTGATGGTGTACGTGGGGATGAATCCCATCGGGTCGTTCTTCGCCGGCTGGGTGGCACGCCAGAGCAGCTCCGCGTGGGCGATCGGCGGGATGGCGGCGGTGATGTTCACGTTCACGGTCTGGGCATTCCGGCGGTATCCGGAGGTGCGGGAGGCGTAGGGCGCAGGCGTGTGCCACGCATCTTCGCGCTCACCGCGACTCCGGCAATCCCGTCGCACTGGGCCAGGGATTCACAGGGTTCGTTCACGATCGCACAATCAAGAATCTCTCTTAGGAAATCCCGTCTTCCGGATTCCCCCGCCGCCGCCGCCCCTCCTCCCGCGCCGCCCTCGCATACTGCCCCTGATCGCTCCGGCTCAACCGCCGGCGCGCCACCAGCGCCTCGAGCACCAACTCGCACGCCCC
>CAXBQP010000062.1:0-15074 GCA_963978095.1 uncultured bacterium | reverse complement strand
GGAGCGAGAACCCTTCGTGTTCCAGTCTTCCTCGGGCGCCTAAGGGGGCGTGTCAACAAAGACGGTTCCCCCCGGGGCGTCTTCCTGAAGCTATCGGGTGACCCCTTGTTGCTCCCAACACCAAAGAGGACACATAGACAATGTCTTCGGCTTCGGCCCCCGGAGCGAGAACCCTTGACTGCCTCTATCGGGGGAAGTGCGGAGGGAGGATTGGAGCCGTGGCGGCGTTGTTATCGTGAGGTTGGGGCGAAGCTGGTTTTTTTTGCGCGCCAGATCTTGCAGTCGGACAGTCACGGCGCGGCGGCAGACCAGCGCGAGATAGATTTGTGTGAAAAGCTTGCGGCGGTTGCGCGCCTATCTTCCCGATGCATCGCTGGGTGGCGGCAAACCGACCGCGCCCACGTCGCCGTGCGTGAGCGTTTCCCAGACCATGTGGTTGAGGTCGGCGCCGGTGGGGCGGTCTCGGCGACCACCGGTTCCTGAGCGACCGGCGCCGGGGCCACGGGCTCCGGCTCCGTGGGCGCGTCCGCGGCGCGCCGACGACGCGTGACCGCGGGCTTTGGCGCTTCGATGATCGGTGCAGGCTCGGCGACTTTTGCCTTGCTCTTGGCTTTGGGCTTGGCCTCGGTGGCTCCCGCTTGATCAGCGGAGGGCGCGGAATCGGCGGTGGCGCCATCCGCGGCTTTCCGGCGACGCGTCGGCGCGGGCGCCGGTGCTGCCGCCTTCGCGGCGCGTTCGCGCTTGACGCGCTCCCACCGCGCACGCACGCGCGCGGCCTGATCGTCCGTCAGCGGCGCACTTGGCGCGCGGACGGCGACCTCGAGCGATCGCAACATCCCGAGGACGTCGTCCGTCGAGATCCCGAGATCCGCTGCCAGGTCCGAAACCGAAAACTTGCTCACACCAACCTCCTCGTTGCGCTCACGCGCCCACGGCGTCCACGACGCCGCGAATTCCCTTCGCCAGATTCGCGTCGACGATGCCGATCACCGCCGTCGCTTCCTTCCCTGCCGCTCCACCGAGTGCCGCGGCGGAGATTCCCTGAACGATCCGCACCCCTTTTGCCCGCAGGAGAGGGACCACCTTGTCCAGACTGTTTTCCGACGCGTCACTCCCGACCAGCGCCAGCTCCAACGTTCCCTTCTGTGCCGCCTCCCTGACGCGATCCACGCCGAGTACCGCCAGTCGACCGCGGAGCCCGAGACCGACGAGCCCCAGCACCCGCTTGGCGGTGGCGTCGTCGATCACGCCGAGGCCGTGGTCCCTTCGCCGTCGTTGCCGTCGAACGTCAGTTCCTCGATCAGCTTCATGATGCGATCGGCCTCCTCCGGCGCGATGCCGGGGAGCTTGAGGAAGTCCTCGCGCTCCAGGTCGAGAATGTCATTCAGGGTGCCGTAGCCCCCCGCTTCGAGCACCGCCACCGTCGCCGGGGGCAGCCCTTCGAGGTCGGACAGCTTGACGTCGCCCCCCTCGTCCCCGTCTTCGGACAACGGGGCGAACAGCGGCATCTCACCGCCGCGCTCCAACCATTCGCGACTCGAGTAGAGATCGATCTTCCACTCGGTGAGTTCGGAGGCGAGTCGCACGTTTTGGCCGTTGCGGCCGATGGCCAGCGACAGCTGGTCCTCGTCGACGACGGCCTGGATGGTCTTGGTGGCGTGATCGCTGAAGACGCGCGCGACTTTGGCAGGCGCAAGGGCGAGCTTGGCGAAGCGCTCCGGATCGGTGCTCCACGGCACGATATCGATCCGTTCGCCGCCGAGTTCCTGCACGACCGCCTGCACGCGCGAGCCCTTCAGCCCGACGCATGCGCCCACCGGATCGATCGAATCGTCCTTGGAGAAGACGGCGATCTTGGTGCGGCTGCCGACTTCACGGGCGGCAGCGCGGATCTCGACGATCCCCTGCTGCATCTCGGGGACCTCGAGCTTGAAGAGCGCCTTGACGAACATGGCATCGCCGCGCGAAAGGACGAGCCGAGGCCCCTTCGGGGTGTCCTCGAGCTTCTTGAGCACGGCGCGAATGGGCTCGCCCTGTTTGTAGTCCTCGCGGTGGTTCTGCTCGCGGTAGGGCATGATCGCCTCCGCCTCGCGGAACTTGTTGAGCATCACGACGATCTTGCCACGCTCGATCTGCTGGATCTCGCCCGAGAGGAGATCGCCGACGCGCGAGGTGAACTCATCCTTGATCTTGCTCCGCTCGCCCTCACGGACGCGCTGGACGATCCGCTGCTTGGCGGCCTGGACCGCGGCGCGCCCGAACTCCGCGAAGTCGACGGGCACTTCGAGCACGTCCCCGATCTGGTAATCGGGGTCGAGCAATCGCGCCTCCTCGAGCTGCATCTCACAGGCCAGGTCCCCGACGGTCTCGACGACGTTCTTGAGGAGGATGATCTTGATCTCTCCCCGGTCTTCGTCGATGTCGATTTCCGCCTGGACCGTCGGCCCGTGCTTCTTGGCGAGGGCGGCGCTGATGCCGTCCTGCAACATGGCGTGCAGCTCCTTGCGCTCAATCTGCTTGAGGTTTGCGAGCTCGCGAATCGCGTTCAAGATTTCCGTCGAACCGGCCATTCCGGACTCCTACGGTTTCCAGTGAAACGCCAAGCGGGCTTCCGAAATCTCCGCCAGCGTCATTGCGTACATGTTCCCCTTCTGGTCCTTCACGGAGACCCGCGCCCCGGCGTCATCTCCGTCCACTGCGACAATCTCCACCTCGGCACGTCCGCCGATGGGCGCGAGCACCGTGCTCGTCACCATCGCCCTGCGCCCGACGAAGCGCCGCCAGTGCGCGACCGTGCGCAGCGGCCGCTCCATCCCCGGCGACGACACCTCCAATACATACCGGCCATCAATGAGGTCCGGCATCGCGTCCAACCGCGCCTCAATGGCACGCGACGCCCGCTCGCAATCCCCCACCTGCACCTTCTGGGCGTCCAACCGATCGATCCGGATGTCCAGCACCGGGCGGCTCTTCGTCCCCCCGACACGAAAGTCCGCCAACTCGTACCCGAGCGGCGTAACTTCCTGTGCGACAACCGCTTCCAACTCGTGCTTCACGTTGATTCTCGGCAGCGTCCAAAGACAAAAAAATGTGGGGAGACCTTCCCCCACATCATGCCGACGGCCCTGTGCGCCGTTCAGCCTCAGAATTATAGATGAAAACGCACTCGCCGTCAAGACAGGATGACGGCGACCTGGCGCTGGGCATCGCCACAGCGGTGGGAGAAAAACCGGTCGTTGTCACATCGGGTGCAGTACGGACTGGCCGAGAGGTGCTGCACCCCGCCGTTCCGGGCTTGCTCCGCCAACAGCGCGCGGAGGTCGACATGCCGAGTCCGGGTCGTCGACCATCCCGTCAGCTGTTCAAAGACCTCAGGCCCGACCTCATAGCACCGACCGCAGATCGCGGGGCCGAGGTGCATGCGTAGTTCTCCGACACGCAGCCCCGCCTCCGTGAAGCGCGCAATCCCGACCTCCAAAATGTGTGCGACGGTGCCGCGCCAGCCCGCGTGGAGCAGCCCGATCGCGCCGGACGGATGACCGAGGAAGATCGGCACGCAGTCCGCGACGGTTATGGCGAGAGCCGTGCCCGCGCTGTGCGTGAAGTGGCCGTCCGCGGCGTCCTGACGGCGCCAGCCGCGAAAATCGGCCTCATGCGTGAGCACGGTGGCGCCGTGGACCTGTCGCGCGCTGGCGAGGCGCAGCGCCTCTGGCGTCAGCTCCTGGACCAGCTGTTCCCAGCGTGCGACCCCCGCCGGGAGCGGCTCCATCTCGCCGAGCGCGAAGTCGCCGGCCGCTCGGGTGGTGGTGAAGGCGGTGATCCCGATCGCCGCGAACGGCGCGATCGCCTCGTGGCGGGACAGCGCAGACACTACGCGCCGATCTCCACGCGGCGGATGTTGGCGCCGAGGGCGTTCAGGCGCTCGTGAATACGTTCGTACCCTCGCTCGATCTGGCCGACATTGTTGATGACGCTGGTGCCGGAGGCGCAGAGCGCCGCGATGAGCATGGCCATGCCGGCACGGATGTCCGGACTTTCAACGGTCGCGCCGCGGAGGGGACTCGGCCCCGCCACCAGCGCGCGGTGCGGATCGCACAGGACGATGCGGGCGCCCATGCTGACGAGTTTATCCACGAAGAACATGCGCGACTCGAACATCTTCTCGTGCATCAGGATCAGGCCGTCGCATTGGGTCGCGGTGACGATGGCGATTGACATGACGTCGGCGGGAAAGGCCGGCCACGGCTGATCCTCGAGTTTCGGCACGTGCCCCCCGAGGTCGCTCTGAATGGCGCGACGCTGCTCGGCGGGAACGATGAGATTGTCGCCGTCGGCAATGGTGGTGATGCCGAGTCGTTCGAAGCCCAAGCGCGTCGAACGCAGATGCTCGACGCCGGCGTTTTCGATGGTCAGGGTCGAGCGGGTGACCGCGGCGAGTCCGATGAAGGAGCCGACTTCGATGTGGTCCGGGCCGATGGCGTGGGTACCGCCGCCGAGCGGCGTACCGCCATGAATCGTGAGGCAGTTGCTGCCGATCCCCTCGATGCGCGCTCCGAGTGTCACAAGGAAGTGGCAGAGGTCCTGGACGTGCGGTTCGCAGGCGGCGTTGCGCAGCGTCGTGGTCCCGGTGGCGGCAACGGCCGCCATGACGGCGTTCTCCGTGCCGGTCACGCTCGGCTCATCGAGGAAGACGTCCGCCCCGCGGAGGCCGGTCGTCGTGAAGGCGATCCGATCGTCGAAGGCATGGGTCGCGCCGAGCTGCTGCAACGCGAGAAAATGCGTGTCGAGTCGCCGACGCCCGATGACATCACCGCCCGGCGGTGAGAGTTCCACCTGTCCGCAGCGGGCCAGCAACGGCGCGGCGAGCAGGATCGAGGCGCGAATCCTCGCGCACATGGCCGGGTCGAGCGCGGTGGCGCTGAGGTTCTTGGCGTGGACCTGCAAGGTGTTCCGCGCAGTCCATTCGATGGTCGCCCCCGTGGTGCGCACGAGGTCGACGAGCGTCTCGAGGTCGCGGATGCGCGGCACGTTGGTCAGCGTCACCGGCTGATCCGTGAGCAGCGCAGCGGCCACGATCGGGAGAGCGGCGTTCTTGTTGCCGCTCGGGCGGATGGAGCCCGACAGGGTGAGGCCACCTTCGACGATGAACTGGACGGCAGACATGCGGAGACCGGAGTGGGGGGCGTGCGTTGATCCGAGCAAGGCGGGGACCGATCGCGGGCGCGGGCTTGCTTGCCCGCCCCCGCGACGCTCCCTAGGATGAAGATATGACGATTCAGGGAGCGATCGCGACACGGCCCCGGTGCTCGCGCGGAGACGTGGTCCCGTGGCTCGCACGTTTGGGAGTCGTGGTCCTCCTGGTGGCTTTGCTTCCGCGGCACGCGTGGGCTTGGGGGCCGGGGACGCACGTCTTCCTCGGCGATGCCGTGCTCCGGAACCTCGCCTTGCTGCCGGGGGCGGTCGCGGCCGTGTTGCAGGCGCAGCCCAAGGACTTCCTGTACGGGTCGATCGCGGCCGATACGAGCATCGCCAAGAAGTACGCGCGATTCGGGCGCCACTGCCACTCGTGGAATGTCGGGTTCGAGATTCTCGACAAGGCGAGAGGTGAACCCCTCCAGGCGTTCGCCTACGGCTACCTCGCGCACCTGGCTGCCGATGCCGTGGCGCACAACTGCTTCGTGCCGCACCAGCTGGCGATCACTGCGAGCACGAGTGCGCTTGGGCACAGCTACTGGGAGAGCCGACTGGAATCGCATCTCGGGGAGCGCTTTCCCCGGAAGGCCCGCGCGCTGATCGAAATCGATCATGCCCGGAGCGATGGGCATCTCGACCGGATCCTGAGCCCGACGATCTTCAGTACGCCGACCAACCGTCGGATCTTTCGCGGCATGGTGGTCGTGAACGACAACGAGAGGTGGCAGCGGGTGTTCGCCCTGATGGTCGACAACAGTCGATGGGACCTCACCGAACCGGATGTCGGGCGGTATCTCGAGACGTCGTACGATTTCGTGATGGATTTCCTCTCGCGCGACGCACGCTCGTTGGCGTTCGGCTACGACCCGTCTGGGGAGCATGCACTCCGCCGCGCGAAACAGGTGCGACGCGCCGCGCTGCGCGCCGGAGGCGACGAGGCGGCGCGGCTGGACGCACAACGCGAGTTCGGCCTGCCGGCGCACGGCCTGAACTTCGCCCGAGGGCTCACCTCGCCGCTTTATCCGCCGACGCGCCTACCCAGCATCTGAGCGAGCTTCTTGGGGTCGGCTCGTCCGCCCGACTTCTTCATCACCGCGCCGATCAGCACGCCCTGCAGCTTTCGCTCGCCCGCGGCAAAACGCGCCGCTTCCTCCGGCAGTTCGGCCATGACCTGGTCGATCCAGCTCTCGAGGGCGGCGTCATCGCCGACTTGCAGCAGACCGAGTTTCTCCGCGACCGCCTTGGGTTCGCCGCCCTCTGCGACCATCGCGGCGAAGACCTTCTTGCCGGCGGTGGTGCTGATGGTGTCGCCCTTGATCAGGGCGATCAGATCTCCCAGCTGCTCCGGGCGCACGGGGAAGTCGACGATCCCGCCCCCCCGCTCGTTGAGGGTGGCGAGCACCTCGCCCATCACCCAGTTGGCGGCGAGCTTGCCGTCGCCGCAGCGCGCGACGACTGCCTCGAACCAATCACCGACTGCGCGGGTGGCGGTGAGCACCTCGACGTCGGCGGCACCGAGACCGAAGGCGGAGGTGTAGCGCGCGCGCCGTGCGGCGGGAAACTCGGGGAGGGCGTACTGGATCCCCTGCACGAAGGCCTCGCTGAGCACGAGGGGGGGCAGATCCGGCTCGGGGAAATATCGGTAGTCGTGACTCCCCTCCTTCGACCGCGCGGCCCGCACCCGGTCCGCCGCAGCGTCAAACAGCATGGTCTCCTGGACCACCGTCCCACCGGCGTCGTGCACCGCGCAGTGCCGCGCGAACTCGAGTTCCAGCGCGCGCTCGACATTCGAGAACGAGTTGACGTTCTTGATCTCCGTACGGGTGTTGAAGGCCTGCTGACCGAACGGCCGCGCGCTGACGTTGGCATCGACGCGGAGACTCCCCTCCTCCATCGAGCAATCCGATACGTCGGCGAAGAGCAGGATCTCGCGGAGGGCCCGGAGGTACGCGCCGGCCTCGGCGCTCGACCGCAGGTCGGGCTCGCTCACGATCTCGATGAGCGGGACGCCGGCACGATTCAGATCGATGGCGGTGAAGCCCTCGTAGCGGTCATGGACCGATTTACCGGCATCCTCCTCCATGTGGATGCGCGTGAGGGCGATGCGTCGACCGTCGGGGAGCGGGACGCTGCCCTGCACCGCCAAGGGCTGGTCGGCCTGCGAGATCTGGTAGCCCTTGGGGAGGTCGGGATAGAAGTAGTTCTTGCGCGCGAAGATCGAGCGGCGGTTCACCGTGCAGCCGAGCGCGAGCGCAGCGCGCACCGCGAGATCCACGGCGCGGGCGTTGAGGACGGGCAAGGCACCGGGGAGCGCGAGGCAGACCGGGCATGTGTTGCTGTTGGGGGCATCGCCGAAGTTCGTCGAGCAGCGACAGAAGGCCTTGGTGTGCGTCTTGAGTTGCACGTGCACTTCAAGGCCGATCACCATCTCGTAGCGCTCGTGGAAACCGCTCATCGGTGTGCCTCCGCGCCGAGTGCGCTCTCGAGGGCGTAGGCCACGCGGAACATGTCGGCCTCTCCGAACTTGGGGGCGATCACCTGTCCGCCGACCGGCAAGCCGTTGACGCGCCCGATGGGGACCGACATCGCCGGCACCTCGGCGAGATTGGCGCTCACGGTGAAGAGATCACAGAGGTACATCTCGTAAGGGTCGCTGATGGCGCCGATCTGGAAGGCGGGGCTTGCGGTGGTCGGGGTGAAGAGCGCATGCACGCCGGAAGCCCAGACGTCGGTAAAGTCCTTGGTGATGAGGGCGCGGACTTCCATCGCCTTGCGGTAATAGGCGTCGAAGTAGCCCGCCGAGAGCACGTAGGTGCCCAAGAGGATGCGGCGCGTGACCTCCGCGCCGAAGCCGTTCGAGCGCGTGGCTTCGTACATCCCGCGGAGCCCGTCGCCGGCGATCCGCATGCCGTACCGGACGCCATCGAAGCGGGCGAGGTTGGCCGAACATTCCGCGGGCGCGATGATGTAGTACACCGGCAGGGCCAGATCCGTGTGCGGCAGCGAGACGTCGCGGAAGGTCGCTCCGCGCGCCTTGAGGGCGTCGATCGCACGGTCGCACTGCTCGCGCATCGGCGCGGGGAGCGAGGCGGGGAAATATTCCCGCGGCTTGCCGATGACGACGCCGGCGAGATCGCGGACTTCGCCGCGGTAGCCGGGTGTGGGACGGGGCGCGGACGTCGCGTCGTGCGTGGTATCGTCGCCCGCCAGCACCTGCATGGCGAGGGCGGCGTCGTCGACGCTGCGTCCGAACACGCCGATGTTGTCGAGGGAGGACGCGAAGGCCACGAGCCCGAAGCGGCTGATCAGTCCATAGGTCGGCTTGACGCCGACGATGCCGCAAAAAGCGGCGGGCTGACGGACGGACCCCCCGGTTTCGGAACCGAGTGCGATCGGGGCGAGCCCGGCGGCGACCGCCGCCGCGGAGCCACCCGAGGACCCGCCCGGGACGCGCGCCGGGTCAAGAGGATTACGGGCGGGACCGTAGGCGCTGAACTCCGTCGAGGAGCCCATCGCGAACTCGTCCATGTTCGCCTTGCCCACCAGAATCGCGCCGGCCTGGTGCAGCTTCGTCGCGACCGTGGCCTGATAGGGACTGGTGTATCCCTCGAGGATCCTGGAGCCGCAGCTCGTGGTGAGCGTGGTGGTGGCGATGTTGTCCTTCAGCACGACCGGCACGCCCGCGAGCGCGCCGCCGACTGGATGCGACTCGGCTGCGCGGAGGCTCGTGTCGAGATCCGCCGACAGGATGCAGTTCAGTCCATCGCTCCCTGCCCGCACCGTGGCGGCGCGCTCGAAGCTTTCGCGGACGATCTCCGTCGCACGGACGGTTCCATCACGCACCGCGGCCGCGATGCGCGCAGCGCCCGTCGGGATCCATTCACGCGGCGCGCTCACGACTCGTCTCCGGCGTCGTCGTGGGTCGCGAGGCGCGGCACCAGGAAGAATCCGTCACGCATGAGCGGGGCGAACGCGTCACGGGGTAGAACCAGCGGGACCGCGGTGCATTCGTCCGCCGCCAGCGGCATGCCCGCGCGCGCGGCGTCCGCGGCGCCGGCGAGCCCGCTGCTCGGCACTCGGGCCAGCGCATCCATGTGCGTCAGAATGCCGTTGAGTTCGGTGACCAACCCATCGAGCCGATCCTCGGGAACGCCCACGCGGGCGAGCCCGGCGATGCGACGCACGTCGTCCTTGGAAACCGCCATCAGTCGAAGTCCCGTTCGAGTCCAGCGAAAGCAACCACCAGGCGCTTTCGTCCTACCGCTTCGTCATCGAAATCTATCGTGACCTTGGCGTCGCGCCCGCTACCGGTGGCCTCGGCAACCGTGCCGCTCCCAAAGGTCTTGTGCTTGACCCGTGCGCCCTTGATCAGCACGGGCTGATCCTGCGACTGATCCTCGATCTCGACCGCCTTCTCGCGCGCGGGGTTGCGGCGCCAGGTGCCCGGCGATTCGTCACCCCAACTGGAGGGCGCTCGAACGGCCGGCGTCATGGCCGCCCGACCGCTCGCGCGCAGGCGAATCGTCGCCTGCGGTTCGAGCAGCTTCTGCGCGCTGGCATTGACGAACCGCGAGAGCATGGAGGGCATCGTCTCACCGTTCCGGCGGCGACTCCGCGCCCAGCTCAGATACAGTTTTCGCTCGGCGCGGGTGATGCCCACGTAAAACAAGCGGCGCTCCTCTTCGAGCATGTCGGGGTCGTCGGACGCCCGGCTCAGCGGGAAGAGCCCGTCTTCCATCCCGGCCAGAAACACCACCGGAAACTCCAGCCCCTTGGCGGTGTGGAGGGTCATCATCGTGACGGCATCCGCATCGGGCCCCAGCTGGTCGAGTCCGGCGACCAACGTGGCTTGCTGCAGGAAATGGTCGAGCGGTCGCAGGCCGATCTCCCCACCGTCTTCAATCACGATTTCCGCCGCCCCGCGAATGAACTCCGCGACGTTGTCGAGCCGCTCGAGCCCTTCCGGCCCCTCGGCCCGGAGCACCGCATCGTAGCCGATGTGAGTAACCAACTCGACAATCAGCGCATCGACGCTGGCCTCACGGGCCATCGCGTGGAACCGGTCCACCGACTCGACAAAGTCGGCGATGGCCGCCTTGGTCGCGGGGCGCGCGCCGATCATGAGATCCGGCCGGGCGGCCGCCGCAAGGAGTGGAATCCCCGCCTCACGTGCACCGGCGGCGAGCAACTCCACCGTGGTCTCACCGATCCCCCGCTTCGGGACGCCGATCGCCCGACGGAAGGCCTCGTCGTCGGCAGGGTTCGCAATGAGCCGCAACCACGACACCAGATCCTTGATCTCGCGCCGATCATAGAAGCGCACGGCGCCGACCATGCGATAGGGAATCTGGCGCCGGCGGAAGGACTCTTCGAACCCGCGGCTCTGCGCGTTGGTCCGATACAGGATCGCGATGTCGGCGTACGCGTCGCCCATGCGCTTGCGCCGGAGCTCAATCTCCTCGGCGATCGCGTCGGACTCGTCGCGGTCATCGAGGGCACCAAGGAGGGTGACGGCGTCGCCGCCCGGTTGCGTGGCGCGGAGAGTCTTGCCGCGGCGACCGGTGTTCTCGGCGATCACCACGTTGGCCAGATCGAGGATCGCGGAGGTGGAGCGGTAGTTCTCCTCGAGGCGCACGACCTTCGCACTCGGATAGTCGCGTTCGAAGTCGAGGATGTTGCGGATATCGGCGCCACGCCACCCATAGATGGCCTGATCGTCGTCACCGACGACCGCCACATTGCCGTTCCGCGCCCCCATGAGCCGTATGAGCTCATACTGGGCGCGGTTGGTGTCCTGATACTCGTCCACCAGGATGTACTTGAACCGACGCTCGTAGCGCTCGCGGACATCGGCGTGACGTTGCAGCAGTTCGACCGGGAGCCAGAGCAAGTCGTCGAACGACACCGCGTTGGCGCTGCGGAAGGCGAGATCCCAGTCGTTGTAGATCGGCGCAACAGCCTTGGCGAGTGGCGTCATGGCCAGCTTCGTGAACTCCACCGGATCGACCAGCGAGTTGCGGGCCTCGGAGATCGCTCCGGAAATGGCGCGCGGTGTCCACATCTTGGGCGACACGCGGTGCCGATCCATGAGTCGCTTGACGATGCTGAGGGTATCGTCTTCGTCGTAGATCGTGAACGCATTGGTGCGCGCGACCTTCTCGGGGTCGCGCCGCAGCATGCGGGCGCCGATGGCGTGAAAGGTCCCGATCCACATCCCTGACGGCTGTTCACCGAGGGCGCGCGCCACGCGCTCCTTCATCTCTCCGGCGGCTTTGTTCGTGAAGGTGACCGCCAGGATTTGTTCGGCCCTGGCATGTCCTTCGGCGATCAGTCTCGCGATGCGCGACGTGAGCACCCGCGTCTTGCCGGAGCCGGCACCGGCGAGGACGAGCATGGGACCATCATTGTGCTCGACCGCTTCGCGCTGGGCGGGGTTGAGCGACGCATTGGAGGGCACGGAAGCCGTCATCGGTGAAAGGTAGCCACCGTGACGTGACTCGTCACCGCACGGATTCACCCGATGCGATCGACCCCGAGATACGGACGCAACGCTTCAGGGACGAGCACCGATCCATCCGCCTGTTGGTGCTGCTCGAGAAGGGCGGCCACCACACGTGGCAACGCGAGCGCGGACCCATTGAGCGTGTGCACGAACCGCGGCTTCTCACCGGGGGCGGGACGATACCGGATGTTCGCGCGCCGGGCCTGGAAGTCCCCAAAGTTGGAGCAGGAGGATACTTCGAGCCATTTCCCGACACCGGGGGCGAAGACTTCGAGGTCGTAGGTCTTGGCGCTGGAGAATCCGGTATCGCCCGCCGCCAGCAGCAGGACCCGGTACGGCAGTTCCAGCAGCTGCAGCACCTGTTCGGCGTGGCCCGTCAGCAGTTCATGCTGGGCCGCTGAGTCTTCCGGGGCGCAAAAACGGACCAGCTCGACCTTGTCGAACTGGTGCACCCGGAGGAGTCCGCGCGTGTCCTTTCCGGCGGATCCCGCCTCGCGACGGAAGCAGGCGCTGCAGGCCGTGATGGCGTGCGGCAACGCGCTACCGTCGAGGATCTCGTCACCGAAGAGGTTGGTGAGCGGCACCTCGGCGGTGGGAATCGCGAAGAGCGCGTCGTCGCGGAGCGCGTACATGTCCTCCTCGAACTTCGGCAACTGTCCGGTGCCGAGCATCGACGTGCGATTCACGAACAGCGGGACCCACGCTTCCTCGTAGCCATGCTGCTGGGTGTGCAGGTCGAGCATGAGGTTGAGCAGCGCGCGTTGCAGCCGCGCGCCGATGCCACGATACACGATGAAGCCGGAGCCCGAGATTTTGGCGCCGCGCGGGAGGTCGAGCAGGCCAAGCGACTCCCCGATCTCCCAGTGTGGGCGGACGGAGCCGGCTGGCATCGGCGTCCCCCAGCTTCGTGTCACGACGTTCGCGGACTCATCGCCCTCCGGGACGTCGGCGGCGGGAAGGTTCGGGAACTCCAGCAGGATCGCGTCCAGTTCGTTCTGGGAGGTCGCGAGTCCGAGCTCGAGCGCCGCGATCTCCTCACCGAGTGCGCGGGTGCTGGCCACCAGGTCGTCGGCATTCTCCCCTGCCTTCTTGCGGCGCCCGACCTCCTGACTTGCCGCGTTCCGCGCGGCCTTTCGCTCCTCGACCGCTTGAATGGCGGCGCGCCGCTCGCGATCCAGCGTTTGAGCGCGGTCGATGACCGGGGCGAACTGGTCGAGTTTGCCGCGCCGGCGCATGCCGTCGCGCAAGACGCCGGCATTCTCCCGCACCATCCGGATGTCGTGCACGGCTCAGTACGTGGGGAGTCCGTCGCGCAACGAGCGGAATCCGCAGTTGATGTTGATCGTCGCGTGACCGAGGATGGACCGTTTGGTGAGATCGATGGAATCGACCACGGCCTTGGCATATTGGTACGGCGTCAGCGAGGCCCCGCACGCGGTCTCCTGCGCCTTGATGACGAACGCCTGTCCCTTGGTCACCACCGTCACCGAATCAAACGTGTACCCGTTGAGCGGCGCTTCGAGGATCGAACTGTAGCTCCCGATGTTGGTGATGATGCCCACCGGACGCGCGCCGGCGGTGTTCTGGCCGACCACGTTGACGGGAATGACGACGACATTTCCGGCGGCATTGATGTCGAACGCGACGTCAAAGGCAAAACTCCCGTCCACGCGCGTCACGGAGCGGACCGGCAGCAGGAGCGCGGAGGAGAGATTCGTGGGGGTGCCGGAGAGGGCGTAGACCTGGAAGGCCTGGCTGCCGTTTTCATAGTTCGCCTTGACCTTGAACGGGTCATCGCAGGCCGCAACGGAGCACATGGCGGCGAGCAGGGCGAACAGGGGCAGGCGCCGAGGCCCGGCGGGCCGGCGAAATGGGAGCCAATGAGCGAGTTTCATGCGTGCTGAAGTGTACGGTGAAGAAGGCTCAAGTTCAAGCGATGCAGTAGCTTGACTTCACTCTGTGCGGGCGTAGACTTCCCCCTCGACCTTCCCTTGGAGTCGCCATGTCCACTATTCGCGAGTTGGTAGCCGTGGTGCGCCAGCGCGACGGGGTCGATGCGGCCGTGGTGCTCGGGCGGGACGGCGTGCTGATCGAAGCGGCCGCCGTCCCGCCGCTGGACGCGGAACGCGTTGCGGCCTTCGTCCCGGCGGTCGTACGCTTCGCCCAGGAGCTGTCCCTCGCGACCGGCCAAGGGTCGCTGCGTTCCGCGCTACTCGAACACGACGGAGGCGTGGCGCTGATCATGGCCCTGTCCGATGACGCACTCCTGTTGGTGGTCGCCCGACCGCATGCCGCCGTCGGAACGTTGCTGTACGAACTTCGGCGCAACCGCGCCGAAATGCGTGCGCTCGTATAGCCCGCGTGGACACCACGCGTGGCGGGCCCGACGACGGCGTGCAGCCGCGGATTCACGTGCTGGTGGCGGATGACGAACCGCACATCGGCCGAATCATCCAGACGAAACTTGAGCAAGGGCCATTCCGGGTCACATTGGTCTACGACGGTGCGGACGCGATCCGCGCCCTGGAACAATACCCCGATGTGGCGCTTGTGCTCCTTGACCTCATGATGCCCACGCTGAGCGGACTCGAGGTGCTCACCCGGATGCGCGCCGACGCGCGATGGACGGCGTTGCCGTGCGTCATCCTCACCGCTGCCGGCCAGGATCAGCGGTACGAAACCGCGATGGCGCTGGGCGTGTCCGACTACGTCACGAAACCCTTCAGCCCGCGCCAGCTCTACGCGCGGGTCGTGGAGCTGACCGGCGCACCATCGGTGCCGTCATGAGCGGGACCACGTGGGTCGTGATTCTCGCCGGCGGGGTCGGCTCGCGGTTCTGGCCGATGAGCACGCCACGTCGCCCCAAGCAGCTGTTGCCGCTCTTGTCCGACCAGCCGATGCTTCGCGACACGCTCGACCGTTTGGCGCCGATCGCACCCATGCACCAGACGCTGGTGCTCACCAACGCGGAGCTGGCGGATGCGGTCCGGGCGCTGCTGCCGGACCTTCCGCCCGAGAACGTCATCGCGGAGCCGCGCCCCGCAGGTACCGCGGCGGCGTTGGCCTGGGCCGCGCATGAGATCGCGCGCCGCGGCTCACCCGACGACGTGATGCTCTCGGTCCACGCGGACTGGGCCATTGGCGACGTCGCCGGCTTTCAGCGCGCGCTGACCGAGGCCGGCACCGCTGCGCGGCAGGAGCTTGCCTTGGTGACGGTGGGGATCGTTCCGCTGCGGCCGGATCCCGGACTCGGCTACATCGAACCCGGGGACGTCGTGTCCGAACCCCTGCGGCGCGTGCGGCGATTCGTCGAAAAGCCTTCCGTCGAACGGGCCACCACGTTGATTGCGGCGGGCGGACTCTGGAACTCCGGGATTTT
>CAXBQP010000061.1:0-15092 GCA_963978095.1 uncultured bacterium | reverse complement strand
CCAAGCTTTACGAGGAGTTCAAGGCGCGTCCCAAGCCCACCCCGGCGGTGAAGAAGCCGTAGGGCACGGCAACGGCCTGCGGGGCAGCAAGACGGGGTGCCGCGTGTGTCGCGGCACCCCGTTCTTGCAAAGGCTGGAGCGGGCTCGATCTGTGAGTGGCCGTCTCGTGTCGATGTGGCGAGTCCTCCGAGCTGGTCGAGCAGTCCGCGCATACCCGGTGCCGAGCACGACAGGAAGGGACGGGGCGATCTCGCGAGTCGGCGCTGGAAGATCCCCGACGTTTCGGGCTCGCGCGGATGTTGTGCCAGCCGAACGCTTTCGTCCCAGGACGCAACGTCCTCCGCCTGCCGACGCGCCAGCCGTACCGCAGCTCCGTGGCGCCCCCGCTTTCGCGGCGTGCGTCCGTCCATCAACTTGTCCGCATGTCCGCCACACGTCCGAACGCCGACCGCCTTCCGAACGACCCCTCGCCGGCCACATCACGGGCCGGCGTGGGGTCGGGGGCGCTGATCGGTCTCCTCCTCTTCTATGCGATGGCAGCGGTCGCGGTCGGGTACCAGCGGACGGTCCTGTCGCACGAGAACAACTTCCTGATCTTCCGGGCGGCCTTCGAACACTTGATGGCGGGACAGGATCTCTACGCGCCCTGGCCGGGCGTGCACGAGGATTTCTTCAAATACTCCCCGACTTTCGCCTTCCTGTTCGCACCTTTCGCGCTGCTCCCCGTCACGGCTGGATACATGCTTTGGGCTCTGAGTTGCGCGGCCGCCGTCTGTTGGGGATTCGTGCGGCTTCTTCCCGCGCGGCAGGCGTACGTGGCGCTGGCCATCGCGCTCCTTCCGGTCGTCGGCGACCTGCAGCGCGCACAGAGCAACGCGCTCTGCGCGGGGCTGATGTTGCTCGCGTGGACGGCCTATGAGCGCCGTGCGCAGTGGAGCGTCGCGAGTGCGATTGCCGCCGGCACCTTCGTGAAGCTCTTTCCGGCTGCGGCGTTCGCGGGGGCCATCTTCCATCCGCGGAAGCTCCGGATGGCGCTCATCGCCACCGCGACGGCCATCCTCGGGGTCGCACTGCCACTCGTGGCGGTGTCGCCGACATCGTTGGCGTCCCAGTACCGCTCGTGGCACGCCATCGAAACGCGCGATGCGGCGCCGCTCGCCCGGTACGGCGCTGGCGGCGCCGATCTCTACGCGGGCCTCATGGGACAGTTCCGGGTCTGGTGGGGAGTGGATTGGCCGCATTGGCCCACGCAACTCGCCGGGGTGATCGTCCTGCTGCTCCCGCTGGCAGTCCAGTGGAAGCGCCGCGACGAACCGCACTTCCGGCTCCTCTTCTTATCGTCGATTCTCGTTTTCTGCGTCCTGTTCAACCATCAGGCCGAATCTCCCTCCTTCGTCATCGCGATGGTCGGCATGGCCCTCTGGTACGCGGTGTCGCCGCGCACCGGTTGGCGCACGGGCCTGATGCTCGTTGCCTTCGCCGTCGTGAACCTCGGCAGCACCGATCTGATGCCGCGGGCCTGGTATCGGGCGTACTACGTGCCGTACCTCCTCAAGACGGTCCCGCTGATCCCGCTCTGGATCGTCATGCAGGCCGAGCTGCTCGGCCTCGTCGCGAACGTGCGACCGGCCTCAGAGGGCGGTGAAGTCGATCAAGGCGATGTCGCCTCGCGCCAGGCGCGCACGAACCGCCGGTGAGCGCAGCGCGCGGAGTTCGACTTCTCGCGGCGTCGTGTAGCCGTCCACCGCGCGCAGGGCCTCATCCACGTGCCCCGGATGAACCATGAGTTCCACGGTGCCGGCCGGGAGCGCGTCGAGCACGGCGCACAATCGCGCCTCGAATCCGCGGCTCCCCTGCATGGACACCCCGATGAAATGATCCGGTGCGCGCGTTGGCACCGCCGTCAGTGACGTCACGCGCCACGACCACGCGATCACGCCGCGATGCAGCTGCGACGGAAGGTCATTCGGGAACCGACGGTGCGATTCCACCGGACGTCGCAACGGCAGCCCGCGCCGCTCCGCCACGCGTGCGACCGCGCGGCGCAGCACCGGGAGCGCGTGGGTGTGCCGGTGCGAATCGAGGTGCGTCGCCGTCACACCCGCCTGATTCAGCGCCTCCAACTGCGCGATACACTCGGCTTCCGCCTCGTCGATGTCGAGCGCGCCGACCAGCGCACGGCCGATCAGCGTCGTCAGCGGCGCAAAGCGTCCCGTCCGGCGGTCCATCAACGAGGGTGCTCCGGAGAGTGGCGCGCCCACCACCAGGTTCAGATGCAAGCCGATGCCCAGCGTGGGCGTCGCGCGCGCCTGCCGGATGCCGTCGTCCCAGCCGGGGCAGTGGACCATCATCGACGTGGAGCTGACGCTCCCCGCGTGATGCGCCTCGAGAATTCCCGCCGTCACCGCCGGCGTGAACGCGAAATCATCGGCATTGATGATCAGCCGCGTGCGGGGCGCGGACGCTCGCGCCGGTCCGTCAGTCGTAGCGGCCACGCCAATCGTTGAGTCGCACCTGCAACACCTCGCCGGCCATCACGAATGCGGATTGCGCGAAACTCACCGACGTCGGTTCCTCGTCATACCGGAAGTGCACCGCGGTCTGCTTGACCGTGAATCCCTTCTTCTGCGCGATGAACAGCGCTTCCACATCGAAGCCGAAACGCGGGATCGTCACTCGCGGGAACACCGTCTCGACGGCCGCGGCCGTGAATCCCTTCAATCCCGCCTGCGTGTCGCGGACCTCTCGGAGCAACACGAGCCGGACCAGCGCGTTGAACACCCGGCTCATGATGTGCCGTGTGTACAAGTAGTGGAAGAACGACGGGCTCATCTCGTACCGCGACTCCGGCAGCACGCGGCAGGCGATCGCGACCCCGTTGCCGGCCTCGAGGTCGCGCAGAATCTTGTTGATCTCCGAGGGCGGGTACGCGAGGTCGGCATCGGTGAACACGCGATACGGCGCGCGGCCCGCGCGCAATCCTCGCCCGACGGACACCCCCTTGCCGCCATTGGGATCATTCCGCAGGAGCGTGACCCCCGCGCGCCCCGTCGCGAACTCCCGCAGGACCTGCGCCGCCGCGGGCCCACTGCAGTC
This sequence comes from uncultured bacterium, assembly GCA_963978095.1. GTDB lineage: Bacteria > Gemmatimonadota > Gemmatimonadetes > Gemmatimonadales > Gemmatimonadaceae > Fen-1231. The sequence continues at coordinate 11,996 of CAXBQP010000061.1, read as the reverse complement.
GTCCACCAATATCAACTCGGCGTCATACGGCTGCGCCTCCAGCCACGCGGTCAACTGCGCCAGCGCGGCGGGGAGGCGGTCCGCCCCGTTGTAACACGGAACGACCACCGACAGATGCGGAAGGGGTGTGGCGCCGAGCATGGGGGAATTGTCGCCTCCCGCTCACCCTTGCCGCAACGGGCGGGCGGGAATCGACGCTTTATTTTCGGTGCGACGCAGGGCATATTCCGTCCCTGAGATGCCACCGACCTCGTCGATCGTCCTCAGCGCCAAATCGCTCGAGCGTACCGTCTCGCGCATGGCCGATGAAATTCTCGAGCGGAACGACGGCGCCGAGGGGCTCATCCTCGTCGGAATCCAGCGTCGCGGTGTGCAGATCGCCTCGCGCATCGCCGCCGTCATCACGGCGCGTGAGGGGGCGATCGTCCCGCTCGGCGCACTCGACATCACGCTCTATCGCGACGACCTGCAGACCGTCGGCCCGCGTCCGGTCGTGGGACGCACGACCCTCCCGGATGATCTCGAAGGGCGACGCGTCGTGATCGTCGACGATGTGCTGTTCACGGGGCGCACCATCCGTGCCGCGCTGGACGAACTCGCGGACTTCGGCCGGCCGGCGCGCGTGGGGCTCGCCGTGCTCGTCGACCGGGGGGGACGCGAACTGCCGATCCAGCCGGACGTCGTCGGCAAACATGTCGACGTACCCCCGGGTGGACGCGTGGACGTCTACGTGACCGAACTCGATGGACGCGACGAAGTGGTCCTCAACGTCATGGAGCGCTCGTGACCGCAACGGCGACCAGCGTGCTTGGCAAGGATCTCCTCGGCCTCGAACAGCTGTCCGCCGAGCAGATCACGGTCATTCTCGACACCGCGGGTCCCCTCAAGGAGATCTCGGAACGCGCCATCAAGAAGGTCCCGACGCTCCGAGGGGCCACGGTGGTCAATCTGTTCTTCGAGGCCTCCACCCGCACCCGCATCTCGTTCGAGTTCGCGGAGAAGCGCATGAGCGCCGACACCGTGAATGTCGCGTCCAGCGGGTCGAGCGTCTCGAAAGGCGAAACACTGGTCGACACCGCGCGCAACCTCGAAGCGATGCGAATCGACATGGTCGTCATTCGGCATCACGCCTCGGGCGCCGCCAAGTTCCTCGCCGATCGGATCGAGTCCAACGTGATCAACGCCGGCGATGGCACGCATGAGCATCCCACGCAGGGGCTGCTCGACTTGCTGACGCTGCGCGACAACCTCGGCGACTTGCGCGGCAAGCGCATCTGTATCTGCGGGGACGTCCTCCACTCGCGCGTCGCACGCTCGAATATCTGGGGACTCACCAAGCTCGGCGCCGAGGTGGCGGTCTGCGGGCCGCGCTCGCTGCTGCCGAGCGCGATCGGCGAGATGGGGGTGCACGTCTTCGATCGCATCGAGCAGGCGGTGGAGTGGGCGGATGCCCTCAACGTGCTGCGGCTCCAACTGGAACGGATGCAGGCGGGGTACATCCCGTCGCTCCGCGAATACAATCGTGTCTTCGGTGTCACCCGCGAGCGGCTCGAACGAGCCCCGCGTGACATTCTCATCCTTCACCCCGGTCCCATGAATCGCGGCGTCGAGATCGACTCCGACGTGGCTGACGGCCCCCACAGCGTCATCCTCGACCAGGTCACCAACGGCGTTGCCGTGCGTATGGCCGTGCTCTACCTCCTCGCCGGCAACACGCCGAATCTCGCCACCGCAGCCCGGGGTGAGGCATGAGCGCCGACCGTCGTGATCTCCTCCTGAAGGGCGGGCGCCTGCTCGATCCCTCGACCAGTACGGACGCCGTGGGGGACATCCTCCTGCGCGACGGCAAGATCGAGAGCGTCGGCGGGAATCTCGCCGCTCCCGATGGTGCGACCATCGTGGACTGCTCGGGGAAGGTCGTCGCTCCGGGCTTCATCGACGTCCATTGCCATTTGCGCGAGCCGGGGCGCGAGGATGTGGAGACCATCGCCACGGGGGCGCGCGCGGCCGCGGCCGGCGGGTTCACCGCCGTCTGCGCCATGCCGAACACCGACCCGGTCACGGACAACCAGGCCGCCATCGGCTTCGTGCTCAAGCAGGGACGGGCCGCCGGCGCCGCCCGCGTTTATCCCATCGGCGCCATCTCGATCGGCGAGAAGGGGGAACAGCTCGCGGAGTTCGGCGAGATGGTCGGGGCAGGGGCGGTCGCCGTCAGCGACGACGGCAAGCCGGTCGTCAGCGCGCAGCTCATGCGCACCGCGCTCGAATACGCACGCGCGTTCGGGATCCCCGTGGCTGACCACTGCGAAGAGCCGACCCTCGCCGCGGGCGGCGCCATGAACGAAGGGCTGGTCTCGGCCCGACTCGGCCTCAAGGGGATTCCGAGCGAGGCCGAGGAGATCATGGCCATCCGCGACATCCTGCTCGCGCGCCGCACCGGTGGGCATGTGCACCTCTGCCACATGAGCACGCGCGGTTCCGTGGAGTTGATCCGGTGGGGGAAGGAGCGCGGCATCAATGTCACCGCCGAGGTGTGCCCGCACCATATCTCGCTGACGGAAGATGAGGTCGAGGGCTATGACACCAATGCCAAGATGAACCCGCCGCTGCGCACGCTCGACGACGTCGAGGCGCTGCGCGACGCGGTCAAGGACGGCACCATCGATGTGATCGCCACCGACCACGCCCCGCACCACAACGACGAGAAGGAGCGCGAGTTCTCCGAGGCGCCCAACGGGATCATCGGGCTCGAGACCGCCCTCGCGGTGAACATCACGTGGCTCGTGGCCGCGGGGGTGATCTCCCTGGAGACGCTGATCGACAAGATGGCCTGTGCGCCGGCGAAGCTCTTCCACCTCGATGGGGGCACCTTCCGCAAGGGCGCGTTGGGTGACGTCACCGTGTTCGATCCCACGGCCGCGTGGAAGGTCGATGCATCGGCCTTCCGCACCAAGGGACGCAACACCCCGTATCAGGGACGCACGCTCACCGGGCTCGTCACCTGCACGGTGGTCGACGGGCGCGTCGTCTTCCAGCGCTAGCACGCCCCGCACGTCACGGAGACGCGGATCATGAATCCAGCACAAGCGGCGCAACTCGCCGAGATCGAAGCCCTGATCGCCGAGCGGCGCAAAATCGAACAGTGGCTGGCCACGCTCGAGTCACGGCGCGAGGGGACGCCGGCACACGTCTATGCGCGTGTCCTCGAGGATTACACCGCCAAGTGCGAGGCCGCGCAGTCCGCGTTGCAGGACAAGATGGACGCCGTCCGGTCGGTGGCCAACAGTCTCGAACTGACGCTGACCGAACAGGATGCCGCCATCAGCCAGCGGCGTGACGTGCGCGCTGAGGTCGAGCTGCGCGCGTTGGTCGGCGAGTTCACCCCGGAAGAGTGGGACAGTCGTCGTCAGCAGTTCGACGACGAACTGGCCGACATGCAAGCGGCGCGCGATGTCGTGGCGCGTGAGCTCGACGTCATGTTCGGCCTCCTGGCGGAAGCAAAACCGGTGTTCGTGCCTGCGGCGCTCCCGGTCGTCGAGGCGCCGGTGGTGAGCGTCGCGCCGCTCCCGGAACCGCAGACGGCGGTTGAAGGCGCGCCCGAGAGCGCGCCCGACGTCGGAAGCACCGACGAGCGCCAATCGGAGCCCGTCGAATCGTCGCAGCCGGAGCTGTTCGTTCCGGACGTGGTGCACGCCGAGCGCGCGGAGGGGCGCGAGCTCCTCGAGGTACCGCAGCCCCCGTCAGCGGTCGAGCGAGCGCCCACGGTTCCGACGCCGCATCCGGTTACGTCCGCGCCAGCGCCGCATGCGACTGCGGATGCCGCCCGCACCCTCACCTGCCAGGAGTGCAAGGCGTTGAACTTTCCCACGGAATGGTATTGCGAGAAATGTGGGGGCGAACTCGCCGCGTACTGAGACACGACGAGAACCGGCAGAACGCGAAGGGCCCCGCCAACGTGATGTCGGCGGGGCCCTCATGCGTCGGAGGCCGACGCAGTGACCTCGGGAGACGCTTACTTCGCGGCAGCCTTGGCCTTGGCGAGCTTGGACTTCTGACGGGCCGCGTTGTTCTTGTGGATCAGCCCCTTGCGGGCCGAACGGTCCAGCAAGCTGGCCGCGGCGGTCTTCTGCGCGGGGGTCGCATCGGGCGACTTGGCGGTCTTCAGAGCGGTCCGCAGGGCGGAGCGCTGCGCGCGATTGCGCACCGCAGCGGCGCGCGACTTCCGCATGTTCTTCTTGGCGGACGCAATTCTCGGCACGAAACGATCTCTGGACTTGAGGTGAAGGCGTTCTGACGGATTTCGACACGCATGCCGAGCACCCGTTTTTCTGCTTATGGCAGAGCCGTGAAGGGTAGGCAGAAAGCGGCGGAAAGTCAAGCGCAGCAACGCCATCCGAGGGCTCGGGCGTGAGGCCGAAGGGAACTGTCGCACTTTGACGCAGTTCGCGTCACGCGGTTATGTTGCCTGACGACTGCCCGCGAGGGCCTCACTTCCGCCGACGAGCCTCACCCGCCCCTTGGACATCGAGCTACTTCTCCTCGTCGCGCCGGTGTTGCTGTTCTCGATGGTCGCCCACGAGTTCGCGCACGGCTATGCAGCGCTCACGCAGGGCGATGACACGGCGTACATGCTGGGCCGGCTCACCTGGAACCCGGTCAAGCACATCGATCCGATTTTCACGATCCTGATCCCGGCGCTGACGCTGATGACCTACCATGTCGCCTTCGGCGGCGCCAAGCCGGTTCCGGTCAACCCGCGCAAATACACCAACTACCGGCGCGGTGACATCATCGTCTCGCTGGCGGGGATCGTCACGAATATCGGCCTGGCGATCATCCTCATCCCGCTGATCATCGGGCTCGGGCTGCTCGGGCGGGCGGTGCCGGTCGTCAGCGACTCGGCGGCGCTCCTGCAGGTCATGTTCAGCTACGGCATCAACATCAATCTCGTCCTGGCGGCATTCAACCTGATACCCATCCCGCCGCTCGATGGCTCGCATGTGGTCAAGCACCTGCTCCCGGGCGCGTGGTCGCTCCGGTTCCAGCGTGCCGCGCCCTTCGGTTTCCTCATGCTCCTCGCGCTCGTGACGCTCGGCCGACCGTTCCTGAATCTGTGGATGCAGCCGGTCTGGGCGTTCTCGGGGGTGGTTGTGGACGTGCTTCGGCCGTATATCCTTCCCAGTCCGTGGACGACCTGACCCCCACCTCCGCCATCGTCGAGAGCCCGCCTGTCGGGTTCGTCGTCGAGTTGGTCCATTTCAATGGGCCGCTCGATCTGCTGTTGTCGCTCATCCGCGACGACAAGATCGACATCTACGACATCCCGATCGCCCATATCTGCGAGCAGTTCCTCGCCAAGATGCGCGATCTGGCCATCAACGACGCTGCTGAATACCTCGAGATGGCGGCCCGCCTGTTGCGGATCAAGGCGCAGCTGCTGCTGCCGCGCCGCGAAGGGGACGAGGCGTGGGAGGATCCGCGCGCCGAGCTGGTGCGTCGCCTGCTGGAGTATCAGCAGATGCGTGAGGTCGTGGATGTCCTGGAGCGGATGGGCGAGGACCGGCGCAATCGATTCGCGCGGAGCTATGTCCCGGAGTTGGGGCCGCCACCACAGGCGCCGCTCGCGCTGTCGCTGGTCGAGCTCCTCGTGGCCGTGGATCGCGTGCTTCGGGCGGCCCGCAAGCCCACGCTCCACGAGGTGATTCCCCGTGCGCTGGACGTGGACGGGGCCATCACCACCGTGCGCGACGTGCTCGCATTGCGCGAGCGGGCCCGCTGGCGTGATGTGATCCGCGCGGGGGCCGAACCATGGGAGGTCCTGTCGTGCCTCTTGGCCTTGTTGGAGTTGGCCAAGCGCAGTGAAGTGAAGATCGCGCAACCCCGACCTTTTGCTGACGTGGAGATCCGCCGTGAATCCGCTGGCGAAGCTGCTTGAAGCCGCGCTGTTCGCGAGTCCCCGACCGATTCCGGCCGCCGAACTCGCCGCGCTCGACCCTGAATCCTCTCCGGCGGCGCTCCAAGCGGCGCTGGAATCGCTGCGGGAGCACTACGACGTGGATGGTCACGGGGTCGAACTCGTGGAGCAGGGCGGCGGCTGGCTGATCCTCACCCGTCCGGAATACACCGAAGCGATCGAACGCGCGCAGATGGCGGTGCGTCCGCAGCGGCTCAGTGCCGCGGCGCTCGAATCGCTGGCCATCATCGCGTATCGGCAGCCGATCGGCCGCGCCGAGATCGCCGAGATCCGCGGCGTGGATGTCGGCGCCATTCTCAAGTCGCTCGTCGAGCGCGGGTTGGTGGAGGTTGTGGCCCGTGGTGAAGGGCTCGGCCGTCCGCTGCTGTACGGCACGACGCCGCTGTTCCTCGAGCAGTTCGCGCTGCGTCACCTTGAGGAGCTCCCCCGCGTGGATGAGCTCGCCATCGCACTCCGCCGCGAGCCGGCGCCGCTGTGAGCGGTGAGCCGATGCGGATCCAACGCGCTCTGGCGCGTGCCGGAATCGCGTCGCGCCGCAAGGCGGAGGAACTGGTCGCGGCGGGCCGGGTGCAGGTCAATGGTGCGGTCGCCAAGACGGGACAGAGCGTTGCGTGGGGGCGCGATCGGATCACCGTCGATGGCCAGGCGATTCCCGCTCCCGCAGCCCCGCGCTGGCTCGTGCTCAACAAGCCGCCGGGCGTGCTGACCACGGCGCGCGACCCTGAAGGACGGAAGACCGTCTTCGACTTCGTTCCGGCCGCGCCGGGACTCACGTATGTCGGTCGGCTCGACTACATGACCGAAGGGGTGCTCCTGCTCACCACCGACGGCGACGCTGCCCACGCGCTCACGCACCCGAGCACCGGGGTGCAACGCACGTACGTCGCGACCGTCAGCGGCAACGCTCCGGCGGCCGTCGTGCAGGCCAAACGCGGGGTCGAGCTCGAGGACGGACTCGTGCGCCCCGAATACGTGGAGGCCATGCCGCTCGGGGACCGCACGTGGGCGTTCTCGATCACGCTCACGGAGGGGCGCAATCGGGAGGTCCGTCGCATGTGCGAGGCACTGGGGCTCGAGGTGCTCCGCCTGGTTCGCACGAGCTTCGGGCCGGTCGAACTCGGGTCCTTGGCGTCCGGCGAGGTGCGCCAGCTCAGCGCCAAGGAGCGGAAACTCGTGGAAGCCATGGCCCGTTCCGCGGACTGAATGTCATTGATTGGCGTGCCGTCGGCGCGGGCGGTGCGGGCCGGCAGTCCTTCTCCCTGGGAACCATGACGCGACTCGACGACGAATCATTCACCGCGGACCACGCACTGATTCAGCAGGTACTGACCCAGGTGGCCCGCCGCGTGGTGGGGCAGCAGACGATGGTCGAACGACTGATCATCTCCCTGCTCACGGGCGGCCACGTGCTGCTGGAAGGTGTGCCGGGGCTGGCCAAGACGCTCACCGTGCGCACGCTCGCGGAGACGATCCACACCACCTTCTCGCGGATCCAGTTCACGCCGGATCTGCTGCCGGCCGACGTGGTCGGGACGCAGGTCTATGACCAGTCGAGCGGACGCTTCTCGGTGAAGCAGGGGCCGATCTTCGCGAACATCGTGCTCGCCGACGAGATCAACCGGGCGCCGGCCAAGGTCCAGGCCGCCCTGCTCGAGGCCATGCAGGAGAAACAGGTCACGATCGGCGGGACGACCTTCCCGCTCCAGGAACCGTTCCTCGTCCTGGCGACGCAGAACCCGATCGAACAGGAAGGGACGTACCCGCTCCCGGAAGCGCAGGTGGACCGTTTCATGCTCAAGCTCCGCGTCGGGTATCCCGCGCGCGACGAGGAGAAGGAGATCATGCGGCGGATGGCCGGCGGCGATGCCATTGCCGTGCAGGGCGTGGCGACGCCGGCGCAGATTCTCGCCGCTCGCCAACATGTGGCCGCGCTGACTCTCGACGAGCGCATCGTGGACTACATCGTCGATCTCGTGCATGCCACGCGGGCGCCGGCCGACGCGCGACTCCCCGAATTGGTGCCGCTGATCGAGTTCGGGGCGAGTCCGCGCGCGACCATCGCGCTCGCGCAGTCGTCCCGGGCCCATGCCTTCCTGCGCGGTCGTTCGTTCGTCACGCCGGATGACGTCAAGGCGATGGCTCCGGACGTCCTCCGGCATCGTGTGCTGCTCACCTACGAGGCCGAAGCGGAGAGCGTGACGAGCGAGCAGGTCATCGCGCGCGTACTCGACACCGTGCCCGCGCCGTGACGCTCCCCGTCGCCTGATGCGAGGGCGCGCGTGAGCGGCATCAGCCCCGAGATCCTCCGGCACGTCAAGCGCATCGAGCTGCGGACCCGCGGGCTCGTCAACTCGCGTTTCACCGGAGAGTACCATTCGGTCTTCAAGGGGCAGGGGATGGAGTTCTCGGAGGTCCGGGAATACCAACCGGGGGACGAAGTCCGGACCATTGATTGGAACGTGAGCGCCCGGATGCGGCGCCTGTTCGTGAAGCGGTATGTCGAGGAGCGCGAGCTGACCGTGTTGCTGGTCGTCGACTGCTCGGGGTCCAGCCGGTTCGGCACGGGCGAACGCGACAAGCAGAGTTTGGCCGCCGAGCTCGCGGCGGTGCTCGCCCTCACGGCGACCCGCAACAACGATCGCGTCGGACTCATCCTCTGTTCCGACCGGGTGGAGCACGTCGTGCCTCCGCGCAAAGGCCGACGGCACGCGCTTCGGCTGGTGCGCGACGTCTTGGCCTGGCCGACCACCGACCGCGGCACGGATCTCGCACAGGCGCTGGATTACGCGGCGCGTGTGCTCCACCACCGGGCGCTGGTCTTCGTCATCTCCGACTTCGTCACCGCGCCGATCGATCGCGCCTTGCGCGCCGTGACGCAACGGCACGACGTGGTGGCGGTGGTGATGGACGACCCCGCTGAACGCACGCTGCCGAACCTCGGCGTCATCCGCGTGGTGGATCCCGAAAGCGGGAGACTCGTCGAGGTGGACTCGAGTGCTACCGGGGTGCGCGATGCGTACGCGATGGCCATTGCGGGAGAGCGGCTCGCGCGGCAGCGGATGCTCCGGCGCCTGGCGATCGACGAAGTCCTCGTCGACACCGCCCGTGGGTTCGCTGAACCGTTGCTCCGGTTCTTCAACGTGCGCGAGACTCGCGGCCGGACGGCGAGGCGCCGATGAGCGGGCGCGGCGTGATGCGGCGATGGTGGTGCTGCTGGCTGGCCTGCGTGACCGCCGCGGGCGAGGTCGGAGTACCGCGTACCCTCGCGGCGCAGGCGGCGCAGCCGGCGCGGAACGCGCGGGTCTCGGTCAGCGTACGTCCGGAGACCGTCGTGGTGGGCCAACCCTTCGTCGTCGCGGTTCGCGTGCAGGCCGTCACGGCCGCGATCATCCGCTTTCCGGCGGTTCCCGATAGCGGCGACGCCATCGAGGCGCTCGACCCCCGCGTCGTCGCCGACTCGACGGGCCCGCTCACTGACCGGACCGCGACGTATCGTCTCGCCGCATGGGACATCGGGGACCGCCAAGTCGCGCTTGGCGCCGTGGTGGTGTCGGTGAGCGGAGTCGACGAACGCATCGAACTGCGGATTCCTCCGGTGCATGTGCGCACGATGCTCCCGGCTGACACCTCCGACCGCGTCGCCAAGCCGCCGCGTGATCCGGTGCCGACCCCGAGTGCGCTCTGGAAACTCTGGCTGCTGCTGGGAACGCTGGTCGCGGTGCTCCTGGGCTGGTGGTGGTACCGGCGATCCCGCGCAGCGCCGCAACCGCCGGAGCGTGAGGCGGCGATCGTGGCCGCGGCAGGGTTCGCCGCGCTCGAGCGAATGGCGTTGCATCACGCGGGTGAGCCCGCCCGCCACGTGATCGCCCACGTGGATGTCCTGCGGGAGTACCTCTCCCGCCGGTTCCCCTCCGCGCATCCCGCGCTCACCCCCTCCGAGTTCGTCGCCCGTCTGGCTGATGAGCCGTTCCCCTCGCGCCGCGATGCGCTCGAAGCACTCCTCACCCGCGACGCGGAACTCCGCTTCGCTGCAACGCCGCTCGACGCCGAATCGGCTGAGGCGCTCGCCGCGGAAGCCCGGCGGATTGTGCGCGACGTGCAGGACGCCCACGAGGCGCGAATGCGTGCGGCGGATGTCGGCCCACAGCGTCCGAGGCGTCGCTGATGCCGTGGCGGGGTGTCGACTTCGCGGAGCCGTGGTGGCTGCTGCTCATGCTCCCCATCGCCGCATGGATGTGGTGGCGCCGTCGCCGGCGACCGATGGCGATCCTGTTTTCCCGCGCGGATGTCCTGGCCCGCGGCCCCGCCCGCGGACGTTGGGCGGCGCGCGCGCTGCTCGTCGCGCGGGTCATGACTCTCGTGGCCGCGACCGTCGCCCTGGCTCGGCCTCGCGCGGGCGCACGGGTGGAGCAGGTGCAAGGCGACGGTATCAGTATCGTGCTGGCGATCGATCTCTCCAGTTCGATGCTTGCGGAGGATTTCCAGCCGCAGAATCGTCTGGAAGTCGCCAAGGACAAGGTCAAGCAGTTCGTCGCCGGGCGCACGGTCGATCAGGTCGGGCTGGTCGCCTTCTCGGGTGAAGCGCTGACCCAGGTCCCGCTGACTATCGATTACCCGGTGGTCATGGCCGCGGTCGACAACCTGCAACCGGGGCAACTTGAGGACGGCACAGCCATCGGTACGGCCATCGCGACCTCGGCGAATCGATTGGTCAAGGCGCCAGGACGGTCGAAGGTCTTGATCCTGCTGACCGACGGGGTGAACAATCGCGGCACGATCGATCCGCGGACCGCGGCACAAGCCGCCGCCGCACTCGGGATTCGCGTGTACACGATCGGGGTCGGCAGCGAAGGGATGGCACCGGTCCCTGTAGGACGCGGCGCCTTCGGGTTGCGCTACGAAATGCGTCCGGTCGAGCTGGATGAACAGCTGCTCGCATACATCGCGCAGGTCAGCGGTGGGCGCTACTTCCGCGCCCGCGACGGACTCTCGCTCCAACGCATCTACGAACAGATCGACCACCTCGAGCGGTCGCCGATCCGCGCGCAGCGATTCGTGCGGTACCGGGACCTGTACCGCTGGCCATTGGCAGTCGCGCTCCTTGCGGCGGTCGGAGAACTCCTCCTGCTCGCGTGGCGAGGCCCGCTGCCATGACGCCGCGCTTCGATTACCCGTGGATGGTGCTCGGCGCGCTCGCCCTCGCCGTGGGCGGCCGTGCCGCCTTCTGGTGGTGGCATCGTCGGCGGCTGGTCCGGTTGCGCGCGCTCGGCACGGACGCCGCCATCGTCCGCCTCGCCTCCGAGGAGGCGCGTCGGGCACCGCGCGCCCGTGCGCTGCGCGTCTCCGCGGCACTCGGCCTCATGGGTCTCGCGTTCGCCGGGCCGCGATGGGGCGCGGGCGCGAACCTTGTGCGTGCCGACGGCATCGACGTGGTACTGGCCCTGGACGCATCCCTCTCCATGCAGGCCACCGACGAGCGCCCCTCCCGCCTCGAGCGGATGAAACAGGAAGTGCGCCGATTCCGTGCCCTCGCGCCGGGCAATCGTGTTGCGCTGCTCGCCTTCGCCGGTCGCAGTTACATCCTCTCGCCACTCACCACCGACGACGGCGCCATCGAACTCTTCCTGGACAATCTCGACCCGACCGTCGTGGGCCAACCGGGGTCGGCGATGGCGGCGGCGATCCGTCAGGGGACGGATCTGTTGGTCGCGGCCAAAGGAGCGGCGGGTCGTGGGCTCGTAGTGCTCAGCGACGGCGAGGCCTTTGATGATCACCTGGAGAGCATGGCGGCGGCCAAGGCCGCGGCGGACGCGGAAATCGGGGTCGTCATGGTCGGGTTCGGCACGGAGGGCGGGTCCACGATCCCGGTCATCGACGGGTCGGAGATCATCGAGAAGCGCGACGACGCTGGTGCCGTCGTGATCACGAGATACGACCCCGCTTTTCTCGGCGCCGTCGCCAAAGCCGGCCGAGGAGAGTTCATTCCCGCGACCGCCACGAACAAAGCCTCGCGCATGCAGGC
>CAXBQP010000060.1:0-16178 GCA_963978095.1 uncultured bacterium | reverse complement strand
TTTTTTTCAAGCAGAAGACGGCATACGAGATAAGGCCACGTGACTGGAGTTCAGACGTGTGCTCTTCCGATCTAATTTCTTGCGCTGCTGGACGTAGAACTCGTGCTCGTAGCGGAGGCAGCACATGAGGCGGCCGCAGGTCCCGGAGATTTGCGCCGGGTTCAGCGTGGAGAGCCGCTGATCCTTGGCGACGCTCGACTTGACGGGTCGCAGGTCCGGGAGCCAGCTGGCGCTGCAGAACTGGCGGCCGCAGCGGCCGATCCCGTCGAGGCGGCGGGCTTCGTCGCGCACGCCGATGTGCCACATGTGCACGCGTGTCGCGCATGCCGTTTCGATCTGGCGGACCAGCGTACGGAAATCGACGCGTTTCTCGGCGGTGAAATACACCGTGAGGCGCTTGCGGTCGAGTTGCCATTCGACGTCCGAGATCTTCATCTCGAGGTCGAGGGTCCGGACCATGTCGATCGCCTGACGCCGGACGGATTCCTCATCCGCCCGGAGTTCCGCCGCGCGCGCGATCTCGGTGGCGTTCGCCGCGCGCCGCGCCGCCGGCGAGCGGCTGGGCGCCGCCTTGCCGTGCGTCGTGCCGCTCTTGCGGAGCTTCGCGGTCTCCCCAATGGCGCAGACGCGTCCGAGATCCTCGCCGCGCTCCACTTCGACGATGACCGCCGTCTTGAGCTTCGGCGCGTCGTCGAAGGGCCACATGAAGAAATCGCGGCGGTTGCCTTTGAACTCGACTTCGATCAGTTGCGGCATACGCTCGTGGCGGGCGTGGTCATTCCTCGAACTGCCCCATGCGCAGGAATTTCTCGCGACGGCGGCGGACGAGCTTGTCCGGTTTGAGCCGGCGCAGTTCGTCGAGATTGCGCACGAGCGCCTCCCGGAGGGTGGCGGCGGCGATCTCGTGGTTGGTGTGGGCCCCTCCGTCGGGCTCGGGGACGATCTCATCGATCACCCGGAGTTCGAGCAGGTCGGGGGCGGTGATCTTGAGTGCGGTCGCGGCCTTCTCCCGCATCTCGGGGCTCTTGCCATCCTTCCACAGGATGGCGGCGCACCCTTCCACCGTGATCACCGAGCAGACGGAGTTCTGGAGCATGAGGATGCGGTCCGCCACCGCGAGGGCGAGCGCGCCCCCGGAGCCCCCCTCGCCGATCACGGTCGCGATGATCGGCACGGTGAGTTGGCTCATCTCCAGCAGGTTGCGCGCGATCGCTTCGCTCTGGCCGCGCTCTTCCGCGCCCAGGCCGGCCCACGCGCCAGGCGTGTCGATGAAGGTGACGATCGGCACGTGGAACTTCTCGGCGAGCTTCATCAGCCGAAGCGCCTTGCGATACCCTTCCGGGTGCGGCATGCCGAAGTTGCGGTGCAGGTTCTCCTTGGTGTCACGGCCACGCTGTTGTCCGATGACCATCACCGTCTCGCCATCGAGACGGGCCCAGCCGCCGACGATGGCGGGGTCGTCGCGGAATGCGCGATCCCCGTGGACCTCGATCCAGTCGGTGAAGGCCAGGCGCACGTAATCGAGCGTGAAGGGGCGACGCGGACTGCGGGCGACCTGCACCCGCTGCACGGGGGTGAGATTCTCGTAGATCTCCTTGCGGAGCGTGCCGAGCTTGATCTGCAGCGGCTCGATCTCCCGATCGACGCTGATCTCGCGTTCCTCGGCCATGCGGCGGAGTTCCTCGATCTGCTTCTCGATTTCGACGAGTGGCTTCTCGAATTCCAAAGCGGAGGTGCCCATGTCAGCTCCCGCGCACGAGGCGCACGCGTTCCGTCCCGAGGAGCGCGCGCAGCTCCAGCAGGGCGGCGGACGCAGGGGACAGCGTGAGTGAGGCCGAGCGCCAGGTGGCGCGCGTGCCGTCGATGCCGTTCCAACGCACTTCAAGCGGCGCCGAGCCCGGATGGGCATCGACGACCGCGCGGATATCGTTCATGACCGCCGTATCGACGGGTTCGGCCTGCGAGAGTTCGAGCGCCACCGAGATCTGCCCGGTGGTGCGCAGTTCGGCGAGACGGGTGATCGATTCGACGATGAAGGTGGGCGTGTCGGCCGTCTGGTCACGCTTCGAGTAGCCCCCCTTGAGCATCACGGGGACATCGGCATGTACACGGTCGCCGATCGCGGCCCAGGCTTCGGGAAACACCAAGACCTCGGCGGACCCCGAGAAATCCTCGATCGTGAGTCGCGCGAACTCGTTGCCGGATTTCTTGCTGATCTGTTTGCGGATCGTGGTGACCACGACCGTGAGTTGCATCTGCTGTTCGGTCCACGGTCCGAGCTGTGACACCGAATGCGTCGCCAGCAGTTCGCACTCGGCGCGGAAGGGTTCGAGCGGGTGTCCCGAGATGTAGAAGCCCAGGATCTCCTTCTCCTTGGTGAGCCGTTCGTGTTCACTGAGCGGCTGGAGGTTGGGGAGCGTGGGGCGGAGTTGGGCGCTGGGCGTCGCGGCGGCGGGGCCGGCGTCACCGAAGAGCGAGCCTTGTCCGGTCGCGAGTTCGACTTGTGCGAGCGAGGCGGCCTGCATGGCGCCATCGGTGGCGGCCGCGAACTGTGCCCGATGGCCATTGAGGCCGTCGAGCGCCCCGGAATAGATGAGCGCTTCGAAGACGCGCTTGTTGCATACGCGCAGGTCCACGCGCTCCGCGAAGTCGTAGAGCGTCTCGTACGGCTTCTTCACGCCATGGACGAGCCGGCCGGCGATGATGGAGTCGATCGCACCGCGGCCGACGTTGCGCACCGCGCCCAGACCGAAGCGGATGCGGGTGTCGCTGATGACGGTGAACTTGTAGCCGGATTCGTTGACGTCCGGCGGGAGGATCTCGAGTCCCAGGTCGCGCGCCTCGTTGATGTACTTCACCACCGAGTCGGTGTCGCCGATGCACGCCGAGAGCAGCGCGGCCATGAACTCGGCCGGGTAATGCACCTTGAGGTACGCGGTGTGGTACGACAGCACCGAGTACGCGACCGAGTGCGATTTGTTGAAGCCGTAGCGGCCGAAGGTCTCGATCTGCCCCGAGATGTCGTTGATGGTCTTGCGATCGAAGCCGCGCTCGACGGACTTCGTGACGAACTTGTCGAGTTCCTTCTTGATGAGCTCGGCGTCCTTCTTGCCGACCGCCTTGCGCAGCACGTCGGCTTCGGCGAGCGAGATCCCCGCCAGGCGCTGCGCGATGCGCATCACCTGTTCCTGATAGGTGATGACGCCGTAGGTCGGCTTGAGGATCTCCTCGAGCTCGGGGAGTTGGTACGAGACCGGCTCCTCCCCCTTCTTGCGGCGGCAGTACGTCTTGTGCATCCCGGCGTCGAGCGGGCCGGGGCGCATCAGGGCGTTGGAGGCGACGAGGTCGTCGAAACTGTCGGCACGCATGGAGCGCACCATGTCGGTCGCGAGGGGCGACTCGAACTGGAAGACGCCGGCGGTGCGCCCCGCGCGCAGTGTGCGGTAGGTGGCCTCGTCGTCGAGCGGGAGGGTGTCGAGGTTCGGCACCTCGCGTCCCCGCGCCTTGATCGCTTCGAGGGTATCGTGAATGATCGTGAGCGTCGTGAGGCCGAGGAAGTCCATCTTGAGCATCCCGGCCTTCTCGAGCGCGTTCATGTCGTACTGCGTCACCACGACGCGGGCGTCGCCGTCGCTCCCGCTCCCCTTGGAGTCCTGGGTGCAGACCGGGACGTAGTCATCGATCGGGCCCGGCGCGATCACGACCCCCGCGGCATGGACGCCGGCGTGGCGGGAGAGCCCTTCGAGTGCGATGGCGAAATCGAGCAGCTGCGCGGTGCGCTCGTCGCTCTCGTAGAGCTTGCCGACCTCGGGAATCTGCGCGATGGCCTCTTTGACCGTCAGCGAGAAGTTCGGCTGATTCGGGATCAGTTTGGCGATCGTGTCGGTCTCCGCCGGGGTGAAGCCCAGGACGCGGCCGACATCCTTGATGGCGGCGCGTGACTTGAGCGTCCCGAAGGTGATGATCTGCCCGACGCAATCGCGGCCGTACTTGTCGCGGACGTACTCGATGACCTCGCCGCGGCGCTCTTCGCAGAAGTCGACGTCGATGTCAGGCATCGACACGCGTTCGGGATTCAGGAAGCGCTCGAACAGCAGGTCGAACTTGAGCGGGCAGACGTCGGTGATGCGCGTGGCGTAGGCGACGATCGAGCCCGCCGCCGAGCCACGGCCCGGACCCACGGGGATCCCCTTGGCGCGCGCCGCCGCGATGAAGTCGGCGACGATCAGGAAGTAGCCCGCGTAGCCGGTCTTGGTGATGACGCCCAGCTCGTAGTCCAGGCGCTCCTGCACCGTGGCCGGCAGGGGGGACCCGTACCGTTCGACCGCGCCCTTGGTCGAGAGTTCCACGAGGAGGTCGTTCTCCGTCTTCACCCCCGTCGGGAGGGGGAAGGAGGGGACGTAGTACTTCTTGTCGAAGGTGAAGCCCGCCTCGTCGGCGATCTTCAGCGTGTTCTCCAGCACATCGGGGCGCGCCCCGAAGTGCTCGCGCATCTCGGGGGCGCTCTTGAAGTAGAGCCCCCGGTCGTAGTGCATCCGGTTGTCGTCGAGGCGGTCCTTCTTGAGGCCGATGCACAGCAACACGTCGTGCGCGTCGTGGTCCTCGGCCTTCAGGAAGTGGGCGTCGTTGGTCGCGATGACCGGGAGGTTCATGCGCGCCGCCAAGTCAAACACCTTGGCGTTCAGGAGCTGCTGCTCACCGGCCTCGTGCGCCTGGACTTCCAGGTAATACCGATCCCGGAAGACGTCCGCATACCATTCCGCGGCCTTACGGGCCTCGTCGGTGCGATCCGCCAGCAGATGCTGCGCGACCTCGCCGGCCATGCACGCGGAGGAGACGATGATCCCCTCGCTGTACATGGCGAGCAACTCCCGGTCGATGCGCGGCTTGCCATAGAATCCCTCGGTGTAGCCGAGGGAGGAGAGCTTGACCAGGTTCTTGTAGCCCTGCAGGTCACGCGCGAGCAGGACCAGGTGGTAGTAGTTGCGGTCTGTTGCCTGGAGCTTGCCGCGCTGGCGGCGGTCGCCCGGCGCGACGTAGGCTTCCATGCCGATGATCGGCTTGATCTTCTGCTTGCGCGCCTTCTCCTGGAACTCCCAGGCCGCATGCAGGTTGCCGTGGTCGGTGATCGCCAGCGCCGGCTGCTCGAACTCGAGGGCGCGCGCGATGAGATCATCGATGCGGTTGGCGCCGTCGAGGAGCGAGTACTCGGAGTGGCAATGCAGGTGGACGAATGACATTGAACCTCAAAAGTTATCGCTTGGGCAGGGGGTCTGTCAAAGCGAATTCCACCCGCAGGGAATTGGCGTAACTTGTTGCGCTGTAATATCTTAGCGATATGATATCAGGAATTGGGACATGTGAAGGGCAGCGGACGGGGGCTTCGGACGCGGGGAGGCGGCTCGTGGGGCGACGCGCGGGGATGATTGGTCGGCTGTTGGTGGTGCTCCTTGGAGGGGTCGCGCTGCTGGCGGTTGTCACGCCAATCGGGCGATATCTGGCGCGTGGCGCGGTGGCGGAGGGGCAGATTTTGTGGCGCCGCCAGTCGATCGAGCGAATGGTGGCGGATCCGGCCACCGATGCGGGGACGCGGGCCAAGTTGCAACTCGTCCTCGAGGCTCGGCGGTTTGCCGCGGATTCCTTGGGGTTACCCGCGAGAGAGGCGTTCACGCAGTTCACGCGATTGGAGCACGATACCTTGGTGCTGGTCCTGTCGGGTGCGTATCGCGACCAGCTTCGGCCGGTGACCTGGTGGTTCCCGGTCGTGGGACGCGTGCCCTACCGCGGGTACTTCGATTTTGCCGAGGCCAAGGACGCGGAGGCCGCGTTAGCGGCGTCGGGATTCGACACATACCTCCGGCCATCCCCGGCGTTCAGCACGCTCGGGTTCTTCAACGATCCGTTGCTCTCGACCACGCTCGGTGAGGACTCGTTGGACATCGTGAACACCGTGGTGCATGAGCTGACGCACAACCGGTTCTACGCCAAGGGGCAGGCGGTCTTCAACGAGAGTTTTGCGAGCTTCGTGGGGGCGCGTGGCGCCGAGCGGTTCTGGCGATCGCGCGGCGACAGCACGCGAGCCCGCCGAACGGCTGACCGGTGGGCCGACGATGTCCTGCTGGGCGCCATGTGGGAGCGCACCTACCGGACACTGGACTCGGCGTTCCAGGCGCATCCGGGCGCGCGTGCGATGTCCCATAGGCTCGCCGTACGGGATTCCATCTACGCGCGCGCTCGTGCCGTGCTGGTGGACTCGATTGCGCCGCAGTGGCGCACGATCGATCGACGGGCCGCGCCCCGCGTGCGACTCGACAACGCCGCACTGATGGCGCGGCGGATCTACGCCACGGGACTCGACGATTTCGAGCGGGTGTACGCGCGTGAGGCCCGTGAGGTGCGTCGGACGCTGGAGCGGGTGATCGCCATCGTGGAGGCGGCACCGGCGGATCCCGGCGCCGCACTGCGCCGTGCGATGCAAGCGGGCGAGCCGGAGCCGGCCCGCTGACGGCTCAAGAATGGCGCTGCGGGGCTACTTGCGCGCGCCGGTCCAGATGGCGATCAGGCCGCAGCTGTTGTCCGTGAGGTTGAGTTCGGCGGGGAGGTTCCCCGTTCGGGCGTACACTTCGACGGCCACCACGGCATCGATGGGGACGATCTGGTCGATCTTGGTGGAGTTGGCACTGGTGTAGTCGGCGAACTTGCGTTCGACGCCCGACATTCCATTGTTGGCCACGGCGCGGGCGACGGAGTCCTTCTGTTTGGCGCTCATGCCGTAGGTGATATCCGCCGTGGGCGATCCGATGCCGGTGCGGCTACTGGTGCCCTGCGACGACTCCTGGGCAGCGCGGACGACCTGGCCGTCGACCATCACGGCCATCTGGCAGCCGTTGCTTCCCGTGCCGATGGCGACGTAGCCCCCATCGCGCGCCCGCTCGAGCTTGAGTCCGCTTTGGTCGCGGATGAGTCCGGCGACATCCGCGGTGTTCTTCTTCTCGATCTCCTCCGGACCGATGAAGCTCCCGGGGCCGCCACCGTTCTGGCGTTTGAGCCAGCGGCGGTAGAACCCTTCGACACTCGCGAGTGCTTGGCCCGTGACCGTGACTTTTCCCAGCGGCGTGGCGAGCGGGGCGAGGCTGATCGTGGTGGTGGTCTCGCCGATGTTGAGCGGGCCGGCGAACGCGGTGTATCCGATGCGTCGGATGTCCGCCGCGTAGCTCTTGGCGGCGAGCGAGCCGAGGGTCACCATCCCTTTTTCGTCCGCGATGCGCGGCGTTTGCCCCTGGATGGCGACCCAGGCGTAGGGGATCGGGACACTGTCGGGGGTGATGACGCGGAGCGTCCGCTGTTGCGCGGTCAGCGATGCGGTGGCCAGCAGCGTCAGGATCGCGGCGATCGCGACGCGGGGCGCGTGAGGTGCAGCAGGCATGATGGTGTCCTGGTGGAGGTCAGGAAGCGCTGAAGCGTTGAGTGAGGATCGCGCGCAGGTCGAGCGTGGGGGGGATCTGCGGCGCGGGATCGACCGGCGTCTGCGGTTGATCGACGACGACTTTCTGCATCAAGTCCCGGACGCCGCGGTCGAGGAACCGTGAGACTTGGTCGATGGTATAGTCCGCGCTGCGGCGGGAGTCGTACACGTTGAACGGATAGGTGACGGCCAGATGATCGCGTGCGCGGGTCATGGCGACGTACATCAGGCGGCGCTCCTCGTCGATTTCCTCGTCGCTGCCGAGTGCGCGGGCCATGGGGAACCAGCCGTCGGCCGCCCAAATGACGAAGACCGCGTCCCACTCACGCCCCTTGGCGCTATGCGCGGTGCTGAGCACGAGGACGTCGTCCTCGCGGTCGGCGCCGAAGCCGAGATCTTGCGTGGCCGAGGGTGGTTCGAGCGCGAGGGCGGAGAGGAAGGATCCGCGGTCGGGATATCCGGCGGCGATGTTCTGGAGCTGGTCGAGGTCGCTGAGACGCGGTTCGACGCGATCGTACCGATCGCGCAGGATGTCGTCGTACAGCCGCCGGACGCGTGCGATATCGGCGCTGACGGCATCCTTGCGGTCGCTCGGGGCGGCGCGGAGCTGGTCGAGCAGTTGCACGAGTGATTCGTGTGCCGCGCGCGCGCGCGGCGGCGGTACATAGCGACCGAACGCATCGGACGTCCACGCGAGTTCGGCCATCCTGGCAATGGCTCCCCGTGCCGTGGCTTCGCCGATCCCCGGCAGGAGGAGCAGCAGGCGATACCAGCTGACTTCGTCTCGCGGGTTCTCGAGGATCCGCAGGAAGGCGAGGACGTCCTTGACGTGGGCCGCCTCCAGGAACTTGAGCCCCCCCCATTTCTCGAACGGGATCTTGCGGGCGGTGAGCTCGATCTCCAGGTCCGCGCTCATGTAGCCGGCGCGGAAGAGGACCGCCATTTCGGAGAGCGGCATGCCCTCCTCATGCAGGTCGAGAATGCGATCCACCACGAAGCGTGTTTGTGCCTGTTCGTCGTGCGCGGTGACGAGCCAGGGGCGGTCACCGCCCTCGCGCTTGGTGAAGAGGTCCTTGGTGTAGCGCTCCTCGGAACGGGAGATGAGGCGATTCGTGACGTCGAGGATCGGCTGAACGGAGCGGTAGTTCTCCTCGAGGGTCACGATGGTCGTGCCCGGAAAGTGCTGCGGGAAGTCGAGGATGTTGCGGATGGTCGCTCCGCGGAACGCGTAGATGCTCTGCGCGTCGTCGCCGACGACGGTGAGGTTCGCGTGCGTGCGACACATCCCGCGGAGGATGCGCGACTGCAGGTGGTTCGTGTCCTGATACTCGTCCACCAGCACATGGTCGTACAGCGCCGCGATCCGGTCAGCGAGCGGTCCCGCCGTCTCGGCCATGAGCGCCCAGAAGAGCAGCAGGTCGTCGTAGTCGACCAGATTGCGCTGTGCCTTCCGCGCCGTGTAGTCGGCGAAGACGCGGACGATCGGCGATTCGTACTCGACGAACTGCGGATATTCCTCGGACAGAATCTGCGGGACGGGGCGTTCCGTGTTGATGTGGCGCGAGTAGATGTCGTGGAGCGTTTCCTTCTTGGGAAACCGCTTCTTCTCGCCCTTCGCTTCGGCGATGCCGGCGGCGCTGCGGGCGAGCTGCATCAGATCGACGGCATCACCCTGGTCCATGATGCTGAAGTCGGCGGCGAGACCCGCGGAGGTCCCGAAGCGACGAAGCAGGCGGTGCGCGGTCGCATGGAAGGTGCCGCCATGGACGCCACGTGACGCGCTCCCGACGAGCCGTTCGGCGCGCGCGAGCATCTCCTGCGCGGCACGCCGAGTGAAGGTCAGGAGCAGGATCCGCTCGGGACGCACGCCCCGTTCGAGCAGATGCGCCACGCGATGCACGAGGGTGCGGGTCTTGCCGGTTCCGGCGCCGGCGACGATCAAGAGTGGGCCATCGCCATGCAGGGCGGCGCGCGCCTGCGCCTCGTTCAGGCCGTCGGCGAGCGGCCCGCTCGGGGCCGGCGCGATGTCCCGCGCACGCGGCGGATATACCTGAGCGTCACCGGTCATCCGACCAATATAGGGGGCCTCAGCGGTCGGCGTCGTCGTCGCCCTGCTGTCGGAGACTTGTGCCACCGCAGCAGGAGGCATCACTGTACAGCCATGCGAATCGCGAGTCGCGGTGTGTGGGGGTGCCTCCTGGGCACCGGTTTCTTGGTGGGGTCGGCGCAGGGGGCGGTCAGCCAGCAGGCCCGTCCGCAGGTGCTTTATGGGGCCGTGACGAATACCAACGGCGTGCCCCTTGGGGGGGTCACCGTATCGATTGCGAACACGACGCTGCACGCGGTCACCAATGACTCGGGGGGCTACATCATCGAGTCACCACCGGCGGGGCGGGTCCGACTCGTGGCGAAGCGCATCGGGTTCCGGGAGAAGACCATCGGCTTCAAGATCGAACCCGGGGTGAGCAAGGCCATCGACTTCGAGATGGAAGGGATTGCCGCGCAGCTCGATTCGGTGCTTGTGATGACCCAGCAGAGCGGTGGAAGCCGGATGGCGGAGTTCTGGAGCCGACGCATGCTGGGGATCGGGGCGTTCATCACGCAGGCCGAGATCGAGCGGCGGCGTCCGTACCAGGCCAGTGACCTGCTCAAGATGGTGGTCGGCGTATCCGTCGTGGGCGACGGCGGCGTGAACCGGCCGTTGATCAGCATGGGCCGCTCCACCGATGCGCTGAGCGCACCGCGGGGCACCCGCAATCGTCCGGTGGACTGCGCGGTGAACTACTACGTGGACGGCATGTGGATGTCTCCGGGAACCTTTCACCCCGACGACATTCCGACCGTCAGCATCGAAGCGATGGAGATCTATCGCGGCGCCTCGGAGATCCCGACGCGGTTCCGGCAGTTCGGGACGTCGTGCGGACTGATCGTGATCTGGACGCGCGAACCGCCCGCCAAAACGCGCGCGGACACCTCCACGGCACGCCCCTCCCCGATGCGATGAACCTCGAGCGATTATTCGGGGTGAACGATCACGCGCGTCCTCCGTTCGGTCGGGATCCCCGCACCATCGTGCTCGCCGTCCTCGCGGTCGGCGCGCTGGTGCGGTTCATCATCGCCGCGACCATCGGCTACGGGGTGGACGAGTCGTACGCTGTCGCGATCGCGCGGCAGTTCTCGTGGTCCTACTTCGACCATCCGCCGCTGTTGTTCTGGATCATCGGTGGATGGGCACGGGTCGTGGGCAGCGAGCGCGAGGTGGTGCTGCGCTTGCCCATTGCCCTCATGTTCGTCGGCACCACGTGGCTGACCTACCGGCTCGCGGCCCGATTCTTCGGGGAGAATGCCGGGGCGATCGCCGCGCTCCTGCTCAATGTGTCGGCGGAGTTCAGTCTCAGCGCGGGCGGCTGGTTGCTGCCGGACGCTCCCCTGTTTCTGGCCATGCTCGTATCGGTGACGTTGATCGCCGATATCCTGTTCGATGATCTCCCGCGTGCGGCATCGGTCCGCTGGATGCTCGCCGGCGCGGCGGCTGGCGCGGCCATGCTGTCGAAGTATCATGGAATCTTCGTCCTCGGCGGAACCTTCCTCTTCCTCCTGACGAGTCCGACGCACCGCAAATGGCTGGCGCATCCCGGCCCCTATCTCGGTGCCATCGTTGCGTTCCTGATCTTCTCGCCGGTGCTGTATTGGAATGCGCAGCACCATTGGGTGTCGTTCCTGTTTCAGGGAGGACGTGCTGGTGGGCGAGGGGGATTGCATCCCGACGCGATGCTCACCAACATCGCCGGCCAGGTGGTGTGGGCGCTGCCGTGGGTCTGGATTCCGCTGGTGGGCTCGATCTGGGGGGCGTTGCGTGCCGGGCGCGCGCATGCCGCGCGGTGGTTTTTTCTTTGCCTGAGCGTGCCGATCGTCGCCGTGTTCACGCTGATCGCGTTGCGTGGCGACGTCGGGTTGCCGCACTGGACGGCACCGGGGTACCTGTTCGCCTTCCCGCTGATGGGGGCTGCGGTGGCGGGGCGCCTGGAGCGCGGCGCGCCGTATGCGAGGCCGTGGATCGTCGCCTCGGTGTACGGCTACCTGGCGCTCATCGTCGTCTTGTGGAGTGCCGTCGCGACCGGCTGGGTGGGACGCGTGTTCGGGAGCTCGCTGGCCAAGGCGGCCGATTCACAGACGGCCGATCTGCTCGACTGGCATCCGGTGGTGAAGGAGCTTCGGGTACGCCGCCTCCTTCCCGTGGGCAGTTTTGTTGCCGCGCCCAGCTGGATCCAAGCCGGAAAAGCCGCCGTCGCGTTGGGGCCGCATGTGCCCGTGCTCTGCCTCTGCGCCGACCCGCACCACTTTCGGTACGCGGTGATCGACACGGAGTACTTCGGCGCCAACGCGGTGATCCTGAACAAGGTGAAGGCCGGCGAGGACGTCATCACGAAGTTCTCGCCGTACTTTGAGTCCATCACCCTCGAAGCCATCGTTCCGGTGTATCGGCAGGGGCGTGTGGCGATGCAGATCGGCGTGTATCGCGCCAGGCACTTCCGCAAATCCTACCCCACGGACCAGCCGCGTTGACGCGGCTGGCGCGGCGCGCTCAGCGTGCGTCGCCGCGGAATCTCCAGAACTGCAGGTCGCCGCGTCGCACGGCGAGCAAGCGGCGTTCGGCGGGGGTCCGGCCATCGGCGAGCAGGGCGGCAAGGTCCGCCAAGAAGGTTTGATTGCCGAACAAGGTATGGCCGAGGACGTCGGCCTTCACGCGCGACGCGTCGATCGTGTCCATTCCCTTGATGACGGTGATGGAATCACCGCCGAGTCCGAGGCGCCAGACGCCGTTCAGGCTTCGCGAGGCGCGGAGTGCTTCGTCATCGTCACTGGCGTAGAGCGAGATGCGGGTGGCCCGGGATTCCAGCTTCGGGAAAACCTCGCGCCGAAAGATGCGGGCATCGACGTCCGGTGCCGCGAAGACCACCTGGGTGAACTTCGGGAGGGTGTCGTTCGGGCCGACGAGGCTCAGCGCTTTGCTGATCACCTCGGAGCCCATTGAGTGGCCCATCAGGTGGAGACGACCGGGAAGGGCGGCGACGGCGTGCCCGCGCAGCACGCGCAGCAGGTGGAATCCGGCGTTGCGAGCGGTCTGCTGGTCGCGCACATAGGACGAGACCGAGCCCGCGGACGGCCACGTAAAGAGCACGACGCTGCCATCGAATCCGATATCGGCCGTGATTTGCGCGGCACGCAGGGCGGCGTCCTCGAACGAAGTGTTGAAGCCGTGGACGAAGACGAGCACATCGCGTGACTTCGTGGCGGTGAGGTCCGTCGCGAGGCGCGAGACGAACCGTGTGCTGTCGACGGGAATCACCGAAGACACGAAGAAGTCCTTTGCGGGATCCGGTTTGTAGCTCAGGGCGTTGACGCGGAGCGCGCTGGGGCGCGGCAGATCACCGGTTCCGCGCGCCGTGTAGGGCGGCACATTCACACCGACCGCCGCGAACTGAAGTGAGTCGGCATCGTCGGGACCGAATCGGTCGCCGGGGCGCTCGCTCTGCACGGCGCGACGAGTGGTGGCCACGAAGATCGTGATGCGCGCCGCGCCGCTGTCGAGGGCGGCATACGAGCGGGGGACGGCCGCGTGCGGTGGAGCCGCGGGCGCTGGTGCGGCGACGACCGCGGGTGCCGCTGACGCCACTGGTGCCGGCGGGGCGCTCGCGCATGCGGCGAGTACCAGTGCAGGGAGGAGCGACGCGAGGACGTGCAGGGGGCGGGGGAACGTCATTGCGGAATCCGTTCGGGGCTGGTGAGCGTAGCGATCTCGATCTCGCGCGGGGAGAGCATGAACTGGTCGGCGACGCCGCGCACGACGTGCGACACCACATCGGCCATGAGCGTGGGGGACCTTGGCGCCCCCTGCCGCTCGCGTTCGTGTGCCACGGTGGTCATCCGGACGCCAGCGATGCCGCACGGCACCATCAGGTCGAAGTACGACAGGTCCGTCGTGACATTCAGCGCGAACCCGTGCCACGTGACCCATTGGCGGGCGTGGACGCCGATGGAGGCGAGCTTGCGGCCGGCGGTCCAGACGCCGGTCTGCCCCGCGCTCCGTTCCCCGACGATCGCAAATGGGGCCAGGGCCCGGATGAGCGCCCCCTCGAGCTGTCGCAGATACCAGTGCAGGTCCGGGGTATGGCGCTGCAGGTCGATGATCGGATATCCGACGAGCTGGCCGGGACCGTGGAACGTGATGTCGCCACCGCGCTCCACCTCGAAGAGTTCGACGCCGCGCGCGGCCAACAGTTCGGGCGTCGCGAGGAGCGTGCGGGGGTCACGCGCGGAGCGGCCGAGCGTGACGACCGGCGGGTGTTCGACCAACACGAGCAGGTCCTGGGGGATATCTCCCGAGATGCGGCGATGCGCGAGCGCGCGCTGCAGCTCCCACACCTCGGCATACGGGCGGGTACCCAGCGAGACGACCCAGAGTTCGCGCGGTTGTTCCATTCCCGAAATCTAGCGGGTCCGGAGCACGAACCACGCGCACTCCGGACCCGCGGGGCTTCAGGCGCCGATCACTCAGGCGTGGATCATCCGCCCCATGGCATCGAGCGTCGCTTCGGCGATCGCTTCGCTCAGCGTCGGGTGCGCATGCACGGCCAAGTCGATCTCTTCGACCGTGAACTCGTTCTCGCGGGCGACCGCGAGTTCGTGGATCATCTCCGTGGCATGCGCGCCGACGATGTGCGCACCGAGGATCTCCCCGTACTTGGCGTCGACGATCAGTTTGACGAAGCCCTCCGTCTCACCCGAGGTGCGGGCGCGGCCGTTGGCGCTGAAGGGGAACTTCCCGATCTTGACGTCGAGCTTCTTCTCCTTGGCCTGCGCCTCGGTGATGCCGATGGACGCGACCTCGGGGTGGCAGTAGGTGGCGTTGGGGATGTTGCCGTAGTTGAGGGCATGGAAGTGCTTCCCGGCGATCACCTCGGCGACGATCATCCCCTCGCGCTCGCCCTTGTGCGCCAGCATCGGCGGGCCTGCCACGTCACCGATGGCGTAGATCCCCTTCGCCGACGTCTCCATCCGTTCGTTGATCTTGATGAAGCCACGCTCGGTCATGGCGATGCCGGCTTCCTTGAGCCCGATGTTTTCGACATTCGGCGCGCGACCGGCGGCGACGAGCACCTTGTCGACGACGATCTCCTGTTTGGCACCCTTCTCCTCGACCGTCAGCGTCACGGAATCCTTGCCGGCCTTCGCGCCGGACAGCTTGGCGCCGACGAAGATGTCCATGCCGCGCTTCTTGAAGCTCCGCTGGACCTCGGCGCTCGAATCCTGATCCTCGAGCGGAAGGATGCGGGGTGCGACTTCGATGATCGTGACCTTGCTGCCGAAGGCGTTGAACACGTCCGCGAACTCGCAGCCCACGGCTCCGGCGCCGACGATGGCCACGGCCTTGGGGGCTTTCTCCAGCACGAGCGCTTCGTCGGAGGAGATGATCGTCGTCTTGTTGAGTTCGAGCCCGGCCTGCGGCAGTCCCTTCACCCGCGAGCCGGTGCAGATCACGAGCGCCTTGGTCGCGGTGTGCGTTTCACTCTTGCCGTCGGCCGTGGTGACCTTCACCGACTTGCCGGCACCGAGGGTGCCCGTGCCCTTGATCCAGGTGATCTTGTTCTTCTTGAAGAGGAACTCGACGCCCTTGGAATTCTTGCTGCTCACGTCGCGCGAGCGCTTCATGGCGACGCCGAAATCGAGCGAGACCTCGCCGACGTTCACGCCGAACTCCGCGGCCTTCGTGACCTTGGTGGCGATGCTGGCTGCCTCGAGGAGCGCCTTGGCGGGAATACAGCCCCAGAGCACGCAGGTGCCGCCGAGCCCTTCGCGCTCGATGACGGCGGTGTTCAGGCCGAGTTGGGCGGAGCGAATGGCCCCGACATAGCCGGCGGGGCCACCGCCGAGGAAGATCACGTCAAACGAAGCCATGGTCGTTGGTCCGGTGTCAGTAAACGAGCATGAGCGGATTCTCGATCATCCGCCGCAGGGTCTGCAGGAAACGGGCGCCCACGGCGCCGTCGATCGCGCGATGGTCACAGCTCATCGTGATCTTCACCGTCTTGCGCACCTCGAAGCCGCCGTCGGCCATCGCGACGACCTTGTCGTCGATGGCGCCGATGGCGAGGATGCCGCACTCGGGGGGATTGATGATCGCGGTGAACGCATCGATCTGCATCATCCCGAGGTTGGACACCGAGCAGGTGCTCCCGGTGTACTCCGCCGGCGTGAGTTTCCGTTCGCGCGCGCGCTTGGCCAGGCTCCGGCTCTCGGCTGAGATCTCCCGGAGCCGCTTCTGGTCGGCGTCAAAGATCACCGGGACGATCAGGCCGTCGTCGGTGGCGACTGCCATGCCGAGGTGCACGCGGTTGAACTGCCGGATGGAATCCCCCAGCCAATGCGCGTTCACCTCCGGGTGCTGCGAGAGGGCGGTCGCCGTCGCCTTCAGGATGATGTCGTTGAAGGAGACTTTGTACTCGTCGCCGAGTTCGGCGATCGCGGAGCGCATCTCGGCGGCTCGCGAGAGGTCAATGTCGACCGTCAGATAGAAGGTCGGGATCGGTCCGATCGACTCGGCGAGCCGGCGCGCGATCGTCTTGCGGATCTGCGTGAGCGGCACGTCGGAGAAGTCGGCACCGGCGCGGGCCGGCCCGCTGCGGCCGGCGGCGGAGGGGGCCGGCAGGGC
>CAXBQP010000059.1:0-16182 GCA_963978095.1 uncultured bacterium | reverse complement strand
GGTGTGGCAAGCGGGGGCGGCCGCATGGCGCGACGTCATTGCGCTGGAACACAGTCTCGCGCAACAGGCCATCGAACTGGGCGAGCTGGGCGAAAAGGTCACGGACGATTTCCTCGAACGGTTCGGCCGTGATCAAGAACGGTTCGCCGACATGGGAGGCTACGAGTACCACGCCCGCGTGGATGCGGTGCTCCAGGGACTTGGCTTCGACGCCGAGGAATCCAAATCGCGCCTCGTCGCGACTCTCTCGGGCGGGGAACGCGGACGTGTCGGGCTCGCCGCGCAACTCATTGCACCGGCCGACCTGCTCCTGCTCGATGAACCCACCAACCACCTCGACCTCGACACGACGACCTGGTTGCAGGAATGGCTCGCCGAGGCGGCCGAGACCGTGATCGTCGTCTCGCACGATCGCGCGTTCATGGATGCGGTCTGCACCAACATCCTCCACGTCGAAGCCAAGACCAGCGAGTCGTACAAGGGGAACTACAGCCAGTTCGTGCCGCAGCGGGCGGAGCGTCGGCTCACGCGCGAACGCGAGTTGGAGAAACAGCGCGCCTACGTGAAGAAGGAGGAGGAGTACATCCGCCGGAATCTGGCCGGGGTGAACTCGTTCCAAGCCAAGGGAAAGCGCAAACGGCTCGAACGCCTCCCGCGCCTCGCACCCCCGCCGGGCGATCCGGCTGCGATGTCACTCACCTTCGAAGTGGGCGAGCGCGGCGGTGATCAAGTCGTCGCCGTGCAGGATCTCCGGGTCGAAGTCCCGGGGCGCGTCCTGGTGGAAGACTTCACGGCGGTCCTGCGCCGCAACGACTTCGTGGCGCTCGTGGGACCGAACGGCGCGGGAAAGTCGTCCTTCATCTCGACGCTCCTGGGCGATCGGACACCGGCGCAGGGCGAGGTGCGCGTCGGCGGTTCCATCACGCCCGCCTGGTTCCGGCAAGATCTCTCGGATCTCCCGTTGCGCATGTCACTCGCCGACGCGATCCAGAACCAGCGTCCACTGTGGAGCCGCGGGTCGGTTCAGAACCATCTCGGAGCCTTCGGGTTCAGCGGTGACGAAGTCTTCCGCGAGATCAGCACCCTGAGCGGCGGCGAACGCGCCCGCATGGCACTGGCGCTCATCACGCTCACCCGCGCGAACCTCCTGGTGCTCGACGAACCCACGAACCACCTCGACGTCGAGAACATCGAAGTGCTGGAAGATGCCCTCGCCGAGTATGAAGGCACGGTGTTGCTCGTGAGTCACGACCGTGCGTTCCTGCGCGAGGTCGCCACGCGTGTCTGGTCGTTCGATGGCACTCGGCTCCGCGACTTCGACGGTCCCTTCGTCGATTGGGAAGCCGATCGCGCACGACGCGCAGCCGCCGCGCGCTGACCCCGCATCGCGGGCACGACCGCGGGTACGACCGCGGGCACGACCGCCGATCCGCTGCACCCTCACCAACTTTCCCGTTATCGTTATGGCCATGAGAACTGCACGCCTGCTGTATCTGGTGTCCGCCCTCGCCGGGATGCTGATCGCGCCCCCCGCGACCGCGCAGGACGCACGCACCGTGGTGCTCCGCTTCCGGAAAGCGGGGGACACCGTTGCCATCCGCAATGCGCAGATCACGATCGACCACACGATCGAAGCCGGGAACACCGACTCCCTCGGCATGATCAGCGTGCCCGACCTCGATGACGGCGGCCACATCGTGGAGGCGGTCGCGCGCGGGTATCAGGCGTACTTCGACAAGTTCACGAGTGGGCCGAACGTACGCATGCCGATCGATCTCGAGATCCTGGCCGTCGAAGTCGCCACACGGCCAAAGGGACAGCCGACGACGCTGACGAGCGCGGGCTTCGAGCAACGGCGCGCCAGGGCGCAGGGAAAGTTCTTCACCCTGGCGCAACTCAAGGCTGCGGACGGGCGTCCGCTCGCCAACTTGCTGAAGGTCGATGCCGCGGCCGTCATCGCGACAGGACCGCGTGGCGAGTCGGTGTTGTCGGCGGCGGGAACGCCGGGGGCGACTGCGGCCTGTTACGCCACGATCGTCCGCGATGGGCTCCGGATCTACCCGTTCGAGTCGGCCACGCCGCCGGATCTCGACAAGATCTTCACGGACGACCTCGGCGGCGTCGAATACTACGCACGCGCATCACTCGTCCCTGCCGAGCTCAAGGAGGTCTCCTCTTGTGGCGCCTTGGTGCTCTGGAAGCGCTGACCGCGCCGGGTCGTCCACCACGGAATGACGAAGGGCGCCCCCGCATGGAGGCGCCCTTCGTGAATATCGGGGTGACGTGGCGCGCTTACTTCGACGCCGCCGCCAACCGGCGGATCTCGCCGGCCATCGTCTTGACGCGGGCGCTGTCCTTGGCACCCTTCACGTCGCCATCGACCTGCGCGGCGAGCGCGTTCAGCGCCGCGGCACGCGCCGCTCCCGACTTCATCTCCGCCGCGTCGAGCGCCGCCGAGATGGCGGTGGTGCGCTCGGCCGCGAGACCGCTGCCACGCACCAACTGATCCAGATACGACCGTACCACCACGAACGCCGGCGGCCACGTCATCTTGGGCTGGCTCTGCGGATTGTACTCCGTGAACGTCACCAGCTTCGCCGCCGCGAGTTCGTTGGCCGACAGCTGTGCGCTCGGCGTGAGCTCCAGGATGTCCAGTCCGCGGTCGAGTTCCGAGGAGAAGATCATCCCGTTCCAGTAGTAGGCACCCCACGAACCGCCGATTGTGCCGCTGCCACGGCGACCGCCCGCGGCCTGACCCGCCATCGCGGCCGTCGGAACGTCCGCACCGGCCGGCGGATCGATCGACCCGCGATCGAAGTAGGCGATCTCGAAGGCGTTGTCCTGATCGGTGAAGTCCATGACGTCGATGCCGCCCTGGTACCAGCCCTGCACGTAGAGGTCACGACCCGGCACCGGGATGATCCCGCCGTTGTGCGACACGCAGTTCTCCTCGGCCGACTGCGCCGCCGGGAGCTTGAAGTAGGCGTGCTGCGCCTGCTTCTTCTTGGCATCGACCGAGATGATCGTGTTGCCGCCGAGTTCCTTCATGCTCGAGGCCTGGCACATCGGGCCCGTGCCGCCGCCCCACTCGTCCGTCTGAATCGTCTTCTTGCCGTCGTTGCTGAAGGCGGCGGTGTGACGGCCCTGGAAGTTGTTGGTGTCGGCGAGGGCATCGAGACGCACCGGCTTTTCCGGATTCGTGATGTCCACGAGGATGGCGTGCGTCGAGCAGGACGCCGAGAGCAGGTGGAGCGCCGGGTAGGCCGTCACGTCGTGACAGTTGCGCGGGCCCGTCGGGGCTGGAGCCGCCGTTGGCGCCGCGGCATCACCGGGAGCGCCGCCACGGCCGCGACCGCCCGCCGCACGGTTCGGATTCACCGGCACGCAGAACTGCTTGCACGTGCCGCCACCATCGAGGCCCGTGAAGATGCGCGCGCCCGGAATCACCACGGCCTGCTCGGGGTGATTGAGCGGCACCTTGATGATGTCGAGCATGTACAGCGAGTTGCTCGGATCGGCCGGATCGGTGCCGTTCTTGCAGCCCGCAAGTTCCGTCTCCGGCCGCGCGGCCGACTGCCCCGACACATAGAGGTAGATGATGTTCGGGTCCGTCGGGCTCGGCACGACGGTATGCGTGTGCGACCCTTTGCAGGTCTGCACGTTCTTGACGAGCTTGGGCGCCTTCGGGTTGGTCACGTCGAAGATGCGCACCCCCGCCATGTGGTCCTTCGGGTCCTGCACCCCACCCTTGCCGCAGTCATTGCGGTTGCCCGCACCCTCCGCGGAGATGAAGAGCAGATTCCCGACGATCGACGGGTCGCCCTGCGAGGTGATGCACTCGACCACCGACGCGATCGTCGGCTTGGCCACGTCCGTGATGTCCCAGATCGTGAAGCCGGCGAAGTTCGCCTGATACACGAAATGGGTGCCGAACGCGAGATCCGAGTTGATGAAGGTCAGGCCGCGGACCGTATCGAACTGCGCCGGCTTCTTGGAGAACGACACCAGGCGCATGTTGCTCGTGGCAATGCCCGCGTCAAAGCGGCCCGGCTTGAGATTGGTGCGCGGATCCTGCGCACTCGGATACGTCTGCGCGGACGCCACGCGCGGCGCGACGAGAGTCACCAACACTAGTATCAAGAGGCGGACGACACGCATCAGCACATACTCCGGTGGAGGGACAAGGGACGAACGGGACGCCCACGACGGCGTCGGAGATCGGAACACTGCGGGTGCTTACTTCGGGGGGAGCTTGGTCATGAGGCCGCGCATGATGCCGATCTCGCCCGTCTGCGCCGTCACGACATCGTTGGCGAACACGGAGACATCGACTTCCTGTCCCGCGCGCGGCGACTTGAAGAGGTCATCGACCATCTTCAGCGCGCCGGCGTGGTGCATGATCATGTACGTCAGGTACGCGCGATCGAAATCGACGCCTTTCGCGTTCTGGAGTTCCGTGAGCTGTGCATCCGTGAGCATCCCGTCCATGCGCATATGATGCCAGGAGGCCGTATCGGGCGCGAACTGCTTGTTGCGCTGCAGCCACTTCTGCATGATCTCGATTTCCGGGATCTGCGACTGGTCGATCTTCTTCGACAGTTTGAGCACCTGCGGGTTGGCGCCGTGGGACTCCGCCAACCGCGACATGACGATCGCCTGGGCATGATGCGCAATCATGCCTTGCATGAACTCCACGTCGGCCTTCGTGTAGATGGCGCCCGCCGGGATCACGATTTCGGGCCCCATGTTCATGTGGTCCATGTGGTCCATGCCGGCCATGCCGGCCATGCCGCCTTGCGCGGACACGGTCGACGTCGCACCGGCCAGGAGGGCAACCATCGTGAGGACGACGACCGAACGGGGGGTCATCATGGCGTGTGGACTCCGTCTGGAGGCCAGCGCACGTCGCGCGCCGGCGGAAGGAAGTGGGCGGTCAAGGGTGCCTACGGAAAACGATACAGCGTGATACCACGAAGCACTAGGCGGCGGGACGGACGCGTGGAGGATTCGCGGTCCTGCGGGTACACTAGAACGACCTTCCAACCGACGACTGCCCATGAATACGCAGGTCACACAGAAGCTGCTGGCGACCGTGCGCGCCCGCTTTGACGCGCACCCGCATCGGCACCCGGGGCTGGCGTGGAGCGACGTCCGGTCCGTCCTCACCGGGAGCCCGGGGGCCCTGCCCTCACTCCTGGCGATGGAATCGACCGGCGGCGAGCCGGACGTGATCGACCACGACGGGCGCACGGGCCGCGTCACCTTCTGTGATTGCTCCCCCGAGAGCCCGGCAGGGCGCCGAAGTCTGTGTTACGACCGCCCCGCCCTGGACGCGCGGAAAGAGAACAAGCCGGCCGGCTGCGCCGTGGAGCGTGCCGCCGAGATGGGCATCGCGTTGCTCACCGAGGAGCAGTACCGGAGGCTGCAGCAACTCGGTGACTTCGACACCAAGACCTCCAGCTGGATCACCACTCCACCGGCGATCCGGGCCGCCGGCGGTGCCCTCTTCTGCGATCGACGCTACGGCCACGTCTTCGTGTACCACAACGGGGCGCCGTCGTACTATGCGGCGCGCGGGTTTCGCGGAATCCTGACGGTCGGCGGCCCGTCATAGCACGCCATCACGGCGCGCGGGCGGTGCCGATCTCGTACCGCACATCGAGCATCCCCGTGGCATACGCGTGCACCTCCGCGAGGTGGAGCGGGATATCGCCGCCCACGGTACGGAAGAACGGGATGCCGTCGCCGATGAGGATCGGCAGGATCGAGCACCGCACCTCGTCGGCGAGGCCGCGCCGCAGGAACTCGCCGGCGAGGCTCGCACCACCCACGCACCAGATCGTGCGGTATCGCGGGCGCAGCGTCTCCTGCACGAGCGCGGCGAGATCCCCTGAATGGAACGTGACCGTCGGACGAATCTGCGGCAGCTCACGTGTGGTCAGCACCTGCACGGGGGTGTCCCCGTAGGCCCACCCGGCGCCACTCGACGCGAAACGGAGTGCGGTCTCGTACGTCCGTGATCCCATCACATAGCAATCGATCGTCGCGAGGAACGCCTGGACGTCGGCCGGCGCCATGGTCTCACCGCCGGCGTAGTGGTCCGACGTCTCGAGCCAGTCGACGCGCCCGTCGGTGCGGGCGATGAACCCGTCCAGACTGGCCGCCATGTGAATCGTGACCCGAGCATCGGCGGCTGACATCAGCGCGCCACACCAGCCTTGGCCAGCGCCCCCGTCCCGCCGACGATCGGGATCGTGAACTGGGAGTGCGCGACGTCCACCATCAGGCGCGTGCCGGCCTTCGGCCAGAGCGTGAACTGGCGATCGCTCGACATGACCATCACGGCAAGCCGCTGCCCCGGCAGGAGCATCTGATCATTCGGTTCGAGATCGAAGGTGACGTCGTGGAACACGCCCGGGACGAGCGGCTCACCGGGACGCAGGTCGGTGTAGTAGCCTCCCGCGGTGAGCGCCTTGTAGTTGCGGATGTCCGCCCAGCCGCGCGTGATGACGCCGCGTTGGCCGTCCGAGCCGCGACGGGTGGAGTCGTACGGAAGGGTGACGAGCCAGACCGTCAGATTCGCGGCCGATGCGCTGGCCGCCACGCGCAGCGTCACGCGTGCGGTGCCGGAGACATGCACCGTGTCGGTGAGCGTCGCGGTGGCATACAGCAGACGATTCGCCGACGTGACCGCGCTCGCATTGGCACTGCCGCTCA
This sequence comes from uncultured bacterium, assembly GCA_963978095.1. Classification (GTDB taxonomy): domain Bacteria; phylum Gemmatimonadota; class Gemmatimonadetes; order Gemmatimonadales; family Gemmatimonadaceae; genus Fen-1231. The sequence continues at coordinate 9,465 of CAXBQP010000059.1, read as the reverse complement.
TGGCGACATCGTCGGTGAGCGTGTCCACGCCGCTCGCGGGCGCCGAGACGCGCAACGTCGCCACGCCGCGTCCGCCGCGCTGTCCGAAGAACGTCACCGGGACAGAACCCGGCACCGGAAAGGTGGCGAAGGACGCTGGCGCGGGCGCGACCGGACGCTGTCCGGGCGCACTTGTCGCCGCGGCCGTATTGGACACGATCCACGCGCGCCCATCCTTCTCGACGCCGTTGTCCACCCCGTACAAATAGTGGCTGAACCAGCGGTTCAGCAGCTCGTCCGGCGGATTCCCGCCGTGGCCGCCCTGATGCAGATAGATCGCCGACGTGATGTGATGCGCCTGCAGTTCCTCGAACACGCGCACGCTGTGCGACGGCATCACGTTGTAGTCGTTCAGGCCGTGCGCGAGCAGCACCGCGGCCTTGATGTTCTTGGCCAAAGGCACCAGGTCTCGGGCGGCCCAGAACGCGTTGTAGTCACCGGTCGCACGGTCTTGTCCTGTGGCACCGGCGAAGACGCCACGCTTCCAGATGCGGTCACAGTTCGCGCGCCCCGCCGTGTCCCCGCTGGCGACGAAATCGTACAGGACATCCACGTCCTCGCCCAGATAGCCGCCGGGCGAGCGCACCAGCCCGTTGGCGCGGTAGTAGTTGTAGTAGGACGTGTTCGGCGAGACCGGGACGACGACTTCGAGTCCCTGCACGCCGGTCGTGGCCGCGGCCAGCGGCAGTGTCCCTTCGTACGAGGTGCCGATCATCCCGACTTTGCCGGTGGACCAGGCCGTGGCCGTCACCTCGTCGGTGCCGGTCTTGGAGGTGAAACCCTTGGCGCGGCCATTCAGCCAATCGATGACGAACTTCATCGCCATGCGCTCCGGGTAGTCACCCACGGTGGGACACCCCTGCGATTGTCCGGTGCCGCTCGCTTCGCTGTGGACGACCGCGAAGCCGCGCGGGACCCACTGGTTCACGAGCGCATTGGAAATCCGGATGCGATCAGCGCGGTACGGCGGTGAGGTCGCCGGTTCCCGCGGCGGCGACTCGGCGTCCAGTTCCTGTTTGACATCCCAGTTCGGATCGACACGCGCCGTGCCCGCGTAGTACGGGCTGGAGCCGTAGACGATCGAGACCTTGAGTCCATCCGATTCAGTCTGCCCCGGGCGCGTGACATCGACGAACACCCGATCCTTCTTGCCGTCGTGGTCCGTGTCGAAATCCGTCTCGACCCACAGGTGCTGACGGATCCAGCGCGTAGAGTCCTGAAAGGCGGGGACGATCTGGGCCGTTCCATTCACGAAGACCGGACCGGGCTTCGGGGCCGCGGCCGCCGCCCCCTGCGCCTCGGCAGCGTGCACCACGCCGAGCCCCAAAGTGAGAGCGCTGACGAGCCTGAAGGTCCGGCCGGTGCCGAACTGTGCGGGAATCTGCATCGGACGTTGCACGAGGGTTGGAGACTCCGGATAATAGAGCGTCGGTCCCCAATGCGACAGGCTATCTGTATGAATATTTTACACTCGCTGTCATATGTACTCATTCAGAAGCGGTTACTGGTCTGAGGGCACTGGATATAACATATTTGTAACCTCTCCCCCTTCTGCGAGAGAACCTCATGAAGCTCGAGTCCTCCTCCTTCACCCACGGCGCGCCGATCCCGCCGGAGTTCGCCTTCGCACGCCCCGATGCCGCCACGCGTATGGCGCTCTCCGCCAATCGCTCGCCGGCCTTGTCGTGGTCCGACGTGCCCGATGGCACCAAGAGCTTCGTCCTGATCTGTCATGATCCGGAAGTGCCGACCGTTGCGGACGACGTGAACAAGGAGGACCGTCAGGTTCCGTTCGACCTGCCCCGCTTCGATTTCTTTCATTGGGTGCTGCTCGATATCGCGGCGGACTGTCGGGCGCTCGCGGCCGGCGAAGGGTCCGAGGGGATCCAGCCGCACGGCAAGCCTGGCCCCGAGGCTGCCCATGGGCGTCGCCACGGATCCAACGATTACACGCTCTGGTTCGCGGGCGATGCGGCGATGGAAGGCACGTATTTCGGATACGACGGACCCTGCCCGCCATTCAACGACACGGTCATCCACCGGTACATCTTCACGCTGTACGCTCTCGACGTCGCCCGTTGTCCGGTCGACGGCACGGCGGACGGCCGCACGGTCCGGCAGGCGATTGCGGGGCACATCCTGGACCGTGCCGTGCTCGAGGGAACCTACTCGCTCGCGCCTGACGCCCGCGCGCGCTGATCTCGCTCCGTGTTCGTCGTGAAAGATTCCCCTCCGATCGCTGCCGCACCGCGGATCAGCGCGACGCGCCAGCTCGAAGTCTTCGAGGCGGTCGCGACGCGGAGTCGCAGTCTCGTGGTCGTGACGGACCGGGATCGTCGCACGGAATGGGTGAACCCGGTCTTCTCGTCCCACACGGGGTATGCGCTGCGCGAAGTGCAAGGTCTTCCCCTGCACGAGGTGCTCCACGGTCCCGACACCGACCCGGACACGGCCGCGGAGATGGAACGCGCCACGATCGCGGGGGTGCCCTTCACCCTCGAGATTCTTCATTACCGCAAGTCGGGCGCGCAGTACTGGGCCTTGGTCGAGGGTGAACCGACGCGCGATGCCGCGGGGGAACTGACGGGCTACATCAGCATCCTCACCGACATCACCGAACACCGCATCGAAGTCAGCCATGCGGAGGTCACGCGTCGCATCGGCGATCAACTCCTCGCGTCACGGTCGATCGAGCAGGCCGCCGAGGTCGTCGCGCAGGAGTTGGTACGCGCCTACGACATCCGCGCCGTCTCGGTGTGGACGGTCGAACCGGAACAACCCACGCTGCGTTATGTGACCGGCGCCATCGCCGATCCGTCCTGCCGCGACTGGATGGAAGTGACAGCCTCGCTGAGCTTCACCGCCGGCACCGATTGGACGTACGGCGTCGGCGCGCCCGGGGTGGCCTGGGGGACCGGGGCGCCGTGCCAGAAGACCGACTTCCTCACGCAAGGCCTCGACGGTCGATTTTCGCGCCGTTCGGAAGCGGCGCGAAAGACCCGGATCCGCACCCTGTGCGCCGTGCCGGTGATCGGGAGCGAAGGGGTCCTGGCGGTGATCGAGTTCGGAGGGTCGCACACCTACCCGGGCTACGAGCAACTGCCGACGCTCCTTGAGCAGGTCGCGCAACTCTTCGGTGCCTTCATCACGCAAGCGCGCACCCAGCGTGCCCTGCGCGCGCTCTTCGACTCGAGTCCGGATGCCCTGCTCGTGGTGGATCCCTACGGCTTCGTGTCGAGCGCCAACGCCCGCGCCAACACGCTCTTCGGCAAGGTCGTCGGCAGTCCGCTCGGGGCCCTGCTGGACGACGGCCCGACGCTGCTGAAGAAGAACCGCATCGACACCGAGGGACAGGTCTTCGAAGGCATCGCGCGTCGTCTCGACGGCACGCGGTTCGACGCCGAGTTCACCATTTCAGGCTCCATCGGCGTGCAGACGACGTCGGAGATCGTGTCGGTCCGCGATCTGACCGAACGGCGCAAGCATCAAGCCGCCGAACGGATGGTCAGCGAGATGAAGATGGCGGTGCAGTTCGCCGACCAGGCCAACCGCGCCAAGAGTCAGTTCCTCGCCAACATGAGTCACGAGATCCGCACGCCGATGAACTCGATCATCGGGATGTCGTACCTGTGTCTGCAGCAGGAACTCGGGGAGAAACAACGATCGTACATCACCAACGTGAACCAGTCCGCGCGCGCGCTGCTCACGGTGATCAACGACATCCTGGATTTCTCCAAGATCGATGCCGGCAAGGTGCAGCTCGAATCGGAGCCGTTCGGACTCCAGGCGAGCCTGGAGCAGATCGACAGCATCTGCGGACACGCGGCGCGGGAGAAACTCCTGCGGTTCGAGACGCATGTCGCGGACGATGTCCCGCCCTTCGTGCGCGGTGACGCCATCCGACTGGGGCAGGTGCTGATCAACCTGGCGGGGAACGCGGTCAAGTTCACCGCGAGCGGGAGCGTGCGCGTGGAGGTTGAGCGCACGCGCGCCGATGCGGACTCGGTCGAGCTGGAGTTCCGCATCCGCGATACGGGAATCGGCATGACGGCCGATCAGCTCAGTCGCATCTTCACCCCGTTCACCCAGGCCGACGCGTCGAGCACGCGCAAGTACGGCGGGAGTGGACTCGGACTCGCCATCAGCAAGCAGTTGGTGGAGTTGATGGGCGGACGCATCTGGGCGGAGAGCACGGTGGACGCCGGGAGTTGTTTTTCGTTCACGATCCCCTTCACGCGCATCGCGGAGCACACCATGCCGGCGACCGACGAAACGGAGGGACTCGCTGCGGTGGCCACGGCGCGTGCACGGCTGAAGGGCGCGCGGATCCTCGTGGCGGAGGACAACGAGTTCAACCAGATCGTGATCGAGGACGTGCTGGCCGGGTGCGGGGCGCAGGTCACGCTCTGTGCCAATGGCCGCGAGGTGCTGACCGCCCTCGGACAGGGGAGCTACGACATCATCCTGATGGACGTGCAGATGCCCGAGATGGATGGCTACGAAGCCACGCGCCGGATCCGGGAAACACCGGCGCTCGCATCACAACGGATCATCGCGATGACGGCCAACGCGATGGCCGAGGATCGTCGGCGTTGCATCGACGCCGGCATGGACGACTTCGAGACCAAGCCGATCGACCCGGACCATCTGTTCGTGACGATGGCGAAGTGGTTGTCAGTCCGCTGAGCCGTCGGCCGCGTGCCCCGCGCGGTATTCCTGCAACCATGCCTCGCTCCACGCGGTGAAATCTCCGGCACTGATCGCCGCCCGCGCGCTGCGCATCAACTCGGTGAGCATCGTGAGGTTGTGCAGGGCGATGAGGCGCGGCCCCAGCGGCTCATCGGCGGCGAAGAGATGCCGGAGATACGCGCGGTCGTAGTGCGTGCAGGCGGAACACGGGCATCCCGCGACCAGCGGCGACCGGTCGAGCCGATGCGTCCCCTTGAGGAGCTGCACGGACCCCTGCGGGGTGAACGCGGTCCCGTGACGCCCCATCCGCGTGGGCGCCACGCAATCGAAGAGATCAATCCCCCGGCGCACCGCCTCCACGAGATCATCGGGGAATCCGACGCCCATGAGATATCGCGGGCGGTCACGCGGGAGTCCCGCGTCGCAGAGCTCGAGGGTGGCATGCATCTGCGGCTTGGGTTCGCCGGTGGAGAGTCCTCCGACGGCAACGCCGACCCAATCGCGCAGCGAGAGAATCCCCTGCATCGACGCGCGCCGCAACACGGGGTGCACGCCGCCCTGCACGATCGGGAACAACGCCTGCGCCGGCGCGCGACATTCGTCGGCATCGGTGGCGCTGAGCGGCGGCGTGCCGGGAGGCACGGGGATGGCGTCGAGCGGTGCGCGCCCCTCGCGCGTGATCCGGTCGAACTCCAGGGTGCACCGCTCCAGCCACCGCAAGCTCCGCTCCATGGCGGCACGCGCCGGCGACATCTCACTGCCGCCTGCGATCAGTTCGTCGAGTTGCATGATCACATCGGCGCCAAGATTGCGTTGCACCTGGATCACACGTTCTGGCGTGTAGGCATGCAACGCCCCGTCGAGCTTGCTCTTGAAGGTCACCCCTGCCTCGCTCACCTCGCGATACCGCGCGAGCGAGAACACCTGAAAGCCGCCGGAGTCGGTGAGCATCGGGCCGTCCCAGCGGGCAAAGGCATGCACGCCACCCAAGGCGCGGACGACCGCATCCCCGGGACGCAGATACAGATGGTACGCATTCGACAGCACCAGGCGCGCGCCCATTGCCGCGACCTCGGAGGTCGTGAGGCCGCGAATGGCCCCGTGCGTCCCGACGGGCATGAACGCGGGGGTCGCCACCGATCCGTGCGGCGTCGCGAACTCGGCGGCGCGGGCGGCACCAGCGGTGGCATCGATCCGGAACGCGAATGGGGCGGACAGCATCGGAGAAAGGTAGCCACCCCGTGCGCGGGCTGACGGCACCACGCATCGCAACTTGCTATCTTTCCGGCCATGACCAATCGCCGAGTGCCGCTCGCCGTCGTGTCCGCCTTCTTGTGGGCGCTGAGTAGCCCGCGCCTCGAGGCACAAACCGCCACCGCCTCCTGTCCCGCACCGTCGGGCCCGCTCCCACTGCGCTTCTCGGGCCCGCCAACGACGGCCGCGATCACGGCATGCGACCTGATGACGCGCCTGTACAAGTTCGCGGACGACTCCATGGGTGGCCGCAGGATCGGCACGAGCGATCATGAGCGTGCGACCGCCTATCTCGCGGCCGAAGCGAAGCGGCTCGGGCTCGAGCCCGCCGGCGAGCAGGGCACGTACTTCCAGAATCTGCCACTGATTTCGCGTGCGCTCGACACCACCGGCACCATCACGGTCGGCGCCACGACGTTGCGTGCCGGCACCGACTATCTCGTCAGCACGACGGCCACACGCGCCGGCGACGGGACCGGCTGGCAACTCGTGTACGGAGGAGCCCTCCTCGATACCACGATCACGCTGTTCAGCGTGCCGGCGTCCGGCACCCTCGTGCTGTTCCGCCCAATCGCGCAGGGGACGGACGGGAGCGCCATACAGAAGACGGCGAAGGGGAAAGCATGGGTCGCGTGGTACAACGGCATTCGCAACCGTGCCTCGATCTCCACCACTCCCGCACTCTCGGCGACCAGCGTCCGGACCGCGTTGAATCCCACCACGACGTTGCTGTTGGTGAACGAGAGCGCGCCGCTCGCACTCACGCTGACACCCGCTGCCGCTCAGACGCTCTTCGGCGGCCCGCTCGATGGGGTCGCCGCCGGAACCCCGAGCAAGCCCTTCACGCTCGCGCTGCGGTTCGTCGACACGCCACGCATCGACCGCAATGTGCTGGCGCGACTCCCCGGTGCCGACCCGACGCTCCGCGGCCAGTACATCGCCCTTGGCGCGCATGCGGACCACATCGGTCTGGCGCGCGCGGCGGTGGATCATGATTCGGTGCGGGCGGCGCACCTGGGCGCGCGCTCCGGCGCGGAGGGGGCGGCGAGTCGGCGGCAAACGACGGAAGACGACGAGTACGATCGGATCAAGGTGATCACCGACAGCCTCCATGCGTTGCGGCCCATCCGTCGCGACTCGGTGAACAACGGTGCCGACGATGGCGGCTCGGGGTCCGTGGCGCTGCTGGAGATCGCGGAATCGTTCGTCCGTGGCACCGCTGCCAAGCCGAAGCGCTCGGTGCTGTTCGTGTGGCACACCAACACGGAGTCGGCACCGGCGCTGTCCGGGTCGAGTTGGTTCCTGGAGCATCCGACCGTGCCACGCGATTCGATCGCCGCACAGATCACGCTCGACATGATCGGCCGTGGCGAGAAGACGGATGAAGTCGGCATCACGATGACCGACGAGGAGCCGCGCTACGGCACGCCTGATTTCGTCGAGGTCATCGGGTCACGCCGTCGTTCGAACGAACTCACGCCGTTGATCGAACGCGCCAATGCCGATGCGAAGCTCGGCCTCACTCTCGACTACGCCGCCGATGCCGCCGGACACCCCGAAGGGTTGTTCTGCCGCAACGATCAGGCGTCGTACGCGCGGTACGGGATTCCGGTGACGTTCTTCACCACCGGATATCATGCCGACTTCCGTGAAGTCACCGACGAACCGCAGTACGTACGCTATGCGCACATGGCGCGCATCGTGAAGCTCGCCGCGTCCACGACGCTGACGCTCGCCAACCTGGATCATCGCCTGAGCGCCGACACGCCAGCGCCGGATCCCAAGGCGACCTGCAAGCCCTAGCGACGCCGGGCTACGGCACCAGCCAGTAGACCGCGGCGACGATCACCGTCCCGCCGACGAGCGCCGCCACCCCCCATTGGCGGCGGCGCGGCAGCGCCCACCAGATCAGGATCCCGGACAGCGATCCGAAGAAGAGGAGGATCGCCGAGAGATCGAGCATCCAGCGCCAGGGGACGCCGGTGTCCTTGCCACGATGCAGGTCATCGAGTCGCATCAGGAGGCCGCGCCGTTCCACCTTGAGCGTGAGCTTCCCGCTCTTGCGATCGATGTCCGCTTCGGTATGTCGCCCCGGACCCTTGAGCTCGATGTGCAGGCTCGCGTCCTCGACGTCGAAGGTCGACACCGCGCCGATCGCCCCGAAATCCGAACGGAGTTTCTCGACGACCATCAACTTGTCGGGGCCCGATGGGCCGGCGAGCAGGGCGACGGGCAGCAGGGCGGTCGTGTCGCGCGTGACGGTCTGTCCGGCGATCCAATCCTCGTGATTGAGCACAACGCCCGTGACGGCGAAGAACATCATGAGGAGGAACGCGAACATCGTGAGGTAGATATGGATCGTCCTCACGACGCCGGCGAACCGTGCGTACGTGTGCGCCATCGCTATTTCTTGCTGGCGTCGCAGCTGACCTCGGCGCCCGTGAAGGCCGACGCCGTGGGAATCGCCGCCGTTGCGGGCCCCTTGCCGCAGGCCACGGTCACGCTCTTGGCGCTGTGCGCTCCATCTTCGAACGCGACCTCGAGCCAGAACATGTACGGCCCCGCCGGAGCGGCCGCCCCCTTCTGATCGAGCCCGTCCCACTCAAGCGCATACTTGCCGACCGGGCGTGTGGCGCGGGTTATGGCATCGATCAGCGGCTGATCGCCCTTGTTGAGCGCCCACCACTTGGACATCTCATGCAGATACTTGGGCTTGTCGCCCCAGAAGGCGAGCGTCCGCACATGCTTGCCCGTGGTATCCGTGATCCAGACGGCGACGAACGGCTGATGGCGATTCGCCACGGTCGGCGTCACATCGATCGCCAGCTTGGCGGTGATCGCGGGGGCCACGGCGGCGAGGCGCTCCGACGACCGGCGCTCGAGGCGCGCAAAGCCCGGGGTCCGGCGCACCGTCCCATCGGCGGTCACGAGCATCGCTTCGACCCCTGGCGTCGCCTCGGCGAGCGCGAGCCCCTCCTCCGGTGACAGCACCGAGAGGGTCGTGGCGAGCGCGTTGGCGGTGGCGTTCTCGGGGGCCACGACCGTCACGCCGGTCACGTGATCGACCGGACGACCGGTCCGAGGATCGAAGATGTGCGAGTAGTGCCGCGCGCCGATCGTGAAGCCGCGCTCGTAGTCCCCGCTGCTCGACACCGCGCCGCCCGCGAGGGCCAGCCGGGTGAGAGGAGCGGCGTTGTCGGCATGGTGCGCGGGATCGGCAACGGCGACCGTCCAGCTGCCGCCGGTTGCAGGGGTTCCCCACACGTGGACATCGCCCCCGATGTTGATCAGTGCGCCGCGCAGCTCGGGCACGCTGTCGCGGACCGCCTGCACCACGCGGTCGATGATGAATCCCTTGCCCAGCGAGTTGAGGTCCACGCGATGCGTGGTCAACGCCACGATCCGCGCGCCGTCCATGCGCCACGCCGGTCCGGCGATCTCCCGCGCAAGGCGCGCGGTCTCCGCGGTGGCGGGTTCGGTGCC
>CAXBQP010000058.1:0-17074 GCA_963978095.1 uncultured bacterium | reverse complement strand
AGCGGAAGATCAGGTCGGCGCCGCCATTGCCGTAGAGCGACTGCGCGCCCACCCAGTACTGCTTCTCATCGCCCGAGATGATGTTCATCCGGCTGAACTGTCCCTTGCACGACCCGTATACGATGGTCGGGTTCACGCGGTTCGGGATGATCGGCCCCGTTTCGCACCCCGGTCCGGTGCGCCACTCGTCGGGCATCCCCGTGCCGAGCGGGAGCGAGGGGACGATGACGGTCGTGTTGTCCTGCTGCGCCCCGTACACGCGGTACGGGAACTGGTTGTCCAGCGCCACCTGGTAGATCTCCGCAGTGGGCTGATTGTACTGCGAACTCCAGCTGGTGCCACCGTCGAGCGAGACGTTGGCGCCGCCGTCGTTCGACTGGATCATGATCTTCGGATTCGTCGGGTTGATCCACACGTCGTGGTTGTCGCCATGCGGCACCCGCGCCGTCTGGAAGGTCTTGAAGCCGTCGGTGCTCTTGAACCACCCTTCGTTGCCGACGTAGACGATATCCGCGTTGGTCGGATCGACGCCGAGCGTCGTGTAGTAGAAGGGACGCGTCCAGAGCGTCTGCGCGCCGTTCACGAGCTTCCAGGTCGTGCCCTCGTCGTCGGAGCGGTACACACCGCCGCCGGGCTTGGCCTCGATGAGCGCGTAGACGCGCTTCGGGTCGGCCGCGCTGATGGCGACGTTGCTGCGGCCGAACAACTCGGTGGGGAGCCCGCCGCCGAGCTTCGTCCAGTGCTCGCCGCCGTCGGTGCTCTTGTAGATGCCGCCTTCGCGTGCGCCCGAGACGATCGTCCACGGCTTGCGCTGTCCGTGCCACATCGAGGCAAAGAGGACGTTGGGATTTCCCGGCTGCAGCTCGACATCCGCCGCACCGGTGCTGTCGCTCACGTAGAGCACCTTCCGCCACGTCTTGCCGCCGTCGGTGGTCTTGAAGATGCCGCGGTCGACATTCGGTACGAAGGCGTTCCCGAGCGCCGCCACCCAGGCGATGTCCGGATTGGTCGGATGCACGCGGATGGTGCTGATCTGGCCGACATCACGGAGCCCCGAGAACTTCCAGCTCTTGCCGGCGTCCGTGCTCTTGTACATCCCGCGCCCGGTCGAGACGTTGCTGCGGATCTTGGAGCTGCCGGTACCCGCGTAGATCACGCTCGGATTCGAGAGCGAGACTTCGATGGCGCCCATCGAGCCCAGGGGAATCTGCCCGTCGCTGATGTTGGTCCAGTTCGCGCCCGCATCGGTTGTCTTCCAGACCCCGCCGCCGGTACTCCCGAAGTAGAACGTGGTCGGCTGCGACGGAACGCCGGTGATCGTCGTGACGCGGCCGCCGCGGGCGGGGCCGATCATGCGATACTTGAGCGCGCCGAAAAGCTTGTCGTCAAAGGTGGGAGCCGAAGCAGCGCTGCCAGAGCTGGCGGCTTTGGCGGCGTCGGCGGGGCCCTGCGCCAGCAGGGAGTGTGAGGGGGCGACGAGCGCAACGGCGACGGCGCGAGCAAAACGAGAGAGACGCATCCAGTGCTCCGGTGGGGGTGTGCGTTCCCCAAATTACGCGGCCGGCACCGCGCCTGCTGGGGCTAGAAGCGCTGGAGGTCCTTGCCGATCGCCACCGGGCCGGTGTAGCCCCCCCGCCGCACGCCGGCCACGAGCTCGGCATCGGTCCCGTTCATCCGGACCAGATGCTGGAGCACGACCTGCTTGACCCCGGCGGCCGCCGCGAGCGCCCCGACCTCGACATCCGAGGTGTGGAAGGCCCGCATGTAGGCGGGCCAATTCTCCCCCCCGGGACGGTTCTCTGGGGCGAGCCGACGCTCGGGATACGCTTCGTGCACCAGGATGTCCGCCCCGCGGGCGGCGGCCTGCAACGCGGCGCTGGGGCGCGTATCCCCGGAGATCACGAAACTGCGCCCGCCGGCGTCGATTCGGTAGCCATAGGCCTCCTTCCAGTCGCCGTGATCGACGCGAATGGCGGTCACCCGCACGCCGCCACTATCGTACACTATGCCGGCCGCGATCTCTCGGATATCCACCTTCCACCCTCCCGCGACCTCCCGCTCCAGCCCCTCGGTGCGGATCGCGATATCCTCCCCCCACGCGGCGGTGATGTGGTCGGTCATGGTGCGCGTCCCCTGCGGTCCATAGACCGCCATGGGCCGTTGACGCCCCATCACCCAGCTGGTGAAGATCAGGTCGGGCAATCCGAGCGTGTGATCGGAGTGCAGGTGGGTGAGAAAGAGCGCCGTCGCCCCTGTGATCGGCAGTCGGGCAGCCGCGAGTTGCCGCATGACGCCGGCCCCGGCGTCGAACAGAAAAAGGCGTTCGCCCACGACCACCGCCGTGGCCGGCGCCGAGGCGTCCGGATTCGGCCGTGGCATTCCGGTCCCGAGTAGGACCAGCTCCGCGCGCGGGGGCTGGGGGATATTCGCGGTGTTCGCCGCCGGACGGGCTGCGGGCCGCTGCGCCCCAACGCCCACACTCCCCAGCAAGGTCACCCCGCCAATCACACAACGCAGTGTTCGCATATCCCTGAATAAAAGGCGATGGGCCCGGATCGCAACCGCGACCCGGGCCCATCGTCATGATGCCGAACCGCCGATTACGCCTTGCGGTCGGTGCAACCCTTGTAGTTCGGGTTGTTGTACTCGTCCGTCGTGATCGGGAAGTTCACGTCCGTACCGTACGTCCCACCCTTGAAGAAGGTGCCCGTCGGGAACACCTGGTCCTGAGTGAAGCCGTACTGACGGATCATGCGGCGAAGGTCGCCCAAGCGCTGGCCGCGGCCGAACGTCCAGAACGCCTTCTCACGGAAGAACAGCTTGGCAGCATCCGTGGCCGTCGTCGGCGTGGTGGCGATCGCCGCCATCGCGGGCGGAGTGAACGCGGTCGTCACGTTCGTCGCCGTCAGCTTCGGCGGTGCCGTCCGCAGCGCGTTGAGGATCGTCATCATCCCCGGATAGTCCGCGGCCTTCAACTTCGCTTCCGCTTGGATCAAGCGGGCGTCGAGTCCCGAGGCGATGATCGCCGCGTCGCTGCGCGCCCACAGATTGTTGGTGATGAAGTTGGTCGAGCCGTCGAACCCCTTGCCGGCAGCGCTCGTCCCGAGCGTCGAGCCGGTGATCTTCAGACGCGGGTCGCCGGACGACGCAAACGGAATCGCGTTGCCGATCACGCCGCTGGCGTCCATGCTGTCACCAACGGTCCAGCGCTTGGCACTGGTGTTCAGCGCCCAGATCTGGTTGTCGCCGGAGGTCAGCGAGTACGTCATGACCTGGTCGGAGTACGCGTCGGCCACGGTCGACACCAACGTCGCCGCGGTCGCGTGCTGACCGAGGTTGACCAACACGCGCGCCTGCAGGATCTGCGACGTGGTCTTGAGCGAAACCGCGTTCGCGTCCGTCGCCGGCAACGCATTGGCGATCGCCGTGTCGAGGTGCGCCTTGGCCAGGTTGTACAGGTCGGTGTTGCTCGACGGCTGGCCGTACACGATCGCTCCGTGCGCGGCATCCGACAGCGGGATGCCGTTGCAGAAGGTCTCGGCGAGTTCGATCTCCGCGATCGCCTCGGCGAGGTACATGGTGCCGATCTTGTACTGCTGCGTGCTCACCGGCGGATAGGCGGCGAGCGCGATCAGCGCTTCCTGCGAGCTGTTGCGCACACGATAGATCTCGCGGAGCATCGACTGCACGTTCGCGTTGCTTTCCTGCACCGAGCGCTGGTCGGTCTCGTTGCGCTGGGAGAAGGTGTCGCTGGACTTCCATTCGTCGGTCAGGAGTCCGCCGAGCATCCACGCCCCCTCACCACCCGCCGTGATGTTGCGCACGCGGCTGAGCGCGCCGATGCGCAGCGCCTCGGCCTGTTCGACGGAGCTGACCGTCGACGGGATGATGTCGGGCAGCGTGACATTGAGCAGCTGCTTCTGTGTCGAGTCGCAGGCCCCAAGCGCGAGAGCCATAGCGGCCCAGGTCGCGCGCACGGCGCGCTTGCTGATGGTCGTCATGAGAGTCGGTCCTGGGTTAGTAGTTGATGTTGATGCGGAACTGGAAATACGTCGGCGGACCCGCCGTGAGCAACGTCGACTGCGTGTTGCTCTCACCGTAGTTCGCTTCCGGATCCACGGCGGTGTAGCCCGTCCAGACCTTCACGTTGCGCACCGCCAGGTTGATCGAGGCGCCACGCGCGCCGCCGAACAGCTTCGACGCCATCTTCTCCTCGAAGTTGTACGTCATGCCGAGCTCACGGAGGCGCCAGAACTGCAACGGCTCGATGAAGCCCCACGCGGTGTTGAGCGTTCCCTTGTCCGTCGTGGCGACGGCGCGCGCCTGATCACCGAGCGAGGCGTTCGTGTTCGCGTTGAACGCGCAGGACGCCGTGTTCGGGCAGAGGAAGCCGGTCTCGTTGTTGAAGAGATTCGACCCGCCCTTGCCGTCGACGAGGATGTTGAAGCGCACGCGACGGCGGAAGAGATCGATGCCCGTCGTGAGGGCGAACTCGTCACGCGGCTGCGAATAGCCGCGGAAACGCCAGATGGTGTCGACCGTGACTTCGGCCGGCGACAGGTACTTGTTCCCGTCCGCGTCGGCGTAGGTGTACGGGCGGCCCCAGTACCCGTTGAGCGGATAGCCCGGCACCTGCTGCACCGTCGTGTTCAGGCCGACGATCGGGATCGGACGCCCGCCCGGATCGAAGCCGAGCGAGATGAGCTTGTTGCTGTTGTGCGTGGCGCTGAAGGTCATGTCCACGCTGACGACGCGCGAGTCAAAGACCTGCGCATTGATGAGCGCTTCGACGCCGGTGTTCTGCACACCGCCGAGGTTGGAGCGGACCGCCGACGCCGCCGTACCGGCCGACGGCGCGATCGTCAGGTTAAAGAGCGCGTCCTGCGTGCGCTTGTTGTAGTACGTGAGCTCGAGGTTCAAGCGCTGCTTCAGCATCTTGATGTCGAAGCCCGCTTCGAACTCCGTCGTCCGCTCGGGGCGGATGTCCGCGTTGCCCGGAAGGCTGGAGCGGAGGCCGGCGATATCGGTGCCGGCGATCGACGTCGTCGCCGTGCCGAAGGTGCGCAGTGCGTCCGTCGGACCCGGCTGGGCACCCGAGGAGCCGAACGCCGAACGGAAGCGGAGCTCGTCGAGGAAGCGATACTTCGGGAACCACCGCTCGTCGGTCATCACCCACGAGACGGAGAACTTCGGATAATACACGCGCTGGAAATTCGTACCGAAGGCGCTGTTCTGGTCAGTACGAATCGCCGCGGTCAGCCAGAGGCGATCGTTGATGGCCGCCGACTCTTCAATGAAAGCGCCAAGCGTGTTCTGCGGCACGGTCGAGTTGGTGATCGACGGCGTGGTGCCATCGGCCGGCGTCTGCGCGCCCGGGGGCAGCGTCGCGCCGCGCGCCGTGACGCGCTGGCTCAGGAAGTTCACGTACTGGATGCCGAACGTGGTCTTGCTGTTCAGCCACGGACGCGGGTTGACGTTGATCGTCCCGCTCGTGTTCCAGGTGAAGTTGCGGATGTTCGTGCGCGCATCGGTCGCGAAGCCGAGGCGGTTGGTGCCGAAGTTGTTGCAGGTGGCGAACATGCAGATGTTGAAGTCGATACGGTCGGTCAGATCGTAACCGAGATCGCTGCGCCCCTGGAACCAATCGAGCGGACGCCAGTTGGCCTGGAAGCTGCCGATGAAGCGCTGGACGTTCTGCGTCGTGACCTGCTGGAACGTTTCGCCCGGGGTGTACCCCGCCCACCCATTCAGCGCGGTGCCGGTCGACCCCACGTTCGTGACCACACCCGGCAGCACGCCCGTGAAGCCCGGGCCCGTCATGCCGTTGTACCAGATGCTGTTGACGTTGTTGTCGACCTGCGGCAAGCGCGTATCATTGCGCGTGAAGCCGAGCGAGGCGGACAGATCGAGCTTCGGCGTCACGGCCGCGTTGACGTTCGCGCGGAACGATGCCTGACCGAGCGCGTTCGGGCGGATCCACTCGCCCTTGTTGAGGATCTTGAGCGAGTCCAGACGGCGCTGGTCGAACGCCGGCGTGCCGAACGGACCGGTTTCCTTCTGGACACCGAAGCTCATGAAGTACCGGACCGATTCCGTACCACCCGAGAGCTGCGCACCGTAGTTGTCGCGGGCGCCGAGCTTGAGCGGGGTGAGATCCTGGTTGCTGAACAGGTTGAGGCTCGTGGTGCTGTCCACGGTGCAGGTGCCGAGCGCGAGCTGCGTGAGCTTGCACTTGGTTTCCGTCGTGGCGCCGGTGAGCTTGCCGAAGATCGCGTAGGTGCTCGGATAGTCGTTGCGGTCACGGATCTGGCCGTGCTCCGCGAACACCGTCCAACGCGCCGAACCCGCGCGGCCACGCTTGGTGGTGATCACGATCACACCGTTGGACGCGTCGGTGCCGTAGAGCGTGGCGGCCGAGGGGCCCTTCACGATTTCGATGTTCTCGATTTCTTCCGGGCTCAGGTCGTTGGCACGATTCTGCGTCGTGCCGCCGACGCCGATCGCGGCGCCGTTGCCCGACGTCATGCGCACGCCGTCGATCACATAGATCGGGTCGTTGCTGAGCGTGAACGAGTTGGTGCCGCGGATACGCACACGGCTGCCGCCGCCGGTCATGTTCGCCGGAAGCACCTGGACGCCGGGGTTCTTGGCCGCCAGGAGGTCGCCGATGTTCTTCACCGGGGCTTCGGCCACACGCGCCGCCACGTCGAGCGTCGCGACCGCGTTGCCGAGCTCCACGCGGCGCTGCTCACCGGTCGCGGTCGTCACGACTTGCTGCAGCTTCACCACCGACTCCGTGAGGGAGATATCGCGGGTCACCGTCTGGCCCGCCGCGACCGTCACCGAGAACTTCTGCTCGCCGTAGCCCACGCGCAACACGCGCAGGTCCGACTTGCCCGCCGGCACCTTGAGGGTGTAGCGGCCCTCGGCGTTCGTGCTGGCATAGGCGTTCGACGCCGAGATCACGACGACCCGTGCATCGCCAATCGGGGCCTTCGTCACGCTGTCCTGCACGCGGCCGGTGATCGTACCCGTGCCGCCTTGCGCGAACGCGATCGACGCCGTGGCCGCGAGGGCCACCACCGTCGTCACCATCGCGCGCATGCGGCTCCAACTCGCTCTGACATCCATGCACTGACTCCCTGCTGGGCACGGTGAGCGGACGTGGGGAATCCACGCGCGCGCTGCACACTGACCGTGCGGTGAGTATGGGGGGGAGTAACGAAATGGTACCGATAACATCGCTATTGTAAGACCAAGTCGTCCCGAGCGCAATGCGTAGAATCCCGTAGTCACCAGACAACGGCGGCCGACTCGCGGAACCCGTGGATTTTGAACAACTTACCGCTCGGCTTCAGTCCTAATCATGTCAAGAGAGCAGTTCCCCAAGCCCCCCCTCGCGAAGCCCACGAGTCGTCGTACTTTATGAAGCGAGATGCGCGGTACCTTACCACGCAATCTTCCGCCCCCCGCCCCGAATGGCTACCGGTGAATCCATGCCCCTCCACCGCCGCACGGAATGCGCGCTGACCCCATGGAGCCCTCTCCCATGACTCGCCGCGGATCCACCACCACCGCGACCCTCGCGACGCTCGTTGCCGGTGCCCTCCTTGTCGGACTGCTCTGGGTTGGGGCGCGCGCCACGGGTCCGGTACCGCCGCTCGGACGCCTGTTGGATCCTGTCCATGGCGCGTGGGCGCTCGCGGCCCGGGCGGAGCTTCCGCCATCGGAATCACACCCGATCCCCGGGCTGGGCACCCCGGTGGACGTGCGCTTCGATGACCGCGGCGTCCCGCATATCTTCGCCCCGAACGTCCTCGACGCGTATCGCGCCCTCGGCTGGGTGCACGCGCGCGACCGGCTCTTCCAGATGGAGCTGCAAGCGCGCGCCGTCGCCGGCACGCTGGCGGAGTTGACGGGCGCACGCACCAAGGAACTCGACCGCGAAGCGCGCGCCATGGGACTCGCCTGGGGCGCCGACCAGACATTCGCGGCGCTCGATCCCCAGTCGCCGGCCGCACGCGCGATCCAGGCGTACGCCGACGGCGTGAACGCGTACATCGCGCAGATGTCCCCGGGGGATCTCCCGCTCGAATACCGATTGCTCGGCGCAACGCCGCAGCCCTGGAAACCGGTCTACACCGCTTACCTCAACGCGCGAATGGGCCTCACGCTCGCGTACTCCGATGGCGAGCTGCGCCGCGCGCAGGTGGAGGCGGTCATCGGAAAACCCGCCGCGTCCGCCCTCTTTCCGGCAAATGCCCCCCTGCAGGAGCCGATCCAGCCGAACGGCCAGCACGCGGCGCGCGCTGATTGGCAGCGGATCCCGGCGCCGCAGCCTGCGAACGCCGAAAAACTGGCGCAGGCGCTGACGCTCGACCGCGCCATCGCGCAGTTCGCGGGACTGCCGCGCGCGGCGGGCGAGATCGCCGTGGGGAGCAACAACTGGGCGGTGGCGCCGTCGCGGACCGCGGCCGGTCATGCGCTGCTCGCCGGCGACCCGCACCTGGCGCTTTCACTCCCCTCCATTTGGTACGAGGCACACCTCGTGGTGCCGGATTCCCTCGACGTGTACGGCGTGACCTTCATCGGGTCTCCACTCGTCCCGATCGGCTTCAACCGGAACGTGGCCTGGACGGAGACCAACACCGGCGCCGACGTCGCCGATTACTACGAAGAGACGGTCGACAATCCGGCACACCCCACCACCTACAAACTCGATGGCGCGTGGAAGCCGCTGTTGGTGCGCGTCGAGACCGTGCGCGGGCAGCAGGGCGAAGTGCTGGCTACGGATACCATCTATCACACGCACCGCGGACCGATGGTGCACTCGGGGGGGCGCTGGATCTCACGCCGGTGGACGATTCTCGACACATCCATCGGCAACACGCTCGACGCCTTCCGCCAGGCGAATCAGTCGACGAGCGTCGCCACCCTGATGCAGGGGATCGAAGGCTACCAAGGACCGGCGCAGAACTTCCTGGCGGCGGATCGCGCAGGACACATCGCTCTGCGCTCGACCGCGAAATACCCGGTGCGCCCGGCGACGGCCGCACTCGGCAACGAACTCGTGGACGGATCACGCAGCGCCAACGACTGGCAGGGATGGTGGAACATCGCGGATTACCCGCAAACCGTGGATCCGGCTCAGGGTTACATCGCGAGTGCCAATCAGCAGCCCAAGGATCCCAAAGTCGATGGCCGTTACTTCGGATGGGATTGGCCTGCCCCATGGCGCGCGATGCGGATCAATGCCCTGCTCCGCGCCGACTCCGCCGTCACGCCGGATGCCATGCGCCGCTTCCAGACGGATGCGCGCAGTGAACAAACGGCCCTGTTTGTCGATGCCTTCCTCGCCTCGGCCGCAGGCTCTCCCGCCAACCCGAGCTTCGAGCAGGGGATCCGCGAACTGCGGAACTGGGACCGGACCTTCAGCAAGGAGAACGAGCATGCCGTGCTGTTCGAGGCGGCGCTGGACGAACTCGCTCGTCGCACGTGGGACGAACTCGCCGTGCCCGGCGCCCCCAACGAGGACCGCCCGCGTCGAGTCGCGACCCCGAACTCGATGCTGCTCGCCGAACTCCTGCAGGACCCGAAGAATCCCTGGTGGGATGACCGCTCGACCCCGAACGTCGTGGAGGACCGTGACATGATCCTCCGCGCCGCGCTCGCGGCCGCGTACGAGCGCGTCGTCAAAGCGCTGGGCAAGCCGGGCCCGGCCTGGCGGTGGGATCGGAACCGGTTCGCCAACATCCATCACCTGCTGCGCCTTCCGGCGCTCTCCCGACTCCGCATACCGATCCAAGGCGGCCCAGGGACGCTGAATCCCTCAGCGGGCGACGGTACCCACGGCGCGAGTTGGCGCATGGTGGTCGAACTCGGTCCCGAGGTGCGCGCGTGGGGCACGTATCCCGGCGGCCAGAGCGGGAACCCCGTCAGCCGACGCTACGCGGACCGCCTGCCGCAATGGGCGAGCGGGATGCTCGACACCTTGCGGTTCCCGCACACGGCGTCCGAACTGCGCGGCGGCACGCTGAGCTCGACCCTCACTCTGACGCCGGGAGGACGCTGAGATGCGCCCCACGCGATTCGTCATCCTCACCGCCATGATGGCGGCGGGCACCCTGAGCGCCGGGTGGTGGGCCGTCCCGGTGGTTGCGACGGGATGGGCGCTCCTCGCCCAAGGGGGGCGCGCGCATCATCTGTCGGTCGCCACGAGCGCCGCGCTGAGCTGGGCCCTGCTCCTCGGGGTGATGGCGCTGCGGGGGCCCGTGGAGCGCGTGGCGGAGGTCCTCGGCGGCATCATCCCGGTAGGGAGCGTCGGGATCGTGGCGATGACGTTGCTCTTCCCCGCGCTGCTGGCCGGCACCGCCTCCGTCGTGGCCGAGGCGGCGCTGCGCGCGGGTCAGCGCTCCTGACGGAGCGCCTCGTCGAGGCGAGCGCGGACGCGCTCGAGGAGTCGCACGAGTTGCTCCTGTTCCTCACGGGTGAGCTCGTCGCCGCCCGTCCAGGACGCACGACTGCCCTCGACCAACGCATCGAGCGTGCGTAGCACGTCGAGGCCATGCGCGGTGATGACGCACGTGACCTGACGGCGATCCGGCACCGAGCGCTCGCGGCGCACCAACCCGGACGCTTCGAGCCGGTCGATCAGCCGCGTGATCCCCGGGGCTTCGTCCACCATGCGATCACGAATGCTGAGCGTTGCCAACCCCCGGGCCCCCGCGCCGCGCAGGATGCGCAACACGTTGTATTGCGCGAGCGTCACGCCGGACCCTTTCACCGCACGGGCCACGGCGCGGCGGATCAGCGTCGCGGTGCGGACGATCCCGAGCGTCGATTCCTCCGCCAAACTGCGGAAGGGCGACGACTGCGCGATCTCCTGCTGGAGCGAGCGCGGCGTGGCCATCAGTCGCGTCAGCGACCGATTTTGGTCGGCAGGTCCGCCGCGATGTACGACAGCACCGCCATGATCGCCACGCAGCGCTGCATCTCCGCCGGATCGAGCTTGTCCACGGTGTCGGCGTCGGTGTGGTGGAACCAGAAGTAGCGCGACCCGTCGACCTCGAATCCCACACCGGGGACGCCGAGCTGCATCATCGGGCCGATGTCGGCACCACCGCCGGACGCCCCGATCTCCACGGGGCCCACGCGCTTCACGAGTGTCGCGATCTGCCGCATGATGGCGCGCCCGGACTCGGAGCCGGTGAAGCCGAGTTGCGTGGGCTGGAACACGCCGCCGTCGCTCTCGATCATGAGCACGTGGTTGGCCGCGTCGCTCTTGTGCGCTTCCGCGTAGGCACGACCGCCGCGGCTCCCATTCTCCTCGTTGGTCCACCCGACCACCCGGATCGTGCGCTTCGGCGTGAGCCCGAGCTTCTTCATGAGCTTGAGCGCCTCCCACGCGACGATCACGCCGCCGCCGTCGTCCATAGCCCCCTGACCCACATCCCACGAATCGATGTGACCGCCGAACGCGATGATCTCGTCCGGCTTCTCCGACCCGCGAATCTCGGCCATCACGTTGCGCGACATCACATCGGGAAGCGTTTGCGCCTCCATCTCGAGCTTCACCACCACGGGCTCGCCACGCGAGACCATGCGATGGATCATCATCGCGTCTTCCACGGTGATCGCCGCCGTCGGAATCTTGGCGACGGTGGTGTCGTAGTTCATGGCGCCGGTGTGCGGGGTCCGCATGGAATACGGGGTGACCGAGCGGACCAACGCGGCCAGGGCGCCGACCTTCGCCGCCGCCGATGCGCCGCCGCTCCGGTACGCCACCGTGGCGCCGTAGTTGGTGAAGGGGACGTCGAACAGCACGATCTTCCCCTTCGCTTCCGTCGCGCGGGCGGTGAGCTCCTCGAAGCTCCCCACGACCATCACCGGCGCCGTGATCCCCCCTTTGGGGGTGGCGACCGACCCGCCCAGTCCCAACATCGGCAGATTCGCGACCCGGGGCTGCAGGAGCGTCGCCGACTCCTTGCCACGCACCCAGTGGGGCACGAGTGCCGGCTCGGTGTGCACGTTGTCGAGGCCGTCCTTCTTCATTTCGGCCACGAGCCAGTCGATGCCGCGCTCCAGAGCCGCCGACCCGGAGAGGCGATTCCCCGTATAGTCGGTGAAGCGTGCCAGCGTGTTCCAGGCGGCGCCCTTGTCGGCAACCGCCGCCGTGATGATCCGGTCGGCGGTCGAGGAGTAGGCAGCGGTGACATCCGGCTGCCCCTGCGCCACGAGGGCGACCGGGAGCAGCGCGGAGGTCAGGACAAGGGCAACTCGAGCGCGCATGATGGCAATCCGCGAGGGAGAAAGGGTTCGCCGCGCGCGGAGCCGGAGCTGGCCGTCAGAAGGCGATGCGCGCGGTCACCAGAAAGCTACGCCCCGCGAGCGGAAAGAACGAGCGCCCGCCATTTTCCTCGTAGCCGCTGCCGTAGGCACGGATGTCGCCGAGGTTCTGGATGTCGCCACGCCAGTCGACAGCGCCGACGCGCCAGCTGACGCCGGTGTCGAACATCCAGAACGCCGGCGTGACCATGGCGGCGTTGCCATCATTCGCGAGCTGGCCACGATCCTGGAAGCGCGTCCCCACGTCCCACGACATGCTGCTCGACGCCCGATACTGCAGGCGATGGTTGAAGAGCACCGGCGGCGTCGCGATTGGCGCGACATTCACGTACGTCTTGGCGGCGGCATCGTCCCGGTAGCTCGCGATCCGAGCCGTCATGACGGTCAGGTTGGCCGTGGTGGACCACTGGTCCGAGAGCTGCCACGCGCCATCCAACTCGACGCCCCGACGGTAGCTGCGATCGACATTCTTGCGAAGCGGATTCCCCGTGAGACTGATGGTGCCGATCGCGAGCACTTCGTTGCGGAACTCCATGTCGAACAGATTCGCGGTGAGTGTGGCCCGGGCGGTGCGCCAGCGGATCCCGCCCTCGAAGTCGTCGAGATCCTCGGGTTGCACGCGCGTGAGCGGCAGCACGGACCCGACCGTGGTGACATCGATGTCGTCCGCTCCGGCAAAGAGATCAGCGCGCGCGGGTTCACGTCCCGTCCGGCCCCAGCTCCCGAACAGCTCGACCCCGGGGCGCACCGTATAGGCGACCGACAGCTTGGGGTTGAGGAACGTCCAGTCGGTCCCGAACGGGGAGATCCCGGCGCCCACCGACGGATGATACTGGAAGGCGGCGCGCCGCAGCTGCACGTCGGCGGCAAAGCGCCAGTCGCCGGTGGTGTAGCCGACTTTCCCGAACGCACTCTGCTCCTGCTTGTAACCGGCGTTGTCATACAGACGGCTCGTCAGCGTCGGGCGCATCGCGAGTGCATGCTCCCGATGGTAGTCGCTGACATGGAAACCGGCGTCCAGCGTCCACGCGTCGCGCGCGACCTGAAGGGTGCCGATGGCGCCGAGCCACACGTGCGCGAGCGCGTAGTTGGCGTAGGGGCCGGACCCGAAGTTCACGTCGTACGCCCCCGCCGCCGAGTTGCGGTACGTCGTGAGGGTCGTGCGAATGCCGTCGGTGAAGGCGTGTGTCCACTGGAGACTCGCCATCTCCTGATGAAAGAGATCGCCCTCCGCCGTGCTCAGCGGGTTGTCCTGCGGATCGGACCGCAGGACCGACTCCGGCGAGGCGTAGTAGGCCATGTGCGTCCCGGAGAGCCCAGCGAAGCCGGAGAACTTGAGGGCGTCGCGGTCGCCGAACCAACCGGCGCTCAGATACGTGGACTTGGCCTCATTGCCCGAGTGGTGGCGATACCCATCGGTGCGCTGCGCGGTCACGCGCCCGTAGGCCGCGAATCCGCCCGGCGTGATCCCGGTCGCGTACTGCGCCGTGATGCCCTGCGTGTTGTAGGAACCACCGACGAGCTGCACGTCGCCACCCCGCGGTGCCGTGGCGAGCGAGAGCGACTGGACGTTCAGCGAACCGGCGTACGACGCCGTCCCGAAGCTGCTCGCGCCGACCCCCCGGGAGATCTGCACCGACTGCACGCTCTGCAGAAGTCCGGCGACGTTGGAGAAATACAGCACCTGGTCTTCCGGATCGTTCAGCGGAACTCCATCGAGGGTGATGTTCAGACGCGTCTGGTCGATGCCGCGCAGTCGGATATAGCTGTAGCCGGAGAAGCTCCCGGACTCGGAATACGCGGTGACGCTCGGGGCCGTGGCCAGGAAGAGCGGTGCGTCCTGCCCGGCGTAGCGGAGTCGGATCTCCGCACGCGACAGGGTATGCTGCGCGGCCGGCGCGGGGGACGCGGCGCGGACCGCGCGGATCGCCACGGCTTCCAGCGTGTCGCGGCGCGCGGTGGCGCTGTCGGAAGCCGTCGGGGGCTTGGCGGTAGGCTGCTGCGCGCCGAGGCCCGCGCCGAAGGCCGCACGCGCGCACGATGCCGCGGCGAGCGTGAAGAGCACTGGTGCGAGTACGCGCGTCTGCAGAAAACTGGGCATTGCCGGGTCGCTCCGAAAAAAGAAGTGACGATCCGGAGTGCGCTCGCCCGGGCGACGCGGTTCCTGGAACAGGAAACGCGCCACCCAGACGAGCGGGTGGCGCGTGACGAGAACGGCACGCGACACGCCGCACTCCCTACGCCGGTATGAACCGGATCAGGTTCCAAGAGATTCTCTCAACCCCGCCTGCGCCACGCGTCTGCGGAGTACCCCTGGCGGCTGTCTCCGAATAGTTATGGCGCGCGCGCGCCCTGCGCCAGTGGACGCCCGTCATGCGACACGCGCATATTCCTGCCATGGCCCTCGAATTCCTGGATCGCTCGCGCTCGGTGGCGCCCGCCGACTACGACCGCTGGCGCGTGCCGCCCGCCGCACTCGCGATCCACCTCTCCATCGGGCAGGCGTACGCATTCAGCGTGTTCAACCTGCCGCTCTCGACGCTGCGCGGCATCACCACCAGCGCCCCGGACGACTGGAAGCTCTCGACCATCGGCTGGATCTTCTCGGTGGCGATCGCCTTCCTTGGCATCTCGGCCTTCACCTTCGGCCGCTGGCTCGAAGCCGCCGGTCCTCGCAAAGCGATGTTCGCCTCGGCGTGCTGTTTCGCCGGCGGATTCTTCGTCGCCGCCTTGGGCGTGCGGACACATGCGTTCTGGCTGGTGATCCTCGGCTATGGCGTGATCGGCGGGATCGGCCTTGGACTCGGCTACATCTCGCCGGTGAGCACGCTGATCAAGTGGTTCCCCGATCACCCCGGCATGGCCACCGGACTCGCCATCATGGGATTCGGTGGCGGGGCCATGATCGGCTCGCCACTCGCGGTCGCGCTCATGGACCACTTCAAGAGCGCCACCGACGCCGGAGTCGCCTCCGCCTTCCTCGCGATGGGCGCCCTCTATTTCCTGTTCATGATGTTCGGCGTGTTCACCGTGCGGCTCCCCGCACCCGGATGGACCCCCGCGCAGCCGCGTGACGCTGCCGCGCGCCGTACGGCTCTCGCGCCGGCGCCTGACGTGCACGTGAACACCGCCATTCGGACGCGCCCCTTCTGGCTGCTGTGGGTGGTGCTCTGCCTGAACGTCACCGCCGGGATCGGCGTGCTCGGCCAAGCCTCGCCGATGATCCAGGAGATGTTCCCCGGCGTGATCGGACCGGCTGCTGCCGCCGGCTTCGTCGGCCTGCTCAGTCTCGCCAACATGACGGGGCGCTTCCTCTGGTCTTCGCTGAGCGATGTCATCGGGCGGCAACGCACCTACATGATTTTCTTCGCGGCGGGGGCGGCGCTCTACGCCGGCGTTCCCTTCACCGGGCGCGCGGGGAATGTCGTGCTCTTCGTGACCTTCTATGTGCTGATCATGACCATGTACGGCGGTGGATTTGCCACGATTCCCGCGTACCTGCGCGACCTGTTCGGCACGATGCACGTGGGCGCCATCCACGGGCGATTGCTCACGGCATGGAGCGTCGCCGGCGTCGCCGGCCCCGTGCTCGTGAACTACCTCCGTGAATATCAACTCGCCCACGGCGTGGCCAAGGCGGAGGCTTACTCGATCACCATGTATCTGATGGCCGGGCTGCTCGTGGTCGGATTCGCGGCGAACTGGATGGTAAGCGCGGTGGACCCGAAGTACCGCTTTCAGCTGGGGGATGCGGCATGACCGTGGACACGACACCCAAGCGCAATCCCGTGGCGCTGGCGCTCGCGTGGCTGGTGGTCCTGATTCCCGCCTGCTGGGGCGTGTCACAGGTGGTCATCAAATCGGCGGCACTCTTCCGCTGATCGCCACGCGCCATCGTGGAACCGCGCGACGCGGCGCGGGTTCCATGCGTATCACCCCGAATCACCTTGAACGAGGTCGCATCGTGCGGAAGCAATCCCGGCTGGCGTTGGCGCTCGCGTTGGCGGTCGTTCCCCAGTTGGCCAGCGCCCAGCGCGGTGGCATTGGCGGCATGGGGGGAATGGGCGGGATGGGTGGCATGGGCGGCATGGGCGGCATGGGCGGCGGCCGGCGCGGCGGCAACCGCGACGGGGGCTTCTCGCGCGAGCCCAAGGAGATCGTTTACCCGCCGGCCAAGGACCTCCAGCATTTCAATCCCGCCGAGTTGTTGATCGACAAGAAGCGAAAGTTGTCGCTGACGGACTCTCAAGTCACCGCGCTCACCGCCATGCGCAGCAAGTTCTTCGAGCGCACGGGCGCGCTGCTGGCGCGCTACGATTCTGTGCGCGCCGATTACAAACCGCCCAAGTACGACCCCCGTGAAACGCCCTCGGCGTGGACCGATTCCCTGCGACGCGCGGCGTCGGTGCAGCAACGATTGCTCAACACCCGGTTGGACACGCTCATGGCTTGGCGCCACGAGGACGTCCGAGCGACCCTCGATTTCCTGACCGACGACAAGCAGAAGAAGACCGCCGCCGAGCTGATCGACAAGCAGGAAGAGGAGTTCCTCAAGGCCATTCCAGCGATTCCGCCGTCCGGTGGCCGAGGAGGTGGGCGCGGTGGGCGCCCCGGACAGGATCAGCCGCGCGAGGGGACTAGCGTCGGCGGCTGATCAGATCGGAAGAGCACACGTCTGAACTCCAGTCACGTGGCCTTATCTCGTATGCCGTCTTCTGCTTGAAAAAAA
>CAXBQP010000057.1:0-17506 GCA_963978095.1 uncultured bacterium | reverse complement strand
CTACACGACGCTCTTCCGATCTGTGCAGCCGTAGCTCTTGAGTTGCGCCTCGATCCAGTCCAGCGCCTTGCGGTTCCGCTCCGTTCCCTCCCGACGGTCACCGAACTGGGTGAGCCCCTTCACGGTCGCCTTGTACTTCTCGAGCTCGAGACGCGAGACGATGGTCTTGAAGTCGGTGAACGCGGTGTCCGGTTCCGTCACCGGCGATTGGGCCCGTGCCGGCGCCGAGAGCGCGCCCAATGCGAGCGCGCCAACAGCGAGCGCGCCAACAGCGAGCGCGCGGAGTGCGAGCGGGCCGGTGAATCGAACGAGCGGGGTACGCATGCGGATCTCCGAGATAACGGTGGTAGTCAGCCTATTCTACGAGCAATGCGTCCAAGCGTTGAGCGATGACGGTCGCCGAGGGCAGCACGGCATCGAGCAGCACGGGATGATAGGGCATCGGCACGTCGTCAACGCACAGCCGGTCGACGGGGGCGTCCAGATGCCAGAACGCGTCCTTCGCGAGCACAGCCGCGATCTCGGCGCCGAAACCCGCCGTCAGGGTGTCCTCATGAACGATCAGGCAGCGACCGGTGCGCGTCACGCTCTCGAGCACTGCGGTGCGGTCCCACGGCGCGATCGTGCGGAGGTCCAGCAGGTCGACCCCTCCGACCTGATCCGCGGCCTCCAAGCACCGATGCACCATCGCGCCCCAGGTCACGAGCGTGACCCGATTTCCCTCGCGCAATCGCGCCGCCCGCCCGAACGGCAACACGTAGTCGTCCCCCGGATAGCGCGAGGACCCGTCGCTCGTCATCAGCAGCGACCGATGCTCGAAGAAGATCGTGGGATTGCTCCCGCGCATCGCGGCGCGCAGCAGTCCCGCCGCATCGGCGGCGTTCGACGGGATCGCGACCTGCCACCCGACGGCGTGCGCCCACACGACCTCGGCGCTCAGCGAATGCCACGGATCCCCGACGTCCTTCCCGAACCCCCCGGGCATCCGCACCACGATCGGCGCCGCGAACTGGTTCGCCGTGCGCCAGCGCATGGTGCCGCAGTTGTTGAGCTGCTCGGTGGCGGGGTCGGCGTATTTCCGGAACTGGATCTCGGCCACGGGCATCAGACCACTGATCGCCATCGCCACCGCGCGCCCGATGATCCCTTCCTCGCTCAAGCTCGTGTCGAACACCCGTTGCGCGCCGAACTGCTTCTGCAGTCCCTCGGTCACGAGATGCACGCCCCCCTTCACGCCCACGTCCTCGCCGAATACGACCACCTTCGGATTGGCCGCCAGTTCACTGCGCAACGTGCGGCGCACGGATTCGGCGAAGCGCACCATGTCGCCCTCCGTACCGGGCACATCGGTTCCGCCCAGCGCAGCGAGTTCGGCGGGCGAGAGACCCCCGAGCGCCACCGGATCGCCGGGCTGGGGCGCCTCGGCGTACAGGAAGCGGCGCACCTGGGATGCCTCGGGCGCCGGGCGCGCGCGGGCGGCGTCGAGCGCGGCGGCGACATCCCGCGCGACGTCCGCTTCGATCTCTGTCCACTCGGTCTCGCTGAACAGGGCGCGCAGGCGTGGGAGCGGGTCGCGCGCCTGATCGGCGGCGATCTCGGCATCCGTCCGATACCCCTTCTGATTGTCCGGTCCCGAATGACTGGAGAGACGCGGAACCGTCAGGCGCACCAGTGCCGGCCCGGTCCCGGCACGCACGTGCGCCACGCACTCGGCCAGCAGCGCGGCCGACTCCACGGGCTCGCAGCCATCGCCGTCACGCACCAGCAGATTGCTGAAACTCCCGAGATTCCGCGCGATGTTCCCGCCCGGGGTCTGCATGTCGCCGCGGACGCTGATCCCGAGGTCGTTGTCCTCGATGTAGAACAGCATCGGCAGTCTGAGCGTCGTGGCCATGGTCAGCGCCGACCAGAACCCGTTCGTCGCCACCGACCCGTCGCCGCCCAGCGCGACCGCGATGGACCCCGCGTAGCTGGCGTCCCCGAGCGTGTCCCGATGGTACTGCAGGGCTTGCGCCCAGCCCGCCGTCGGCGTGTACTGCGAGCCAACGTCTCCGCTCATCGGGAGGACAACGGCCCCGTGGCGATTGGGCAGGTTGCACACCACGCCGATGTCCCGGCCGTCGCTGAACCCGCCACGCCGTCCGAGCGGACTCGCGAAGCCGTCCTCGAGACTCAGCCCCAGCGAGAGCAGGGCCGGGCGTGACCGATAGTAGGCGCCGACGCCATCATGCTGCCCGGTGAGCAGCGAGCCCAGGATGCACTGCGCCACATCGTGGCCGCGCGACGAGAACTGGTACAGCACGACATGTTCCTTGGGCACCGACGTACGGTTCCTGTTGGTGCCTTCCTCGATGTCATCGAGGGCGCGGGAACAGAGCGCGTGATAGGCAATCCGGCGCCAGTCGAACCCCGCGGGACGCTGGGGCGCGGCGGACGAAGCGACGGGCGCGGACGGGGCGCGGCGGTGGGACTTGGCCATCCCGAAATCTCGCCGCAGGAGCTACGCCCGCGCCACCCTGATGACTTCCTCGAGCGTGGTGGTTCCCTCGCGCACCTTCCGGAGCCCATCGTCCTGCAACGTACGCATCCCCTTGGCGATCGCCATGGCGCGGAGTTCTTCCGACCCGCGGCGCTTCTGGACCTCGATCCGGAGATCGTTGTCCATCACGAGCAGCTCGTGCACCCCGGTGCGTCCGCGATAGCCGGTGAACCGGCAGGACTCGCACCCGGCCCCCCTCCAGACGTGAGTCAGACCGAGGCCGACCACGTCCATGCGACGCGCTTCGTGGTCCGTCGGTCTCGTCTCGGACTTGCAGTGCGGGCAGATCTGTCGTACCAGTCGCTGGGCGAGCACCGCGTCGACCGTGCTCGCCACGAGATACGCGGCGATCTGCAGGTCCAGCAGTCGCGTGAGCGCACTCGGCGCATCATTGGTGTGCAAGGTGCTCAGCACCAGGTGACCGGTCAGTGCCGCCTGCGTGGCGATCTGTGCGGTCTCGGGATCGCGGATTTCCCCGACGAGGATGACGTCGGGATCCTGGCGCAGCAGCGCACGCAGCGCTCCGGCGAACGTCACGCCGATCTTCTCGTTGACCGGGACCTGCGGCACCCCCGGCAACTCGTACTCGACCGGATCTTCGACCGTGAGAATCTTTTCCTTGCCGGTCCGGATCTGCTCGACGGCGGCGTAGAGCGTCGTGGTCTTGCCGGAGCCGGTCGGGCCGGTACAGAGTACGATCCCGTTGGGCCGGGTGATGACCTCGCTGAACGCTTCGAACGTGTCCGGCGCCATCCCGAGTTCGGTGAGCGTGACGCGGCCGCGCTCCTTGTCGAGCAGGCGGAGCACCACGCTTTCGCCGCGCAGCGTCGGAACGGTACTGACGCGGACGTCGACCTGGCGGTTCTGCAACCGCAGCCGGATGCGACCATCCTGCGGCAGGCGCCGTTCCGCGATGTCGAGTTCCGCCATGATCTTGAGTCGACTGATGATCGCGGCGGTCAGATGCGGTGGCGGACTGGGCGCGTCCTGCAAGACGCCATCCACGCGATACCGGACCCGGAGGCCGTCGTGATAGCCCTCGAGATGAACGTCGGAGGCGCGCGCGTCCAACGCCTCGATCAGCAAGAGGTTGACCAGCCGCACCACGGGGGCTTCGTTCGCCAGGTGGAGCAGATCGTCGAGCGGGATCTCCTCGTCGCTGACGGTGCGCGCTTCGCCGCTCAGTCCGGCGATCAATCCCTCGGCGGTCACCGCATCTGGCGCATAGAGGCGTCGGATGGCGCTGCGCAGCTCCTGTTCCGCGTACGGCAGCAGGGCGACCGGCGCCCCGAACATCACGCGCAGGTCGTCGAGGGCGAGCGGGTCGATGTCGTCACGCCATACCCCCACCGCGAGTGTGCCCCCCTCGAGGCGGAGTGGCAACAGGCCGGCGTGCTCCAGCCAATCGGCGGTGAGCAACGGCGTCAACCGCTCGACGTCGAGCAACTCGGCGGATGGCCGTAGGCTTTCCCGTGCCGTGGGCTCAGCCATCGTCAGCGCGTGCCCGGCGTTCCCGGACGCTTGCCCGGTGCGAGGGAGTCGGGCTTGAGCACCGGGGTGGCTTTCGGCGCGGTGGGCGGCTTCGGACCATTCGGCGCGCCCGGCATCGAATCGGCCTTGGCGCTCGGGCTGATGCGGCCGTTGATGGGGACGTCGAGCAACAGTTCGCTCCCCGTCTGGACCGACTGGCGCAAGCGGTCGATGTCCTCGTCGCTCGACACGACATGGGGCGTCAAGAACAGGAAGAGCTCACTCGCCACCGTGCTCTTCTGTTGGTTGCCGAAGATCCACCCGATCAGCGGCAGACGCGACAAGTACGGCAGTCCCGATGTCGAGTTCGACGTCGTGTTGTCGGCGAGTCCGCCGATGACGGTGGTCTGGCCATCGCGCAGGAACACCTGCGTCGTCGCTTCCCGCGTGCTGATGACCGGCGCCGAGAACTGGATCTCGTTCGTCGCGGCGTTGTCGGTCTGCTTGACCGCCAGATTGACGTATCCGTCCGGATTGATCGTGGGGGTGATCGTCAGCGTTGTTCCGACGTTGATGTACTGAACGGTCTGCACGCGTCCGGTGGGGTCGCTGGCGACGCTCTGCGAGACCTGCACGAATGGACGCTGCGATCCCACGTTCAGGATCGCTTCCTTGTTGTTCTGGGCGATGATCACGGGCAGCGACAGCACCTTGACGTCGCCGCGTGTGGAGAGGGCGTTCATCGCCACGTTGTAGTTGATGGCCCCCTTGCCGCCGGTCAGCTGCAGGACGAAATCGCGCGCACTGGCGGCGCCCGGGAGTAGCGCCATGGTGTCGGTGACCGTCGCGCTCTGCTTGTTGGTCTGAATCCCGGACAACCCGATGTTGAGGTCCTTGGTCCGCTGGACCTGCGCGATTGTGACTTCGATCAGCACTTGCAAGGGACGGAGGTCCACCGTCGCGAGTAGCGACTGCAACAGCGCCCAGTCATCGCTGGTCGCGCGAATCAGGAGGGAGTTGGTCACCTCTTCGGCGACGATGCGGATGTCGGCGGCCGAGTTGGAGAGCGCGGCCCCCCCGCCGAGCAGCTGATTCTGGAATGCCTGCAGGACCTGTTGGGCTGCGCCGCCGCCGAGTCCGCCACCTCCGAGTCCACCGCCGGCACCACCGCCGCGGCCTCCGCCCGCGGCGCCTCCGCCGCCTCCGCCGCCTCCGCGGCCTCCTTGGGCCGCCGCCACGCCGCCCAGTACACCAAGTCCGCCCGCGGCGCCACCCGCACCAGCCGCGCCTCCGGGTTGGAAGATCGCCCCCAGCCCCGTGTTCGCTGCGCCGCCGCGGCCGGCGGTCGATGATGTGCCGACGCCGGTGAGCAACGTCGTCAACACCGGTGCCAACTGTACCGCGCTCGCATGCTTGAGCCGGTACGTGTACAACTTGAGTTGCGCCTGCTGCTGTTGCTGCTGCAGTGTCTGCAACGGCGTTTGCGTCGCGGCCGGCGCAGGGCCCTCGATACGAATCAGTGACGGCGATTCCGTGATCTTCAAGTCATTGGCCGCCGCCACGCCGCGCATCACGTTGAGCAACGCCTCCTTGGAGGCGGTCTGCCCCATGCGCAACGTCACGCGACGGCTCGGCAGATTGCTCAGGGACACATTCAAACCGCCGGCTTCAGCCAACGCCGAAAGGACCACCCGGATGTCCTGGTCCTGGAAGTCGAGCACATAGGAGCCGTCCGCCGCTTTCCGGGCCGTCACGGTGTCCTTCTTCGCGGACGCGTTGGCTGCCGGAACGGCCATCGGCGGGCTCGGGTCCGGCGGCGATGCGCTCTGGGGATTCTGCTTCTTGGCCTTCTGCGCGCCGAGCGGCAATGCCGCCAGCGTCGTCAGCAGGAACAGTCGGGGCAGTGGAGCCATGGTCGGAATCGTCCTCACTTGAGCGCGGAAATGTCGAGGGTGCTCCCCGACGACGTGGTGAACACCACGCGTCCGCGGGCGATGGATTTCACGGTATACTCTCCCAGCCGGTCGCCGACATGCACGATGCGCGGCGACTCGGCGCCGAGCTGGCAGGTCGCAAAGTTTTTTCCGTCCAGCGCGATCGCCGTGCCCAAGACCTGCGGTTTGGGCGCCGCCTCGGTGACCTTTGTCTCGCCGATCTCCCACGGCATCGTGTACCGCTTGACGGGCGCGGCGCGCGAGGCGGAGAACGGATCCAACGCGACGGTGTTGCCGATGTCGGCTGATTCACGCGCCCCGGGGTTGGCGAGCAGCGTCGCATCGATCGGTGCGCCCGCCGCGTCGGGGATCTCCTCGATGCGAATCGCGCGCACCCCGACGCCGACGCACAGTAGCGCCGACAGCCCGACGGCGATCGCCGCGCGTCGCACCGCGGGGTCTCGCAACACGGAGGCAAACGGGGACGCGCGGTTCACCGATCCCCCTCCTTGCGCGAGGCCCCAGGTGACGTGGCGTCACGCGCGCCGCCCTGGGCCGACGCGCCCAGCGGCTCGGCGGGGAGCGCGAATCCCGTGATCGTCGCCGACAGTGACAGGGTCTCGGATTTGTCGTCGTCGCTCGCGTTCGGCAGCCGAGACAGATCGATCCGCTCGACCCGAATCAACTTGTCGCCCCGTTCCAACGTCTGCAGCAGCGTCAGAATCCCCTGCAGGTCCGACTCCGCGCGGATGTCGACGCGCAACGTTCGAACGCCGGATGGGGTGGTGGAGCCCGGTCGCGTTGCCGCGTCCTGCAGGAGCACGCGCGCCCGGCGCGACATGTCGCCGAGATACGCGACCAGGTCCGCGCTGGCCATCACGTCGTCGCGTCCCGAGAAGAGACGCGGCGTCGTCAACGCCATCACGGAGTCCGCACGGTGCTGGAGCCCGGGGTTCGCCCGAGCCTGTGCGACCGCGGCGCGCTCTCGGGCGAGGGTCTCCCGTTCGACGCGCAACCGGTCCTTGGCCGCGCCAAGTGCCGCGGTGAACGGCTTCACGCCCCACACGAAGACACCGGCCGCGAGCAGGATGCCCGCACCAATCGCGACGGTCCGGCGCTCGCTGGCGGAGAGGTTCCCGACGTTCATCGGCTGCTCCCTGGGCCCGGGCGCGGTCCCGGGCCGACGTCCGTCATCGCAGGCGATGGCGGACGCGGTGCGAGTCCGGCCAGGCGGAGCGCGATCGTGAAATGTTCCAACGCGGTGCCGCCGTCCTGGATTTCCCGGCGGACCGGCGCCGCCGATCGGGCGCCGGCGAAGATCGGCGTACGCTCCAACGACTCGAAGACGCCGGCCGCGCGCTCCGCGAGGCCATCGATCACCAGCGAGTCGCCGCGGCCGCGGAACGTCGTCATGAATGAGCCCTCGGGGAGATCGCTGGCCAGGGCGGCCACCACGCGCGACCACTGTGGCGCATCGTGTTCCGTAGCCTGGAGCTCCCCGAGCCGGCGATACGCCGTCTCGACCGTCGATCGCCCGACGAGCGTGGTTCCGAGCGTCGGACGAAGCAGCGCACGCTCCGCATCCACGGCGGCAAGCTCGCGTGACACACCCCACCACTCGAGTCCTGCCGTGGCGACCAGCAGCGCGGCGGCGGCGCCCCACAGCCAGCGGGCGAGACGCGCCTGCCGAGCGGCACGCGTCGCGCGCAGATCGTCACTCGCCAGGATTGGTCCCGCGGCGAGCGGTGCGCCTCGGGCCGCGACTCGCGCGAGCTCCTCGCTCGCGTCAGTGCCACGCGCCGCGCTCAGACCGCGGTCCGCCAAGGTTGCCGCCAGCGCCGCATCGGTGGCGCCGACGACGTGGGTCCGCTTCCCCGCGGTGAGTTGCGTCAACAACGCGCTGTCCGCTGCGCCGCCGCGCAAACGGCGCACGCCACGCAGCGAGCCCGCCGCGACGTCCAGCACATCCATCGTGTCGGCGCCCTGAACGGCCAGGA
The DNA here is from genome assembly GCA_963978095.1 of uncultured bacterium. GTDB lineage: Bacteria > Gemmatimonadota > Gemmatimonadetes > Gemmatimonadales > Gemmatimonadaceae > Fen-1231. Next base: position 9,566 of record CAXBQP010000057.1, on the reverse strand, counting down.
CACACAGCTCCCCGCCGTCCCGGGAGCCGACCGCCGCCGCGACAGCCGCCTCCAGCGGCACAATCGCCGCGACCTGCCACCCCGAGGCGTGCGCCGCGGTCTCGATCGCGGTGACCAGACGGGCGGCTGCCGCAGCCACCATCACCGGGCGCGCCGTGCTGCCGTCAGACGCCCCGGTCGAGCGCGTGGCCGCTTCCTCACGAAGGGCCCCCACGACCTGCGGCCCGCGGGCGCCGAGGAAATAGCGCCCGGCATGCCGTGACAACAAGAGGTGCAGCGCCTCCTCGTCAAGCGGCGGCAACGCGATCGTCCGCAGCTCGATCAACGGGGCCGCGAGGGCAACGTACAACGCCCGCGACTCACCGTCGGTGACCGCGGCCAGCGCGCTCAGGGCTGCTTCGAGCGAAGGCCATGAGGTCCCTTCGGGAGCGTGGAGTTCGGCGCTCCAGCCGGTACGTCCCGGTGCACCGCGCCCGGGAGTCGCCGTCACCCGGTCCGCGGAGATGCAGATCCCGATCCCAGGGCCGGAGCGACTCACCACTGCCTCCAGGAAATGCTCGCGTTCTGCCCCACGCGTTGCACGATCGCGAGGAGCTGCACGGGGTCGGCCTGAACCCCCGGCCGCGCCGTGATGGTCAGTTCGACGCTCGTGGTATTCACGGTCGTCCGGGCGAGCAGACGGGCCTGTGTCGGAGACGGCTGGGGACCCCCGCGACCGCCCATCCCGCGTCCCGTTCCCCTCGGGAACACGTCGGCGGCGTTGCTGATCCGGCGGCCTTGCGAACGCAACGCAAGGATGCGCGTGAGAATCGCATCGGTCATCCCGGGTAATGGACGGAGCACCTGCGCCGGTGCCGTATTGAGGTTCACGGTGCCGTTCCCGCGTACCGTGAGGAATGGCGCAACCTTCTCGTAAATCTGGGGCGTGATCCCTTGCACGTCGAGGAGTTCGGCGAGGTCGCGGAAGTTCGCGTTGGACGGCAGGGCGAGGCGCTTGGCCTTGAGGTAGGCGTCGCGTTCTCCCCCTCGAGGACGCGCGATGTCATCGGCATCGCGCCAGTCCATGATCGACTGCGCCAGCTGATCCGCGATCGAGTAGTCGTTCAGCGTGTAGCCGAAAAACGTCTTGAGTTCGTCCTCGCTGAGCAGATTCACGTTGAGCTGTGCCCCGAGGTCGCGGGCCCGCAGCGTGACCTGGACCGCGCTGTCGGCACTGACCGAGCCGGAGAACAGCGAATCCACGTCGAGCCAGGGATCGCTGCTCCGCAGTACGGGGTTGGTGTTGCCGCTCTGTGCCACTTGGCGGATCGCCCGCTCCAGCCGGGCCTGCGTCTGGGCCAACACGCCGAGCGCAGCGGCCCGTCCCGCCCCGCGCTCTGCCGCATCCACCCCGAGCGTCCGCCGCTCTTTCGCGTCCCGCGCGAACTCGAGCGCCACGACCGCGATCGCCACGGTGAGCCAGATGGCCGCCATCATCGCGAAACCGCGGCGCGGCCCTGCCGCGCAGGCGCCAGCGCGCGTCCGCGCGCCGCTCATTGCCCCGTCCGCATGCTGAGCACGATCGGGACCTGCAGGATGCCGGGCAGCGTCCCCTTGTCGGTCGGCTGCAGCGTGATGCGGACCGCGATCGGCGTGATGGTCGTCGCTTCCGAGGCTTTGTACCACCGGGTGGTCCGCTGGTCCAGGAACTCCACCAGCATGCCGCCGATCATGGGCTCGAGCTCTCGGCGCTGCAATGGAATCTGCGTTCCGGCATCACTCGGCTGATATTCCATCGAGAGTCCGGTTTCCGGCGTGCTCGCGTCGGCGTCCACGAACAGCCGGATGCGAACATTCGGACTCATGGCTGGTGTCGCGGCGGTCGTCACGACGGTGACTTCCTCGCCGGTCGAGGCGGCCGCACTCACGGCGGTCAGCCCACTGCCGCTGCCGCCCGCCCCCAGGGCCGAGGCCGACACGAGGGACGACGCCCCACCGCGGGCGCGCGGCAGGCCGCCCTGCTGGATCTGGATGGTCCCCGACACGAGCCACCCCCGGATCATCTCGCGCAGTGCCGCCGCGCGTTCCATGTCGATCGCGCTTTCTCGAATGATCCGGCGATGATCGATGATCGTGGAGAACGCGTTGGCCCCGATCGAGGCCATCGCCCCGGTCACGACGAGCGCGATGATCAGCTCGAGCAAGGTCGCGCCACGGCGTGCGCGTCGGGCAGGGGTCGGCCGTGCGTGCATCACCGGCCTCGCGCCGTCACGACCGGACGGCGATACAGTCGGGAGCGGAGGTCGTACGTCGCGTCCTTGTCGCCGTCCTTCCACCGGATGCTCACGGCAACATCGTACAGCCCCGATTCCTGCGCCACCGGCTCCACGGTCGTGCGCCAGCTGTACTCAGCGAGCGGGTCCGGAAATGTGCCTCGCGCGATCGAATCCGGCAGCGATTGCAGCTGCACATCCGTGGTCAATGCCATCCAGTCGAGCCGTGAGGTCGCCAACGCTTCCACCTCGAGCGCACGCCTCGCCCGCGCCGCGGTGCGCATTTCCCGCGCCGTGGCGGCCATGGCGCTCGCCGCGACCATCCCGACGATCGTCAGACCGGCGACGGCCTCGAACAGCGAAATCCCCCGTCTAGCGCGCCGCGGCATACGCCACTCCGCTCCAGGGGTCCACACCCACGAGCACCGACGAGGTCGTGCCGCGCACCACCACGGTGTCGGCGAACGCCGCGCCCGTGGGCTTGAACACGAACGTCAGGCGTGGCAGCGGCGTCACCAGCCGCTCTTCCATGGCCAGATCGAGCACCCCCTCTCCGAGCACGCCGGTCCCCATGGTCGTGGTCGTATCCGCCCGATACGCGCCGCTCGTCGGGTCCAGTCGGAGCGTCACCTGCGCGCCGTGCGTAATGGCGGCCTTTCGCGCGTCCGCGAGCAGCGTCAACAGTCGGTCCTCACTGCGCGGTGGCGACTCCGTTCCGAACCGCGCGAGCGCCGGCGCCACCAGCAAGGACGCGATCGCCATCACGGCCAGCACGATGGCCATTTCGAGCAGGGTGAAGCCGGCGCGACGCGTCGCCATCACTTGAAGGAGTTGGCGTTGATGCCGTAGATCGCCTGCAGGAGCGACAGGGCCACGAATGCGACGATCGCTCCGAACACGATGATCATCGCCGGCTCGGCGAGCGTCGCGATCCGCTGGGTCGCGCGCTCGGTACGCTCCTCGAAGATGTCCGCGGCTTTCATCAGGAACGTCCGGAGTTGCCCCGCCTCCTCGCCCACGCCGATCAGTTGAGCGAGCAGGGCGGGGAAGAGGGTGCTCTCCGCCACCGCTTCGCGGAGCGAGCTGCCGTCGCGCACGCGTGTCCGGATCCGGATCGCGTCATCCTTCGCGATCGGGTCCGCAATCGAGTCAATCGTGTCGTCGAGCGCGGTCAGCAGCGGCGCCCCGCCGCCCAGCAGTACCCCTGCCATGCGGGCGAATCGCGCGGAGAGCGAGTACCGGCGCAACGTCCCGACGAGCGGGAGTGCCAGCAACAGACGGGAAAGCCCGCGGCGCCCCTCGTCGGTGTTCTGCGCCCACGTGAGCACCCCCATCACCCCGAGGGGAATGAGCACGAGCGCCGGCCAGAACCGGTGCAGGCCCGCCGAGAGCGCCAGCAGGAAGCTCGTGCTGGCCGGCAATCGGGCGCCGCTCCCGGAGAGCAGCCCGACGAACTGCGGCAGCACGAAGAACAACAGCACCACGATCGCCACCGTCCCCGCCACGGCCAAAAGAATCGGATAGATCGCCGCCGACAGCACCCGGCCGCGCAGCGCCTCCTCCCGTTCCAGCGACTCCGCCAAACGCGCGAACGCGCCGTCCACGTCCCCACTGCGCTCGCCCGCACGGACGAGCCCCACGTAGATGGGCGAGAAGTACGTCGGGTGCTCCTCCAGCGCCGAGCTCAGGGTGTCGCCGCGCTGCACCTTGTTGCGAACTTCCTGCAACGCTCCCCGGACGTCGCCGGAGGTCACGCCCATCGCGGCCTGCAGCGCCTGCGACAACGGCATCCCCACAGGGAGTAGCGCGGCCAGCGCGCGCGTCACCTCCAACACCTCGCGGCGACGACCGAACGAGAAACGCGACCCCGCCGTCGCCGACTCGGCGGATTCCGTCACGGAGAGCACCAGCAGCCCACGCGCCTCGAGTGCGCGCGCGAGCGCCCCCGTACTCGCCGCAGACTCGAGCCCGCGCTGGCGCTTGCCGGCGCTGCTCACCGCGTCGTAGGCGTACGTGGGCATCAGCGGCTCACTACTTCCAGCTCAGGATGTCGGCGTTGTCCCCGTCGCCACCAGGCTTGCCGTCCTCACCGTAGGACAACAGGTCGAAACCGCCGGGATTCGCCTGCCCGGGCGCGAAGTACACGTACGGACGTCCCCAGGGATCCAACGGCACTGCCTTCCGGAGGTACGGAGACCGCCAGTTCGCGGGCGGGTCGATCTGCGGACGCTCCCACAGTGCATTCAAACCCTGCTGGGTCGTGGGATAGCTGCCGTTGTCCAGCCGATAGGCGTCGAGCGCCGCGCCCAACATCTCGATCTGCGACTTGGCCGTGGCGGACTTCGCGGCGCCGACGTTCTGGAACACGTTCGGCGCGACCAGCGTCGCCAGAATCGCGATCACCACGATTACGACCAGGATTTCGATCAGCGTGAAGCCGGCGCGACGGCCGATCCGACGGCCGGTCTGGCGGCCGGAAGCGCGGTGAATGGCAACAGGACGAAGTGATGCAGGAATCATGGGCCGATGCGGGACGAGGAGGGGTGGCGCCGTGCCGGATGCGGGCACGCGCCATGCATTAAGACTAGTAGCTGGGGGACTACGTTCGTCAGAATACGTTAAGGACCTGCCCCCCCCGCGCCAGTCGGGCCCCCCGGATGGTATCTTTCCCTCGATCTTCCCCCACCGAACTCGAGAGGCGTGGATGGCCGAACAGAGTATTCTCGCCGTGGTCGACCAGGGCGTTGTGCGCATCACGCTGAATCGGCCGGAGGTGCTCAATAGCTTCAACCTGGAGATGGCCCGCGCCCTGCTCGCCGTCCTCGACGATGCCGCGCGCAACCCCGAGATCCGCGCGGTCCACCTCACCGGCGCGGGGCGTGGCTTCTGCGCCGGCCAAGATCTGGCGGAGGTCCTCCCGAAAGGTGACGGACCGATGCCCGACATCGGCGACGTCGTCCGCACCTGCTACAACCCCATCATCCGCGCGATCCGCACGCTCGAGAAACCGGTCGTGTGTGCCGTCAACGGCGTGGCCGCCGGCGCTGGGGCGAATCTGGCCTTCGCCTGCGACATCACCATCGCCGCCGACGAGGCGAACTTCGTCGAATCCTTCGCCAAGCTCGGCCTCATTCCTGACACCAGCGGCACCTTCTTCATTCCCCGGCTCATCGGCACGCAGCGCGCGACGGGGCTCTTCTTCCTCGGTGACAAGCTCCCGGCCCCCAAAGCCAAGGAGTGGGGGCTGATCTGGGACTGCGTGCCGCTCGCGGTACTGCACGACAGCACCCTCGCCATCGCCTCCGCGCTCGCGACCCAAGCCACTCGGGGATTCGGGCTCACGAAACGCGCACTCAACCACTCCCTCGGCGCGACCCTCGACGCCCAACTCGACTTTGAAGAACGGATGATGCGCGAGGCCGGCCAGACCACCGACTACGCCGAGGGTGTTCGCGCTTTCCTCGAAAAACGCCGACCCGTATACACAGGACGCTGACCGTGCTCGCCGATACCATAGTGGGAGTCGTAGGCGCCGGGGCCATGGGCGCCGGCATCGCGCAAGTCGCCGCGACCCGCGGCCACCACGTCATCCTCGCGGACAGCGCGGCGGGGGCTGTCGCCCGTGCCAAGACCGGGCACCAGAAAGCCCTCGACCGGGAGGTCGAGAAGAACCGTCTCTCGCGCCGCGACGCCGATGACGCCCTCGCGCGCATCACCTACGTGGACGGAACCGGCCCCGAACAGATGGCCCGTTTCGCCCCCTGCGGATTGGTGATCGAGGCGATCGTCGAGCGGCTCGAGGCCAAACAGACGCTCTTTGCCGCGCTCGAATCGGTCGTGTCTCCCGATGCGGTTCTGGCGACCAACACCTCGTCGCTCTCCGTCGCCGCCATCGGGGGCGGCCGCACGCATCCGGAGCGCGTGGTCGGGATCCACTTTTTCAATCCCGCGCCGGTGATGCCGCTGGTCGAGATCATCCCGTCGATTGCCACCTCACCCTTGGTCAGCGCCGCCGTCCGATTGCTGGTGGATCGGTGGGGGAAAACCACCGTCTTGGCCACGGACACCCCGGGGTTCATCGTCAATCGCATCGCGCGTCCCTACTACGGCGAGTCGCTGCGGCTGCTCGAAGAAGGATTCGGCGACTGCGCGACCATCGACTGGGCGCTCACCGAACTGGCGGGGTTCAAGATGGGTCCGTTCGCGCTCATGGACTTCATCGGCAACGATGTGAACTTCGCGGTCACCAGTTCGGTGTTCGAAGCCATGTTCTTCGATCCGCGCTACAAGCCCGCGCTCACGCAGCGACGCCTGGTCGAAGCCGGTCTCCTCGGCCGAAAGGCCGGGCAGGGCTACTACGATCATCGCCCCGGTGCCGCCGCCACGGAGCCAACGCGCGACCCGGTTCGCGGCCACGCGATCGTCGACCGCGTGCTCGCCATGCTGATCAATGAGGCCGCCGACGCGCGACTCTGGAACATCGCATCCGCCGACGACATCGAAACCGCGATGACCAAAGGGGTGAACTATCCCAAGGGGCTGCTCCAGTGGGGCGACGAGATCGGACCGAAGGAGGTGCTCGCACGCCTGGAGGCGCTGCACGCGGAATACGGCGAGGATCGGTACCGTCCGAGTCCGTTCCTGCGCCGCGTCGCGGCGGCGGGGGGGAGCCTCCTCGCGTGAGTCAGGCGCCCGAGCAGGTCATCGCTACCCTCATGGCGCGCGACGCCTTCTCGCAGTGGCTCGGCGTCGAGGTGCTCGATGCGCGCGTCGGGTACAGCCGGATCCGCATGACCGTCCGCCCAGACATGCTGAACGGGTTCGGCACCTCGCACGGGGGAATCGTCTTTTCCTTTGCCGATTCGGCGTTCGCCTTCGCGACGAACGCCGCCGGCACGCTCTCGGTCGCCATCGATGCCAGCATCTCCTTTCCGGTCGCCGTGCACGTGGGCGACGTGCTCACCGCCGTCGCCGAACAGGACTCGGTCACCAATAAACTGGGATTCTGTCACGTCACGGTGCGCAACCAGCGTGACGTGATGGTCGGACACTTTCGCGGCACCGTCTACCGTACAAGCCGCGCGCATTTCCCCTCGGACGCCTCCACATGACCGACGCCTTCCTGATCGACGGTATCCGCTCGCCCATCGGCAACCTCGGGGGCGCGCTCGCCGAGGTCCGTGCCGACGACCTCGGCGCACACGCGATCCGCGCGCTGCTGGCGCGACACCCGTCACTCGACCCGTCCGCGATCACCGACGTGATCATGGGTTGCGCCAACCAAGCCGGCGAGGACAACCGCAATGTCGCGCGCATGTCGCTCCTGCTCGCCGGCCTGCCGGTGACGGTGCCCGGCGAAACCGTCAACCGCCTCTGCGCCTCCGGACTCAGCGCGGTCGCCAGTGCCGCCCGCAGCATCAAGTCCGGGGAAGGGGATCTCTTCATCGCTGGGGGAGTCGAGAGCATGACGCGTGCCCCGTTCGTGCTCAGCAAGGGTGCGACCCCGTTCGCACGTGATGTGCAACTCTTCGATACGAGTCTCGGATGGCGTTTCGTGAATCCGAAGATGAAAGCCGCTCACGGCACCGATTCCATGGGGGAGACCGCTGAGCACGTGGCGGCGCGGTATGGGGTGACACGCGCGGATCAGGACGCGTTCGCGTGCCGCTCCCAGCAGAACGCCGCCGCCGCGCGCGCTCGTGGCCGACACGCGATCGAGATCGCTCCCGTGGAGATCCCGCAGAAGAAGGGGGAGCCCAAGCGCGTCACGCAGGATGAGTTCCTGCGCCCCGACACCACGCTCGACACCCTCGCCAAGCTCAAGCCCGCCTTTCGCACCGACGGACTCGGCTCGGTGACCGCAGGCAACAGCTCAGGTCTCAACGACGGATCGGCGGCGCTCCTCGTGGCATCGGCCACGGCCGTGCGGTCGCACGGTCTCACGGCGCGGGCCCGCATCGTCGCGAGCGCCGCCGCCGGCGTCGAAGCACGCATCATGGGCATGGGCCCGGTGCCCGCGACGCGGCTGGCACTCGCGCGCGCCGGCGTGACGCTCGACCAGATCGACGTCATCGAACTGAACGAAGCCTTCGCGGCGCAAGGGCTCGCCTGCCTCCGGGAACTCGGCGTGGCCGACGACGATCCCCGCGTGAATCCCAATGGCGGTGCCATCGCGCTGGGTCATCCGCTCGGCATGAGCGGTGCCCGCCTCGCACTGACCGCGATGCACGAGTTGCACGCGCGGAACGCCCGCTATGCGCTGTGCACGATGTGCATCGGCGTCGGCCAGGGCTTCGCGATGATCCTCGAGCGCGTCTGATGATCTGCGCCTTCGAGGGATTCATCCCGGTGGTGCACGAGCGTGCGTTCGTGCATCCCCAGGCAACCGTGACCGGCAACGTGATCATCGGGCGCGACGTGTATGTCGGACCGGGCGCGGCGATTCGCGGCGACTGGGGCGGCATCGTGATCGAAGATGGGTGCAATGTGCAGGAGAACTGTACCATCCACATGTTTCCCGGCGTCACCGTCGTGCTCGAAACCGGCGCGCATATCGGGCACGGCGCGATCGTGCATGGGGCGCGCGTCGGCGCCAATGCGCTGATCGGGATGAACGCCGTCGTCATGGACAATGCCGTGATCGGCTCGGGCAGCATCGTGGGGGCGCTTTGTTTCGTCCCGGCCAACATGCAGGTACCGCCGCGGTCCGTGGTCGTGGGGAATCCGGCCAAGATCGTGAAAGACGTCAGCGACGAGATGCTCGCGTGGAAAACCGAGGGAACGGCGCTGTATCAACGCCTCCCGTCAGCCATGCATGCCACCTGGCGCGAGGTCGACCCCCTCCGGGAGCTCCCCGCCGATCGCCCCACACAATCGGCGATGCTCAAGAGCTGGGACGAGACCAAGAACACCCAATAGGACACGACTCCGATGCGACTGCAGAACTACGCGCTCGACCAGTGGGTGACCGGGACAGGCAGCGGCACCTCGCTCATTCACGCGGTGACGGGTGCGGTGATCGGCGAGGCCTCGAGCGGAGGGCTCGACTTCCGCCTGATGGCGGAGCACGCCCGGACCGTCGGTGGCCCCGCTCTGCGCCGCATGACGTTCCACGAGCGCGCGCGCATGTTGAAGGCGCTTGCGCAACACTTGCTGGCGCACAAGGAGACGTTCTACGCGCTCTCGACCGCCACGGGCGCCACGCGTCAGGATAGTTGGGTCGACATCGAAGGCGGCATCGGAACGCTGTTCACCTACGCGAGTCGGGGACGTCGCGAGTTCCCGAACGAGACCTTCTACGTCGATGGACCGCTC
>CAXBQP010000056.1:0-18332 GCA_963978095.1 uncultured bacterium | reverse complement strand
CGCATCACGAAGGCCACCTTCCGCACGGCGGTGATGTCCGTCAAGGGATCACCGTCGAGCGCGATGATGTCGGCCTCCATCCCGACGGCGATGCGCCCGATCTTGTCGCCGAGCCCCATCGACTGGGCGGTGACGGAGGTGGCGGAGACGAGCGCATGCATCGGCGGCTCCCCCGCACTCTGCACGCGGCACACGAGATCCTCGGCATTACGCCCGTGCGCGCCGGCCACGGCGTCCGTGCCGTAGGTCATCCTGAGCCCCTTCGTCTTCCACGCCTTGCGGATCACCTCGGCCGCCATCGGGATCGCCTTCTCCATCGCAGCGAAGCCGGCCTCGTTGTAGTTGCCGATCCCGTCGTACTTGGCGCGATTGTCGAGATAGTTCCGGAACACGAGCGAGCACTGCGGATCGAACCAGGTCCCTTTGCTCGCCATCAGATCGAGTTCCGCCTGCGTGGCGAACACTCCGTGCTCGATCTGGTCGCAGCCGGCTTCGATCACGGTACGCATCGACTCCGCCGAGTGTGCATGCACGATGGTGCGAAGCCCCTGCTTCCTGGCCTCACCGCAGACGGTTGCCACTTGTTCGGCGGTGAGCGACTGCTTGCCACCGTCGCGGATGCTCGCGCTCGCGAACAGCTTGATGAGATCAGCGCCCTGCTGCTTGCGCTGCTGCACGAGCGAGCGGAGCCGGGTGGTGTCACCGTTCTGCAGCGCCTGGAGCGAAGTCAGGATGCGCGGGCCGTTCCCCTGCGCCTCGACCATCTCGCGCACCTTGATGTCCTCGGGGGATCCCGGACTCTGCACGGTGGTGAAGCCGGCCATCAGCGTTGCATGCGCGTTGGCGACCGCGGCCGCCAGCCCCTGTTCGGCGGTTTCACCGTCCGCGTTCGTATGGTAGCGTCCCTGCGCGTTGAAGTACCAGGTCAGATGTGAATGCGCGTCGATGAGCCCCGGCATCAGAGTCTTGGAGCCGCGGAGATCGATGAGTTTTCCCGCAGGCGCCTTCGCGGTGGCCTTGGTGATGGCGGTGATCTTCCCTCCGCGGACGGTGATATCCACGTCCGTGAGTCTCGCGCCGGCACCATCGAGCACGGTGGACGCGCGAATGACGGTCGTCTCGTCCTGCTGACGGGCGAAGGCGGAACCGATGGCGATGACCGCAGCGAGCGCGACGCCGGAAGAGAGCAAGCGGGAAGTACGCATCAGTGATGGTCCGAGGCGGGGGTACGGGAGAAGGTGCTGGAGGGAAGTTTACCGATGCGCTCGAGGAAGATCGCCGTGCGTTCGGTCTGCATCTTGAGGGCGTTCAGATTCACGCGTTCATCCGGAGCGTGCGACCCGGTGCCGATGGCGCCGAGCCCGTCGAGGCCGTCGAGGATCGGGCCGACGAAAGAAATGTCCCCTGCGCCGCGGCGCCCGGGATCGAGCGCTTCGACCTTGCCATAGCCCAAGGCCTGACTCGCGCCGTCGTAATACTCGAGCAACCTGAGATTCCCCGGCGTGGGAGCCATCGCCGGATACTCGTCGAGGAAGGTGATCTTGGCGTCGGTCCCTGGGAGATGCTTGGCGACGATGTCGCGCATCTTGGCGCGCGTACGCTCCTTCTGGTCCTCGGAGATGAAGCGGAGATCCCCGTGCGCGATCGCGGACTTGGAGATGATGTTGAGTTTGCTCGACGCACTCCCCTTCACGCCGACGGTGTCGTAGTCCACGTCGGTCCCGCCGACGATCGTGCCCACGTTGAAGGTGAGGTATTGCTCGCCGGCGAGTTGCTCGCGGAATGCGTTCACGATGCGCGCCACTTCGTAGATCGCGCCGTATCCCGCGCCCGGGCTGAACACACCGGCGGAGTGCCCCTGACGCCCCGTGGCGGTCACGCGCCAGGAACTCGCGCCGCGGCGAGCGACCGTCACGTCGCTCTTGTTCCCACCCTCGAAGGCGAGCGCGATGTCGCTGCGCTTCCCCATGTCAATCAGGTCCTTGCGGTCGAGCGCGAGCGGTTCTCCGGGATGTTCCTCGTCACCGGTGAAGATGATCGAGATGTTCATGTCCCTGAGCGAGCCGGCGGCCTGGAGCGCCTTCAGCGCATACAGGATCACCACGTCGCCGCCCTTGATGTCGCCGCTCCCGACCCCCTTGGCGATCGAGTCGGTACGGACCCACGTGGGACCATCAGGCTCCACCACCGTGTCGAGATGCCCGATCAACATGATCCGTACCGCGCCTGGTTTCCCCTTGTGCTCCGCCACCAAGTGCCCGGCGCGCCCCACCTCGGCGGGAAGCGTCACCCACTTGGTGCTGAAGCCGAGTGAGTCCAGCGACGCCTTGAACAGCATGCCGACCGCTTTGACGCCGGTGAACTTGAGCGTGTTGCTCGGGATGTTGACCGTCTTCTGCAAGTAGCTGACGGCTTGTTCGTGACTCTTGGTCACCGTCTCGCGGATCTTCTGTTCGATCGGGGAGAGGGTGGTTTGTGCGAGAAGCCGTGTCGGGACGATTGCCGCACCAGCGGACGCGCACCACACCACGCACCAACGGATGAAGCGCGGCAGGCGCCGCGCTTCGCGCCTCATTCGGCGCATCGCGGCGCTCATGGCACGAGGGCGGCTGACGACAGCGCCCCCACGGAGGTGGGCGAGCCCGTCACCACGCGGCGGTGATAGTCCACCTGACCGAGGTGGTACCCGAGATGCACGACGAGATGCAACAGGTACCGATCCGCCGGGCACTGTTGCCCCGCCACGTCGATCGGATAGGGCCGATCGAGCACGGCGGGGTCGACAGTCGCAAAGGTCCGCGTGACCTCGTCGGCGGCTGCGGCGATCAGGCGGAGCAGTTCGTCGCGTGGCACATCGCGCTGGCTGAACTCCTTGTCCCGGTCCCGGACATACCCGGTCGCTCCGTACTGCGCTCCGATGTACCAGCGCAGATTGCCGACCAGGTGCAGGGTGAGCGTCCCGGCGGAGTTCGGCGTGCCGCCGGACCGGGCCCAGATCATTGCTTCGTCGGGATACGCCAGCAGCTCATCGCGGAGCGCGGCGAGCTCGCGGTTGACGAGGCGTGACAGTTCGTGCTGCAGCATGTGTCTCAGGTTCCGGAACGGGGAATCACGGAAGTCCGACCGCGCGTCGGACGTCTTGGGGAGTGAGCCACTGCCGGTCGGCGGCGCCGATGGTGATCGGCGCGCTGCCGGCCGCCTTCAGCCTGCCGTTGATGGCGGGGATGTCGCGCGCGGTGATGCCGGCCCAGGTCGCGCGCAGTGCCGCGAGCGTCTTCAGGCGTTCGTTGGCCACCGTGACCGCCTGCGTCGTTGGCGGGCTATCCGCTCCCTGTAGCAGCGCCATCACCGGGAGAAACTTGCCGCTGATCGTGCTGAACGATTCGGTCGCACCTGCTGCCGCGCCGCCTCGACCCCCACGGCCGCCACCCGCTGGAGCGTCGGGACCCGCGAGCGCGTCGAGCCGTGCCGCGAGTGCCGTGATCTCGGTGGCCAGCGTGCCCGTTGCGCCCGCGACGCGCGCGGCGAGCTGTGCGTGTACCGCGCGAATCTGCTTGGCCACCGCCGGCGCCTCGAGCGCGGCATCATAGAGCGCAAGTGAGAGCGTTCCTTGGCGCGCGAGGTCGGCTGGCGAGGTCTTCACGCGCGGATCCATCGTCACGGTGAGCGGTTGCGTGTAGCTGACACCGTCAACCGTCAGTCGGACCGTGTAGGCGCCGGGGTGGACCCACGGGCCCTCGGGTTCACACTTGGTGTTGAATGGGGTGGCAGAGATCGGGAGTTCACACGTGCCGCCCGGCGGGGTGTAATGCAGGTCCCAGACGTAGCGCTGCAACCCCGCCTTGGTTCCCATCACCTGCGGTGGCCGGAACCAGTAGTACGGCCAGTTGCCGACATCGCGCGGCTGTTCGGCCGCATCCGTGCTCGAGAAGGCGCGCACCACCCGCCCCTTCTCCCCCAGGATCTCGATCTTCACCGGCCCCGCGGCGTCGCGCTTCAGGAAGTAGTCGATCACCGCGCCGTCGGGCGGGTTCTCGGCGTAGGGTTCATCAGGAGGCACCGGCGTGTCCGGGTACATCGAATAGCGCACGCGGATCGCAGGGGCCGGCTTGAACAGCGTGACCGCCGCGTTGGCCGCCCGCTCGCTCCACTGACGCAGTGGCGAGAGATCATCCAGGATCCAGAAGCCGCGCCCATGCGTACCGATGGCGAGATCGTTGTCCTTGACGACCAGGTCGCGGATGGAAGTCGCCGGCATGTTGAGACGCAGGTCGTGCCAGTGGTCGCCGTCGTCGAGCGAGAACCAGACTTGCGTCTCGCTCCCCGCGAAGAGCAGTCCCTTCCGGACGGGGTCCTCGCGGATCGTGTTGGTCGGCGCGTCGGCGGAGATGCCCGAGACGATCTCCGTCCACGTCTTCCCGCCGTCACGCGTGCGGAAGAGATGCGGACGCTGGTCGTCGAGCCGCAGCGTGTTGATCGCCGCGTACACGGTGTTCGCGTCCGTGTGCGAGGCGTCGAGTTGTGCGACCTTCCACCACGGCCCCATCTGTGGCGGCGTGACATTGGTCCACGTCTTCCCGCCGTTTCGGGTCACGTGGATCAATCCGTCGTCCGTTCCGGCCCACACGGTGTTGCTGTCCACATAACTCGGCGCGATGGCGTACACGACACCACGGCGCGTGACCGCCGCGGCCGGCGTGCCGATGTAGCGGCCGACGTTCTTCGGCACGTCCCACGTGGCGCGCGAGAGATCGTCGGAGAGGCGCTTCCAGCTGTTGCCGCCGTTGACCGTCTCCCACACGACGTTCGTACCGTAGTACAGCTTGCGCTTGTTGATCGGGGAGAACAGGATCGGGCGCGTCCGCACTGCGCGGAAGTAGTCCGGGCCTGCACCGGCCGCGCCGCCGCGTCCACCGCTGGCGTCGGGGCCCACCGTCTGGATCTGCCCCGTGCGACGGTCGTACTTCGACACGGTGAACCCACCGTAGTAGATGTTCGGATCGAGCGGATCAGGGGCAACGTAGTCGTACTCGAACGCGCCGACCGGATGGAACTCGCGGTAACCGATCGAACCATCGTTTCCGCGGCTCGCGACGCAGCCGGAACCGGAGTCCTGCTGCCCACCGCAGAGGTTGTAGGGCCAGTTGTAATCGGCGGCCACGTGATAGAACGCCGCGGTCGGCTGATTGTACCACGAACTCCAGGACTTGCCGCCATTCACGGTGATCACCGCGCCCTGATCAGCGACGAGCAGGATGATGTCCGAGTTGTTGGGGTTGATCCAATACCGCTGATAGTCGTCACCGCCCGGGGCGCCGCGGTGCGCGACCCAAGTCTTGCCGCCATCGGTGCTCTTCCACGCCACGGTGTTGGCCGAGTAGACGATGTCCGGATTCTTCGGATCCACGGCAGGCGCGCTGGCGTCATCGGCTTTGCCCACGATCCGATTGTCGGTCGACACCACCGACCAGCTCTCGCCGGCATCGTCGCTGCGATACAGCGCGTTGCCGCGGGTCGCGCCGACGATGATGTAGATGCGGTTCGGATTGCTCTGCGAGATCGAGATGCCGATGCGGCCGATCCCATCGGCGGCGGTGGGGAGCCCTTTGGTCAGCGGCTTCCAGCTGTTGCCGCCATCGGTGCTCTTGAACAGTCCGCTGTTGGGTCCGGCGAACGATGAGTTCTCCCACGGGCCGTGTTGCGCGTCCCACAGATTCGCGTAGATCGTGTTCGGGTCATTCGGGGCGACCTGCACATCGCCGGCCCCGGTGTATTCGTCCTTGTACAACACCCGCTGCCAGCTCTTGCCGCCATCGGTGGTGCGGTAGATCCCGCGCTCGGGGTTCGGTCCGTACGGATGTCCCATCACGGCCACGAACGCGCGATCCGGGTTCGTCGGGTCGATCGAGATGCGCGGGATCTGCTGGTTGGTCTGCTTCCAGACGTGCGTCCACGTCTTGCCGGCATCGACGCTCTTGTAGATGCCATCGCCGGTGGCGAGGTCCGGGCGGTGCAGCCCCTCGCCGCTCCCCACGTAGATGACATTCGGATTCGACAGCGCCACATCGATGGCGCCGATCGAACCGGAGCTCTGTGAGTCGAAGATCGGGAGCCAGACACGCCCGTAGTCGGTCGTCTTCCAGACGCCGCCGTTCACCATGCCCATGTAGAACACATTGGGCTGGCTCGGCACCCCGACCGCGGCTTTCACGCGTCCGCCGCGGAAGGGTCCGATGTTGCGCCAGCGCATCCCCTGGATGCTCTTGGAATCGAACGTCGATTGGGCGCGCCCCGGCAACGGAGCGGACAGGAATGCGGTACAGGCCGCAGCGAGAATCAGTGAAGAGCGCATGGCGGGGATTGATGGAGAACGGCGCACGCTCTCCAGAATACCGCAAAGCCTCCGCGGAGGTAACTCTCGGGCGCTGGCGGCCCGGGCGTCAGGCGGCGGGCTCGGGGGCGCGGATCCGCACGCGAAGCCCAGCAATGACCGCCACAAGCCCGAGAATCAGCAACACGAGCGCAGAAACCGGGCCGCCAAAAAAGTCGTGGCGTGACTCGAGACGAGGCGATCCAGGCGTGCGCACAAACGCCAGAATTTCCGCCAGCTGGGCTTCGGCCACGGGGCGTTGCCAGTTGACGAAGTCCGACACCCAGTACTCACCGGACGTGGCCGTCAGCCACAGCGCCATCCGCGGTGACTCCGGACTCGCGCTGCGGAGTTCCGCGCCGGTCACCGTGCTGAGGGGAATCACGCCGGACCGCGAACGAAAGCCGGTCCGATGCGTGACGAGGCAGCGTCCGTCGGCGCGGCTGCAGACCAGTGCATCGTGCGTCGGTACGCGATACATGATCACGGCGGCACCTCCCATGAACAGCGCGCCGGTCACGAACAACCAGATCGAGAGGCGCTTCAACGCTTGGTGACGATTCACCGACGATCCTCCACGTGGACGTCAAAGGCGGCCGTCCGGATGCGGCCCCGCAGGTGGAACCCCACCCAGAGCCGGTACGCGCCGGAAACGGGGAACGGATAAATAAACGCCATCTCGCCCTGCGCGGCATCCTCGCTCGCCGGTCGCAACGGTGTCCACGTGGCCGCCGGTCCCGCGTGCACGATGGTGGCCCACGTGGCGTGGGACGAATCCGGTGCGTGGGACACGGGCCGGCCGTTGGCGTCGCGCAGACGGAAGCGGAGCATCGTCGGCCGCCGAGCCTCCAGCCGTTCCGCCGCTCCGAGCCAACCGAGGGTCACGCCGTCGTCAAAGCGGAAGGGCGTCCCGACGCCACCACCACTGAACGCGGCATCCGAGGGGCTCGATGGCTTCCATCGGTGCATCGCGCCGCTGAGGTGCAGGGAGTCCTGATGCACGTACGCGCCCTGCGCCGATCTCAGCTCGACAAACACGTCGTACGTCCCGGCGGGGAGATTCGGAAGCGCAGCGGAGGCCGTCGCCGAGTCGATGGGCCACGGGTGCAGGGTGGCGAGGGCGCCGAGGTCTCCGCGTTTGACGAGTGCGACCTGTGCAATGCGCATCTCCCCGGGGCGCGCCGCGCGCAGGTCCGGCGCGCCGTCGCCCGCCGGCGCCGGACGTAGGCGTGCGATCGCGATCTGCAGGCGCGCCACTCCGGCGACGGTATCGACCCGCAACGCGGACGATGTTCCCGGTACGGGGGGGCGCCAGCGGGCGATGCGCGAACGGCCGAGCCACCACCCGAGCGCCAGGATCCCGATCGCGACCGCACCCGCCAAGCTCAAGCGTCGTGCGGCCGACGCCGCTATGCGCGCATTCATCCGCGCACCTCCGGTGCGCCGAAGCGGGGCAGGGAGCCAAAGGCCCCCTCGGCGAACAACGTCGACACGTCGGTCGCGGGCAGGGGCGCTGCGCGGCCCACGAGCCCCCCTGCATGGGCGGCAGCGCCGATCACCTCCGCAGCGCTCGCGCCAGCGGCCCGGAGCTCGCGCACCCCTGTGTCCCCTCGTGATTTGCTGAGCTTCTCGCCATCGTCGTGCCGGATCAGTGCGTGATGCATGAACATCAGCGGCCGGGTACGGCCGAGGAGTCGCGCGAGTTGCAACTGACGTCCGGTCGAGGGGAGCAGATCGATGCCGCGGATCACGAGATCGATCCCCTGATCCATGTCGTCCACCGTGACCGCGAACTGGTAAGTCCACTGACCGTCACGGTCCCGTACCAACAGGTCGCCGCACTGCAGGGCCGGCGTCTGGCTGATCGTACCCAAGCGCAGATCGTGGAACGACTGTTCCTCCTCCTCGAATCGCAGGCGACGTGCCGCGGTGCATCCGGAGTCGAGGTGACGGGTGCGACAACTGCCCGGGTAGACGAGCTCCCTGTGGCGCTCGCCGCTCCCGCCGGCGATCGCACGACGCGAGCACTGGCACGGATACACGAGATCGCGGGACTCGAGTTCGCCCAGACGCTCTGCGTAGCGGTCTTCCCGTGCGCGTTGCGGTGGCGCTTCGTCGTCCGGGATGAAACCGAGCCAGGCGAGATCCTCGCGGATACCGTCCTCGTACTCGGGCTTGCACCGTCGCCGATCGTGGTCCTCGATGCGCAATACCACCGAGCCCCCGAACGCGCGCGCCATCCCCCAGACGGTGATCGCGTTGAGCACGTGCCCCAGATGCAACCATCCCGTGGGCGCGGGCGCGAATCGCGTGCGCCACCCGCGGGAGCCGGTCATCGCGCCGTGAAGATCGCCTTGGGGATCATCACGTGCACGCCCACGTTGCCATCCACGAGCTGCGTCACCGCGACATCGCATGCGGTGCTGGTGAGCATGTACGCGTCATCGCGCGACAGCCCCTTCATCGTGACCAGGAACTCGATCGCCTGGCGCACCGCGGTCTTGGTGGCGATCACCAGATCCTTGTCGGTGCCCATCGCGATCCAGTGCGTCGGCGTCTCACCGCGTGGCCAGGTGAGTGCAAGATCCTTGCGCACGATGAACTGCAACCGTCCGCGCAGGGAGGTCTCGAGGGCGGTGATGTCCACCTCGCCATTGCCTTGGCCGGCGTGCCCGTCGCCAATCTCGAACAGCGCACCGGCCGTGTGGACGGGGATGAACAGGGTGGTCCCCGCCACGAGCTCCTTGTTGTCCAGATTGCCGGCATGGATCCCCGGCGGTGCGCTGTTCAACTTGCCCATCGCCCGCGGCGGAGCCACGCCCATCGAGCCGAAGAACGGACGCAAGGGGATGTCGATCCCCGGCGCGAAGTGGGCGACACCCGCTGCTGGGTCGAGCGGAATGATGCGCGTCTTGGCGTACTTGAAATCCTCGGGGATGAACCCGCTGGTGGGGCCGAACGAGTTGTACGCGTAGGGGATGGCGAGGTCGATCGACAGGATCCGCACCTCGAGTACATCCCCGGAGTCCGCCCCTTGCACGTAGATCGGCCCGGTCAGGATGTGCCCGCCGGGACCACGCCGGTTCTGCGGCACGTCCCGGTACGTGTCGCGCAGCGCCTGTTCGACGTCCGCGGGTTTCACGCCACTGGCTTCGAGGCGCGTGGGGCTCGAGGTCAGGAAGGTCCCGACATCCACCACGTCGCCGGACTTGATGCGCAGCACGGGGGTCGCCGCCGCATCGTAGTTCCCCCACGCGACGGTCGACGGGCCGGCCAGCAGCGTATGATCCGCGGCCGGCCGCCCGGACGCGGCCGCACGCGGCGGACCACTCACGGCGCCACTCGCCGACGCGCAGCCTCCCATCACGAACATGGCGACGGCGCCCATCACGCGACGCACCGGCGAAACCCGCATTCTCGGATCGATCACGACGCGACTCCTCGGTTCAAAAGGGGCGAGGCGGAGCCTGCGGCTCAGTTCCGCCGCAGTGCAATGTTCTCGATGACACGGTGTCCCGCGAGGTCCTCGCGCGCCGCACGCACGAGCGCGGCGGCGACCTGACGGGCATGGACCGGCTTCCAGCGCGGCGGCATCAGGCAACCGAACGGCTGCGCCACCCGCTCGCCCAACCGGAACTCGGCGCGCTCGCCGAGCAACAGCGACGGGCGTGCGATCGTGAGCGAGCGGAATCCGAGCGCCCCCAGCGCGTCCTCGAGTTCGCCTTTCACGCGGTTGTAGAAGACGCGGGACGCGGCGGATGCGCCGAGCGCACTGACGAGCAGAAAGTGCGTGGCGCCCTGCGCGCGCGCGAGCCGCGCGACCCGAAGCGGCAGTTCGTAGTCGACCGCGCGGAACGCAGCCTGCGATCCCGCGACCTTGATCGTCGTGCCAAGGGCGCACACCACCTGGTCCACCGCAAACCACTCGGGCTGTGACTCGAGGGTCATCATGTCGGTCACCAGGATCTCGAGCTTCGATACGGCTGGCGCATCGGCCGTGGGCCGACGCACCAGT
Organism: uncultured bacterium; assembly: GCA_963978095.1. Taxonomy (GTDB): domain Bacteria; phylum Gemmatimonadota; class Gemmatimonadetes; order Gemmatimonadales; family Gemmatimonadaceae; genus Fen-1231. Next base: position 7,947 of record CAXBQP010000056.1, on the reverse strand, counting down.
GCCCGCAGCTGCGCCACGGTATCGTCGGCCGCGAGTTGGGACAAACATTCCCGACCCACGACGCCGGTCGCCCCGACGAGCAGCACCCGACGCCGAGCCGACATGTCGCTCACGCGCGATCGCGGCGGACCAGGACCTTCTTTCCCTTGATCGTCGCCCTCGCCATGGCGTGCACAATCTGATCCGCCAAGGCTTCCGGCACCTCCACCAGGGTGAAGCGGTCCGAGGTCGTGATGGCCCCCAGCGCCGTGGCGGCAACGCCGGCTTCGTTCACGATCGCGCCGACCACGTCACCGGGACGCACCTTGGCTTTGCGGCCAGCGCCCACCCAGATCTTGGCCTTGGCACCGCCACCTCGCGAGGTTCCCGGGCGCGACTTCCCCGGCGAGAAGCGGGCCACGCCCTTCGCGAACGCCGGCGGCGCACCACGGCTCGGACGCATCTCCACCGCCGGGATCTCCTGTTCCTCGCTCCCGTTGTCGAGCGGCGCCGCACGCTTCACCGCCGCGGCGGCCACGTCCATGATGTCGAACTCGTCGGACAGTGACTCCACGACCGTACGGTACATGTCCAACTCGCCGGCCAAGATCGTCTCGCGAAGCACCTCCCGCGTGTGCTCGAGGCGCTTCGCACGCAGATCAGCCACGCTCGGCACCGGCTTCACCTCGATCTTCTGTTTGGTGGCCGCTTCGATGTTGCGCAGCATGCGATGCTCACGCGGCTCGGCGAACGTGATCGCCACGCCCGTGCGCCCCGCCCGGCCCGTGCGGCCGATGCGGTGCACGTAGGCCTCGCTCGCTGACGGGACATCGTAGTTCACCACGTGCGACACATGCTGCACGTCGAGGCCGCGCGCCGCCACGTCCGTGGCGATGAGCAGGTCCACCTTGCCACCGCGGAACTTCTTCATGACGCGGTCGCGCTGGTCCTGGTTGAGCCCGCCATGCAGTGCCTCGGCGCGGAGACCGCGCGCGATCAGGGTGCCGGTGAGTTCGTCCACTTCGGTGCGGGTACGGCAGAAGACGATCGCCGCTTCCGGGTGCTCCACATCGAGCACACGGGCGAGTGCGGCCATCTTGTGCGCACGCGGCACGATGTACGCCACCTGACGCACCTTGGCGGTGGAGCCGGCCTTCACCGCCTCGCGGTCGATCCGGATCAGCGCCGGATCCGTGAGGTGCGACTTGGCGATCGCGTCGATCCGGGGCGGCAGCGTCGCCGAAAACAGGCACGTCTGACGTGCGGTCGGCAACTCGGCCAGAATGGCTTCGAGATCTTCGGCGAAGCCCATGTCGAGCATCTCGTCGGCTTCGTCGAGCACGACGGTTTTGACATGCGCCAAGTGGAGCGTCTTCCGCCGGATATGATCCAAGGCCCGTCCCGGGGTGGCCACCACGACGTCCGTCCCGCGCTTCAACGCCCGGATCTGGACGTCCATGGGGGTCCCGCCGTACACGGGCATCGCCACGGCGCCAAGCGCCTTGCCGTAGCGGTGGATCGCCTCGGCGACCTGCATCGCCAGCTCTCGCGTCGGCACGAGGACCAGGGCCGCCGTCCGTTCACGCGGCGGGGCGTCCGGGGTCAGTCGGTGGAGCAAAGGGAGGGCGAAGGCGGCCGTCTTGCCGGTGCCCGTGGCGGCCATCGCGAGCATGTCGCGCCCCTGCAAAAGGACCGGGATCGCCGCGAGCTGAATCGGGGTCGGCTCCTCATAGCCCAGGGTGGTAAGGGCGGCGACCACGCGGGGATCGAGGCCGAGGGTCGAGAATCCGCCCGGGGCTGGGGTGTCTGAATCGGTTGGGCGGAAAGGCATGGATCGGAATCTAACCCGTTTCCCCCTCCGAGTTGACTTCGGAGGGCTTCCCGGCGACCTTTCGGGGCTGGGCGGAGAAGGAGCCGCCCGGACCCCCGTCCCGTTCCTGCGGCCGCAGCGCACGATCCGGGGGTGCCACTCTCTATTCCCAAGGACGGCGGTTCGGATGATCGAAGTCAAGCTCGATGAGGGCGACAAGCTCGACTGGGCGCTCAAGACCTTCAAGAAGAAGGTCATGAAGTCTGGTCTTCTGAAGGAGCTGCGCAAGCGCCGGCACTACACGAAGCCGAGCGAGGCGAAGGCCATCAAGTCAGCGGCCGCTCGTCGCCGCGGCAAGACCAAGAAGCCCCGGCCTGCGGCGTAGGCCGCACACCGGGACTCTCGTTCCGCTGAAGCAGCTCCGGGGCTACTTGCCCTGGAGCTGCTTTGCCGTTTTCTCCACCTCGGCCATCACGCGCAGCAGGTTGCCGCCCCAGATCTTGGCGATCTGCGCCTCGGTGTAACCGCGACGCACGAGTTCGAGCGTCACGTTGAACGACTCTTGCGCATTGTTGAAGCCGTCGATGCCGCCACCGCCGTCGAAGTCGGAGCTGATGCCGACATGGTCGATGCCGATGAGCTTCACGGCATAGTCGATGTGGTCGACGAAGTCCTCGACATTCGCGCGTCGCGGCGCGGGGTACTTGCGGTTGATCTCCTCGGTCTTGGTCTGATAGGCCGCGGCCTTGGCCGAGTCGAGCCCGGCGAGCCCGCCACCACGGCCACCGCGTCCACCGCCGGCGCCACCGCGTCCGCCACCACCGCCCGCGCGACCGCCGCCGGCGAGCCCGGTAGCCTCAGGGAGTCCGTACTCCTTGTTCAACGCCGCGAAGGCCGCCGTGCGCTCGGCGCTTGGCTTGTCGCACTTCACATAGCTGGCGAAGGCCACCGTCTGCATCACCCCGCCGTTCTTCTTCAGGGCGAGGAGCAGGTCGTCGTCCATGTCGCGGCTGTGGTCGCAGAGGGCGCGCACGCCGGAGTGGCTGGCGATGACCGGGGCCTTGGAGAGCGCCATCAGCTGCAGATTCGACTGCTTGGACGGATGCGAGACGTCCAGCATGATCCCGTACCGGTTGGCCTCGGCCACCACCTGCTTGCCGAGCGGGGAGAGCCCGTTCCACTTCCACACGCCGTCGGCTTCGCCGGTGTTGCTGTCGGAGAGCTGGTTGTGCCCGTTGTGCGCGAGCGAGAGGTAACGGGCACCGCGGTCATAGAACTTCCGGACGTTGGTGAGGTCTTCGCCGATCCCATAGCCGTTCTCGACGCCCATGAGCGCGACCTTCTTGCCGCTCTTGATGATGCGACGCACGTCGGCAGCCGTGTACGCGATCTCGATGCGGTTCGGCGCGAGTTTCTCGGCGAGCCGGTGCACCGCGTCGAACTTCTCGAGATCCCCGTCGAGCGCCTTCTTGTAGCCGGCTGGCGTGAAGTCCTGTGCCTGGCCGACGTAGATGGAGAAGAAGACGGCGTCGAGGCCGGCGTTCTCCATCTTGGGGAGATCCACCTGTGACGTGGTCCCGGACACGTAGTTGGGCGTGGTGTCGGTCATCGCGCGTGGGGAGAAGTCCACGTGCGTGTCGATCTTGATGACCCTGTTGTGGATCGCGCGGGCTTTGGCGACGATCGTGGGGGTGTCGTCCTGCGCGGCGGCGGTATGGGCCGCGAGACCGAGCAGCGCGATGACGCCGAGGTGGCGGGGGAGGCGGATCATGGAGTCCTCGTGAAAGTGGCGAATCCAACGTGACGCAGAGGTGTTCGCATAGGCTCGCATACGGCTCGCCTACCACTCCGAGCGCGCGCGGTCGCTCAGCGCGTCGAGCGCTCGCGTCGCAGTGCCCGGAACGGGATCATGCGCCGCGCCTGCTCGTCCCAGAGCGCCAGCCGCAGCGCCTTCACACCGTCGATCAGGGTAATCTGGTGTGCCTGGTTGAAGACGGGATTTTCATTGTGCACCTTCTGCAGCCGGTAGTTCGGGATGCGCGGCCCGAGATGATGCACATGATGCAGGCCGATGTTCCCCGTGAACCACTGCAGGACCGGGTTGAGCCGCAGATACGAACTCCCGGTGATCGCCGCCGTGGCGTAATCCCACTCGTCATGCCCGGCCCAGTAGGCCTCTTCGAACTGGTGCTGCACGTAGAACAGCCAGACCCCCGACGCCGCGGCCAGGTAGTACGCCGGCAGATACACGAGGAGGACGGCCTTGTACCCCACCGTCAACGCAAAGAGCGCGACCAACGACGCGATCGCGATGTTCGTCAGCCACACGTTGATGAACTGCCGGCTGCCGGTCGCCAGATCGAACTTGAACTTGAGTCGCTGCAACACGATCATCTGCAGCGGGCCAAGACCGAGCAGGACGACCGGACTCCGGAACAGGCGGTACGTGAACTTCCCCCACGCCGAGCGTGCCTGGTACTCCTCGACGGTCAGCGTCGTGATGTCACCGTAGCCGCGGCGATCCAGATCCCCGGACGAGGCATGGTGGAGCGCATGGTCGCGCCGCCACTGATGGAACGGCGTCAGGGTGATCACACCGGTCACGAATCCCACGGTGTCGTTCACCGTCGGCCACGGCAGAAAGGAGCCGTGGGCACAGTCGTGCATGATGATGAAGGTGCGAACGATCAGGCCGGCAGTCGGGAGGGCGAGTCCGACGGTCAACCACACGTTCCGCTCCAGCGCCCAGTGCATGAGTCCGAGCGACAGGACGAGCAGCGTGAGCGTTGAACCCAGTTGCCAGAGGCTCCGCACCGGGTCAGCGCCCTGATACTTGGCGACGACCCCCTTCCACTCGGAGGGCGGGATTTGCGTTGGTGTGGTCATGAGGAGAACATAACTCCATGTACTGGTGCTGCGTGGAAATCAGAGCCTCCCCCATGCAGGGGTTCGGGGCCTTCGCTCGGGCGGGGATCCCGGAGGGCGTCCGCTTGATCGAGTACGCGGGGGAGCGGCTCACGCCGGCCGAGGCCGACGCCCGCTATCCTGACGATCATGCGGCACGCCACCACACCTTTCTGTTCGCGATCGACGACGATGTCGTGATCGACGCGGCGGTGAACGGCAACGATGCGCGGTGGATCAACCACTCCTGCGATCCCAACTGCGATGCCGTGATCGAGGACGGTCGCATCTGGATCGAGACGATCCGCGAGATCGAGCCGGGCGAGGAGCTCGCCTACGATTACGCGTACGTGCTGGAAGAACGCCACACGCCGGCTGCCAAGAAGCGGTTCCCCTGCCACTGCGGGGCCGCGACCTGCCGCGGGACCATCCTCGCCAAGAAGCGGTGACCGCGACGCCCTAGGGGATGCTGACGAGATTCACGGTGAACACCATGACGGCGTTCCCGGGCACCGAGCCCCGGCCGTTTTGTCCGTAGCCCAGCGCGGGGGGGATCAGCAGGCTGCGACGACCGCCGACGCGCATGCCTTTGACACCGAGGTCCCAACCCTGGACGACTTCGCCGTGCCCGAGGGTGAACTGCAACGCGGACGTCGCCGTGGTATTGGAGTCGAACGCGATGCCGTTCTTCAGGTAGCCCGTGTAGCGGACCGAGAGCTTGAGTCCGGTATCCGCCACCGCACCCGTGCCGACGGTGATGTCGCGGTAGTACAGCCCGTCGGCCGTCGACGTGTAGTTCGCCAGGTTGATCCCGAGTGACGGGACGAACGTCGTGTTGGCCACCGTGACGGGCGCGACCACGCTGTGATCGCAGGCGGCAATCACGGCAACGGCGAACAGGGCGAGCAGAGCGATGGAACGGCGCATGGAGAGCGTGGTAGGGGTGACACCTGCTACCCCTAAGGCTACTCGATGATGCGGGTTCGGGGTACCCTCGACCGCGCGTGCTGCCCGGCGTCAGGCGGTCGGACGCGGGTGTCACCGGAAGTCGTGGCTCCGGACATGATCCGCTCCCACGCCCGCGCCATCCCCGAGCGCCAAGATCTCCTCAGCGCGCAGGTTCACGACCCGCTGCGCGATCTGCAGGGTGCCGCGCACGAGCAGCAACGGGGTGCGCGAGATCAGCAGCGCTTGTTGTTCGAAGCGTTGTGGGGTGATGACGACATTGATCATCCCGGTCTCGTCCTCGAGCGTCAGGAAGACGAATCCCTTGGCCGTTCCCGGGCGCTGCCGGCAGATGACGAGCCCCGCCGTCCCCACGCGCGCGCCGTCCTGCTGCCGCATGAGCTCACGCGCGGTGAGGATCCCGTTCGGCGCGAGCAGCGGGCGCACATGCGTCATGGGATGCCCGTTCAATGAGAGTCCGGTGAGGCGATAGTCGGCTTCGGTGATGGCGGGGGCGGAGAGAGGCGGGAGTCCGGGGGGCGCGGGGCGTTCGGTGAAGAGCGGCAGCGCGTTGGGGTCCACGCGCGCGGCCTCGAGCACCCGCCACAACGCCACGCGCCGTCGCCGATGCGGATTCTCCTCCTGCACGAACGGATCGAGCGCGCCGCTCTCGGCGACGAATCGCAGTGCGCGTTGATCGAGCCCGCTCCGTTGCACGAGGTCCTGGATGCTCGTGAACGGTCCCTGTTCGAGCGCGGCTTCGAGTTTGCTGCGCGCTTTGCTCCCGAGTCCGCGGATGCTGCGGAGTCCGAGTCGTACCGCTGGTGCGCTCTCCTTCTTCTTCGCGTTGCCGTGCCCGGTCGGTCGTGACTGGACCCCGTCTACGAGACGCTCGTGCCCGGTCGGTCGTGGCTGGACCCCGTCTACGAGACGCTCTCGGACGCCTGCGGCGTCCTGCGGCCGCGTCTCTAGGACGGGGTCCAGCCCCGACCTCCCCCGCCCTCCGCTGGAGGGAGAGGGTGAGACGCCTCCTAGCGATGCGGCCGCAGGACCGCGGAGCGGTCCGAGAGCATCGCGTAGAGGCGTTTCGCCCTCGACCGAAGGAGCAGCCGGGGACTCATGCACCGCGATCACGCCGTCGTGCGGCACGATCACCCGCCCGTCCGGACACTCGAGCGTATGGTCCCACGCCGACCGCGTGACATCCACCGGCAGCACCCGCACGCCGTGCCGCCGCGCATCCTCGATGAGCGTCCCCGCCGAGTAGAACCCCATCGGCTGCGCGTTGAGCATGGCGCACAGGAACTCGGCGGCGTAGTAGTGCCGCAAGTAAGCACTTGCATACACGATGAGTGCGAAGCTCGCCGCGTGGCTCTCGGGGAATCCGTAGTCGGCAAAGGCGTTGATCTGGTTGTAGATCCGCTGCGCGATGTCGGACGGAATCCCGTTCGTCTCCATCCCGCGGATCATCTTCTCGCAGATGGACGCCATGCGCTCGCGGCTGCGCTTGTGCCCCATCGCTTTGCGGAGCAGGTCGGCCTCGCCCGGGGTGAAGCCCGCCGCGGCGATCGCGACCTGCATCCCCTGCTCCTGGAAGAGGGGGACGCCGAGCGTGCGTTTCAGGATCGGTTCGAGCGACGGGTGCGGGTAGGTGACCTGCTCCTCACCGTTCTTGCGACGGAGATACGGATGCACCATCTCGCCCTGGATGGGGCCGGGGCGGATGAGCGCGACCTCGACGACGAGATCGTAGAAGCAGCGCGGCTTCAGGCGCGGCAACGTGTTCATCTGCGCGCGGCTCTCGACCTGGAACACCCCCACCGTATCGGCGCGACAGAGGTCGTCGTACACGGACTGGTCCTGCATGTCGAGCTGGCCGAGATCGATCGAGACGCCGCGCGCGGCGCGGATGTACTTGAGGCAGTCCTGCAGCACGGTGAGCATGCCGAGTCCCAGGAGGTCGATCTTGACGAGCCCGACGGGGTCGAGGTCGTCCTTCTCCCACTGGATGACGGTGCGGTCGTCCATCGCGGCGGGCTCGATGGGGACGACGGTGCTGAGCGGTTCGTGCGTCAGGACGAACCCACCGACATGGATCCCACGGTGGCGCGGCGCTTGGTGCAGTCCGAGCACGATGTCGGCGATCGTGCGAACCCGCCGGTCGTGCGGGTCGAGCCCGGCGCGTTCGAGGATGTCGTTCGTGTGTTTTCCCTCGTGCGGTTTGCTCCCGGGCGGTCGTGGCTGGACCCCGTCTACGAGACGCTCTCGGACGCCTGCGGCGTCCTGCGGCCGCGTCTCTAGGACGGGGT
>CAXBQP010000055.1:0-18375 GCA_963978095.1 uncultured bacterium | reverse complement strand
AGGAGCGGACGCGGGCGATCGTCATGAGGTTTCCGTCAGAGAGCCGGACGACGCCCATGTCATTGCGTGGCATCGGTACGGGACGGTTCCGCGGCGCCTTGCGTGAGGCCTCCACAGCCTGCGCCGAGGGATACTTCACGAAGGCCGCGTACTGCCCGTTGCCGGAGAACTGCGCCGGCGCCGCATTGAACAGCGCCGCCGAGTCGGCGCCCGCCTGCAGCTGCGGGCGTCCGGTGTAGCCACGCGGGAACTTGTATTCGGTGGTCCCTGAGGTGCTCCGGATGACCAGTTCTCCCTCACCAACGGCCGGCGAGACGGTGTACATCGCCCACTTGCCGTCCGAGGAGAGGGTCGACCCGGAAATCGACCGCCAGAGATCGTAGACATCCTGGGTGATCGGCTTCTTGCCGCTCTGCGCCCTCGCCGTGAGGACGGAGGCAGAGGAGAGGGCGAGCAGGGCGAGCAGGGCCTGTCGGCCCAGGTGGCAATACGTACGGCGGGGGAGATCTCTCATCGTCGAGCCCGGTAAGGGTTATCTTCAAAGACCGCGCTCTTATTCTACGTCATGAAGCGGTCGGCCGCTGGCGATCCGGCGCGCCGGTCCGCCATCCGCCACCATTTCGGGAATGCCGGCTCGATGAAGCGACTGCTCCGCTATTTCCTGCAGGGTCTCGTGATCACGATACCGTTGGTGCTCACGGTCTTCGTGTGCGTTCAGGCGTTCCGGAAGGTGGACAGCTGGCTCGGCATTTCGATCCCCGGGGTCGGGTTCGCCGTGACGCTCGCCTCCATCACGCTGATCGGGTTCTTCGGCTCGAGCGTGCTCACGAAGACCGTCATCGTGGAGTTCGAGCGGCTGTTGGAACGCCTGCCGTTCGTGCGACTGGTGTACACGTCGTCGAAGGATTTATTGAACGCGTTCGTTGGGGAGAAACGCCGCTTCGACAAACCGGTGCTCGTCTCGCTCACGCCGGATGGCACCATCAAAGGACTTGGCTTCATCACGCAAGAGACGCTGGCGGCGCTCGGCGAAGCCGAGTCGGTGGTCGTGTACTTCCCCCAGTCGTATGCATTCGCCGGATGGACATTCGTCGTGCCGGCGTCGCGCGTGAGCCGCGTGGACATGGAGAGTTCGGATTTCATGGCGTTCGTCGTCTCCGGCGGAGTGACCGGGGTGCCGGGCACCGGCACGCACGCCGTCGTTTCGCCACTCATTCCCAAGACCTGACCCCTTACCGCGAGTGATGTCCATGCGTCATCCCCGATTGCTGGCCTTGTTGAGTGTCCCGGCGGTTCTTGCCGCGCAGGCATCTCCGCCGAAGGATTCGCTGGTGCTGCTGCGTCCCGCGGCCGTATGGGATGGCGTGACGGACGTGCCGCACGCCGGCTGGAGCGTGTTGGTGCGCGGCGACAAGATTGCCGCGGTCGGCAGCGCCAGCGAGGTCGGCTCGCCCAAAGGCGCGACCGTGATCGACCTGCCGGGTACGACGCTCATGCCCGGGTTGATCGAGGCGCATTCGCACCTGCTGTTGCATCCGTACAACGAAGCAGCATGGAACGACCAGGTTCTCAAGGAGCCGCTGGCCCTCCGGACGGCACGCGCGGTGAATCATGCACGCAACACGCTCATGGCCGGCTGGACGATGGTGCGCGATCTCGGCACGGAAGGGGCTGGCTACGCGGACGTGGGACTCAAGCAGTCGATCGATCAAGGCATCATTCCCGGCCCACGCATGCTCGTGACGACCCGTGCGATCGTCGCGACCGGCTCCTACGCCCCGCGCCGCGTGGACTTCGCGTTCGAGCCGCCGCAGGGAGCCGAGGAAGCGAACGGTCCGGAGGACGTGATCCGCGTCACGCGCGACCAGATCGCGCACGGCGCCGACTGGATCAAAGTCTACGCCGATTACCGCTGGGGCCCGAACGGTCAGACGATGCCCACCTTCAGTGAGGTCGAGCTGCGTGCGATGGTCGAAACGGCGCGCTCGAGCGGACGCGCCGTGGTGGCGCACTCGTCCACGCCCGAAGGGATGCGCCGTGCGATCATGGCGGGCGTCGAGGACATCGAACACGGCGACGGCGGGACGCCTGAGGTCTTCGCGCTCATGAAGGAGAAGGGCGTGGCGTTCTGCCCGACGCTCGCGGCCGGCGACGCCACCACGCAGTACGCGGGATGGAAGAAGGGCGTCGATCCCGAGCCCGCATCGATCGCCCGCAAGCGTGCGACCTTCAAGATGGCCCTCGACGCGGGCGTCACGATCTGCAACGGCAGTGACGTCGGGGTCTTCACGCACGGTGACAACGCACGCGAACTCGAGTTGCTCGTGAACTACGGGATGACGCCGGTCGGCGCGCTCAAGGCCGCAACGAGTGTGAACGCGAAGGTGTTGCACATGGAGACCCGCGTGGGGAGCGTGAAACCCGGATTGCTCGCCGACCTGATCGCGGTGGAAGGGGACCCGACCAAGGACATCACCAAGACGCGGGCGAGCGCGGTGCGGCTGGTCATGAAGGGCGGGGCGATCTACCGCCGGCCCTGACTCCCGTTGCGCGCTACGCGGCCTTCGGGCGGCACGCGCGATAGACGAGGGGACCGATCGCCATCGCGATGACGGAGCCGAGGAGCGACGGGAGCGCCACGTCGCCCTCGGTGTATGAGAGCACGACGACCAACACGAGTACGCAGGCGGGCATCGCGGCCAGCACGGCGACTCCGCGTGTGCCAAGCGGAATCCGGAAGGCGCCCCGCAGCTCCGGCTCTTTGCGGCGCAGCTGCACGAGGGCCGCCAGCTCCATGAGCAACGCCGCGCTGTACAGCAGCACGTCCGCCACGATCAGCGAACTGAACGGCAGCAGGGTGAACACCGAGTAGAACACCGCGGCCACCAGGATCGCATTCCGCGGCGTGCCGCGGCTGTCGGTGAAGGCGATGAACTGCGGCAGCAATCGGTCGCCGGCGAGCGCGACCGGCAGTCGCGAGTAACTGAGCAGCAGCGCATTGAACAGCGCCGCCGCACCGACCATGCCGCCGATCGCGAGCCACCAGGCCACGATCGTGCCGCTGCGCCCGCCCATCGACCGCGCGATCTGCGGCCAACTGCCTTCCGTCCAGGTCGTCCAGTCCGTCGCGGCAAGAGAGGGGACCACGGGAACGAAGTACACGAGTGCGACGAGCGGCAGTGCGATCGCGAGTGCCCTCGGGTAGGTGCGCGTTGGATCGACGACCTCCCCCTGCACGGTACTCGCGTTGTCCCATCCGATGAAGTTCCAGAGTGCCGTGGACAGTCCCACGGCGAGCCCAGCGCCGAGTGAATGGGTGGTGGTTCGGAAGGGGGTCCAGGGCGCATGGGTCATGTGCGGAACCGCGATCACCCCGAGGGCGACGAATCCTGCAACGATGAATCCACCCGCCCAGACGCTCACGTGCCCGACACGCATCGCGCCCCGAAGGTTGATGCCCGTGGCCGCCCAGATCAGGGCGAGCGAGACCATCCAAGTCACGCGGTCACTCAGTCCCGGGAAGAACCACTTGAGATACAGGTTGAACAGGACGGGATACAGCGCCATGTCCACGAGGGAGTAGAGCCACGTGGTCCATCCATTCTGGAACCCCCACCCTTCCCCGAACGCACGCCGGACCCATCGGTAGTAGCCCCCTTCCTCCGGCAGCATGCTGGCGAGCTCACCGACGATCAACGTCTCCGGCAACGAGTAGCAGATGGGCAGCACGAGCAACATCAGCAGCGCGAGCCCCGGCCCGGTGGCTTTGACGAGTCCCTCAAGGCTGTAGGCGCCGCCGGACACGGAAAAAAACATCACCGCCACCAACGAGGTGGTCGTGAGGCTGCGCTTGAGCGCTGTCGAAGGGACGTCGGACACGCGAGACTCCTCAGGATTCAGCAACGGCGAAAATGTATCGACCCCGCCGCGCAATGGACACTACCCGCGCGCTTCGCTAACGTCCGAGAATATGTCTCTCTCGCTTCGCGATCACGCCGCGGCACTGGCGCCGGCTGGCATCGGCAACATCGGCCCGGGACTCGACGTTCTGGGAATGGCCGTCACGGGCCCTGGCGATCGCGTGCGCGTCGAGCGCCGGGCGGCCGCGGGCATCGAAGTGGCGGACGCCGGGCATCCGGAGCTTCCGACGGATCCCACTGCGAACACCGCGAGCATCGCCGCGTCCCAGGTGCTGCGTCGCGCCTCCGCCTCGGACGTTGGCCTGCGGCTCTTCGTGACGAAAGGACTACCGTTGGCAGGCGGCCAAGGGGGGAGCGCCGCCTCTGCCGTCGCGGGGGCCGTTGCGACGAACCGACTGCTCGGGTCACCGCTGACTGACGTGGAACTGCTCGAGTGTGCACTGGAAGCCGAAGCGACCGTTTCCGGACGACACGCCGACAATCTTGCGCCGGCGCTGTACGGTGGGATCTGTCTCGTCCGCAGCGTCGCGCCGATGGACATCGTGCCGCTCCCGATCCCTGACGGGCTGCACGTGGTGCTGGCGCACCCGGATCAGCGCATGAAAACCGCAGAGGCGCGGGCGGCGCTCCCCCGATTCATCGCACGGGACACCACGATCCATCAGATGGCGCAGGTGGCCGCGATGGTCGCGGGATGCTTCACCGGGGATCTTGCGCTGCTGGGGCGTGCGCTCGACGATCAGATCGCGGAGCCGGCGCGCGGCATCCTGCTGCCGGGATTCGTCGCGTCCAAAGCGGCCGCGATCGCGGCAGGCGCACTCGGCGGGTCGATCTCCGGTGCCGGCCCGACGTCGTTCTACCTCTGCACGAGCGCGGCCGCGGCCGAGACGGTAGCCGACGCGGTCGTCCGCTCATACGCCGCCGCCGGCATCGCCTGCACGCCCCGCGTCTGCCGACCGGCGCCGCGGGGCGCCCTCGCTCTTCCGGAGGATGTGGATGTCGCATGAGGCCGTGTTCGGCGCCGAGGACGCCCCGAGCATTCAACGGTGCGGTTCGTGCGCTGCGGAGTGGCCCTTCGCGCTGACCGCGAGCTCCTGCCCGACCTGCGATGGATTGCTCGAGGTGATTCATCCGCAGCCCGCGACGCACGGCGCGGCGCTCCTGTCGCGGTTCGGCGGACGGTGCTGTACCCATTTCGGCAGTGAATCGAGCGGGGTCTGGCGCTTTCGCGAGCTCGTGATGCCGGGCGACGGGAGCATCGTGAGCCATCCGGAGGGCAACACCCCCCTCCTGCACCGCGCGCGCATCGCGGAGTACGCCGGCGTACCGGCCCTGATGCTGAAGCACGAGGGACGAAACCCGACGGGCTCGTTCAAGGATCGCGGCATGACGGCGGCGGTCACCCACGCGGTCCGGACGGCGGCCACGGCCGTTGCGTGTGCGTCTACCGGCAATACATCGGCCTCGCTGGCGGCGTACGCCGCCCAAGCGGGCCTTCCGGCGTTGGTGTTCGTTCCCGAGGGCAAGATCGCGCTCGGCAAGATCGCGCAGGCGTTGGCCTACGGCGCGCGCACGCTGATCGTGAAGGGGGATTTTGACGACTGTCTGCGCCTCGCCCGCGAGTCGTCGCGTGAACTCGGGGTGTATCTCGCCAACTCGATCAATCCGTGGCGCGTCGAAGGCCAGAAGACGATCGTGTTCGAGATGCTCCAGCAGCTCGGATGGCACGCGCCCGACTGGATCGTGCTGCCCGCGGGGAACCTGGGCAACACCTCGGCGTTCGGGAAGGCGTTGCGCGAACTGCATGCGCTCGGGCTCATCACGACGATGCCGCGCGTCCTCGCCGTGCAGGCGATGGGGGCGGCACCCTTCGCGCATGCCTTCGAGACCGGCTTCACGACGCACGAACCCGTGCGCGCGGCAACCGTCGCAACGGCGATCCGCATCGGCGATCCCGCCAGCTGGGACCGCGCGGTCCGGGTGATCCGGGAGACGAACGGCGCGGTGTTGGCCGTCAACGATGACGCGATTCTCGACGCGAAGGCAGTGATCGATGCCGCCGGCGTCGGATGCGAGCCGGCGAGCGCGGCGAGTGTCGCCGGGGTGCGCGCCGCCCGCGCCTCAGGACTGATCGGCGCGAGCGATTCAGTGGTCGCCGTACTCACGGGGCATGTGCTCAAGGACCCGGAGCTCGTGGTGCAGTATCACGAGAAGATGCGGCCGGTGCCGCCGCGCGCGAACCGGCCGATCCCGATCGATGCGACGGTCGCCGAGGTCGCGCGAGTTCTCGCCCGGGCTTAGACGGAGAATGAGCGCAGCACCTCTCCGGCGCGCGCGGCGGCTTCCGCGATGCGCGCGGGGGAGGTGATGAACGACACGCGGAAGAAGCCTTCCCCGCCGGCACCGAGTGCCGAGCCGGGCAGCACCACGACGCCCGCCTCGAGCATCCGCTCGTGGAACTCCTGGCTCGTGATGTGTGACGGGAGCGGAATCCAGAGATACATCGTGGCCTTCGGCGCCTCGCACGGGAACCCGTTGGCCTGAAAGGCCGCGACCGCCGCGTCGCGGCGCTCCTTGAAGACCGCGAGATTCCCCGGCAGCCAGTCGTCGGCCACGCGCATCGCCGCGACCGCCGCGTGCTGGACGCCCTGGAACTGGCCGGTGTCGACGAAGCTCTTCACGCGTGACAATGCCCCCACGATGTCCGCATTCCCCGCCGCCCAGCCGCAGCGCCAGCCGGTCATGTTGAAGGTCTTCGACATGGAGTGGAACTCGATGGCCACGTCGCGTGCGCCTTCCACGTCAAAGATGCTCGGCGCCACGTAGCCGTCGAAGGTCATTTCGGCGTACGGATTATCATACACCAGGACGATATCCCGCTCACGGCACCGCTCGACCACGCGCGCGAGATAGTCGAGTGGCGCGATCGCCCCGGTGGGATTGTTCGGGTAGTTCAGGTAGAGGATCCGGGCGCGGCGCATGATGTCGTCCGGAATCTCATCCAACTCCACGAGGAAGTTGGTGCGCGGCGTGATCGGATACAGGTAGGGTTCTCCGTCGGCGAGCTGCGTGCCACCCCGGTAGGCGTTGTAGCCCGGATCGGGGACGATGGTCGTGTCCCCCTTTTGGACATACGCGAGCGCGAGATGCGACAGACCTTCCTTGGAGCCGAGCAACGGCACGACCTCGGTGATGGGATCGAAGCGGTGTCCGAAGCGCTTCTGCATCCAGTCGACCGCGGCGGTGCGGAACGCGGGCAAGCCGAGCCCGAAACCGTAGCGACTGAGCGCGGGCGAAGTACCGACATCCGCCAGCGCATCGATGGCTGCCTGCGGCGGCGCGAGGTCCGCATCGCCGGCGCCCAGGTCGATCACATCGATGCCGCGAGCCAGCAGCTCGCGCTTCCGCTGCGGAATGGTCGCGAGCGGGTATGGCGGGAGTCCGGTGAACCGATCGGAGAATCTTGGCATGGTCAGGGGGCCGTGGGACGCGTGAGCGACCAGAGGTCGTCCTGCGTCACCGTGAGATAGAGGTCGGCGCCGAGCCGGGCAACCTGCTGCAGCTTGGCGTTGTCGGGCAGTCCGTCGGTGCAGACGGCGGGATCGACATGGATCACCAGGACTTCGCCGATGATGTAGTTCGAGGCTTGGGGTCCGTCACCGTGGGTGAGGATCTGCTGCAGCCGACATTCCAGGCGCACTGGAGACTCGGCGACGCCCGGGGGGGCGACGCGCACGCTGGGCGCCCGGGTGAAGCCGGCCGCGTCGAACTCGTCCACGTCAGGGGGATACTCGAAGGAACTTTGATTCATGCGCGCGATCATCGGCGTGGCCACCGTGTTCACGACGAACTCCCCGGTGGCTTCGATGTTCACGAGCGTATCCTTGCGGCGTCCGTGCCGATCGTTCACGGTGCAGAACACCAAGGAGGGCGGGTTGCTGCCGCCCGCCGTGAAGAACGAAAAGGGCGAGAGATTCCCGATGCCGGCCGCGGAGTGCGACGACACGAACGCAACGGGGCGCGGCGCGATGACCCGCCCCAGGAGTCGCCCGCGCTCGGGGAGCGTAAGCCCCCCGAGATCGAACGTCAGCGGTGCGTCAGCCATGCGCGTCCGGTGTCACGAGGTGGGCGGAGAGAATCCGCCCCCCTGCGCGTCGATCCAACTCGTGGTGTACTTGAGATCCTCGATCGGGAGAATCGCCTTGGCCACCTTGAGCGGACGGAACGCATCCATCATCACCGCGAGCTCGTCGGTGGCTTTGGCACCGATCGATGCCTCGGCGCGTCCCGGGTGCGGTCCGTGGGGAAGTCCATCCGGGTGCAGTGTGATCGAACCGTACTCGATCCCCTTGCGACTCATGAATTCGCTCGAGGCGTAGAACAGCACCTCGTCGGAGTCAACGTTGCTGTGATTGTAGGGTGCGGGAATCGATTGCGGGTCGAAATCATACGGACGCGGGCAGAACGAGCAGATCACGAAGCCGTCGCCCTGGAACGTCTGGTGCACCGGCGGGGGTTGATGCACGCGGCCGACGATCGGCTCGAAATCGTGGATGTTGAAGGCCCACGGATAGAACATCCCGTCCCAGCCGACGACGTCACACGGATGATGATCGAGGATGTGCTCCGTCAGCCCATTGTACTGCTTGGTGATGATCGCGAAATCGCCGCGTTCGTCGTTGGTGACGAGTTCACGCGGGATCCGGAAGTCTCGCTCGCTGTACGGCGCACCCTCCACGATCTGCCCGTAGTCATTCCGGTACCGGCTCGGGGTCCGGACGTAGCCACGACTCTCCATCACGAGGAGCTTGGCCGGCTTCGTGAAGTGGTAGCGGTGCATGATGTTGCGATGGATGACGAGATAGTCACCCGGCACGATCGGCAGGTTGCCGAACTGCGTCTCGAGATGCCCCTCCCCTTCCGCGACATAGACCACTTCGTCGCCCTGCGAGTTGCGATAGAAATGCTCGTCCTGCTTGTCCGGCTGGGACCACAGCATCGCGATGTCGTCGTTGAAGAGCAGCGGGACGCGATCGAGCGTGGGGCTGCCTCCCCGGGGGAGTCCGGACGTGCGGAAGTGCCGATGCCGCAAGGTACGGTCCGGGTCCGCTTCATAGGCAACATCACAGATCCGTCGCGCGGACTTCACCGTCGTCGGTGGATGGACGTGATACAGCAACGAGGCCACGCCCGTGAAGCCCTCATTGCCCATCAACTGCTCTGCGTACAGCCCGCCGTCCGGCTTGCGGAAGATGATGTGCCGTTTGCGCGGCACCTGTCCGAGAAGGTGGTACTGCGGCATCAGAGGTTTCCCCGGATCGCCTGTTCGCGCTCCAACGATTCGAACAGCGCCTTGAAGTTGCCCGCCCCGAAGCTCTTGGCGCCCTTTCGCTGGATGATCTCATAGAACAGCGTCGGGCGGTCCTGGACGGGCTTGCTGAAGATCTGCAACAGGTAACCTTCGTCATCCCGGTCGATCAGGATGCCGAGCTCGGCGAGCGGCGCGAGCTCCTCGTCGATCGTGCCCACGCGATCGAGCACCGTCTCGTAGTACGTGCGCGGGATGCTGAGGAACTCCATCCCGCGGCTCTTCAGATCGCGGACGGTCTTGACGATGTCGTCGGTGGCGATCGCGATATGCTGCACCCCGGGGCCACGATAGAAATCGAGGTACTCCTCGATCTGCGATTTCTTCTTTCCCGCCGCCGGCTCGTTGATCGGGAACTTGATGCGTCCGTTGCCGTTCGACATCACCTTCGACATGAGGGCCGAGTACTCAGTGGAGATCTGCTTGTCGTCGAAGGACAGGAGGTTGTAGAAGCCCAACACGCGCGAGTAGAACTCCACCCAGTGATTCATCTTCCCCAACTCGACGTTGCCGACGCAATGATCCACGTATTTCAGCCCCGCCGGCTTCGCCACGAACGCCGGCGTTGCCGTGACGAAGCCCGGCAAGAAGGTGCCGGTGTAGTTCTTGCGCTCGACGATCGAGTGAATGGTGTCACCGTACGTGGCGATTGCAGCGATGACGACCTCGCCGGATGCATCGCGGTCGACGCGCGGCGGGTGGACGCTGCGGGCACCACGCTCGATCGCTTTGGCGTAGGCGTCGCGACAATCGTCGACCCAGAAGGCGAGATCACGCACGCCGTCGCCATGCAACGCGATGTGCGCCGCGATCTCCCCCTCGGGTCCCATCGGGGTGGTCAGGACGAAGCGCAGCTTGTCCTGCTGCAGGAGGTAGCTGGCGCGGTCTCGGACGCCGGTCTCGGGACCGCGGTAGGCGAGCAGTTCGAAGCCCATCACGTGACGGTAGTACAACTGCGACTGCTTGGCGTTCGCGACCCAGAACTCGATGTAATCCGTTCCGTTGATCGGAAAGGTGTCGTGAGCGGTCTCGGCGTGCGGGGCGGCAGTCGTAGCCATCGGGGAGTCCTCGGGGTCGTGTGGTCGCTCGAACAGGGGCGCGCGCTACCCGGCCGACGCCTGCTCGTGCGCTCCCCTGTAATATAGCCGCTCGAAAGGGGACAGCTATCGGACCGAGGTCCGGATGCTACTGGCGCGCGGCCAGCTCCTCGAGGCGCCGCGCATCCACATTGCCCCCAGTGATGACGCACGCCACACAGGTGCCCGGCGGCAGCGTGACCACACCGTGCATCAGGGCGGCCAGACCGGCGGCGGCGGCCGGCTCGGCGGCAACGCCGCAGGCGTCGCGCAGGGTGAACAGCGCCTCGAGAATTGCCGCATCGGTGACGGTGACCATATCCGCCTGCAGGTCCCGCACATGCTGGTAGTTGAGCGCGCCGGCCCAGGGGGCCGCGAGGCCGTCGGCGATGGAGGACACGCGATCCAACTTGACGGGAGCCCCCTCGCGCAAACTGCGCGTCATCCCCATCGCGCCCTCCGGTTCGACACCGATGATGCGGACGGGCGTCCCGCGCGCGTGCGCCGCAGCCAGGAGACCACTCACCATGCCACCGCCGCCGACTCCCACCATGATCACCGCGACATCCGGAAGGTCCTCGAGCAACTCGACGCCGCACGTCGCGGCGCCGGCAACGATGTATCGGTCGTCGAAGGGTGGGATGAAGACGAGATCGCGCTCGTCCTGGAGGCGCCGCATCGTCGGCAGGAGTTCCGCACCGGGGGTGAGCACGACGTCGGCACCGAAGGCCCGTGTGGCATCAACCTTCATCTGCACCGCCCCGTCGGGCATGACGACCGTCGCCGAGACTCCTGCCCCGTGCGCGGCCCAAGCCACGGCCTGCGCGTGGTTGCCCGCGGATACCGTGATCACTCCGCGAGCGCGCTCGGCATCGCTGAGCTGCGCGATGCGATTGAACGCGCCGCGTGCCTTGAATGAACCGGTATGCTGCTGCAACTCGAGCTTGAGGTGCACGTCAAGCCCCAGACGATCGCTCAAGAGTGGAGACCGCACCGTGGGGGTGCGTCGGAGGGTCGTTCCCAACGTCCGCTGCGCGGCCACGATTTCCGTGGCCGTCACCACCCCGGCCGGATCACCCACGAAGGAACCGCGCATCACCAGCCCGTCACGCGGGGACGAGCGCCGGATGCGCACGGAAGAGCGCGAGCGACTCGGGGTTGGCCAGCGCGTCGGAGTTGTCGACAGGCCGTCCGTGAATCGTCTCCCGCACCGCAATCTCGGAGATCTTGCCGCTGATGGTGCGCGGGATGTCCGTGACCTGTGCCACGATGCGCGGCACGTGATGCGGACTCGTCTGCTCACGGATCGCACGCTTGATCCGGTCTCGCAGGGCGTCGTCGAGCGTCACGCCGGGGCGAAGGCGAACGAACAGGACGATGCGCACATCCGGACTCCCGTCCACGCGGATATCCTGCCCGACGACGACGGCTTCCATCACGTCATCGATCTGCTCCACCTGGCGATAGATCTCTGCGGTCCCGATCCGAACGCCGCCCGGGTTGAGCGTCGCATCGCTCCGGCCGAGTATGATCAGCCCGTCATGCGGTGTCCGCTGCGCCCAGTCGCCGTGGCGCCACACACCGGGGAAATGGTCGAAGTACGCCTTGCGATACTTGGACCCATCAGAGTCGTTCCAGAAGGCCACCGGCATGGACGGAAAGGGTCGCGTGCACACCAGATCGCCGGGTATTGCATGACTCGGGTGACCGGCAGAGTCCCATACGTCAACCGCCATGCCAAGTCCGAGAGACTGGAGTTCCCCCTGCCAGACCGGCAACATGGGATTTCCGAGCGCAAAGCAGGAGATGATATCCGTACCGCCGGAAATACTGGCGAGGTGGACGTCCGGATGCACGTCGCGATAGACGTAGGCGAAGCTCGCGGGCGCGAGGGGGCTACCAGTGCTGAGCATCGTGCGCAACGCGGAGAGTTCGTGCGTCCGACGGGGGACGAATCCTTCCTTCTCCGACAGCGCCAGATACTTCGCGCTCGTGCCGAACACGCTCACGCGCTCTTCGGCGGCGAGCGTCCAGAGCATATCCGGCGCGGAGGGCGGCATCGGGGCGCCGTCATACAGGACGATCGTCGCGCCGCTGGCGAGCGCCGTCACCAGCCAGTTCCACATCATCCACCCGCAGGTGGTGAAATAGAAGACGCGGTCACCGTCGCCGAGGTCCGTGTGCAGTTGATGCTCCTTGAGATGCTGGAGCAGCGTTCCCCCGGCGCCATGGACCATGCACTTCGGAAGTCCCGTGGTCCCGGAGCTGTACATCACGAAGAGCGGATGATCGAACGGGAGCCGCGCGTAGAGCAGCTCCGCGGACGCCAGGCTGTCGCCCAGCGCTTCCCACCGGGTCACGGCGCGGCCGGCACCGCGCAACGGTGCCAACGAGACTTCGTCGACGCATTGCGCCAGAAAGGATACCACGACGACCTGCTCGATCGCGTCGATGCGATCGACGATCTGGCTCACGCGCGCGAGGCAGTCGATCTCCTTGCCGGCGTAGCGATAGCCATCGGCCACCACGAGCACGCGCGGAGCGATCTGCCCGAATCGATCGAAGACACCACCGACGCCGAAGTCCGGCGAGCAGCTGGACCACACGGCGCCGATCGACGCCGCGGCCAGCATGGCGATCACCGCTTCGGGAATATTCGGAAGAAAGCCCGCGACGCGGTCGCCGGCGACGACTCCCATGGCGCGAAAAGCCGCCGCCACCCGCGCGACATCGGCGCGCAGCGCGTCCCGACTGAGCTCGCGCCGCATGCCGCGTTCGTCGCGCGCGATGATTGCCGCCTCCGCCCCACGGAACCGGAGCAGATTCTCGGCAAAGTTCAATCGCGCGCCCGGAAACCAGTGCGGTCCGTGGATGGCGTCCGGCGGCGCCATCCGGTCGACGCCATGGACCACCTGCGACCACGGTGCGCCGTCGGGATGATCCTCCGCCACCACCGCGCCGAACTGCCACATGGCCGCCCAGAACTGGTCGGGCGCACGGATACTCCAATCGTGCCACGCCGCATACGAGGCGTCCGCCGCCGGTGCCCCCGCGGTGCCGGCCGCGACCTGCGCGAAGAAACGGCGCATGCGCGACTGCGCAACGCGCGCGGGACTGGGTGACCAGAGTGGGGCGCTCGGTTCGTCGGACACGGGCAACAGGAGGTGCGATCAGGAGGTGACGGGACGGATGGAAGATGCCCGCTCGCAAGCGGATGCGCTATCGTTCGGCCATGCCGCGGATCCTGCTCGCCGATGCTGACGCCTTTTTCGTCGCAGTCGCCCGAAAGGTCGACCCTGAGGGGGCGGGGCGCGCACCGCTGCTGATCGTGGGGGGACGTCCCGGGAGCCGCGGTGTCGTGTGCAGCGCCTCCTACGAGACCCGAGCATTCGGGGTCCGGTCCGCGATGCCGATCGCGCAGGCGCTCCGCTTGTGCCCCGATGCGATGTGCGTTCCCGTGCCGCGGCAGGCCTGCTCCGACAACAGCCGCGCGATCCGGCGCGTGCTCGAAACCTTCACGCCGGTGGTCGAAGGCGCGAGCATCGACGAATGGTATCTGGACCTCTCGGGGACGGAAGCGTTGTACCACGGCGAGTCGTTTCGTGACACCGCGCGCCGAATCCGACAGGCCGTCATCGACCAGGTGGGCCTGTCCCTGTCACTCGGTGGTGGACCGTCCAAGCTCGTCGCCAAGCTCGCCGCGGAACGCGCGAAGCCCTCGAAGGCTCCGGACGGAGGAGGGGTGTTCGTCGTTCCCGACGACGGCGTGCTGGAGTTCATGCGTGGCGTCGCACTCGCCGACATTCCCGGCATCGGCCCGAAGCTCCAGGCGAAACTCTCCTCGATCGGACTGCACCACGCCGCCGAGGTGTTGCCGCACGACCGGCTCACACTGGCACGCTGGGTCGGACCGAAAACGGCGGACTGGCTGCACGACCGCGTCCGCGGCATCAGCCGTTCGGTCGTCGCACCGCGCACACCGTCCAAACAGATCAGTCGTGAAGAGACGTTCGCCCGCGACATCACGACGACGCCCGAGCTCGCCCGCGAACTGCGCTTGCTCGCCGAGAAGGTCGGGAGTGATCTGCGGAGCGAGCGACTCAGCGCGCGGACGATCACCGTGAAGCTCCGCGACACCAGTTTCATCACGCGCACGGCAAGTCGCACGCTCGAACAGCCGATCGAAAGCGATCGTGCCCTGATCGATGTCGCGCAGACGCTGCTCACCAAGCTCCGCGGTGCGCGTCCCGCACCGGCGCGACTCGTCGGTATCGCGGCCAGCAACTTCGGATCGGCGCGCGACGCCGAGCAACTGTCGATCTTCTCGACTCCGGGCGCCACGCCGGACGCACCCGAACGCGAGCGTGACCGAGAGCTGTCGCGAGCGGTCGACCGCGTGCGCGAGAAGTTCGGCGATTCGGCCATCCGGACGGGGGAAGCACGACGCGCTCCCCTCGGCGAGAAGGGAGCGCGTCGACCGCGCGACTGACGCGCGCGAGCTAGCGGACGCGCACCAACTCGATCGGCGTGCCGGCGACGGCGAGCTTGAGCAGCCGGTGCGGTGCCGCTTTTTCCACGTAGAACGTTCCCGGCTGTTCTCCGCCGGCCATCTCGACCTTCCACGCCGGGAAGGTGCCGGCCGGGACCTTCACCGCCTCTTCACCGACGACGCTGAGGGTCACGGTGATCGCCGCGCCCTTGCCGGACTGAAAGACCGTCACCGGAATCTTCGCACCAGCCGAGAATTTCATGGCCGGGAGGAGCGCGGTGATGAGGTTGTCATCGATCGCACCGAGTGGGACCTCGGCATCGATCGTCGCGACCTTGATCTCGCCGGCCGGCGGTTGCGGGGTCGCTGCCGTGCCTTTCGCCCGACCGCCGTCGTAGACCACCGAGATCTTCACGTCCTTTCCGGCCTGCTTCCCGGTCTGCGTCACCGAGCGCATGACGAAGTCCTCGGTGAAGCGCACTTCGGTGTGCTGCTGGACGACAGTCGCGATCTGGGAATCCTCGGTCAACAGCCAGCCGCCATCGGCCTTCACCAGCGAGGACCGCTGGTACCCCAGGGCATTGCCCTGGAACATGACGGCGAAGCTGTCGGATGAGGGAACGATCTGATCGCGCGCCAGATCCAGCGGACCACCGCCCTTCACGACCAAATCTTCCGGCGTAAGCGCCGCACCGTCCGGGGCGACGATCCGAACCGGGGCGATTTTCTTGAGTCCATCGTAGATCTTGGTGCCGTCACCCACCACCACGATCACGGCCTTGTCCGGGTGGATGCCACCCACCGCGGCCGTCTGCGCGGCGATCGACGTCACCCCGGCGATCCGCTGGCGGTAGCTCTGCAGATACGTCGGCGACAAGTCGTACAACTTCACCGCCGCCACCTGTGCCGCGACCTGGGCGGAGCTCTCGATCTTGAGGGGGAATGCGCCGGCGATCGCGTTCCGTGACGCGTCGATCTCCGCATCCGGGATCGGCTCGACGGTCACCCGCTTGAGCTGTGCGAGCAGTTCCACGAGCGCCGAGTCGGTGACGGCGGTGCGAACCTCGGTGTTTGCCACGAAGTACCCCAAGCCCTTGCGGCGCTCGAAGGCGGAGTAGGCGCCATAGGTCCAGCTCTTGGCCTCGCGCAGCGTCATGAACAGTCGGCCGCTCGCGCCATCCCCGAGCACCTTGTTCATCACGGTCGCCGCGTAGCTTCGCGGATTCGTCGGTTCCCACGTGGTGTTGCCGACCAGAATGTTGGACTGCACCGAACCGGCACGGTGCACCAGCACGATCTGCGTCGCCTTCGCCATCGGCGGGTCCTTGACGGCGGCCACCGACGGCGCGGCCCCCGTCCACCCCGCGAAGGCGGCGCTCGCGAGCAGCTTGACCTGCGCCAGCGTGATGTCGCCCGACACCACCAGCAGTGCGCCGGACGGACGCAGGCGCGCCTTGTGGAACTTCACCAAGTCGTCCCGCGTGATGGCCTTAACGCTCGCAGGGTCCGCCTTCCGCGCGTAGGGATGTTCGCCGTAGAGCCCCTTCCGGAAGACGCGATCGGCAATGGCGCCGGGTTGTGATTGCTCCAGCTGCAATCCCGACAGGTTCTGCGTCCGCAGCAGTTCGAGTTCCTTCTCCGGGAACGTCGGACGGATCGCCACGTCCGCCAGCACGTCAAAGGCCAGCTTGGTGTCGTTGGTGAGCACGGCCGTGCGGATGAACAGGAAATCGGCATCGACGGCGGCACTGATCGATCCGCCCACCCCTTCGATCGCGTCGGCGATCTGATCCGCGGTCCGCGCCCCAGCTCCCTTGGTGAGCAACCCCGCGACCATCTCCGCGGTGCCGGAACGTCCGGCCGGGTCGTAGAACGCCCCCGCCGGGAATGCCAGTGACACCGCGACCACCGGCTGCTTCTTGCTCTGCACGACGACCACGCGGAGTCCATTGGCCAGCATGGCTTCCTGAAACGGCGGGAACACCGCCGGCTTGATCGGGGTCGGTGTCGGCGGGACGGTCGGATACTGAGCGCGAGCACGCACCATCGGGAACAGTGCGAACGGTGCGAGCAGTGCAAGCCGCGCGAGACCGGCGGTCCGGCGGCGCATCAGCGAGGGGGAACGCATCACTTGGCCTCCGGAGGAACGATCATCAACACGAGGGAGTTGGCCGCCTGCAGATACTGCGCCGCCACGCGCTTGATGTCCGCGACGGTCACGGCCCCGTACCGCGCGAGGTCGGTATTCACCTTGAGCGGATCGCCGAGGAACGTCTCGGCGTAGTGCACGGATTCCGCGACGTTGAGCGCGGTCTCCCGCTCCATGATCTTGTTGGCGCGGAACGCATTCTTGGCCTTGGCCAGTTCCGCCTCGGTCACGCCGTCGGCCGCAATCCGCGCGATCTGTGCCGCCACGAGCTTCTCCACGGAGTCGACGGCCACGCCCTGATTCGCGATCGCCAACACCGCAAAGGCATTGGGCCCGCGCGTTGGCCCGTACAAGCCCAGCGTCTGTGCCGCGGCGGCCGCTTTGGTGTCGCGGACCACGGACCGGTTCAAGCGCGAACTCTCCCCCTGCCCGAGGATCGTCGACAGGAGCTCGATGGCCGGATGATCCGCGTGCGCCTCCTCGGGGACCCGAAAGAAGGCGACCGAAGCCGCGAGCGTGGCATTCTTGTCGGTCACGGTGCGCCGGAGCGGGCCGGTGTTGAACGCCTGCTCGCACGCCACCCTCGGAGGGGCCGCCACGCGCGGCACGTCGGCGAAGTATTGCTCGATCAACCGCTTGGCGTCGGCGGCCACGAAGTCGCCCGCCACGACCAGCGAGGCATTGTTCGGCGCGTAGTACAACTTGAAGAAGGCGGCCACGTCCTCCACCTTCGCGGCATTCAGATCCGTCATCGAGCCGATCACGGAGTGCGCATAGGCAAAGCACTTGTCGCGGTCGAACAACGACGCGATGGAATCGACCACCACCCCGATATACGGCTGATTGTCCATGCGCATGCGGCGCTCTTCCTTCACCGCCTCGCGCTGGTTGTCCAGGTTGGCCTGCGTGATGGCCAACGAGCGCATACGGTCCGCCTCGAGCCAGAGCCCGAGGTTCAGCCGATTGGAGGGCAGAACCTCGAAATAGTTGGTCCGGTCGATCGTCGTCGACCCATTCAGGAATCCGCCCGCCTTCTCGACGAACTGGAAATGCTCGGCTTTTTTCACGTTGGCCGAGCCCTGGAACATCATGTGTTCGAAGAGGTGCGCGAACCCCGTGCGCCCCGCCCGCTCGTTCCGGGCGCCAACGTCATACCAGACGTCGACGGCCACCACTTGGGACGAGTGATCTTCGACCAGATGCACCTTGAGGCCGTTGGCGAGCGTGTAGCTCTCGACGGCGATCTTGCCTGGCTCTTGCGCCATGCCGCTGGTCGATACGATTGCGAGTGCCAGCAGCGTCTGTGTGAATCGCATAGTCACATGCCTCTACCGTGTGGGATACCCAAAACAGGTGTCATCGACCGGTGGATC
>CAXBQP010000054.1:0-18705 GCA_963978095.1 uncultured bacterium | reverse complement strand
GCCGGCGCCGGGACGGGTGGCGGCGCGCACGCGGCCGCGATGAGGCTTGCCGCACC
The DNA here is from genome assembly GCA_963978095.1 of uncultured bacterium. Classification (GTDB taxonomy): domain Bacteria; phylum Gemmatimonadota; class Gemmatimonadetes; order Gemmatimonadales; family Gemmatimonadaceae; genus Fen-1231. The sequence goes on along the minus strand of CAXBQP010000054.1, from coordinate 18,649 downwards.
GGCGAGCCACGCCCGACGGAGGGCCGAAATGCGCGAGGGAGTAGCCATTGCGCACAACCATAATGGGCGCCCCTGCCTAGCCGCTACCCATCGACCGCCCTATATTCGCCCCACGGCCACGTCCATGCGTAGTCAGGGGCCGCAGTACGTCGAACTCCGGGAGCGATGGCCACGGGAACGCATTGCAGCGGGTGCGGGGCGGAGAGCAGCACCGACGCGCGATTCTGCCGCGAATGCGGGGCGCCGGCGGGTACCGTGGGCCGCCCTCTGCGCGTGACGCGGCTCAACGAGCGTCGTGAGGTGCTGCAGGAATACACGCTCAACGGCGCGCGGATCGCGATCGGCCGAGATGACGGGGACCTGACCTTCCCGAACGATCTCTACGTCAGTCCGGTGCACGCCGTCCTGACGCGGCGCGGCGGCGACCTGTGGCTCCGGGACCTCGGTGCCCGCAATGGGACCTGGCTGTTCATCGACGCCCCCTATCGTCTGCACGACGGGGACACAATTCTCATCGGGTCGCAAATCATCCGGTTCCGGCGCTTGGGGTATCCCGCACCGCGTCCGCCCGAGGCGGACCTCACGCGCCGGCTCGGCTCCAGCGTCCCAGGCGCGGACATCGCCGTCTTGACGCAACTCCGCGCGGATGGGAGTGGACGCGACTCGTTGTACCTGTCCCCGGGGCGCAGCGTGAAGATCGGTCGCGAGTCCGGGGATTGGATCTTCCCGTACGACAAGACGATGAGCGGTACGCACGCCGAGATCCGGAGCGAGGATCTGGATTTCGTGGTGCGGGACGACGGGAGCAGAAACGGCGTCGCGGTGGCCGTGCGCGGCGAACATGCAGTGAAGTCAGGACAACGTATGCTGATCGGAGACCAGACCTTGCGCGTGGAGAGCTTGTGAACAATCTGAAGATCTGCCCCACTTGCGGCACCGAATATCCGATGTCCGAGCGCTTCTGTCCGCGCGACGGCTCGGCGCTCCGTACGGCTGGGGGCGAGTCGAACGATCTCGTCGGTCAGATCGTCGCGCAGTTCCACATCATCAAGAAGCTCGGCGAGGGCGGGATGGGCCAGGTGTACCTCGCCGAGCATGTGAAGATGCAGCGCAAGGCCGCGCTGAAGGTGATGAATCCGGGCATGACGCAGGACCCGGACGCGATCGCCCGGTTCAATCGTGAAGCCAACAACGCGAGCAAGATCAACCACCCCAACGTCTGCCAGATCTTTGATTTCGGCGAGACGCCGGACGGGTTGATCTTCCTCGCGATGGAGTACATCGAGGGTCCGTCGCTGACCGCGTTGATCGAGAAGAACGGGTCGCTGCCGGCTCCGCGTGCAGCCTCGATCATCCATCAGGCCGCCGACGCGTTGGGCGTGGCCCACGATTACGGGATCGTGCATCGCGATCTCAAGCCGGACAACATCATGATCGCCCGGAACCGTGACGGCAGCGACCTGGTGAAGGTGGTGGACTTCGGCATCGCGAAGGCGAGCACGAGCGATGCGCAGAAGGTGACCAAGACGGGGCTCGTCGTCGGCACGCCGGAATACATGAGCCCGGAGCAACTCGCGGGCGATCAGCTGGACGGACGGAGCGACATCTACTCGCTCGGACTCGTCGCCTTCAACTGCCTCACCGGCAAGCTTCCCTTCCCGAGCAACTCGGCGCAGGAAGCGATGATCATGCGACTCACCGACCAGCCCAGGAAGCTGGCCGAGATGAAGCCCGATGGGCAGTGGTCCGCTGAGCTGCAGGGCGTCATGGACAAGGCGCTCGCGCGGGACGCCAACGAGCGGTACCAGACCGCGCCGGAGTTCGGGCGCGACATGACGCGTGCCGTCGAAAAGATGCCGGCGACGGTCGTGGCGGACATGGGCACCATGGTGATCAGCGCCAATGCGGCCGCGGTCCCGGCTACCCGAGTCGCGTCTCCTGCGGAGAAGTCGCCAGCGAGCGCTGCGACCACGGGCGCCGCGGCGACCGCGCCGGCCAAGAGTGGCATGAACCCCGCCGTGATCGGCGGTGGTGTGTTGGTGGTCGGGGCAATCGCCTTCTTCGCCCTTCGCGGCTCCGGGTCCAAAACCGACTCCGCCGCGCCCGCGCCGGCCGCCGAATCCACCGCGGTGGCCGCCGTGACGTCGGCGGGGGGCGCAGCACCCGGAGCGACGCCGACCGCCGGCAACAGCGGCGAGGGGAAGAAAACGGCGGCCGGAAAGACGCAGAACATGTCCGCGGAGTTGAAGACCGGCGGCGCCAAGAGCGCCGACGCGAAGAAGGGCGCCGCGGACGCGCCAGCCGCCGGCGCCGCCCCGCCGGCACGCGAGACCGCCGCATCGGCTCCCGTCGCGAGTCCTGATGCCCTGTATGACCGGGTGTATGCGAAGAGCGCGTCGAAGGACGATGCACGCGCCGTCGTCGGCATCGTGAATACGTCGTACCTGGAAAACCTCAAGGGGACGAGTCTGGGCACCGCATACACCGCGCAGGCGCTCGCGTATTCGCTCCTCGGCCGCGACACCGAGGCATGTACGGCGGCCAAGCGGGCCCAGGCCGCCGGCGCCACCTCCAAGACCAAGAACGTGATCGAGACATTCACCGGCGCGTGCCCATGAGCCGGAGTTCCCGTGACGTGCATCACGGCTCGAGCGGCCGCCGTGGTGCCATCGTACGTTCCCGTCGCACGACGTCGAGCCTTCGCTCGTCTCATCGCTGCGTCGCCCACCACTTGACGTGCTCCCTGTGACTGCGAATCCAGCGTTGGGCGGCAGCTCGGTCAGCGTCCGCGTTTTCGGCAAGACCGATGTCGGCCGCACGCGCGAACACAACGAGGACGCCTTCCTCGTCGCCGACTTGACCACGATGGACGATTCCCTGGGCCCGCAGGTGCAGGAGCACAGGCTCGGGGATCGCGGCACGCTGTTCATGGTGGCCGACGGCATGGGGGGAGCGGCGGCCGGTGAGGTCGCGAGCGCGATCGCCACACAGGCGGTCCTGGGGGAGCTCGACGCCAAGTGGTGTCGATCGGGAATCACCGACCCCGAGACGTTCGCCGTGGCCATTCGAGCGGCCACCGAGACCGCCAACGCGCGCATCCATACCTACGCCGCCGAGCATCCGGAGAACCGCGGGATGGGGACGACCGCGACGATCGCCGGCCTGCTGGGCGACACGCTGTACCTGGCGCAAGTCGGCGACAGTCGGGCGTATCTGATTCGCGATGGCGTCGCGCAGCAGATCACCAAGGATCAATCGCTGATGCAGAAGTTGATCGAAGCCGGTGAGTTGACCCCCGAGGAGGCCGAGGTCAGCGCTCGGCGCAACATCATCCTCCAGGCACTCGGTCCGGAATCGGTCGTCCGCGTCGATCTCACGCATCAGCAAGTGTGTCGCGGCGACATCCTCGTGTTGTGCAGCGACGGACTGTCGGGGCAGATGCGCTCGACGGACATGGCGCGCATCGTGACGGCGCGCCTCCCTGACGTCGAGGGGGCGTGCACGGATCTGATCGCGTTGGCCAACGAGAACGGGGGTCCGGACAACATCACCGTGATCGTGGCGCGGTTCGATGGTGACGGCTTGCCGAAGTCGAGTCGCGAATCCCTGGTCGGACATCGGGTGTACACGGGCGAAGTGGACGCACGCCCAACGGTGCGGGTGTCGGCGTCGGACCTGCCGGCCGAGACCGACGAGGAACGCCGCGCCTCCGGAGGCGCGGCGGTGCCCGTTACGTCGGGCAGGTCGAGCCCCGCGGCATCCGACATCCCGACGACGCGTGAAACCGCCGCATCGCCCCGGGCCACGCCACCGACGCCTGTGCCCCCGGAGGCCCGGGTTCCCGTCGGCGTCCTGCGGCTGGTGTTCGGGGTCATCGCGGCCGTCGTGGTCCTCTGGATCTTCCTTCGAAATCGCAACTGATGCGCGTTGAACTGGCGATCACTTCCGGCTCGCGGGCCGGTCAGCACGAACTGTTGGAGATGCCGCTGATCCGCATCGGACGTCATCCGGCGAACGATGTGCGATTCCATCCCGAGCTCGATACCGACGTGTCCGGGATGCACTGCGAGATCAAGGTGATCGGCGCGCGGTTGGTGATCCACGACAGCAACAGCACCAACGGCACCTTCGTCAACGGCGAGCGCGTGCGCGAAGACCGTCCGATCTATGACGGCGACGTGATCTCGCTCGGGGCCAATGGCCCCCGCTTGGAGTTGCGCGCGGCGGCGGCTCGTCCTCCCGAGGCCACGCGCGTCGCGAGCAGCCAGGATGCGGGAATCGCCGCCGCCCGTGCGAGCGTCGCGGCTTCCACGGGGAGCGGGCGTCTCGACACGCAGGCGCGCGTGGCCATCGCCGTCAAGGAGCAGACACATTCGCTGCGGACCATGGTGATCGCACTCGCGGCGCTGGTGGTGCTCGTGGTGGGTGGAGTCGTCGTGTACGGCAAGCGGACGGGCGACAAGGCGGAGCAGGAGCTGAAGGCGGCATTGGCGCGCAACGATTCGCTCACGGCGCTCGTGGCGAAGACCGTCGGCGCGATGAAAGGCAAGGTCAACGGGCTCGACTCGGCGCTCGCACTCAGCAAGGCGGAAGGCGACAAACTCCGCAGCGAGCTCGCGAGCGGCGGCAAGCACGAGGACTTGGCGCAGCGGTTGCTCGCCGCCGAGAGCCGCCAGCGGCAGATCGTGTCGGCCGCACAACTGGATTACGAAGCGATCGCGGCCAAGAGTTCGCCCGCGGTCGTGTTCATCGCCGTGCAGTTGCCGAGCGGGAAGAAAGTCTCCGGCTCCGGCTTCAACGTGCTCCCGTCCGGCCTGGTCGTGACCAACAAGCACGTCGTGCAGGACGAAACGGGCGGAGCCGCGGTCCGGATCGCCGTCGAGTTCGACAAGACGAAGGCGGCGTGGATGCCCGGCCACGTGATCAAGGTGAGCGACACGGACGATTTGGCGTGGATCAAACTCGACCGCGAGGGGCCATTCCCCACCGTTGCGGGCGTCTCGCGCACGCCGGACATTCGCGTCGGCGTGCCGGCCGCCATCATCGGATATCCCCTGGGCACGTCGACGGCGGGGATGGAAGGTGATATCTCGAGCCTGCTGGCCGTGTCGACGCTCGGCGTGGCGACCGTGAGCAAAGTGCTCGAGAACGTCATCCAGTTCGACGCGTTCGCCGCCGAGGGCTCGAGTGGCAGTCCGATCTTCGATGCGCGCGGCTACGTGATCGGAGTGCTGTACGGCGGTGCGGCTGAAAGTGGCGGGCGCATCATCTACGCCGTGCCGGCGCGCAAGCTTGCCGACCAGATGCCCGCGGAGGCGAAGGGAATCGTCCGCTAACGCGTGGCGTGCAGGAGACCGCGCGTCAATGCGCGCGCGGCGGCAGCCTGCATGACCGGTGACCCGTCCCACGCACATACGATTCCCGACGCCGCGGGGAGCGCGGCGGCGTGACGCGGATGGCCGAACACGATGACGGTGGAATCGCGCTGTTGCGCCGCGGCGACCGCCACTGCCCGTGCGACTGCGGCGCGGGCCTCGTCCGACGGCGCATCGTATCCCTTCCAGGCGATCACGTCGCAGTAGACCGCGATCAGGACGGGCACCTTGGTATGGCGCGTGGGCTCCGTCACCACGGGCGCGTCCACGTCGAGCGACCGGAGCGTGGATTCGAACGCGCCGCGCATCCGCGGGGGCCACGGGCCGGCGGCGTCCTCGTCCACGACCACGACTTCCACGGCCTGTGCGAAGCGCGGGGCCGCGCCCCGCACAACGTGGATGGCGCGATCGGCCATCTGCCGAACCCACATCAGATCATCCAGGGAGGTGTCGCGCGGCAGCGCGGACGAGGCCCAGCCTGCCCATTGCGCGCGGCGCGCGATGGACTGGCGCACGGATTCCGCGTCGAGTGCACCGTCGCGGATGGCGTTCGTGACGGCCGCGACGACCTCGTACGGGTCGGCGACGCCGAGGAGCACATCGCAGCCGGCGGCGAGCGCGCTCACGCAGACCGCCGACTCGGTGCCAAGCGCCCGCACGGCGCGCATGTCGACGGAATCGCTCACGATGAGCCCCTCGAACTCCATGGTCGCGCGGAGCAACTGCGTGACGATCGGTTCGGAGAGCGAGGCGGGCAGATCGCGGGGGTCGAGTGTAGGGTAGCGCGCGTGCGCGACCATGATGCTGCCGACGCCGCTGTCGATGACGGCGCGGAAGGGATCCAGATCCGCGCGCCAGAGCTCGTCCGGACGCCCCGCGACGCTGGGGGCCTCGAGATGCGAATCGCCCTGCGCCCGTCCATGCCCCGGAAAGTGCTTCGCGCACGCGAGCACCCCCTCGGCTTGGCAGGCATCGATCCATTCGCTGACGAAGGCCGACACCCGTGCCGGCTCGGCGCCGGGGGAGCGGACGCTGATGACCGGGGAGCCGGGCTCGAGATCGATGTCGCAGACCGGAGCCAGCGCCCAGTTGAGTCCCAGCGTCCGAAGCTCGCGCGCGGTGATGCGGGCAGCGCGGCGTGCGATCCCCGAGGCATCGTGTCGGGCCAACGCGCCGAGGGCGCCCAGCGGCGGAAGCTCGGTGCATCCCGGATATTGCTCTCCCGCCCCGCGCTCCGCGTCGGAGGCCAGCAGCACGGGCTCTCGGGACGCGCCCCGCAGCGCCGCCGCGAGCGCGGCGACCTCATCCTTCGGGCCACCACGAATGATGAACCCGCCCACCCCCAGTTCGAGGGCATCGTCGATGCTCTCGCGCAGATAGCTGAAACCGTTCGACGGATCCCACGGGAGCGTCGGGACGAGGAGCGAGGCAATATTCACGCGGGCGTGAAGCTGCCGAGAATTCGCGGGCCGCGGGCGCCGGTGGCGGAGGGGACGTTGCCCGGGACGCCTTCGAGGTGCAAGGCGCCGAGCAAGGCGAATGCCGCGGCTTCCTTGGCCTCGCCATCGAAAAAGAGGTCGTCGAACGGCACCACGCGTCTTGTCAGGAAGCCCGGTGCGGCCGGCACACGCGCAAGCGCCTGTTCGATGGCCGCGACCAACGCCGGGTTTCGGGCACCGCCGCCGGAGAGCACGATCTCGGCGACGGGTTCCGGAATGAAGCGCGCAAACGCCAAGGCGAGGCTCCGTGCGGTGAGCGCCGTGGCCGTCGCGACGATGTCCGGCGCCGAGCAGTCGGGGCGCGCGTGGAGGCAGCGGGCGATGAACGCATCGACGAAGTCCGGCGTGAACAGTTCACGTCCCGTGCTTTTCGGCGGCTCCGCATGGAAGAATGGGAGTTCGAGCAGCTCGGTGACGATGTCGTCGAGGGGTGTTCCCGCTCGCGCGAGCGCCCCATCGGTATCAAAGAGCATGCCGGGAACGAGCGCGCGTACGACCGCGTCGATCACGCAGACGCCCGGTCCGGTGTCGAAGGCGCGCACCGCCGTCAGTTCGGGGGCCGGTCCCGGCGGCACGATGGTGACGTTTCCGATCCCGCCGAGGTTCTGCAGGGCACGCCAGTGGGTCGGCGCCCCGAACAGGAGGGCGTCCGCGATCGGCACCAAGGGCGCGCCTTGGCCGCCCGCCGCCACGTCACGCACGCGGAAGTCGCTGATGACCGGCAGGCCCGTCCGCTCGGCGATGACCGCGGGCTGCCCGAACTGCCACGTGGCGTAGGGGGGCTCATGCCATACCGTGTGTCCGTGCGAGGCGATGGCCGCGATGTCGTGCCGTGGCACCCCGCTCTCGGCGATGGCCTGCACCGCCGCATCGGCGAGCCACCCCCCGAGCGCGAAGTCGAGGCGTGTGGTTTCGGCCGGGTTCGTCCCGACCATCACGTCCGCCAACCGCGCCCGCTGCACGCTCGAGTACGGCCGTGAGACGAACGACAGCAACTCCGCACTCCGCCGGCCGTCATCCGCGGTGCGCACTCGCACTACCGCCGCGGAGATGCCGTCGAGTGATGTTCCCGACATGAGTCCGACCAGCACCCGTGCGTTCATCGGATCGGCAAGGGCATGGGGCCGATGATCTCGCGCACGAAGCCGTCCTTGATGTCCAGGAGCATCAGCGCCTGCTCGCGGGTGACCCGTTTCTCATACATGACGATGGCGAGCTTCACGCTCCCCTCGGCGTAGTCGATCGCGGACCGTGCCGTCGCCCGGTCCGTCCTGCAGACCTCCATGAAGATCCGCTCGGCGCGATCGACCAGCTTGCTGTTGGTGGCCATCAGGTCGACCATCAGATTCCGGTACGTCTTCCCCATGCGAACCATCGCGCCGGTGGAGATCGTGTTCAGCACGAGTTTGGTGGCGGTACCAGCCTTCATGCGGGTGGAGCCGGTCAGGACCTCGGGTCCCGTCTCCACGTGAATGAGGATGTCGACGGCTCTCCGGACCTCCTCCATCGGCGTTGCACAGCAGATCAACGCGGTGGGGCATCCGACGCCGCGCGCGAACTCGAGGGCCGCGCGCACGTAGGGCGTGTTGCCGCTGGCCGCGACCCCGACGACGAAATCCCCGACTTCGATCCGCGCGTCCACCAGATCGTGGCGCCCACCATCAGGGCGGTCCTCCGCTCCCTCGATCGGGTGTCGCAGCGCGCGCTCACCGCCGGCGATCAACCCCACGAAGCGTCCGGGCTCCTCCCCGAAGGTCGGCGGGATCTCGCTGGCGTCGAGCACGCCGAGGCGGCCGGACGTGCCGGCACCGATGTAGATGACGCGGCGCCCACTGCGCAGTGCGCGCGCGGCAGCGGTGACGGCGGCCGCGATGGGTTCACGCTGAGCGTGGACCGCAGCCGCGACCGTCTGGTCTTCGGTGTTGATCAGGTCGACGATCTGCAATGGCGTTGCCAGATCGAGATCGACGGTGCGGGGATTCGGGAGTTCGGTTTCGCGGAGCGGAGGCGACACGGGGCAGTCCGGGGATGCGGGAGGAGGCGGCTCATGGCTAAGTTAGGGGACGATTCGCGGTCGGCCAACTGTGACCGCGCCACTGGTGAGGGAGAATCCCGTGACTGCTCGCTCCACGATGGTCCGTACGCTCGTCGCCGCCGGCTGCGCCGGCCTCGTCGTCGCCGCCTGCCGCGCGTCGACCGCCGGCTCCGCGTCCCGCGCATCCTCAGCGGCCGACAACACCACCCAAGCCGCCTTTCCGGGCGGCTGGCGGTTCCCGACGGGAACCCTCGCCACCGAATCGGAGCATGCGATGGTGGTGAGCAACTCGCGGCTTGCCAGCGAAGCGGGGATCGAGATTCTCAAGGCGGGCGGGAACGCGGTCGACGCGGCGGTCGCGACCGGATTCGCGATGGCGGTCACATATCCGTCGGCGGGGAACATCGGCGGCGGCGGCTTCATGAACATCCGCATGGCAGACGGGCGATCGGCGGCGATCGACTATCGTGAAGTGGCGCCCCTGGCCGCCACGCGCGACATGTACCTCGATGCCAATGGCAAGCTCACGAACAAGAGTGTGGTCGGCCCCCTGGCGGTCGGCGTCCCCGGTGCGGTGGCCGGGATGAACGAGGCGCTCACCAAGTACGGCACGATGACGCTGGCTCAGGTGATGGCACCGGCCATCCGGTTGGCGGCGCAGGGGTTCGTCGTCGATAGTGCGTTCTCGCGCGGACTCAACGGTGCGCGGAACCTGCTCGGTCAGTTCGAGGGAAAGGCCGTGTTCTACCCCGGCGGCGAAGCCCCCAAACCCGGCTCGACCTTCACACAGCCCGACCTCGCGCGTTCACTTCGGCTGATCGCGGCGCAGGGGGTCAAGGCCTTCTATGACGGCGAAGTCGGGGATTCACTCGTGGCGGAGATTACGCGCAGTGGCGGCATCATCACCAAGGAGGACCTGCGCCGCTACAAGCCGGAGTGGCGCACGCCGATCAAGAGCACCTACCGCGGCTACACGCTCTTCACGATGCCGCCCGCGAGCTCCGGGGGCATCACGATGACCGAGACGCTCAATATCCTCGAGAACTTCGCACCCTTGCCGCCGTTCGGCAGCGTCCAGTACACGCATCTGCTGACCGAGGCGTACCGGCGCAGCTTCACCGACCGAAACGAGAAACTCGGGGATCCCGCCTTCATCAAGGTCCCTCTCGAACAGCTCACGAGCAAGGACTACGCGAAGACGCTCGCGCAGCAGGTGAATCGCGCCAAAGCCAGCAAGACGCCGACCTTCAACATCAACGGTGACGGCACCAACACCACGCATTACTCGGTCGTGGACGCCAAGGGGAACGCGGTGGCGACCACGACCACCCTCAACAACTCGTACGGTTCCGGCGTTTGGGTGCGGGGCGGCGGCTTCCTGCTGAACGACGAGATGGACGACTTCGCCGCCAAGCCGGGGGCGCCGAACATGTTCGGGCTCGTGCAGGGTGAGGCCAACGCCATCAAGCCCGGCAAGCGCATGCTGTCGGCGATGGCGCCGACGATCGTGCTCGATCCGCAGGGGCAGGTCCTGATGGTCACGGGAGCTGCCGGCGGCCCGACGATCATCACGGCGACCATGGAAGTGATCCTGAACGTGATCGAGCATCGGATGTCGTTGGCCGACGCGATGCGCGCGCCGCGACTGCACCACCAGGCGCTGCCGGATACCATCCGCTATGAGCGCAATGGGTTGACGGGTGCCGTGGTCGACTCCCTCACGAAGATGGGACACACGCTGCAGGCAAGCACGGGCATCGCGAACGTGAACTCGATCATGCGCGTGAAGGGAGGCTGGCACGGGGTGTTCGAACCGCGGTCGGTCGGAGGGGCCGTCGGCTACTGAACACCCGCCGAATCGCGTGAAGGCCCTTCGACGCCTCCTCCCGTATTACCAGCCGTATCGGACCCAGGTTGCCTGGGGGCTGGTCTCGGTCGTGGCATCGAGTACCCTGGTGAATGGGATTCCCGCGTTGTTGCGCCGTGCGATCGACGCATTGGGAAATGGCGCCGAGGCGCGGGTGGTATGGAAGCTGGCGGCGGCCATGGTCGCGCTGATCCTCTTCAACGCGGTGTTCCGCTTCTGGATGCGCGAGATCCTGAACGGGGTCAGCCGGCGCATCGAGAACGACCTGCGCGACGATCTGTTCGGGCACCTCGCCACGCTCGATGCCCGCTGGTACAATCGCACCCGGACCGGTGACATCATGGCGCGATTGACCAACGATCTGGGTGCAGTGCGCATGGCGGCCGGGCCGGCGATCATGTACCTCACGAACACCGTCTTCGGTGGCGTGGTGGCGTTGGTCCTGATGGTGCGCATCAGCGGACGTCTCACGTTGCTCGCGGTGCTCCCGATGATCTTTCTGCCGATGGTCATGCTGAAACTCGGGCGCGCGGTGCACGACCGCTTCGAAGCGGTGCAGGCGCATTTCGGCTCGCTCACCACGCTCGTGCAAGAGAACTTGAGCGGCGTTCGCATCGTGCGGGCGTACCGCCAGGAGGCGGCCGAGCGCGCGCGGTTCGACGCGTCGAGCGCGGAGTACGTACGTCGCAACATGCGACTCGCCCGCCTCTATGGCGTCATGAGTCCCTCACTGACCACGCTCGCGGGGCTGGGGGCGGCGGCGGTCCTGGGGATCGGGGGTGCGCAGGTGATCGCGGGCCGGATGTCGGTCGGCGCATTCGTGGCCTTTGGGCTCTATCTCTCGAACCTGACATGGCCCCTGATCGCCCTTGGCTGGGTGACGAACCTCTTCCAGCGCGGCGAAGCGTCGATGGCGCGGCTGAACGAGATCTTCGATGCAACGCCCTCGGTCACCACTCCCTCCACTCCCGGAGCGCTCCCGCCGACGACGGGGGGACGCGCGATCGAATTCCGCAACGTGTCCTTCTCTTACACCGGGCGTGAGGTCCTCCACGGTATCTCCTTCACCATTCCGGCGGGCGGAACACTCGGCGTGGTCGGCGCCACCGGTAGTGGCAAGAGCGCGCTGCTCGAGCTCATGGCGCGTCTCTACGATCCCACGTCGGGGACCGTGCTGATGGACGGGATACCACTGGCGACGCTCTCGCTCGACGCGCTGCGCGCGGAAATCGGGTTCGTGCCGCAGGAGAGCCTGCTCTTCAGCGACACCATCGGGTCCAACCTGGGCTACGGCCTGCGAGCAGCGCACGGCGCACCGTCGGTCGACACCGGCGCACAAACGGCGTGGGCGGCGGCGATCGCGCAACTCGCTGACACGATCGCCGAGTGGCCGACGGCGTATGAGACCATGCTGGGCGAGCGGGGTATCAACCTGAGCGGTGGACAGAAACAGCGGGCGGCCATGGCGCGCGCGCTGGCGCGGCGTCCGTCGATCGTCGTGCTCGACGATGCCCTGTCGGCGGTGGACACGCATACCGAGGCCGCCATCCTTCGTGGACTGCGCGAGGCGCTGTCAGGGCGTACGGCGGTGATCGCGTCGCATCGGATCACGGCGATTCGCGAGGCCTCGCATATCATCGTGCTCGACGACGGACGGATCGTGGAACGCGGCACGCACGACGACCTCATGGCGCTCCAAGGGCGCTATTGGGCGTTGCTCCGCCGTCAACAACTCGAGGAGGCCGTCGAGGCCGCCTGAACCAGCGTGGCTTTGGCGTCCGCATCTGAGCGGAGGCCGGGGGCCGTCTACAGCCGACTCTTGATGAACGCCGGCGTGAAGGCCGACATCCAGTTGGAGAGGATGGACAGGTAGTTGGTGACCATCAACAGACCGACGCCGATCAACAGCACGCCGGCGATGCGTTGCACCCATACCATTTGAGAACGCAGTTTCGCGAAGAGCGACAGGAACCGCTCCACCGCGAGCGCGGCCGCGAGAAACGGAATCGCGAGCCCCATGGAATACGCCAACAGCAACATCAGGCCGTGCGTGAGATCCGCTTGACTGGCCGTGTAGGTGAGGATCGCACCGAGGATCGGCCCGATGCAGGGGCTCCACCCCGCCCCGAAGGCGATCCCCACCACGACCGTCCCCAGGTAGCCGAGCGGTTTGTCGTGCAGATGCACCCGCCGTTCCCGCCCCAGGAATCCGATGTTCAGCACCCCAAGCAGGTACAAGCCGAACACGATGACCAGCGAGCCGCCGATCCGCGACAGCCAAAACCGGTTGGCCAGCATCATGCGGCCGAAGCCCGTGGCGACCGCACCGAGCGCCAGGAAGATCAACGTGAAACCGAGGATGAACAACAGCGCGTGCACCAGGGCCGTGCGACGGGACTTCGTGACATCCTCGAATGAGAGCCCCGTGATGAATGTCACGTAGCTGGGGATGAGCGGAAGCACGCAGGGCGACAGGAAGCTCAGCAGTCCGGCGCTGAACGCGATGGCGAGCCCCACACTGGCGGATTCTGGTTGCATGCGTCCTCAGGAGTTGGCCGCCGCGCGGCACGACCGGCAGCGGCCATAGATCACCAGACGATGCCGTTCCCGGGTGAAGCCGCGGGATTCGGCGAGTTCTCCGGCGATGTGGACGATCCGGTCGTCACGGAACTCTTCGACCCGGCCGCAGCCGGTGCAAATGAGATGTTCGTGCTGCGGCACCTCACGCGCCGACTCGAACCGGCGAAACCCTTCTCCGAAGTCCCGTTCCACCACGAGCCCGCTTTCCAGCAGCACGTCAATGGTTCGGTACAGGGTCGCGGTTCCCACCCTGCTCCCTCGTCCGCTGAGTTCCGCGGCGATCTCGTCCGCCGAGAGATGTCGGTCGGCGTTGAATACCACCTCGGCGATGGCCATCCGCTGCGCGGTCACGGGGAGTCCGCGGTCGCGCAGCCACGAGCTGAATCGGGCAACTACGGCGTCGTCCGCTGCCATGCCGGGGTGTCCATCAACGCACGCAGCTCGTCGGCGTCCACGCGCAGCGCCCCCAGCTCATCGCCGGAACGCTGCTCCACGCCCCGGACCACGGTACCGACGATCGGCAGCGACGCGTCCCCCTCGGCCTTGAAGTCGAACTCCCATTTGCCGCGCTCCGGTCCCTTGCGCGTCCAACGGTAGGTCGCGGTGCACACCTCCAGACGGGAGGCTACCGCCATGACCGGGGAAGCCGCCGCATCATCACCGTCCGCGGGCGCGGGCTCCGCCGCGTCATCGGAATCGGAGACCCCCGCCTCCGCCGCCTCAGGCGGCGCCGACGTGTCCGGGATCACCGACGCGTCCAGCGCCTCGGGATCCTCGCTTAGGGCAGGCATCAGCGACTCGGCCACCGTGATCGGCGCGGACTCGAGCGCGACGACCGCGACGCCCGACTCGAGCTGCCCCTGCCGGATGGGAGGGAAGAAATGGATTTCGACGATGCGCTCGGGGCTCACGCGCTCCAGAATCGTCCGGAGAAAGCGTTCGCGGGTCTCGTTCATCATGCAGGAAAGATAACAACGGGGACGTGGGCTACCCACCGCCTTCGCGGTCGGCCAGGGGGTCGGGTCACCGGCCGGGGGCGCCAGGCCCCTCAGCGTCAGAGCAGCGAGACCGGGTCCCGATCGAACGCGACGCGAAGTCCGTGTCGGGCCGGAACATCGAACCTGGTCAGGAACCCGCGCGCCAGCCGCGTCAGGGCGCCGGCGTGCGCGGTACGGAGCAACAGGTGCCACCGCCAGCGCTGCTTGATGCGTTCGATCGCGCACGGCGCGGGACCCACCATTTCGATGGTACCCGCAGGCAGGGCTGCGATCGCCTGCGCCATCCACGCGCCCGCAGACTCGGCAAGCGCGAATGTTGCCTGTTCGTCCTCGCCGCTGAACACGACGTTCGCGACGCGTACCGTCGGGGGGTACGCGGGTGACACCCGGGCGGGCAGCTCCTCGGCCACGAAGCCCAGATAATCATGCGTGAGAGCGCACCGCAGGGCGTGGTGCGTGGGGACGCGCGTCTGGATGATCACCGCACCACCCTTCGGCCCGCGCCCCGCGCGCCCGGCGACCTGACTCAGGAGCTGGAACGCACGCTCGGAGGCCCGAAAATCCGGCAGGTTGATTCCGGTGTCCGCGTCGATGACCCCAACCAACGTCACATTCGCGAAATCGAGGCCCTTCGCGATCATCTGCGTGCCAAGGAGGATATCGACCTCCCCGCTCGCCACGCGATCGAGAATCTCGGTGTGCGCCCACTTTCCGCTGGTCGTGTCGACGTCCATGCGGGCCACGCGCGCACCGGGGAACTGCTCGCCGAGCAATCGCTCCACCTGCTGCGTCCCGAGGCCGCGCTGCCGGAGCGTGCTGGCCCCGCATTGCGGGCAGGCAGCCGCTGGCGTCTCCTGCCGACGGCAGTAGTGGCAGATCAGACGCTCGGGATGATGATGCAAGGTCAGCGAAATCGAGCAGTCCGGGCAGCTTGCCACCCACTCGCACGCGCTGCACTGCACAAACGAGGCATAGCCGCGCCGGTTGAGCAGGAGGATGCTCTGCTCCCGTTTGGCGAGGCGGTCGCGGAGCGCGAGTTCCAGCGGTTCGCTCAGCACACCGCGGACCGCGCGCTGTGCGACGGTCATTCCCTGCCCTTTGGTCGTCGTGCGCAGGTCGACGACGTCGACGCGTGGCAGGGCGCCTCCGCCGACCCGGTCCGGGAGGGAGAGAAGCTGATACTTGCCGGACTGCGCGTTGATCCAGCTCTCCAAACTCGGCGTCGCACTCCCGAGAACGCAGACCGCACCCGACTCCCGGGCCCGCACAATGGCGACTTCGCGGGCATGATAGCGTGGCGACTCCGCCTGCTTGTAGCTCGATTCGTGCTCTTCGTCCACGATGATCGCGCCAAGATTCTCGAGCGGCGCGAACACGGCCGATCGCGCGCCCACGGCAATGCGACGCTCGCCCCGCTTGAGCGCGAGCCAAGCGTCGTACCGCTCGCCGTCACTCAGCGCCGAATGCAACACCGCGACCTGGTCGCCGAAGACGGCGCGGAAGCGATCCACGGTCTGCGGCGTGAGGGCGATTTCCGGCACGAGCACGATCGCGGACTTGCCCTGCACCAGCACCACGTGCCGCAGCAGCTCGAGGTACACCAGCGTCTTGCCGGACCCCGTGATCCCGTGCAAGAGGGAGACGCTGCCTGGAGTCGCGGCCACCAGTGTGTCGATGGCCTGCTGTTGCGCCGCCGTGGGCTGATGCGGCGCCGCCATCGACCGCGCGCGGCCAGCGAACGGATCGCGCGCGACGGTTTCGGATCCCAGTTCGGCGAGTCCGCGCGTGGCCAGCGCGGCAACCACGGCGGTGGTGCACTTCAACTGATCCACGACATGCGCGACCGTGGCATGCCCGCCGAGCGATTCGAGCAGCTCAAAGACGGCGCGTTGCTGCGGTGCCCGCTTGAAGAGCCGGTCGCGCTCGAGGAGCGACGGCAGGTCGGCGGTGAGCCGCACGGTGCGGAGCGCCTTGACCGCCGGTTCGGGTCGCGACACCGCGCCGAGGACCGCGGGGAGGGCGGTCCGGATCACCATGCCCGGCGGCGCCACGTAGTAGCCCGCGAGCCATCGACATACCGCAAGCAGGTCGGCCCGCATGCAGGGGGTCGCATCCGGGGCATCGAGAATCGGCTTGGCCGCAGCACCCTGCAGTGCGGCCCCATCACTTTCCCCGATGCAGAACCCGATCACCCGACGTCCGCGTACGTTGACGACCACGCGGGACCCCGCCGCTACCGGATGCCGGAGCCCGTCAGGGACCGCGTAGGTGTAGGTGTCGAACAGGGGGAGCGGCAGCGCGACTTCGATCAGTCGAGCGGCGGGGCGCATCTCCGACATCACGCGCGTCGCCATCCGCCGGCACGGGAGATCCCGCACGGATGAGCGTTACCGGGATACCAGGTGCCGCAAAGTGGGCAGCGCAGCGAAGGGGCTCCGGCGGAGGGGAACCCGAAAAGTACTTCCGAGGGCGAGCGCGCGCCTAGAGACCCGCGAGTGCTCTCAGGTGGGTGACGGCCGCTTCCCCTAGTCGGTCCGGGGCGTAGCCACCCTCCAGGGCGCTGACGAGCCGCCCCCCGCACCAGTCGTCCGCGCGCGCGGCCATTTCTCGCGTCAACCGGTCGACGTCCTCGAGCTCGAGCGTGAATCCCCCCAGCGGGTCACCGTTCAGGGAATCGAAGCCGGCGGAAATCATCACCAGGTCGGGGGTGAAATCGCGCGTGGCGACGTCCACGGCGCGCAGCAACTCCGTGACATAGGCCTCGCGGGGCAAGGCGCTCGGCATCGGCAGGTTCCAGACACTACGGTGCGGCCCGTGGTCATCGCGCGCACCGGTGCCAGGATACCATGGCCACTGATGCATCGAAATGAATCGGATGTCAGCCTCGTCCTCGACCAGCGCCTGCGTGCCGTTTCCGTGGTGGACGTCCCAGTCCACGATCAGCACCCGTTCCGCCCCGTGCACCTTCCGTGCGTAGCGAGCGCCGATGGCGACGTTGCCGAACAGGCAGAAGCCCATCGCCGAGGCGCGCAGCGCATGATGCCCGGGCGGACGCACCGCGCAGAAGCTGCGGAGATGCTGACCCGACATCGCGAAATCCACCGCATCCAGCACGCTCCCGACGCCCGCGGTCGCCGCGTCCCAGGATCCCTCGCTGGCCACGGTGTCGGCGTCGAATCGACCACCGCCGGACGTCGCGAGATGGCGCACCGATGCCACGTACGCGGAGTCGTGCGCCAAGATGACCTCGTCCTCGGTGGCGTGCCGTCCCTCCAGATGCGCGAGCGCCTCGAAAAGGTCGACGTGGTAGCGCAACGCACGCGGGATCGCGCGCAAGCGCCCGACATGTTCGGGATGTCCCCAACCCGTGTCGTGACGACCACAATCGGAATGACTGATGAAAGCGACGCTCATCGTGCTCCGCGCGTTCGGCGTGATCCCCACTCCGCGAGCAAGATGGCACAGAGCACCGGCAGCAGCCACGGGGGTAGCGCATCCGCCGGCGCCTGATCCGGCGGAGCGGTCGTCGGCGCACCGAGCGCATCGCGCCATCGCGCCACGGGTGCCCCCTCTGCGGCGCTCCCCGCCGGCCCTCCATCCGCCGCTACGGCACCGACCAGGCGGGACCACCACCGGCGATGCGCGACGACGGCATCGTCTCCCCCCTCGAGCCGCCACCGCCACAATTCATCGTATCCCACCACCGCGACGCGCCCGGCACCGGAGCGCTGTGCGGCAACCGTGACCACGGATCCCCGGGTCTCACGTGCGACGGCGCCGCCGCGCATGGTCAGGGGCGTGACACCGAGCGAAGCCAACGGCGCGGCCGGATCCACGGCACGCCTCCCCGGCGCCGCCCGCGCGCCAACGGTCGCCGGGATCATGGCCGCAAACCCACCGAGCCGTGCCGCCTCGGTCAGGAGCACCAGCCCCCCTCCCGACCGCACGTACGTGACGATCGCCGCCGCACGATCGGCCACACTGCTATCGATAGCCACCACTGCGGCGTAGTGCGCGGTGTCCAGCACGGGTCGCGTCCCGGTGATCATGTCGGCGCGGGGGGCGAGCGAAACCCGCGACTCCACCGTCCACCCATCCTCTTCCAGCGCGGCGATCGTGAATTTCGTCTCCCACGACGCCCGCCCGAACACGAGCACCGAGCGCAGCGGACGCACCGGCGGCGGCGTCACCACCGCGGTGCCCGCGCCACCGGTGGCACGAACTTCCCCCGGTGCCGCCACGGCGACGATGGTCATTCCCGCTGCGGCATCCCGCGTGCTGTCCAGCACGGACGC
>CAXBQP010000053.1:0-18898 GCA_963978095.1 uncultured bacterium | reverse complement strand
GGGCGCACCGCGGGGCGCGTCACCGGCGCCCCTCGGTCCGGCGCGCCTCCAGGCGTTGCTGCTCGGCGACGTGGTCGAGCTGGCGCTGTCCAACAGTCCCCAGACGCGGGCCTCGTGGGCGCAGGCGCGGGCGGCCTCGGCGTCGTACGCGGCCTCGCGCGGGCGCATGGTGCCTGCGGCGAGTTTCGACATCGCGGGCGGGCCGTCGCAGGTGGTCTCGGCGATCTCGAATCGCACGCTCACGACGGCGACGCTGTCGTTGCAGTACCTGCTCTGGGATTTCGGGGCGCGCGGCGGAACGATCGGTGCGGCGCATGAGGCGCTGTTCGCCGCCGGACTCAATCACAATGCTGCGGTGCAGAATGTCGTCTTGGCCGCCGAGGGCGCGTACTTCGCGTACCAGTCGAGTCGCGGGCTGCTCGACGCGGCGCGAGCCACGGTGAAGACCGCCGAGACGAATCTCGCGGCGGCGGAGCGGCGGCATGACGTCGGTTTGGCGACGATCGCGGATGTGCTGCAGGCGCGGACCGCGCTGGCACAGTCCCAGCTGGTGGGGCAGACCGCGGAGGGCAACGTGCAGGGGACACGCGCGCAGTTGGCGCTGGCGCTCGGGCTGCCGGCGAATGCCGCGTTCGACGTGGCGCCCGACACCGCGGCGCTCGGCGCGGTGGCGATCGCGGAGAACGTGGACTCGCTGATCGAGCGCGCGGTGCGCGACCGCCCCGATGTGGCCGCCGCGCGAGCACTGGCGCGGCAGAGTGAGCAGCAGATTCGGGTGGCCCGGTCGGCGAGCCTGCCGTCCGTGACCCTTGGGGCGAACAGCGGGCGCGCCGTGTCGAACGTGAGTGCGCTCGATGGGCGGACCTTCGCCATCACCGTCGGCGTGTCGGTGCCATTGTTCAACGGGTTCGGTCGCGAGATGGATCTGGTCGCCGCGCAGGAGAACTTCGCCGCGGCCGTTGCGCGGGCGGACCAGGCGCGGTTGCAAGCCGTCGCGCAGGTCTTCACCTCGTACTGGGCGTTGCGTACCGCGGCGCAGCGGGTGACCACCGCCGCGAATCTGCTGGCGAGCGCGACGCAATCCGAGGAGGTCGCGCGCGGCCGCTACGCCGAAGGGGTCGGCAGCATCCTCGATCTGTTGTCGGCCCAGAATGCGCTCGCGGATGCCCGCGCACAGGCGGTGCAGAGCCGGTGGACCTGGTTCTCGGCGTTGGCGCAACTGTCGCGCGATGCCGGCGTACTGGGCCCCGCCGGCGCGACACCTCTCCAACTCAGCCCCGGTGCGCCGGGGAGTCCCGAATGAACTCGATTTCCATGCGTGCCGTCTCTGCTGGTCTCCTTCGGCGCCCCGCGCTCACGTTGTTGCTGGTGGCCGGATGCGCCAAGGCCGCGGCGCCCGGCAAGGCGACCGTGCCCGTCACGATCGCCGTGGTCGAGACCGGTGATGCGCCGTATCAGGTGACCGCCAACGGCATCGTCGAGCCGCTCCAGTCGGTGGCGGTGCAGTCGCAGGTCGGCGGCGTGTTGACCGCCGTGAAGTTCAAGGAAGGGGACGAAGTGCAGGCGCAACAGGTGTTGTTCGAGATCGATCCGGTGCCCTACCGTGCGGCGCTGCAGCAGGCCCAGGCCGTGCTCGCGCGCGACCAGGCGCAGTTTGCCAACGCCCAGCGCGACGCGGACCGGTACGCGGCGCTCGCCCAGCGCGATTTCGTGACCCGCTCGCAGGCCGATCAGGCGATGGCAAATGCCACGGCGCTCAAGGCCGTGGTGGACGCCGACAAGGCGACCGTCGCGACCGCGCAGTTCAATCTCGACAACGCGACGATTCGTGCGCCCGTCGCCGGCAAGACCGGGGCGTTGCTCGTGCGCCAAGGGAATCTCGTCCGGCCGAATGCGACCGTGCCCTTGGTCCAGATCAATCAGATCCATCCGATTCTCGTGCGATTCGCCGTGCCCGAGAAGGAACTGCAGACGGTCCAGCAGTACTCGAGATCCGGCGGCACGCTGCGGGCAACCGCGCGGCCCGCGCATGACGGCGCGCCCGCGGTCGGCGCGCTGAGCTTCGTCGACAACGGCGTCGATACCACGACCGGGACGGTCACGCTCAAAGCCCGCTTTCCAAACGACGACAACCGCCTGTGGCCCGGGCAGTTCATGCCGGTGACGCTCGACGTGTACGTGCAGACGGGGGCGGTGCTGGTTCCCTCCGTCGCGGTCCAGACCGGGCAGGAGGGGCTCTTCGTGTGGGTGCTGGACGACGCGGGCAAGGCGCAGTTGCGTCCCGTGAAGGTCGCGCGCACCGTGGGGGACAAATCGGTGATTGCCTCCGGGCTCAGCGCCGGTGAGCGGGTGGTGGTCGACGGCCAGTCGCGCCTGACCGTCGGGGCGACCGTCGACATCAAGACGCCCGGGAACAACGGGAAGGGACCCGGTGCGGCGGGCGGGGCGGGCGACCGGCCGGGGGCGGGGACGGGAGGTCGGAACCCGCGATGAACATCACGGCGCTGTTCATCCGTCGGCCGGTCATGACCAGCTTGGTCATGCTCGCGTTCCTGGTGTTCGGCACGCTCTCCTACCAGAAGCTCGCGGTCAGCGATCTGCCGGTGGTCGACTATCCCACGATCACCGTCACGGCGGCGTTGCCCGGGGCGAGTCCCGAGACCATGGCCAGCGCGGTGGCCACCCCACTCGAAAAGCAGTTCACGACCATCGCGGGCGTCGACAACATGACGTCCACGAGTTCGCTCGGCAGCACGACGATCACGCTGCAGTTCTCGTTGGACCGGAACATCGACGCGGCGGCGCAGGACGTCCAGTCGTCCATCAGCAAGACGTTGCGCGAACTGCCGCCGGGCATCGTGCCACCGTCGATGAACAAGTCGAATCCGGCCGATCAGCCGATCCTGTATCTGAGCTTCCGGTCCAAGACCATGCCGCTCTCGCAGCTGGATGAATACATCCAGACGAGCATCGCCCAGCGGTTGTCGACCATCAGCGGCGTCGCGCAGGTGCAGGTGTTGGGTACGCAGAAGTACGCCGCGCGTGTCCAGCTCGATCCCCGCAAGCTGGCGAGCCGCGGCATCGGCATCGATGAAGTCGCATCGGCCGTGGCACAGCAGAACGTCAATTTGCCGACCGGTGTGCTGTGGGGGGCCAACAAGGCCTACACGGTGAACGCGAACGGACAACTGGTGAACGCCGCGCAGTTCGGGGAGGTGATCGCGGCGTACCGCAATGGCGCGCCGGTGCGGCTCAAGGATCTCGGCCAGGTGGTGGACGGCGTCCAGAACGACAAGATCGCCGGTTGGTACAAGGACACGCGCGCCATCTCGCTCGGCGTGCAGAAGCAGCCCGGCACCAACACGGTGGAGGTGGCCGACGCCATCCAGGCCATGCTCCCGTCGCTGCGTGCCCAGATTCCGGCCGCGATCGAGTTCACCCTGTTCTACGACCGGTCCCAGGGGATCCGCGAGTCCGTGCACGACGTGAAGGTCACGCTGATGCTCACGATCGCGTTGGTCGTGATGGTGATCTTCCTGTTCCTGCGCAACGTCTCGGCCACGGTGATCCCGTCGCTGGCGTTACCGATGTCGCTCGTGGGCACGTTCGCGGTGATGTACGCGCTCGCCTTCAGTCTCGACAATTTGTCGTTGATGGCGCTCACGCTCGCGGTCGGATTTGTCGTCGACGATGCCATCGTGATGCTCGAGAACATCGTGCGCCACATGGAGATGGGGAAGCCGCCGATGCAGGCCGCCCTTGAGGGGGCGGCCGAGATCGGCTTCACGATCCTCTCGATGACGCTCTCCCTCGTGGCGGTGTTCATCCCGCTGCTGTTCATGAGCGGGATCGTGGGGCGGCTGTTCCGCGAGTTCGCCGTCACGATCGCGGTGGCGATCCTCGTGTCGGGGTTCGTGTCGCTCTCGCTGACGCCGATGTTGGCGAGCCGCTTCCTTACCGCCGAGGGGCTCCACGGCCGACGCAACGTCATCCTCGATGGTTTCGAGCGGCTGTACCAGGGGACGGCACGGTTCTACGGGCGTACGCTCGAATGGGTGATGGCGCATCGTCCCGTCGCGCTCGTCGCGTCCGCGTTGGCGCTGGTCCTGACCGGCGTCGCGTATCAGATCATCCCGAAGGGGTTCTTCCCCTCCGAGGACCAGAACCGGCTCTCCGTCTCCACCGAGACGGCGCAGGGCACGAGCTTCACGGACATGGTGGCGCATCAGAAGCGTGTCGTGGCGATCGCGCTCGCCGACACCGAGAACATCGAGGCGCTGATCTCGAACGTCGGGACCTCGCAGGGCGGTGGCGCGTCGACCGCCAATCAGGGACGGTTCACGCTGCGGCTGCGCCCGCGTGAACAGCGCAAGCTGACGGCGGACGAACTCATCCCGATCCTGTCGAAGAAGCTGCGGGTCGTGCCAGGCATCGCGGTATATCTGCGCAATGAGCCGGTCATCAACCTCGGGGGAAGGACGTCGAAAGGCAGCTACCAGTACACGCTCACGTCGCCGGACCTGGCCACGCTGTACACCGCGGCGCAGGCTGCCGAGGCCAAGTTCAAGACGCTGAAGTCGACGGTCGACATCACGACCGATCTCCAGATCGCCAATCCGCAGGCGGCGTTGCAGCTCGACCGTGACCGGGCCGCGTTGTACGGGGTGACGCCCGAGCAGATCGAGACGGCGCTGTACAACGCCTACGGCTCGCGCCAGGTCTCGACGATCTACACGGCCAACAACGAGTACTGGGTCGTGATGGAGCTGCTGCCGGAGTTCCAGCGCGATCTGAGCGCCCTCGACCTGCTGTATGTGCGGGGCAAGACGGGGAAGCTCGTGCCATTGTCCTCCGTCACGCGGGTGGAGCGCAATGTGGGGCCGATGCTGGTGAACCACACGTCCCAGCAGCCCAGCGTGACGATCTCGTTCAACCTCAAGCCGGGATACGCCCTGGGGCAGGCGACCGACGAGATCGAGAAGGAGGTGAAGGCGGTGTTGCCGGAGGGGATCTCGACCGGCTTCTATGGGGCCGCCCAGGTGTTCCAGGACACGCAGAAGGGTCTGCTCGCGCTGTTCGTGATCGCGATCTTCGTGATCTACATCGTGCTGGGCGTCCTCTACGAGAGCTTCATCCATCCGCTCACGATCCTCTCCGGGATCCCCTTCGCCGCCTTTGGGGCGTTGCTGGCGCTGCTGCTCACGCGGACGGAGCTCACCGTGTACGCGTGGGTGGGCATCATCATGCTGGTGGGGCTGGTCAAGAAGAACGCGATCATGATGATCGATTTCGCGGTCGACGCCGAGAAGCACGGCAAGACGCCCTTCGACGCGATCTACGAGGCCTGTCTGGTCCGGTTCCGGCCGATCACGATGACCACGATGGCGGCGCTCGTTGGAACGCTGCCGATCGCCCTGGGCGCGGGCGCGGGGGCGGAATCGCGTCGGCCACTCGGGATCGCGGTCGTCGGCGGGTTGGCCTTCTCCCAGTTGATCACGCTGTACGTCACGCCGGTGATCTACACATACTTCGATGACCTGGTGCGCCGCGGCCGGCGCGCGGCGCTGGCGGTGGACGAACCGGTATCGGCGGTCACGGTCTGAGCGGTCCGGCAATCACGCAGGTCGACCCGACGGAGGGCGCGATGGACAAGCGAGAGTTCCTGCGGACGATGGGCGGTGCGACGATGGGGATGCTGTTCACCCCCGAACTGCTGCAGCGCTATGCCGCGATGCCGGTGCGCGCACTCGCCGAGGACGAGCCGTTCTGGGCCGGGATCCGGTCCAAGTTCAAGCTGACCCCGGAGTACATCAACCTCGAGAACGGATTCTTCTGCTTCCAGCCCGAGGAGGTCCTGGAAGGATTCATCCGCCACGTCCGCGCGATCAATCTCGAGGCATCGCATTACATGCGCACCGTCAAGGATACCGACAAGCTCCGCGTGCGCACCAAGCTCGCGGGGATCGCCGGCTGCGGACCGGAGGAGTTGATCATCACGCGCAACACCACCGAGTCGCTGGATACGGTGATCAACGGCTACGACTGGAAGC
This sequence comes from uncultured bacterium, assembly GCA_963978095.1. Taxonomy (GTDB): domain Bacteria; phylum Gemmatimonadota; class Gemmatimonadetes; order Gemmatimonadales; family Gemmatimonadaceae; genus Fen-1231. The sequence goes on along the minus strand of CAXBQP010000053.1, from coordinate 12,848 downwards.
CCGGGGACGAGGCGATCATGGCCAATCAGGATTACGGCGCCATGATCGACATGTTCAAGCTCCAGGCCAAGCGGCACGGGATGGTGAACGTGTTCGTGGACATCCCGATGGATCCGGCGTCGGACGATGTCGTGGTGCAGACATACGCGCGGGCGATCACGCCGCGCACCCGACTGCTGATGATCCCGCACATGGTGAACATCACGGGGCACATCCTGCCGGTGCGGGCGATCTGCGACATGGCGCATGCCCGCGGCGTGGACGTCATGGTCGATGGCGCGCACGCGTTCGCGCAGCTCGATTTCAGGATTCCCGATCTGCATTGCGATTACTATGGCGCGAGCCTGCACAAATGGCTGTCGACGCCGATCGGCGCCGGCATCCTCTATGTGAAACGGGACAAGATCGGCCGCCTCTGGCCGATCTACGGTGATGAAGGGCCCAAGCAGGATGACATCATGAAGTTGAACCACACCGGGACCCATCCGCCGCACACCGACCTCGGCATCGAGAACGCCATCGTGTTCCATGAGGCGATCGGCGTGGCGCGCAAGGAGGCCCGTCTGCGGTACCTGCAGCGCTATTGGAGCGACAAGGTCCGTGGGCTGCCCCGCGTCGTGCTCAATACGCCGTCGGATCCGGCACGCTCCTGCGCGATCGCCAACGTCGGCATCCAGGGAATGGCGCCGGGTGAGCTGGCCAAGACCCTGCTGGAGCGGTTCAAGGTGTGGACGGTCGCGATCGATGGGGCCGGCGTGCACGGCGTGCGCGTGACCCCGCAGGTGTACACTTCGACCGCCGAGCTCGACACTTTCGTGCGGGCGCTCCGGACGCTGGCGAGCTGAGCGTCAGTCGCGCACGCGGGTGGATTCCCACTCGTTCTTCCACGCGATCACCTGCTCATTCGGCACGGGGCGGCAGAAGTAGAATCCTTGGACCTCGTCGCAGGCGAGGGACCGCAGCAGGGCGCAGTCGGCCTCGCTCTCCGCGCCCTCGGCGACGACACTCATGCCGAGCGCGTGGGCGAGGCTGATGTTGGACTCGACGATCGCGCAGAGTGTCGGATTCTGCACCGCGTCGGTGACGAACGACCGGTCGATCTTGATCTCGTCGAAGGGCAGTTTCCGGAGCTTCTCCTGGTTCGAGTACCCGGTGCCGAAGTCGTCGACGGAGAAGTTGAATCCCATGAGGCGCAGCCGCGAGATGACCTCCATCCCCGATGCCATGTTCGTCATGAGGCGTCCTTCCGTGACCTCCAGCGTCAGGCGGCTCGTGTTCGCCCCGACCTGATCCACGATCTCGCGCAGGCGATCCGGAAGGTCGTACCGCAGGAGATCGTCGGCCGAGATGTTCACGGCCACGACCAGGTCGATCCCCGCTTTCTGCCACGCCGCCTGCTGCTCGGCGGCCAACCGGAAGACGGCGAAGGTGATCTCGGTGATCATGCCGTGCTCTTCGGCCACCGGAATCACGCTCAACGGCGGGATGACCCCCCGCTCGGGATCGTACCACCGGAGCAGGGCTTCGACCCCCACCACCTTGAGCGTGTCGAGGTGGATCTTCGGCTGATAATACAGCCGCATGTAGCCGGCCGCGATGCCGGCGCGGATCTCGTCCGGGGTGAGGGACGGGAACTCGGGACTGGCCGGTGTCGCGGGGGCGGATGCCACCGGCGACGTCTGCACGCGTTGCAGGATCGCCCGCAGCGCTTCCACGGTCAACGGTTTCTCCATCGAGCCCAGGAACCGCAGGTTCCGCTCTTCGATCAGCGCGCCGACCGTCCGGAGCATCCGTTGCGACGAACCGGACATGATGGCGAAGCCGCCGGTGTACGCGCGGGTGGCGAGGTGTCGGGTGAACTCGATCCCGTCCATGCCGAACATGTCGATGTCGCAGAGGATGATGTCCGGATGGACCCCGGATGCGTCCAGATGCTGCAAGGCCTCTTGACCGTCGGATGCCGTGTGGCAGTCGGTCACGCCGCACACCTCCAGCATCTCCTTGACGATCTCGAGCAGGAAGATGTCGTCGTCGACGGCGAGGACACGCAGCGGGGCGACCGGGGACGCACTCATGCTCTGGACCTCACCGCTGCGGGAGCCCGCTGCGCTCTGCCAACTCCTGCTGCACCTCGGCGAACAACGCCTGGATCTCCTGCACGCGCCGCGCCGCCCGGTCGGCCGCGTCCGCTTCGGTGGTGGACGATTCGAGGGCTTCGCACTGCCGCGCGATACGATGGGCGCCCACCGTCGCGGCGGCGGAGCGCAACCGATGCGCGAGCCGAGCGAGGGTCGGCAACTGCTCACCCGCGATGCACGCCTCCATCTCGGCCAAGGTCTTCTGCGTCGTGCTGACGAAGATGCCGAGGAGGCGCGACAGCTTCGCCGGATCGCCGGCGACCATCTTCTCGAGGGCGGAGAGGTCGAGATTCGGCATGCGAATCTCCCGGGTCTTGAAATCCAGGACCGCCGGTTCCGACGTGGAGGCGCCGTGGCTGGCCGGCGCCGGCGGAACCGCGCTCGAGGTGCTCAGCCAGCGGCTGAGGGTCTGGAACAGCTGGTCCGGCATCACCGGCTTCGAAACGAAGTCGTTCATCCCGATGACCCGGCACCGTTGCCGTTCTTCCGGCGTCGCGTTGGCAGTGGTCGCGATGATCGGGATGGACGCGCCTTCTCCCCGTTCCCTGATGCGACGGGTCGTTTCCATGCCGTCGAGGCGCGGCATCTGTACATCCATCAGGATCAGATCGAACGTCTTGCCCTCGTCCAGGAGTCGGAGAACCTCGAGTCCATCTTCCGCGATGGAGACCGTCGCGCCGACCGACTCGAGCAGCTCGCGCGCGACCTGCTGGTTGAGCTCGTTGTCCTCGGCGACCAGAATGGCCGCGCCGCGGGCGCGGGCTCGGCCCCGATCCGCCTGCTCCCGCTGCGCGGCAACGGTGCGGACGAGGTCCTGCGCGGAGCTCACCGGAAGCGATGCCGTGAAGGAGAAGGTGCTTCCGAGTCCCGGCGTGCTCTTCACGCGGAACTCGCCGCCCATGAGCGATACCAGGCGCTTGCTGATCGAAAGGCCGAGCCCCGTGCCTCCCACCTCGCGCGTGGAGGAGTTGTCCAACTGGGCGAACGGTTCGAACAATCGTTCGGCCATCTCCGGCGGGAAGCCGATCCCCGTGTCGGAGACGCTGAAGCGCAGTACCACGTGGGCACCCTCGCGCTCCACGACGGACACGCTGAGGTCGACCGAGCCGCGCGACGTGAACTTCACCGCGTTGCTCAGGAGATTCAACAGGACTTGCTGTACGCGCACCGGATCGCCGACCACGTGCTCTGGCACGTCGGATTCACAGGTCACGGAAAGCGCGATCCCCTGGCTCTGCGCCAAGTGGAGCATGATGGCCTCCGTCTGCTCCAACACCGTCCGGATGGAGAAGTCGACGCGATCGAGCGCGAGGGTCCCGGATTCGATCTTCGACATGTCCAGGATCTCACTGACCACGCGCAAGACGTGCTGCGCCGAGCGGTCGACCTTGGTGAGGTAATCCCGCTGCCGTTCGTCGAGGTCGGTGGTGAGGCAGAGGCTCGAGAGTCCGATGATCGCGTTGAGCGGCGTCCGGATCTCGTGGCTCATGTTCGCCAGGAACACGCTCTTGGCGTTGGTCGCGGATTCGGCACGCCGCCGTGCCGCAATCAACTCCGCGGTGCGTTCCGAGACGCGTTCCTCGAGCGAGGCGGAGCGCGCACGCAAAGCCTCGTCCGCCGCGCGTCGTTCCGTGGTCTCCGACTGGATCGAGACGAAACGGGTCACCTGACCGGTCGCATCGTGGACCGGGCTGATCTGCAGCTGGACCCAGTATGGGGCGCCGCTCTTGGTGAAGTTGAGGATCTCGGCGTGGGCGGAGCGTTGTTCGCGCACGGCGCGCCCCAACGACTCGGCGACGTGACGTTCCGAACCGGCGCGTTGGAGGACACTCCCCGGCGTCCGTCCCTCCATGTCGTCGATTGTATACGCCGTCCGGCGGGTGAACGCGTCGTTGACCCAGGTCGTGGCCCCCTGGGCATCGGTGATGATCACCATGTTGTCGGTCGCACTGGCGACCAGCGACAACATCTCGATCTCGCTTCGCGCCCGCTGTTGCGCGGTCAGGTCCTCGATGGCGCCGACGAATCCTCCTTCCGGCACGCGCGCGAGCGAGAACTTCGCCCAACTCGTTTCCCATCGGGCCGGATGCGCCTCGAAGGAGTGCCGCAGCCGGGTCCGGTCGGCCAGAAACCCGTCGAGCGTCTGGCGGTACTCCTCGCGCACGAACTGACGCAGCGGGAGACGCAGGCAACGCATGGGATCCTCCCCCATGACGCGCAACCATGCTGGGCTGATGAAGACCAAAATGCCGTCCTCGTCCAGCTCGAAGACGACCTGGGAGAGGAACTCCACGCACCGGCGCAGGCGATTCTCGGACTCCGCCAACGCGTCCACGAGCCGTGACGTGGCCTCGACGTGAATGTCCGCGAGCGACCGCTGCGCTCGACTGCCGCCGAGCGAGGCGGTCTCTTCAGTCGGCACCGCTCCCCCGCAGCTGCTCGAGCATCTGACTACTGGTCGCCGTGTTGGCGTACAGCGGGAAGATCGAGGAGCAGTAGAACTCGTCTTCGAACTTGGTCCGCCCCACGATGCAATCCGTGAGGATGGTGACGTCGAATCCCAGGTCGAACGCGGCGCGGCCGGACGAATCGACGCACATGGAGGTGAAACTCCCGGCGATCAGCACGTGACGGACGCCGTGCGACCGCAGGGTGTCCTCGAGACTCGTCTGCGCGAAGGCGTTGAAGCCGGACCGATTGCGGATGGTGATGATGCGATCGCCGAGCGCGGCCAGCTGCGGAATGGTCTCGGCGCCCACGGAGCAGCTCTTGAGGAGCCCCATGTCGCGGATCGCGGTGAGCACCGCCGGGCGCCGCGTCCGCGTCGCGTCATCGCCTTCGAACTCGATGGGCGTCGTGATGATCAACGTCGGCAAATCGGCGATCGCCTGCACGAAGCGCACCGTGTGGGCGAGCGACCCGTCGAGCTGGTGTTGCTCCTCCACAAACCCGCGAATCGGTGAGTCCTCCGAGAACTTGTCGTTCTGGAACCCCACCAACAGGAGCGCGACGGAGCGTGGATCCATCACGGGCGACCGGCGCAGGGAGTGCCGACGGTACGGTTCACGCGGCGACGCCTTGGAACTCGCGAAGCAGGGTGCGGCTGTCCACCGTGCGCGCGTAGAGCGGGAACATGCGCCCGCAGTACAGGTCGTGCTCCGCGGCGGTGCCCGAGAGGACGCAGTCCGTGAGCATCGTGACGTTGTAACCCAGTTCGTACGCCGTGCGGGCCGTGGAGTCCACGCACAAGGACGTAATCGCGCCGGCGATCAGCACGTCGCGGATGCCGCGGGTGCCCAGTTCACGCTCCATGTCCGTGTTCCGGAACGCGTTGAACCCGGACTTGCCCCGGATCGTGACCAAGCGCTCGCCATAGGCCAACAGCTCTGGAATGGGTTCGGCGCCCTTGGAGCCCGGAAGCAACGCACCGCTCTCGCGGAGTTTCCAGAGAATCCCGTTGGCGTTGGTGGCGGACACGAAACGCTGCGTCAACTCCGTGGGCGGCACGATCACCGTCATCGGTGTTTCGGTGACGTGACTGACGAAGTGCAACGTGCGCTCCAGGACGGAATCCGTACGCGACGCGTCGTCGATTGCCGAGCGGAGAATGGCATTCGTGGCGAACTGATCGTTCTGATAACCGATCAAGACGAGGGCGGTCGTAGCTGGATTCATGGTTCCTCAACGAGTCGGGGGGGGCAGCGCATCGAGGTTCTCCTTACAACTTTGTAACCTAATATTGCAGTGCGCAATTGCCAGAGTACAACGAGCGCACGTCCAGAAATTATCCATTACAAAATCTGTACAGCTTGCGCCTCAATAGGCGGCGGGGACTGGCGCGGGCATGTCGAGCGCCAGCACGCTGCATACCGCGTTCGCTCGAGCGTCCGGAAGGGTGACCACCAGCCCACGGTCCGTACCCCGCGACGGGAGTGATCCCGCCGCCGAGTTCCCGAGCAGTCGGACGCGCGTGGGGGCCGCGCTGACGCCCGGGAGCAGGAGCTCCCGACTCGTCGGCCACTCGGGGAGGAAGACGTTGAGCCGTTTTCCCTTCCGCGTCGCGCGGAACGGGGCTCCCTCGAACGGCGAGGCCTCCGTGCCATGGATCGCCTCGCCGTGGACCTTCATCCACGCGTGCAATCCGGCGAGACGGTCCACGCTTTCGGTCGGCACGGCGCCGGTCCCCGTGGGCCCGATGTTCAGCAGCAGGTTGCCCCCCTTGGACGACGTCTCGATCAGCAGCTCCACCAGCTTGGGCAACGGCTTGAAGTCCTTGTCAGCCTTGTTGTAGCCCCAGTTCTGGTTCATGGTGATGCAGCTTTCCCAGTCCACGCCGGGGAGGCCACGATCGGGAATCTTCTGTTCAGGGGTGCCGAAATCGCCGAGCGCCGGCTTGGAGAGCTTGGCCTCGAGCCCGTTGGCGGGCTGCTTGGACACGCGGCTGTTCACCAGCGTATTCGGCGACAGTGTGTGGCAATGCTCGAGCAGCGCCGCGCCCAACTCTTGCGACCAGGTGCTCTCCCACTCGCCGTCGAACCACATCACGCCCATCTCGCCGTACTGCGTCATGAGCTCTTCGACCTCGGCGTGCAGATACGTCACGAACCGATCGAACCGCGCGCCGTTCTCCGGGCGCATCCCTTTCTCCCAGTCACGTCGCGGGAGGTAGTCGGGATGATGCCAATCCATGATCGAGTGGTACCAACAGGGCTTCACGCCGTGGGCGCGACAGGCGTCAGCCACGGCCCTCATGATGTCCTTCCGGTACGGCGTGTTGCGCACGCACCACTCGGTCTGTTTCGTGGGCCAGAGGCAGAAGCCGTCGTGATGCTTGGTGGTGATCACGAGGTACTTCATGCCGGCGTCGGCGGCCATCTTCGCGATCCGGTTCGCGTTGAACTCGACGGGATTGAAGCGGCCGAGCATCCTCTCGTACTCATCGATCGGGATTTTGGCGTTGTTGCGGATCCACTCGCCGTAGTTCGTCTTGCCCCCCCACTCGCCGCCGAGCACGGAGTAGAGGCCGAAGTGGATGAACATCCCGAAGCGCGCCTCGCGCCACCATGCCATGCGGTCGGCGGCGGTGGCGGACGGGCCGCCGATGCTCGTCGTCCACTCGGGGAATCCGGTGAAGCGGTCGCCGTGGCGCCCGCCGCGCGGGAGCATCGCGCCGAACGCGGCGCCGAGGGCGGTGCCGGAGGCGGCGAGGAAGTCGCGGCGGGGCATGTGCGAGTCGGTCATGGTGCGGCACTCGGCGTGAGAGAGGGACGGCGCGATCCGTGTGGGGCGGCGAGCTCGAAGGCATGGGACAGCTGCAGGACGCTCAGGTCGTCGCGCGGACGACCGACGATCTGAAGTCCCACCGGGAGACCGTCGCGGGTGAAGCCGGCGGGGACGGAGATCGCGGGGGCGGCCATCATGGAGACGTACCAGCAGGAGCGCATCCAGTCGATGTAGGTGTGCATGGCCTGGCCGGCGATCTCCGTCGGGAAGGGGATCGCGTGATCGAAGGGGACGACCTGCGTCACGGGAAGCACGAAGAAATCGAAGCGCGAGAAGAAGGCACGGACCTGCCCGTGGAATCGCGCCTGGCGGGCGAGGGCGCGCGCCACGTCGGCGCTGGATTGCCGCTCCGCTTCGGCGATCTCCCAGTGAATGGTGTCCTTGACGAGTTCCGGGCTTCGGCGCGCCAGCGGTTTGAGGTTCGCGTGGAACCACAGGTGGCGCAACGTCTCGAAGGCGAGGTCGATGCCGACGAAATCCGGTTCGGCCTCTTCGATGACGCAGCCGAGGGCGGTGAAGACGGCACGGGCCTCACCGACCACGCGCCGGATCTCCGGTTCGAATGGGATCCCGCCCAGGTCGCGGAACCAGCCTATGCGGAGGCCGCGGACGTCGCGCTCGAGTGGTGCACGGAAGATGGCGGGATCGTCGTCGAGCGACAGCGGGTTGCCGTCGCAGGGGCCGGCGATCGCGCTGAGCAGCAGCGCCGTGTCGGCGACCGTCCGCGCCATGGGGCCATTGGTGGAGAGCGGCGACCAGGAGCCCAGGTCGTCGTTGACGCGGCCCGGGGACGGGCGGAGGCCGACGACATTGGTGAAGGCGGCGGGATTCCGGAGCGAGCCGCCCGTGTCGCTGCCATCGGCGATCGGGAGCATGCCGGTGGTGAGCGCGACCGCTGCGCCCCCGCTGCTTCCGCCGACCGTCTTGCGCCGGTCGTACGGATTGACGGTAGCGCCGAAGACCGGATTGAAGGTGTTGGAGCCGGCGCCGAACTCGGGGGTGTTGGTCTTGCCGAGGGTGATGGCGCCTGCGGCCCGAAGCGAGCGGACGAGTCGCGCGTCGGTGGCGGGCACGTGATCGCGGAACGCCGGGGACCCGTACGTGGTGCGGATCCCGGCGGTGTCGACGAGATCCTTGTGGGCGATCGGCAGACCATGAAGCGGACCAAGCGGTTCGCCGCGGGCTTGACGCTCGTCGGCCGCGGCGGCGTCGGCCATGGCGCGGTCGCCGGTGAGGGTGACAATCGCGTTGAGCGAGGGGTTCACCGCCTCGATGCGTGCGAGGTGGGCCGCAACGACCTCGCGTGCGGAGAGCTCCCCCCGTGCGATCCATGCCGCCAAGGTGACCGCGGTGGCGTCGCAGAGGTCGTCGCCGCCGCGCGGCACACCGCGGTCCTCGCGAGGGGGGAGACTCACATCGCGACCTTGGGCTTCGTGACGATCACGCCATTGAGCTGCGCCGCTTTCAGGAGCGCGTTGAACTCGTCGACCTGTCTCGTCTCGACGTCGCTGATGCGCTGCTGCATCGTCGCCCAGAGCTTCTCGAGTTCGGCGAACCGATCACGCACCGGCTGCGTGAGGACTTCGTTCCCTTCGAGGTTGCCCAGGAGGAAGGCGTACTGCGCGTTGATGCCGTTGCGGAAGTTGATGACGTCCTGCCCGTTGGCCGCCTTGGTGGAGAGGCGCGGGTCGAGCGAGTCGACGGCCGTCGTGATCCCCTTGCCCTTTTCCGCGATCTGCTTGCCGGTGGGCACGTCCTTGGCCTTCTCGACATAGCCCGCGACCTGCGATTTCACATCGCGGAGGCGCAGGAGCGATTCGTGGATCTCGTCGACGCGGGCGACGATGGCGCGGGCCAAGGCGTCGCGCGCGGCGATCTCGGCGGCCGTCGCGGAGATCCGCGGGTCCTGCACCACCGTGAAGCTCCGGGTCTGCACCGTGCTGCCGACCGTGAGTCGCACCTGATAACTCCCCGGCGTCACGAGATAGCCCGCGCCCGGGCCGCCCCAGATGTTGACATTGCCGGGGAGCTTGGCCGGCGCCTCACTGCGCAGGTCCCACTGGAAGGCATTGAGCCCGGCCTTCAGCGTGAGTGGGGCAGGAGCGGCCACCCCCTTGCCGACCGCTCCCTTGCCGAAGCGTCGGATCACGACGCCTCGCGCGTCGAGGAACTCGAGGGTGGCGGGGTTGGCTGAATCCGGCGCGGCCGCGAGCGACAGGTAGATGTTGGCGCCCGGGGCCGGGTTGGTTCCCGCGCCGGTGTTGCGCCCCTGGCTGCCCGGCACGAGCATCGCGTCGCGCGGGGTGAAGAGGTGCACGGCGGCCTTGGCGACGTCGGCGTTCAGCTGGCGGACGGCGCTCAGGTCATCGAGCGCCCAGAAGGCGCGCCCTTCGGTGGAGGCGTAGAGATTGCCGTGGCGTACGTCGAGTCCGGTGACCGGAACGTTGGGCAGGTTCTGCGAGAACGGTTGCCAGTGGGCGCCCGCGTCGAAGGAGAGGTACGCGCCGGTTTCGGTGCCCGCGTAGAGGAGCCCTTTCCGCTCGGGATCCTCACGGATGACGCGTACCGGTTCTCCGTCGCGCATCCCGGTACTGATGCGCGTCCACGTGCGGCCGTAGTCGGTGGACTTCATGGGATAGGGGGTGTAGTCTCCGCGCCGATCGAGGCGGAAGGCGAGGTAGACCGTGCCCGGATCGTGCGGCGAGACCTCCAGCTCGTTCGCGAGTCCGACGGCGAGACCGGCGGGGGTGACGTTCGTCCAGCTCTTGCCGCCGTCGCGCGTCAGCTGCACGAGGCCGTCGTCGGTTCCCACGTAGAGGGTGTTGGCATCGTGCGGCGACTCGGCGATGGTGACGATAGCGCCGTACACCTCACCGCCGGCGCCTTCGTTCGTGAACGGGGTGCCGCCGAGTCCTTGGGTGGCCTTGTCGTTGCGGGTCAGGTCCGGCGAGATCGGTGTCCAGGTGCGGCCGCGATCCGGGGAGCGGAAGAGCACATTGCCGCCGTGATAAATCACATTTCCCGCGTGGCGTGAGACGAGCGCCGGCGCGGTCCAGTTGAAGCGGTACTTGGTCTCGTTGCTCGGCTCGGTGAGGTTCAGTTCCGGCCATGGCATGATGTTGCGGCGGAGGCCCGAGCTCATGTCGAGCTCGTCGAGGATGCCTTGGTAGCAGCCGCCGTAGACATAGCGCGGATTCTTGCGGTCGACGCCGATGTTGGCGCTTTCGCAGCCCGGTCCGTTCTGCCAATCGGCCTCGGTGATGGCGCCTTCGTCGGATCGGCTCTTGATGATCACCGACGAGTTGTCCTGCTGTCCGCTGTAGAGGCGGTACGGGTAGGCGTCATCGACGATCACGTGGTAGAACTGGGCCGTGGGCTGATTGCCTTGGGTGCTCCAGCTCTTGCCGCCGTCGAGACTGATGGTGGCGCCGCCATCGTTGGCGTTCGCCATGTAGCGTGCGTCCTTGGGATTGATCCAGAGGAAGTGGTTGTCGCCGTGCTGCGCCGGGAGGGTGGCAAAGGTCTTGCCTCCATCGATGGACTTCATGATCGGCGCGTTGATGACATACACCACGTCGGCGTTGGCCGGGTCGGCGGTGATGTTCATGTAGTACCAGCTGCGGGTGACGATATTGCGGTCTTCCGAGAGGAGCTTCCAGCTGGTGCCCGCGTCGTCGGAGCGGTACAGGCCGCTCTTGTCGGCCTCGATGATGGCGAACACGCGCTCCGGGTTGGCCGGGGAGACGGCGACCCCGATCTTGCCCATGAGCTTCGGGAGTCCGTTGGCGAGGCGCGTCCAGTTGTCGCCGCCGTCGGTGGACTTCCAGATGCCGCTGCCGGCACCGCCGGAGCGCACCTGCCAGGGAAGACGCTGGTGATCCCAGAAGGCCGCGTAGAGGATGCGCGGGTTGTTGGGATCCATCGACAGGTCACTCGCGCCACTGAAGGCGTTGGCGCCCTTGAGGATCAGCGACCAGCTCTTGCCGCCATCGGTGGAGCGATAGATCCCGCGGTCGGCGGTGCCTTTCCAGCGGTCCCCTTGGGCGGCCACGTAGACCAGGTCCGGGTTCTGCGGGTGGACGCGGACCTGGGAGATCTGCTTGGTGGCGGCCAGGCCGATGTGCTTCCAGCTCTTGCCGGCATCCGTGGATTTGTAGACCCCGTCGCCATAGGAGGAAGATTGTCCGCGGACCGCGTGCTCCCCCATGCCGACATAGATCACATTCGGATCCGACTCGGCGACGCCGATGGCCCCCACGGAGCTGGTTCGGAAAAAGCCATCGGAAATGTTCTTCCAGCTGTGCCCCGCGTCGTCGGTCTTCCAGAGTCCGCCGCCGGTGTAGCCGGCGTAGTAGACATACGGTTGTCCCGTGACGCCGGCGATCGCGTCGGCACGTCCGCCGCGGAAGGGGCCGATGTTGCGCCACTGGAGCGTTTTGAGCAGGGCGGAGTCGACGGTTGCGGCGGGAGATTGGGCGTCGAGACCGGTGCTGGCGCCGAGGACGAGGAGTGCTGTTGCGAGAATGCGGCTAAAGCGCGTTTGCATCGGTTTTGGGCGTCGTAGGGCAAGGTGAACCGCTGTTATATGAAAAGTTACCTGTCCCGGAGGTTTTCAGGAACGGTATAGGTAACGGAAATGAAAAGTGCCAGCCGCGGGGTGCGACTGGCACTTTCCCTTCTGAAAACGCCTGACTGATCGTCGTCGTGCGAGCGTTTTCGCGCGACGGTCCGCTATTTATTTCGCAACAAAGCTTTGACTAGTGGTCCAATAACTACCATCACTTTTTCTCAATCGGGCTTGCAATGTGATTGTTCCAGTAGATCGAGGGGTTACGAAGATGGATGGGTTTTGCACCGAGAGAGTACCGACCGTCGTTGTTCCGCGCGTGATGTCGGCGTTCCCGGCGGTCACCGTGACTTCGACGTTCGCCGCGGCCATGCTGCTTCCATTGCTGAAAATGTACAGGTACACATAGAACCCATAGCTACCGTTGACTCGAATGTCGCTCGATAGGTTACCGATGTGCAGGGAGTCCGCCACGTTCGATACCACGCACATGTTGTACTCGCCGCCGGCTGCACCCGCTGTGGCCGCACCCGCGCCCTCAGTCAGCTTGCCGCATTGAGGCGAGGAACCGCTGGCTAGATTTTGCCCTGAAACCTTCTGGTAGCAGCCTTCCGGGCCGCAACTCGTCTGACCAGCGCCGTAGTATGGGCCACTAGCGGTTACACCGAATCCAGCCGGTGGAATGTAAACCGAGCCGTCAGATTTCTTCGGAATAAAGAAGAACGTGCCCGTGTCACCAACGACGTATAAAGCGCCGCCAGGATACACCTCGATATTGCTGACGGTATTCGACCCACTGTTTACAGTGATGTTCGACGCTCCGGCGATACCTTCGCTCGTCGCCGTGATGGTGGCTGTCC
>CAXBQP010000052.1:0-20461 GCA_963978095.1 uncultured bacterium | reverse complement strand
CAAGCAGAAGACGGCATACGAGATAAGGCCACGTGACTGGAGTTCAGACGTGTGCTCTTCCGATCTGATCCCGCCGGCACGATGATCGGCGCGTTGCGTGCCGCCGGTTCGACACTGGGCACCGGATCGGCGCCATCAATGGCATCCAACAACTGCTGCAACTGCTCATAGCTCAAGTCCGACCATCCCCGCTCGGTCGCGGCACCCGGGACGCCGCTATCGCTCACAGTGACGACCGGGCGCGGATCGACCAGCGGCACGGTGCCGCGCGAGCGCACCAGCTGCACCGACGCACCGCCCAACAGCACGAACGAAACACCAGCCGCCAGCGCCCACTGCGGCATGCGCCAGCGTGCCCCCCGCGCCGATCCCGCTCCCCGCGGCCCCACCACCGTGGGCACCGCGGCCACAACGCGCACAACGTCGGCGATCGCCACTTCGGGCGTCGGGAGCGCACGGTGCACGAGGCGGAGGAGGGCCAACTCCTCGACGCACGACGCGCACTGCGCGAGGTGTGCGTCGACACGCGCGTGCCCGAGCGCGTCGAGCGTTCCGTGCACTCGCAGCGGAAGCAGGTCGCGAACGTCACCGTTATCGCAGTCATGCATCATCGAGGAACCTCCGGACCGACCGAACCGCATTGTGATAGTGCACCCGACACGCCCCCTCCGTACTGCCGACGATCACCGCGATGTCACTGTACGCCATCCCTTCGGTGACCCGCAGCGTGAACACCTCCCGCTGCAGCGGCGACAGCCTCGACACCCCTTCGCGCACTCGACGCTCCGTCTCCTCGGCCACCAGCGTGTCGAGCGCGTTGAACTCCTGCACGGCCTGCCCTTCGTCCAACGCGGTGTCATCCCGCCGACGCTGCTCGGCCCGTCGGCGGTCCAGCACCAGCCGCCGCAGGATGGTGAACAGCCATGTGCGCAACGCGCTGTCGGCACGAAAGCCCTCCAACGACCCGAACGCCCGGACGAACGTGTCCTGCACCACCTCCTCCAACTGGTCACGCACGCCGCAACTGGCGGCAAACCGCGCGAGCGCCGGTGCGTGGCGCTCGACCAGCGCAGCCGCCGCCTGCTGGTCCCCACTCTTCCATCGCGCGATCAGCAACGCGTCGGACAGCTCCGACACCTCACCCGCGCGCGCATCAGTCCCACCAGGCGGCTGCATCACGTCACCAATAAGACGTCAGAATCGTCCATCGCGTTAAGGAGATCGTTGCGGTCATCCGTCGGCGGAAAGTCGCGCCGGGGGCTCCGTGCGGTAACCCCCTCGGACACCCATCAGCCCCCCCCCGCCCGAACCCCATGCCGACACCAGAGATCATCGCTCACCGGGGCGCCTCCGGGGACCGTCCCGAGAACAGCCTCGCGGCCTTCCGGCGCGCCCTTGAACTGGGGGCGGACGGTATCGAACTCGACGTGCATCGGACTTGCGACGGCGTGTTGATGGTCCACCATGACCCTGTCCCCCGACAATCTCCGTCGACGGCGTTGCAGGGTCGCGCGATCACGGATCTCTCGCGCGACGAACTTCGCCCCTTCCGCGCCTTCGGCGAGCCGATCCCCACCCTCGAGGACGTGCTCGCCGTGGTGGGCGACCAGCTGGTGGTTTACTGCGAACTCAAAGGCGCGGGGACCGCGGCACCCGCGTGCGCCCTGCTCGCCAGCGTGCACACGCGCGCGGCGGTGCACTCGTTCGACCATCGCATGGTGGCTGAGGCACGCGACCGGGCGCCCTCGCTCGCCCGCGGGGTGCTGGAAACGAGCTACCATCTGGATCCGGTGCACGCGTTGTCCTCGGTCGCGGGACGCGACCTGTGGCAGTACGTGGAGTTCGTCGACCAGACGTTGGTGGACGCGGTTCATACCGCCGGTGGACGCGTCATTGCCTGGACCGTGAACTCCGCTGACGACATGCAGCGACTGGCCGACATGGGGGTGGACGGCATCTGCACCAACCATGTGGCGCTCGCCCGCACCACGCTGGGGCGCTAGCAGACCGCCAACCGCCGCGTGTGGCTCGGGTGTGCGCCTCAGCGCGCGCGCTTGCTCCGCAACTCGTCCTCGAGCCGCTCGGCTTCCGTTTCGTGACTGGCGAGCGTGGCCTGCAGTCGGGTGATTTCGTCGTTCACGGGCTCGAGCCCCGACTTCGCTGCCCGATGAACGGCATACCCCAAGGCCTGGGCGGCCCGGTCGGCACTCTGCCGCACGCGGAAGATCTCCAGCCGCAACCTCCCCTCGTCGAGCGCCTCGTGCGCCGCCTTGCCGGCCGACTCGAGTTCCCCTTTCAATCTGTCCACGAATCCCATGCTGCGCCTCCTGTTGTCCTCCGTACGATCGGCACCGGTCGGTGGTTTCGGCATGCCATTGCTGGGGCACCGCGCGGTGTCTCCGCGCCCGCGGCGCGCGGATGCAAAACAGCCTCCGGATCGCTCCGGAGGCCGTGCACACTGCGGTTCGGACAGGCTTACGCGGCCGAAGTTTCAGCCGGCGCGTCCTGGGCGGGAGCCGGATACACCGACACCTTGAAACGGGTCTTGCTCTTGTGCTCGAACTTCACGACGCCGTCGATGAGCGAGTAGATCGTGTAGTCCGTGCCGAGCCCGACGTTGTTCCCGGGATGCCAACGCGTGCCGCACTGACGCACGATGATGTTGCCCGCGATCACCTTCTCGCCGCCGAACTTCTTGATCCCGCGGTACTGCGGATTGGAGTCGCGACCGTTGCGGGAGGAGCCTACGCCTTTCTTGTGAGCCATGGGATACTCTCTCTGATCAGACCGGCGTTAGCCGAGCGAAATGTCGTGGATGCGGACTTCAGTGAAGCCCTGCCGATGACCCTGCTTTTTCGCGTAGTTCTTGCGACGACGGAACTTGAAGACGACGATCTTCTCGCCGAGCCCATGCTTCACGATCTCGCCGGTGACCTTCGCGCCCTTGATGGTCGGGACGCCGGCCTTGACCGTCGAGCCGTCGCTGCCGAGCAGGACGTCGTTGAACTCAACCTTGGTGCCCGCGTCGCCCAGCATCGTGGGGAGGCGGAGCGACTTGCCCGGCTCGGCGCGGAACTGCTTGCCGCCGGTCTTGATGATTGCGTAGGACATAGGTACCGCTCAGTTACGGATGGTATTTGGCAGAGCCTAAGAATATATCCTGTCTATGCTTGGGGGTCAAGGCTTCAATCTCCCCCGGGTCTTGTACGGGACATCCGGTGGGGCGTCGCCGTTCGGCCAGTCATCGATCTTCTTCCGGAAGTCAGGGCGCGGGCGGCCGTTGATCCAGATGGCCACATCCGCCGCCTCCTGGACCGTCAGGGTCCCGGGGCGGTCGTACGGCATGTGGCGGTGCACGAACGCGCCAAGCACCCGCACCCGGGCCATTCCCGCCCCGACATTGTAGGACCGGGGCCCCCAGAGCGCGGGAGCGTTGAACGTGGAATCACCCGCTCCGGTGCTCCCATGACATCGGGCGCACGACCGCGCGTACACGGCCCGACCGGCCACGGGCCTCCCAACCACCGCCGGGTCCAGCGAATCCACGCCGAGTCCGGCTCCGCCCCCGTGGCCGACGGGAAGGGCCGGCAGTCCGCGCAGATACGCCAGGATGTCCCGCATCGCCCGACCGTTGGTATCGAGCGGCGCGCCGTTCAAGGAACGGCGGAAGCAGTCATTGACGCGATACGCCAGCGACTCCACCGTGCCGCTTCGCGCACGGTACTTGGGGTACCGTTGAGTCACACCGGACCACGGCATGGCATACGGCCGCGTGCCGTTGTCCAGATGGCAGCTCACGCAACGCAGCCCGTTCCCGACCTGACGGGGCAAGGAGTCCCGTGTCGCCACGAGGAGGGCGAGCCCGCGCACGGGATCGCCCTCCTGCGCGTGGAGACCCGTGGCCGGCGCCGCGACGGCAGCGGCCAGGAGCACCGCCACGGACCGCGCGCGTCGGCTCTCACCGCCCCCGAGGAACGGCACGCGGCCTAGGCGACGGCGTACTGCTGCGTCACATCGCGGCCGGCGCCCTTGACGACGAGTTTGAACTCGTCCGGCCGGAGCAACGGATCGTCCCGCATCTCCAGCGTGAAGCCGAGCCCCTTCTCGAGTTTCTTGAGCAAATCGCGCTCGTGCTCGAGCAGGTAGATCGCCGTGTCCGGGTGGAGCTTGACCACCAGATTGTCCTTGCGTCCCTCGACGGCGATCCGGCGCACCGAGCGCTCCATCCGGCGAATGATCGTCTCCGCCGTGAAGACACGCCCGGTGCCGGCGCAGGTCGGACAGGCCTCGGTCATCTGTTGCAGATGGCTCTGGCGGACGCGCTGCCGCGTCATTTCGATCAACCCCAGATCGCTGACCGCGAACGCTTTGGTGCGTGCGCGATCACGACCGAGGTGTGTACGAAGTTCCTGGAGGACCTTGTCGCGATTGGACTTCGTCTCCATGTCGATGAAGTCGCACACGATGATCCCGCCGACGTCACGCAACCGCAACTGGCGGGCAACCTCGCGCGCCGCCTCGGTGTTGGTCTTGAGACTCGTCTTCTCGGGATCCTTCTTGCCCACGAACCGCCCCGAGTTGACGTCGATCGAGACCAACGCCTCCGTCGGCTCGATGATCAGGTAGCCGCCACTCGGCAGGTCGCAGCGGCGCTTGAAGAGATCGCGGATCTCCGTCTCGATGTCGGCCTTGTCGAACAGCGGGACCTTCTCCTCATACAAGACCACGCGTTCGATGAGCTCGGGCGCGATCGAGGTGAGGTACTCGATGATCTCGTTGTACACCTGCTTGGAATCGACCGTCAGCTTGTCGACCTTGGCGCTGAACAAGTCGCGGATGATACCCCGTGTGAGCGAGGTCTCACGATGCAGGAGCTTAGGGGCGGCACCAACGAACTTCTTCTTCTTCTCGATCTTCTGCCAGGTCGACACCAGCGCGTTGATCTCGCGCTCGAATGTTTCCGAGGTGACGTCCTCGCCGACGGTGCGCACGATCACGCCGCCGACATCCTTGGGTAGCACCTTCTGCACGAGCTCGCGGAGGCGCTGCCGCTCGGAGCGCTCACCGATCTTCCGGCTCACCCCGACGCGCGACGCGTGGGGCATGAAGACGAGGAAGCGACCGGCGAGCGAAACTTGTGCCGTGCACCGGGGGCCCTTGGTGCTGATCGGCTCCTTGGATACCTGCACCACAAGACTCTGGCCGCGCTTGAGCACATCCTGGATCTGGGGAGGATCCTTCCGCTTGCGACGACCGCCACCCCGGCGCTTCTGCGGCTGGGGCGTGGACTCAGCGGCCGGGGCGTCTCCGCCATCCGGGATCTCAGCGCCGTCATCGGCGGCGTCCGAATCGTCGTCATCGTCGTCGTCCTCGTCATCGCCGTCCTCGTCATAGACGAGATCGGACGAATGGAGAAACGCGCTTTTTTCCGTGCCGATGTCGACAAAGGCGGCCTGGATGCCAGGCAGCACCGCTTCGACTTTCCCAAGGTAGATATCGCCGACCATCCGTCGTGCTTCCGGACGCTCGACGGCAAGCTCAACGAGCTGGTCGTCCTCGAGAATCGCCACGCGGACTTCGCGTTGCGTGGCGCTGATCAGGATCTCTCGCTTCATCATGGACCGCAGCGAAACCCGGAGGCGGCGACCCAGCATGATCGCCCGCGGACGCGCGGAAAGGCAAAGGTGTATGGACGAGCGGCTGGCCAACGCCGGAGCGGCAGGCGCCCCAGCGATTGGTCCGCCACACTTCACGGATGGTCTGGCCCTTCATGTCGCGGTTGATCGGGCACGCTCGAGACGCCTGACGATCCCCATCCCGGACGTCCGGGGCGGGCAGAGTCAGCAAAGTGCGGCTGAGCGAGCGATCGAAAGCTGGGAGCAATGAGGTCCCGGAAGGTACACGCAACAGAAGAGCGGGTGAACGAAAATCATCCGGTCGAACTGCACCGACCGGGTGCACACCCTCTCAGGTGAACCCTCGCCAAACCGGGTCGCAGGCGGCGGGGATTCGCGATGTCGTACTGTATAGCTAACGACTGGACCCGCCGGTCTGCAACTACCACCCCCCGTTACAGGGCGGCGAGGTCCTTGAGCAGATGACGGGCGATCACGATGCGTTGGATCTCGGACGTTCCCTCGCCGATCTCGCCGATCTTGGCGTCACGGAACATGCGTTCCACCGGATAGTCCTTGGTGTAGCCGTAACCTCCATGGACTTGGATGGCCTTGGTGGTGTTCCGCATCGCGAGTTCCGAGCAGAACAGCTTGGCCATCGCGGCCTCCTTGCCGTAGGGGCGTCCGTTCTGGGCCAGCCACGCCGCGTGGTAGACGAGATGGCGTCCCGCCTCGAGCTCCGTGGCCATGTCGCTCAACTGGAACTGGATCCCCTGGAACTCCGCGATCGCCTGTCCGAACTGCTTTCGGGTGGCGGAATACTGCAGCGCATGATCGAACGCGCCCTGTGCCACCCCCAGTGAGAGGGCGGCGATCCCGATGCGCCCCGCATCCAAGGTCCGCATGAAGTTCACGAAGCCCTGCCCTTCCTGCCCGATCAGGTTCTCGGCCGGCACCTCGACGTCCTCGAACAACAACTCGCGGGTGTCACTCGCACGCCAGCCGAGTTTGTTCTCCTTCTTGCCCGCGCGGAATCCCTTCATGGGTACCAGCTCCGCGCTGTGCCCGATCCCGAGATCCCTCACCCGTTCGAGATCGCAGGTCTCCTTGGTGAGCACGAAAGAGCTGATCCCCTTGGTCCCCTTGCCGGGATCCGTCACCGCCGTGACGATGAAGATCTCGCCGACGCCCGCGTGGGTGATGAAGCGCTTGGAGCCGTTCAGCAAATAGTGGCTCCCTTTTTTCACGGCAGTCGTGCGTGTCCCCCCCGCGTCGGAACCGGCGCCGGGCTCGGTGAGTCCGAAGCCGCCGAGGACCGACCCGCTGGCGAGAAGCGGCACATACCGCTCGCGCTGGGCATCGTTGCCGAAGTTCACGATCGGCGACGTGCCGAGCGTCGTGTGCGCCGACACGACGATCGAGTGGGACGCGCAAACACGCGCCAACTCCTCGATGGCGATCATGAAACAGATGGTGTCGAGTCCAGCCCCTCCGAGCTCCTCACTCCATGGGATGCCGAGGAGGCCCAGATCGGCCATCTTCTTCACATTGTCCCAGGGAAAATCCTGGGATTCGTCGAACTGGGCGGCGACTGGCGCGACTTCGTCGCGGGCGAACGAGCGCACCATTTCGCGGACGGCGAGGTGCTGCTCGGAGAAATAGAGGGAATCATGCATGGCTGGCAATATAAGGCGGGTGCGCCGGACAAAGGTTACCCGTCGCGTAACAGTTCGAGGAATCGTTCGCCATAGCGCTCCATCTTGGTGGGTCCCACCCCGTGGATGTCGCCCAACGCCCCCGCGGTCCGAGGGCGGGCGCGCGCCATTTCCCGGAGCGTGCGGTCGGGGAATACCACATACGCAGGGACGCCCTCGGCCTTGCTCAGGCTGCCGCGCAACTCACGCAGGCGCGCCAACAGTTGCTCCTGCGCCTCGGTGAGGTCCGGCAGTTGGGCATCCGCACCTACGGTACTCCCCCCCCTCGTCTTCCGACCGGATCGGGCACCGCGAGTGCCCGCGGGTGGCTCGGGTGCCTGCACCGCGGCGTGGCCGAGGTGCAGGCAGTTGTCGCATTGCTGGCAGCTGGCCGTAGCGGCCGCGTCACCAAAGTAGCGCAACACGAAACCACGTCGGCACCGATCTGTGTACGCGTACTTCTGCACCATCTCGAGTTGGGCGAGTTCCGCCTGACGTCGTCGCTCGAGCGTCTCCCAATCCACCGGCCATCGACTCAGCGGCGCCTTCCGGTCCGTCATCGACGTGCCCTCGCCAACGCGGGACCAGACCAGCATCTGCTTCGCCTGCAGGCCGTCGAGCATGCCGGGCACCAACATTGCACCGCCGAGGCCCGGAGGCAGTCGGTCGAGGTCCACCGCGACACCATCGGCCACCGCTCCCTTGGTCATTCGCCAGAGCGCGCGCAGGAGGTCGAGCTCCATGGACGGAGCGTCACCCATCTCCTGTTTGATCCGCTCCGGCGTGGCCAGGAGGCGAACGCGCACGTGCCCCAACGCGCCGGCCGCTTCGACGACGGCGCCCGCCTGTCGGAGAATCCGCATGGACGACTCGACTTCACGATCGGAGATCTTTCCCTTCGCCGCCGCTGCCAGCCCGGTGCTGTCGAGGGCGAGTGACCCGTCCGGCGCGGACGTTCGGCAGGCGGTGGCATAGACGTCGGCGACGACCGCCTTCTCGGGACTCGCCCCCTTGATGAAGAACTCATGCGTGAAGCGATCCTGGAAGGCGTGCAACAGGAAGCAGTCCGCGGTCTGTCCGTCGCGACCGGCGCGCCCCGCCTCCTGATAATACGCCTCGAGCGAACCCGGCATCGCGTGGTGAACCACGAGGCGCACGTTGGGCTTGTCGATCCCCATTCCAAAGGCGTTGGTGGCGACGATCACGCGTGCGCGCTCACTCATGAAGTCCTCCTGCACGCTTCGTCGATGGTCGTCGTCCAGCCCCGCATGGTAGGCGACGGCGGCAATCCGATGCTTCCGCAACACGCCGGCGACCCGCTCGACCGTCTTGCGCGTTGACGCATACACCACGGCGAGTCCTGGCCGGTCACCGAGAATCGATACGAGCGTTCCGTCCTTCTCGGCATCATTCTTGGTGCGCACCACATGCCACCGAAGATTCGGGCGGTCGAATCCCGTCAGTACGACCTCCGGATCGCGGAGACCAAGCACCCGCGCGATGTCCTGGCGTACGTCCGGCGTGGCGGTCGCGGTGAGCGCGACCGTCGGTGGCGCGCCGAGCCGCGCGCGGATATCGCGCACCCTCCGATAGCTGGGGCGGAAATCGTGTCCCCACGCGCTGATGCAGTGCGCCTCGTCGATCGCGAGCAGACTGACACCAATCGTGCGAAGGCGATCGGCGGTCGTCCCTGCGTCGAAACGCTCCGGAGCGAGATACAGGAGTTTGATCGCCCCGCGGTGCACTTCGGCCAACCGGCTCGCAATCTCTGACTGCGAGAGCGACGAGTTGATGAACGTCGCGGGAATGCCGCGCGCGTCGAGGGCATCAACCTGATCCTTCATGAGCGAGATCAGGGGGGACAGTACGACCGTGAGTCCCGGCAGTTGCATCGCCGGCACTTGGTAGCACACCGATTTCCCACCGCCCGTCGGGAGGATCACCAGCGTGTCCCGACCGGCGAGCACGGCCTCGACGGCGCGCGCCTGCCCAGGCCGGAAGTCGGCGTGGCCGAAACGATCCCGGAGGGTTTCCCGCGCGACGTCGAGCGGAGCCTGGGTCACGCCGCAGTGTTGTGCTGGGTCCGGGAGCTGTGCAACCCGGAAAGCTGCACGCGCATCATCGCATTGCGAGGTGGAACGGCGGCCACCTCAGACGGCGCGCGCGAAATGCCCGCGCGTGAACTCTCCGCCGAGCGCGGCACGCACGGCCGACACGTCGGGGACATCCCCCCGCACGAGGGCATCGAGCACCGCGCGATACGCCGTCACGATGCCGTGCACCGGCTGACCGCGCGTGTTGAACACCAAGCGGAACCCGCGGATGCCAGCCCGCCACAGCCGCGGCGCGAACTCGCTGCCCTCGATCGCGCGCGAGTGCAGCAAGCGATTGCGGCAGGCACTGTCCGTCGCGACCGGGAATGTGTAGCCCGTGGGGTCGGTGAGCGCGACGTCCGTATGCTTCTGCACGCAGAGGTCGCGGCAGGTGGTCACCACGCGATCGAAGGCCGCCGACAACGTGCAATGCTCAATCGTCATCCCCTCCGGCCGGCCATGAAGCATCACGTCAAATCCCGCACCTCCCCACGGAGCCGTGAGCCGCTCGATCTCGTCGGCCGTCAGTTCCACCGACGCCGTGATCCGTCGCGCCCCCAGTGCGAACAGCTCCTCCGCCGTCCGCGGATTGAACGCGTTGACCCCGTAGTCCGCGATGATATCGCGCCCCGCGGCGCCGAACTCCGCAACCAGACCGAGGTGCCCCGACAGCAGCGGGGTATCGAGCGCGATCCATTTGTCGAGGGATGCCCGTTCTTCGGGACGCACGATCGTCGGCGTGCGGAGCCGGAGCCCGATGCCGCGCGCGGAGAGCTCCGCCGCGAGCGCCTTCACTCGCGATACGGGTGGCGTGGGATGGCGCAGGAACGGATCGAGCACGATCTCCGTCGTACCGGCGTCCGCCGCCGCTCGGGCATCCTCGATCGTGAAGACTTCGGTGCGAAGCGCGAACGCGCCGGCCTCGCTCGCATTCGCAGTCCGCGGGGTCGGTGCGAACGCGAGGGCGGCCGTCACGCGCGCCGCGCGCTCTGCCATCGCGGCCGACTGTGCCCAGTCGCGGCGGACCATCAGCTCGTCCACCGCACGCTGGCGCAGATGATTCAGTTCGCTGACGGGCAGGAAGAGCCCGTCTGCGAGGCCGCTCGCGTCGAGCGCGGTCAGCGCAAACGGCGTGTCCCCGAGCCGTCCGAGCTGCTCACGCAGCTGCGGGACGTCGAGGGCGCGCTTGCTGGCAAGCGCCAGCGGAATCTCACTCTGAACCGTGACGTCCTCACCATCGGCGGCGAAGACGGCCTTCAATGGGGCCCCCGCGCCGCCGAACAGGCGCACGTCGAGAGCGGTGCGGCGTTCCTTGGCTGGCCCCGCCAACGCGGCGAAGCTTGCGCGCGCCCGCTCGAGCAACGCCGCGTGCGACGACCGCAGGACGCGCCAACCGGTCGGGACACGCATCCGGCTACTGACCGCCTGACGGAATCCAGCCGGCCCGCGGGAGATCGTGCGCACGCCGGTCACGCTGAACCCCATGCTTCGCGCGTGGGTGGTTCCCTCCGGCGGCTCGAATCCCAGCCCGTCTCCGACTTCGATCTCGTATCGCGTGTCGAGCACGAGCTCTCCGGGGCCGCCGCTGATCACCTGTCCGAGCTCGACGCCGTGATTGTCAGGCTGGTGGCGCGTGATGTAGTCGCGTCCCGCGCGGCCTCCGTACATGCCACCCGTGAAGCCGCGGCTGAAGATCTGGACCAGCGGCTGGACGGCAGCGTCGCTCGGCGCGACGAACGTCCCCTGCTCCACTTGCGTGAGGAAATCCGCGTATCCACGGGTGACCGTCGCGACATACTCCGGCTTCTTCTTTCGCCCTTCGATCTTCAGGCAACCGATCCCGGCCTCGGCGATCGCCCTGAGATGGTCGTACGCTCCGAGATCCTTGGCAGAAATGAGGAATCCCCGATCCAGCTCCACACCGCTCGCCGCATCCCGCAACACGTAATCCTTGCGACATGACTGCGCGCAGGACCCTCGATTCGCGCTCCGCTCGGAGATCATCCCCGACATGAAACATTGCCCCGAGTACGAGATGCAGAGCGCGCCATGCACGAAACTTTCCAAACCGATCCCGGGGACCGCTGCCTTGATGGCACGAATGTCGTCGAGGGTGTTCT
The DNA here is from genome assembly GCA_963978095.1 of uncultured bacterium. Taxonomy (GTDB): domain Bacteria; phylum Gemmatimonadota; class Gemmatimonadetes; order Gemmatimonadales; family Gemmatimonadaceae; genus Fen-1231. The sequence goes on along the minus strand of CAXBQP010000052.1, from coordinate 8,939 downwards.
CGCGGGCGAGCACGACCCGCTCGATACCCAACCGCTGCATGACCGCGGCGCCGCTCGCGTCATGCACCGTCATTTGCGTGGAACCGTGTATCTCGAAACCCGGGTAGACCGCCTGGATCAAACGCACGAGCCCAACGTCCTGCACAATCGCCGCGTCGATGCCGCGATCGATGCAGTCACCCAGGTGCATGAGCGCATCGTGCAGTTCCTGCGGCTTGACGAGGATGTTCAGCGTCAGGTACACCCGCACGCCTCGACTGTGCGCGATCACGCACGCCTGCGAAAGGTCATCCAGGGTGAGCTGGGCGCCCTCGTCGCGGGCATTGAACTTTTCGACGCCGAGGTACACCGAGTTGGCGCCGTTCGCGACAGCAGCGCGGACGGCGTCGAGCGTGCCGGCAGGAGCGAGCAGTTCAGGACGAGGCATTCGACAAATATAATCGGACGCCCCATCGCTTCTTGCCCTCAGACCGTCGCGAGCGCTGCCTTGAGCTGGTCGAGATGACGCGCCTCGTGGGCGCCGAACAGCGCCAACCATTCGTACGCGTTCAGCGGGCCGAACACGGGATGCGGCCGGGTGATCAGCGTCAGGTCGCGACCGTCGAACGCGTCCATGAAGGCAATCGCGCTGGCCCGTGCGGCCTGCAGCAGCGGCCACGCGACATCCAGGTCCGCGTCCTCCGGCGGCACGACGCGTTCGGGCGCCTGGATCGGATTGGCCTTGCGGTCGGTCACGTTGTAGCGCTTGAGGGCTTCCACCACCGACGTCGTCCCGGTTTCCATCGGCAGCGTGCCCTCGGCGAGCATGGTGCTACCGATCTTTTCGAGGGCACGCGTGACGCCCCCTTCCACTTGGGCCAAGTGGTGGATGATCTGATGGCCATTCCACCCGTCCGACGTCTCACGCCGATCGAAGTCCGATTTCGGGTGGGCGGCGATGACGGCCGCGAGTTGCGTGCGAATGGCGGCGTTGTAGTCGAAAATCTCTTGCAAACGCGGATGCATGATCGTCCTCGGTCAGTGATGAATCCCAGTCAAACTTTACACGTGCGACGGATCACGGCGAGGGGTTGCAGAAACCCCCGGGCGCCAGGCAACGTACGGACAGCCAACCGGAGGCGTCCATGTTCTTCTCGTTGCTGACTCTGTGTGTCTCAGTTGGGGTGTCCTGGTTCACCTTCGGGACCGCCCGGCGATTCGTGCGCGTGCGATTGCGTTACGTCGACGCAGCACTGCGACCTTCAGCCCCGATCGTGGCGGCGCTTGGGATGGCCGTGTTGGCCATCCCGATGTTCAACCTGCTCCACCTGATTCCCGTGGTCGGTGCGATCGTGGGCGCTGGCACGGGCGTGATCGCCGCCATCGGTGCCGGACTGGGGGTCCGGCAGGGTGCACTGGACATCCGGAATGGCTATGTGATCGGCTCGGGCCGATGAGCGCCCGGATCGCTGCCGAGCCGGGGGTCTGCACCCCAGGGTGCGTTCGGGGGTAGAATTCCCATATGATGCTTCGTCACTCCTCCCGACCACGCGGTGCACGACCGCTGATGCCGGTCGCCGTGCTCATCGCCGTGCTCCTGTTGTCGATGCCGAGCCTGTTGTCCGCCCAGCGATTCTCAGCCATCAAGGGACAGGTCCTCACCGACTCCAGCGAAAATCCCATTCGCGGCGCCGAGGTCACGATTCCGCAGTTGCGCCTCACCGCGCTCACGGATTCTGCTGGGAGATTCCGCATCACCGGCGTGACCCCGGGTCGACAACTGATCGCGGTGAAGCGGATCGGCTTCAGTCCTGTGACCGCCGTCTTTGATTTCCGTGCCGGTGATACCGTGGACACCGACTTCTTGATGGTGAAGCCCGTGACCACGCTGAAAGCGGTCACGGTACAGACTGCGAAGCCATTCCCCGGCCTCGCCGAGTTCGAGCGGCATCGGTCGAACGGATTCGGCCGGTTTCTCGGACCCGAAGATCTTGAGAAGAACTCGAATCGGCAGCTGGTGGAAGTGCTCCAACTCCTGCCCGGACCGACGCTCTTCCGCTCCAACGTGAGCTCGTCGGCGTGGGTCGCGGGGGGACGAGGACAACAGAACGCGGGGAACACCTACCAGTTGGAGCAGTTCGACAAAGCCAAGGGAGCACCGACCAAGCAGTGCTGGGCCGCCGTGTACATCAACGGTTCTCCGGTGTTCCAGGGCCTGCCAGGCGAACAATTGTTCGACCTGAGCACCATCAACGTCGCGACGATCGCGGGGATCGAGTTTTACAATGGCGCCGCGTCGATTCCGACCGAGTACAACGGAAGCCGCAACACCTGCGGCGCGCTGATCATGTGGTTGCGCTGAGTCGCGACCCGAGGCCCTGACGCACCGCGCCCGCGGAGTCGACGGTGTCAGTCCGGGGTCGAGGACCGCTCTGACCCGGAATCGTGAGTCGACGGCTCCTTGAGGAACCGGAGCAACCAGGCGGCCGCGACGATGCCGATACCGGTCCAGCGGAGGGCCTCGCTGCCGGTGCGCATCCCTGCCCCGAAGACCAGGAGCCCGGCCAACGCGGTGACATATTTGGCGACGACCACCGGTCTCACGAGCCCGATGCCGGCAGATCGTGACGCTCGGCCCCCGCAACCTCCAGGATGAAATCCGCGCCGAACGCGAGGGATGGCGTCCGGAATCCCGGCTGCGCGGCACCGGCGAGCACCTTGCGGGCCGCGGCAACCGCCGTGATGGCGGTCAGGGTGTACCCGTCCGGGGTCCGAAGGCGTGCCGCCACCCGGTTGCCCTCGGCATCCCACGCCTCGCCCCACAGATGGGCCTGCGCGCGTTCGCGCTGCCCATCGCTCGGCCCCGGCTTGCCGGCGCGGATTCGCCCGAGCAGGAAGCGCTGCACCGGTGCGGTCTCGAGCAGCCACCCGATGTACCGCGAGAGGATCATCCCGCGGATCGTTCCCTTGGAGGTCGCGGTGTAGACTTCGATGTTCGGGATACGCGTGCTATGCCAAGCGGTGGACACGTCGCCCCAGGGAATCGTCACGGAGAGGCGCGGCTTGTCGCCGAAGGCGATCTCCCGTGAACGCCAAGCCGCGGGGACGCGGGTGATCTTGCCATTACGGCGCACCGCTCCCCCCTGCCCGATGTTCTGGACCATCGTCGTCGCGGTGCCCCGTGAGAGCCCGACACCGCCGTTGAAGGCGAGGGTGAGCCAGGTGGCGCTCGGCAGGCGCCGCTTGAGATGCGCGGCCAAGCAATCGCTTGGCACCACATCGAACCCGACGCCCGGCATGAGCATCACGCCGGCGGCCTCGGCTTCCTTGCCACGTGCCGCCATCCCCTCGAAGACGGAGATCTCCCCCGTGATGTCGAGGTAGTGTGCGCGGTTACGGAGGCACGCATCGGCCATCGCGCGCGCGGTAGAGGAGAACGGTCCCGCGCAGTGCAGCACGACCGTGCACCCCGCGAGGGCCGCGTCGAGCGCGCCGGGATCGTCGAGTCCGCAGGGGCGTGCCTCGAGGCCGTGTTCGGCCGCGAGTGCATTCACCTCACCGGCGTTGCGCCCCGAGAGCACGGGACGCAAGCCGAGCCGCACCGCCTCCTTCACGATCAGTCGGCCGGTGTAGCCGTTGGCACCGTACACCAGCAACGGATCGTGACCCGACATCAGGCGACTCCGTTCCAGGCCGGGAGCTTGAGCGCGGCCGCCTGGGCATCGGGAACGTCGATGACCATGCGAAGCATCGCCGTCGAGAACACCTTCCCTTGCGCGTCGGTCTTGAGCGAGAGCGTGCCGCCGCCGTCGAGGGCGCCGTGGAGGAGGAAGTTCAGCGCGCGGAGGTTCGGGAGTTCGTAGCGCTGCACACCACCGGTGATCACGCCGCGAAAGTGCGCGGCCGCGGCGGCCTCCGTCACGTGCGCCACGAGCACGTCGTACCACTCCGGCTTCAGGGCGATCAGTCCTACGTTCGCCGTGTCGCCCTTGTCGCCGGAGCGGGCGTGCGCGATGTCGAGGAGTCGGACCTTCACGAGCGCACCTCCACGTGGGTGGTGACGACGGTCTTGTCAACCAGCGCCGGCCAGTAGGCGACGATCTCCTCCGTCTTCGGGCGCCCGGCCGCGAAGCCCGTCACGCTCGGCGGGCCGTTGAGCACGAGCGGGACGATCTCGCGCGTGAAGCGCTCGACCTTGGCCTTATCGGCGTCACGCACCCCGATGCGGTATTGCACCTCGGGGGCGTTGCGCCCCGCGTCGGGACCAGCGAGCGGGCCGTGCGTGGCACTCGCGCCGACGAACTCGCTCAGCACCTGCTCGAACCTGAGGCCGAGCCGGTCGAGCCGTTCGCGGAGCACGCGGTCGGCGACCTGCGCCTTCTCGAGCGCCTCTGGCCAGGCGTAGACGAGCGAACCGACCGCCTTGTAGCCGCTGCGATACGCGATGGAGACCTTGAGTTTGTCGGTGGCCTCGCGTCCCGTGATGCCGTGCACCTTCACGCGATCGGTGCCGTCGGCAACGAGTTGGATGCTCGTGAAGTCGGCGACCACGTCCGGCGTGATGTAACTGTTCGGGTCACCCATCTCGTACACGAGCTGTTCGGTGACGGTCGGGACGGAGACGCGCCCGCCGGTGTTCGCATGCTTCGTGACGACGAACGTCCCGTCGGGGGAGCACTCGACGATCGGATAGCCGATATCGGCGAGGTTCGTGATGTTGCGCCAATCGTGGAGGCAGTTGCCTCCCGAGCACTGCGCCCCGCATTCGATGATATGCCCCGCGATGATCCCCGCCGCGAGCTTGTCCCAGTCGTCGGCGGCCCAGCCGAACTCGTGACGCAGCGGCGCCATCGTAAGCGCCGTGTCGGTGGAGCGTCCGATGATCACGACGTTCGCCCCCTTGGCGAGCGCCTCGACGATCGGGGTGCTCCCGATGTACGCATTGGCCGCGATCACGCGGTCACGCACCACCGAAAGCGGCTCGCCGGTGTCCATGTTGCGCAGTTCGTGGCCGTTCTCGAGGAGCTCGTCGATGCGCGGGAGGAGGTTGTCGCCCGTGATGACGCCGATCTTGAGCTTGCCGGCTGCCCCGTTCTTGGCAGCCATGGCCTGAACGGCAGCGGCGCACGCCTCGGGATTCACACCACCGGCGTTCGCGATGACCTTCACGCCGCGGTTCGCCACGGCGTCGAGCACCGACTCCATGGCCCCGACGAAATCACGCGCGTAGCCCATGTTCGGGTCGCGCTCCTTCTGCTTCTGCAGAATGGACATCGTGACTTCGGCCAGATAGTCGAGCATGAGGTAGTCGACCGGACCACCCTCGACCTGCCGACGCGGGGCTTCGAGCCAGTCACCCCAGAAGCCTTGGCCTCCGGCGACACGAACGACCTTCTTGCCACTCATCACGCGATCTCCGGACGTGCGGGAAGCACGAAAGGCCCGAGGTGCGGGCCGGGATTCTGCAGGGCGCTGCGGAGGGCGATGGTGAGCACCGTCCGTGTATCCTCGGGGTAGACGAGCGCGTCGATGAAGCCGCGCGCGCCGGCGTACCGGGCGTCCAACTGGTGCTCGTAGTCCTCACGCATCTCGGCCACCGACGCGGCGACCTCGGGAGGGAGTGCCTTCCCCGCCTTCTTGGCGGCGTCAATCGTGGGTCCGTGCACCGCGCTGACCGCGGCCTCACCTTCCATCACCGCCATGCGCCCTGTGGGCCACGAGAAGATGAAGTCCGGGTCAAACCCCTGACCGGCCATCGCATAATAGCCGGCGCCCGAGGCGTGGTTCACCGTCAGCACGATTTTCGGCACGACCGCGGTGGCCATCGCTTCAACAAAGCGCGCCCCCGCACGAATGATCCCCGAATGCTCGGCGTCGGGGCCCACCATGAACCCCGAGACGTCCTGCACGAAGAGGATCGGGATCCCCTGACGCGAACACTTGTCGATGAAGAACGCGGCCTTCTCGGCGCTTTCGGTATAGATGATCCCACCGAATCGCGGGCGCTCTCCCTCGCGAGGCTTGATGAGCCCGCGCTGGTTTGCGATGACGCCCACCGGCATCCCCGCGATGCGTGCGTCGCCGCAGATGAGTTCCTTGGCCAGGTTCGGCTGGAATTCATCCAAGGACCCGTCGTCGAGCACGGCATGCAACACATGGTGCATGTCGTACGACATCCGATGATCGGTGGGCAACACATCATACAACGTCTCGGCGGCCGCGCCCGGCTCGGCACGGCTCAGTTCGGGCGGCTTGACGGGCTGCGGCAATCGTGAAACCAGATCCCGGATCTTGCGCAAGCACTCGGCGTCGGTCGCCACGGCGTAGTGCGCGACGCCACTGATCTCCGTGTGCGTGTTGGCGCCGCCCAAGGTCTCGCCGTCGATCGTTTGGCCGGTTGCCCCCTTCACGAGGTTGGGGCCCCCGAGTCCCATGAAGGAAGTGCCTTTCACCATCAAGATGACGTCAGAGAGCGCGGGGAGGTACGCCCCGCCCGCCACGCACTGCCCCATGACCGCGGCGATCTGCGGGATATGCAGATATCGGCGCATGAGGGAGTTGTAGTAGAAGATTCGCGCCGCGCCATACTGCCCCGGGAAGACGCCCCCTTGGTACGGGAGGTTCACCCCGGCGCTGTCCACCAGGTAGAGAATCGGGATGCGGCAGCGCATCGCGAGCTCCTGAGCCCGCAGCATCTTGGTGATCGTTTCGGGCCACCACGAGCCGGCCTTCACGGTGGCATCGTTGGCGATGATCACGCACTCGCGGCCGTTGACCGATCCGATGCCGGTGATCACCCCCGCGCCAGGGGCTTGCCCGTCATACTTGTCGTACGCGACCAGTAGGCCGATCTCGAGGAAGTGCGACTCCGCATCGACGAGCTGCGAGACGCGCTCGCGCGCCGTGAGCTTCCCCTGTTTGTGCTGCTTGGACGCCTTCTCGGCCCCGCCGCCTTCACGGAGCGTTGCTTCGAGCGCCCGCGCGGCAGCGCTCAACTCGCGCAGTCGGGCGCTCACACGTCCTGCGGTCGCTGCTCGAACCAGCGACGGATGTAGTCGATCAGATCCTGCGTCGAGGTTCCGGGACCGAAGAGCTCCCCCGCTCCCTGGGCTTTGAGCGCTTCCATGTCCTCCTTGGGGATGATCCCGCCCCCCGTCAGCAGGATGTCGTCGCGCCCCTGTTCGGCAAGCAACGTCTTGACGCGTGGGAACAGCGTCATGTGGGCACCGGAGAGGATCGAGAGCCCCACCACGTCCACATCCTCTTGGACCGCGGCGCTGGCAATCATCTCCGGAGTCTGGTGCAGACCAGTGTAGATCACTTCCATGCCGGCATCGCGCAGGGCGGCGGCGACGACTTTCGCCCCGCGGTCATGACCATCGAGACCGGGTTTGGCGACAAGGACACGAATGGGTCGGGACATGCTCGAAAGTTAGTCGGCGCGTCGCAGGCGCGGCAACTCGTCGGAGCCGCCGCCGTGGGGCCCGCGAGACGTCAATCAGTCGCGTCTGGCCAGCAGGAGCATTTCGCTCGACTCGCGGGAGAGTGGCGCCTCGGTCCACCCGTCGAACGCCTGTTCCACGACCAGCCCCGCGGCGCGGCACATCTCGGCGAGTCGGCTGGCGGTGTACAAGCGAATGCGATGCTCCCGTTCGAAGGTCCGCGTACCCTTGATCGTGGTCCGCACGGTGATGAACCCGGTCAGGGGATCAAACTCGCGCTCATGACCGATCATCGTCCCGTCGGTGGTCGTCCACCAATCCCGATCGAGGAATTTGGCCATGACGCCGTCGCGGCTACCGCCGTGCCAGATCAGCGTCCCGCCAGGCTTGAGCATGCGGGCGAAGCCGTCGATGACACGCTGATCATCACGCGCATCGGCGAAAAACCCGAAGCTGGTGAACAGGTTGACGACCGCATCGAACATTCCCGTCCACCGCGTGGGGAGCTGGCGCATGTCGCCACGCACGTAGCGCAGCGTCCGGCTCACCCCTCTCCCCTTGGCCTTCGCGATGAGCGTGGCTGAGTAATCGAGCCCCGTGACCTGGAGTCCCGCCTCGGCCAACAGGTGCGCGTGACGGCCCTGCCCGCAGGGCACATCCAACACGCGCGCGCCGTGCGGAAGCTCCAGCAGCTCAAGCAGGCGCGTGACTTGCGTGCGATCGTCCTCGAGCGAGAAGAGCGGCTCGTACTCCAAGAGATATCGCGCGTCGAAGTACTCGGTCCACCATTCGGTGATCGAGGGACGGATGGCAGGGCGGCGAGATGCGGACATGATTCAAAGTTGACTGCGCGCGCGCGTCACGTCCACTGCGTGATGATTGCCGCACGATTCCCTGCATCCCTCATGGGGGATTCCCCCCGAGTTTGTCAGGTGATTCCCCCTATTGCGCCCGCGCGCCCCGAGGTTCCGTGCAGGCACCACGAGCGACGGCATTCGAATCGCCCGTGGTAGCAGCGGCAACACCCGGGGCATACCTCACTGTTAGGACGTTCGTCGGCCCTGACCACCACTGTGGAGGAGATCTTTGCGCGACATCACACACCACGACACCGACGTTGCCCCAAGCGAGGCGCTGAGCGCGCGACGCCGGTTTCTTAGGATGGTCAGCGGCATTTCTGCCGCAATCGGCGCCGTGCTTGTCGGGTTTCCCCTGACAAGAAGCTTTGCGACGCCAATACTTGCGAAGCCTCCCAAGGACAGCTGGATCAAGGTGGCCGACGACGTCGCGCTCCTTGATATCGGCGTACCGATCCGCCGTGACTTCACCATCACGACGCAGGATGCCTGGGTAGAGAGCCGCGCCATGAACGGCGTGTGGCTCTACACGGATGATGGGGAGAAGTTCAAGGCGTACAACGCGCACTGCACGCACCTCGGATGCGGATACGTGTACGACCCCGCCCAGAAGATCTTTTTCTGCCCGTGCCACCGCGGCCAGTTCGAGATCAAGAGTGGA
>CAXBQP010000051.1:0-21049 GCA_963978095.1 uncultured bacterium | reverse complement strand
AGCGCGCCCCGCGGCGACCGGCCCGGGAGCGCCGATCGGGGGCCGCGCGGCGACGATGCCCGCGGGCCCCGAAAGTTCAACCCGCGCGGCCCGCGCAAATCGCCGTGAGCAACGCCCCTGGACAACCGAACGGCGGGTGGATCGAAGTCATCGCCGGGGTGATGTTCAGCGGCAAAAGCGAAGAACTCATCCGTCGCGTCCGGCGTTCGCTCATCGCCCGGAAACGGGTTCAGGTGTTCAAGTCTCACCTCGATGATCGGTACGCCGGCGTGTTCATGGTGGGCTCCCACGACGGCCGCACCATCGAAGCGGTTCCGGTCGATTCGTCCGCTCAGATCGCCTTGCGCCTGGATCCCCAGGCGCAGGTGATCGCGATCGATGAAGTCCAATTCCTCGATGCCGGCGTGGTCGCGCTCGTCAACAGCCTCGCCGAACGCGGGCGGCGCGTGATCCTCGCCGGCACCGATACGGATTTCCGGGGCGAGCCCTTCGGGCCGATGGCGCCGCTGATGTGCGTCGCGGAATACGTGGACAAGTTGCACGCGATCTGCGTGTGTTGCGGCGCTCCGGCCACGCGCAACCAACGACTCATCGACGGCAAGCCCGCACGCTACGATTCGCCGCAAGTGATGGTCGGTGGCGCCGACAGCTACGAAGCCCGCTGCCGCTCGTGCCACATCGTCGGGCGGGACGACGGCGCACAGGCACGTCTGTTCTAGCACCCACCGTCAGAGCCCGTGCGCCCCGTCTCCGAGTCCATGGGAATCGTCGCTACCCTCCTCCCCGACAGCGCTTCGCTCAACCGCGTGACGCAGGTCGTGCATTTCGCCGTCAGGGACCACGCCGAAGCGGTGGTCCTGCATTTCCCGGACACGCGGTCGGCCGGAACGCGCTGACACCATGCGCGTCATCGGCCTCACCGGGAACATCGCGAGCGGCAAGAGCAGTGTGTCGCGCCTGCTGGCGGCGCGCGGCGTGCCGATCATCGATGCCGATGTGCTGGCGCGCGACGCGGTGGCTCCGTCGACGCCCGGGCACGCGGCGATCACGGCCCGCTGGGGCGCGGCGGTCGTGGCCCCCGACGGGACCATCGACCGAGCCGCGCTCCGACACCGGGTCTTCGGCGATCCCGCCGAGCTTGCGGCGCTGAATGCCATCGTCCACCCGGACGTCGCGCGGCGGCGGCACGCGCGCGTCGACGCGGCACGAGCGAGCGGCGCGCGGATCGTGGTGTGCGATATTCCCCTCTTGTTCGAGACGGGACTTGAACGCGACTGTGATGTCGTCCTCTTGGTGGACGCCCCCGAAGCACTGCGGCGCGAACGCCTGATGCGTGATCGCGCCCTCACCGCGGAGCAGGCGACGGCCATGATCCGCTCCCAGATGCCTTCCGAGCTGAAACGGGCGCGGGCGGACTATGTCATCGAGAACACCGGCACCACCGAGGAACTGCGCCACCGCGTCGACGACGTCTGGTCGCGGATCGCCGCCGAAACTTGAACATCGTGGGACCGGCCGGTATGCTTCCCCTCGTACCACCCACCACGGCGCTCCCCAATGCACCACGGACGCGCCCCTGACTTCAAGGACTCCCGTGTCGAACATCCCAGCCGACCTCCGCTATACCGAAGACCACGAGTACGTGAAGAGCACCGGTGACGCCTCCGTCGTCATCGTGGGCATCACGCACTACGCCCAGGACCAGCTCGGCGACATGGTCTTCGTCGATCTCCCGAAGGTCGGTGCCCGGTTCGGCGCGCACGAGTCCTTCGGTACGGTCGAGGCGGTGAAGGCGGTGAGCGATCTCTTCACCCCGCTCGCGGGCGAAGTGGTCGAGATCAACACGCGCCTGAACGACGAGCCGGCGCTCGTGAACTCCGACCCCTACGGCGACGGCTGGATGATCAAGATGAAGGTCGACGCCGCCGCGGTCGCGGGGCTGCTCGACGCCGCCGGCTACACGGCGCACCTCGCCAGCACCGGCCACTAAGTACCGGCCACTAAGCGCCGCGCGACTGGACGAGACGAAAGGGGCGGCCCCGCATCGCGGGGCCGCCCCTTCGCACATCCACGCCGTCCGCTTACGCCTGCGCGTACTCCTCGAGCGGCGGACAGCTGCAGACCAAGTTGCGGTCGCCGAACGCTGACTCGATGCGTCCCACGGTCGGCCAGAACTTCCGCTCGCGCACCCACGGCAAGGGGAACGCCGCCCGCTCGCGCGAATAGGCGTGCGTCCACGCATCGCTCACCACCGACTCGAGCGTGTGCGGCGCGTTCTTGAGCGGGTTGTCGTCCTTCGGCAGCACGCCGCTCTCGACATCCATGATCTCGCCGTGGATCGCGATCAGCGCATCGCAGAACCGGTCGAGCTCGGCCTTCGACTCGCTCTCCGTCGGCTCGATCATCAACGTGCCCGCCACCGGGAACGAGACCGTCGGCGCGTGGAAGCCGTAGTCCATGAGACGCTTGGCGATGTCCTCGACCTCGATTCCCGCCGACACCTTCAGCGGACGCGTGTCGATGATGCACTCGTGCGCCACACGACCGTTGGCGCCCTTGTACAGCACCGGGAAGTGCGACGACAGCTTGTGCGCCATGTAGTTCGCATTGAGGATCGCGATCTTCGTGGCGAGCGCGAGGCCGTCGGCGCCCATCATGTCGATGTACATCATGGAGATCGGAAGGATGCTCGCGGAGCCCCACGGCGCCGAGCTCACCGCGCCGATGGCCGCGGTGCCACCGGCCGCGACCACGGCGCTGCCGGGGAGGAACGGGGCCAGATGCTTCACCACGCCGATCGGGCCCATGCCCGGACCGCCGCCGCCGTGCGGAATGCAGAAGGTCTTGTGCAGGTTGAGATGGCAGACGTCCGCACCGATGTCCCCCGGACGGCAGAGCCCGACCATCGCATTCATGTTCGCGCCATCGAGGTACACCTGGCCACCGTGCGCATGGATGGTGGCGCAGATGTCGGTGATGCTCTCTTCGAACACCCCGTGCGTGCTGGGATACGTGACCATCAGGGCCGCGAGGCTCTTGGAATGCTCCTCGGCCTTCGCCTTCAGGTCGGCGACGTCGATGTTGCCGCTCGCGTCCGTCTTCACGACCACCACCGTCATGCCCGCCATGACCGCGCTCGCCGGATTGGTGCCGTGCGCCGACTGCGGGATCAGGCACACCGTGCGGTGCGCGTCGCCGCGCGAGAGATGGTAGGCGCGGATGACCAACAGGCCGGCGTATTCGCCCTGGGAGCCGGCGTTGGGCTGCAGGGACACGGCGTGGAAGCCCGTGACACTCGCGAGCGCCGCCTCGAGGCGCTGGAACATCGAGTGATGCCCCTTGGCCTGATGCGACGGCGCGAACGGATGCAATCCCCCGACGTTCGCCCAGGTCACGGGATACATCTCGGCGGCCGCGTTGAGCTTCATGGTGCAGCTGCCGAGGGCGATCATCGAGTGCGTCAGCGACAGATCGCGCGACTCGAGCTTGCGCATGTAGCGCTGCATGTCCGTCTCGGAGTGGTACTTCGAGAAGACCGGGTGCGAGCAGAAGGCGCTGGTCCGCGCAAAGCGCTCATCGAAGCGCGCATCCACCGCCGCCGCGAGCGACTCGGCGGTGAACGCCGGCGCCTTGCCGTGGTTGAACACGGCGAGCACGTCGGAGAGGTCGGCCACCGTCGTGGTCTCATCGAGCGAGACCCCGATGTCGCCATCGGCGTGATAGCGCAGGTTGATCCTCGCCGCCTCGGCGGCGGCACGCACCGCGGACGCATCGGCGCCGCCGACACGAATCGTGTCGAAGAAGACGTCGTGCCGGATCGTCAACCCGAGCTTGCGAAGCCCCGCGGCGAGCGACTCGGCGCGATGGTGCACGCGCTTCGCGATCGCCGTGATGCCCTCAGGGCCGTGCCACACCGCGTACATCGACGCCATGACGGCGAGCAGGACCTGCGCGGTGCAGACATTGCTCGTGGCTTTCTCACGGCGGATGTGCTGCTCGCGGGTCTGCAGCGCCATGCGGAGCGCCGGCTTGCCGTGGGAATCGCGGCTCACGCCGATCAGGCGCCCCGGGATGCTGCGCTTGTACTCGTCCTTGGTGGAGAAGAACGCGGCGTGCGGACCGCCGTAGCCGAAGGGCACGCCGAAACGCTGCGAGTTCCCCACCGCGATGTCGGCCCCCCACTCGCCCGGCGGCGTCAGCAACGCCAGCGCCAGCAGGTCGGTGGCGACGATCACGAGCGCGCCGGCGGCGTGCGCCGCATCGGCCAGCGCGCGGTGATCGATGACCGCCCCGGAGGTGTTCGGATACTGGATGAGGATCGCGCAGGTCGTGGCGTCGGGCGTCATCGTCGCCGGGTTCCCCACGACGACCTGGATGCCGCGGGCCGCGGCACGTGAGGCCACGACGTCGATCGTTTGCGGGTGCAAATCATCGGCGAGCAGCACCGTGTCGCGTCCCGCGCTCGCCAGACCGTGGGCCATCGTCACTGCTTCTGCGGCGGCCGTCCCCTCATCGAGCAAGGAGGCATTCGCGATCGGCAGGCCCGTGAGGTCGCTCACCATGGTCTGGTAGTTCAGCAGCGCTTCCAGACGGCCCTGCGCGATCTCCGCCTGGTACGGGGTATAGGCCGTGTACCAGCCCGGGTTCTCGAGAATGTTGCGTTGGACCACGGCGGGCACGTGCGTCCCCGCGTAGCCCATCCCGATGTACGTGCGCCACACCTCGTTGGCCGACATCTCGGTGGCGAACGCGGCCAGCGCGTCCTGCTCGGAGCGCGCGGCCGGGATGTTCAACCTGTCCCGGAACCGGATCGAGGACGGGATGGTCGCGTCGATGAACGCATCGAGCGTCGGATAGCCAAGTGCGTCGAGCATCGCGCGCACTTCAGCGTCGGAAGGGCCGAGATGTCGGGGAACGAAGGACGCGGGCTCGGGATGTGCGGAGGACACGTTCTGACTCCTGTGGCGGAGCGCGTAAACGCCCCGGATGGACGCGGAACCGGTGAAAAAAGGCCAACGACCAAAGCTAATACGTGGTGCACCGCTGGGCGTTGGCTAGGCCCGGCGCGGTGGTAGATTCCGCGCATGTGGCGATTCCTCCTGACCGAACCGGCTGGGGCCGCGGCCAATATGGCGCTCGATGCGGGGCTGCTCGACCGGGCCGCCACGACTGGGGAATCGGTGCTTCGGGTGTACAGCTGGGCCGTCCCGACCCTCTCGTTCGGTCGGCACGAATCGGTCGTCGGGCTGTTCCGCGCCGACCTCTTGGCCGCCGCCGGGATCGCCGCCGTGCGACGCCCGACCGGGGGGCGCGTACTGCTCCACCACCATGAGGCCACATACAGCGTCGCCGCGCCCGTGCGCGACCGCGAGCCGTTGCCGGTGACCTACGGTCGCATCAACACCCTGCTCGTTCGGGCACTCGGCCGACTGGGCGTCGATGCCTCCGTCGCGCCGCGCAGCCCCGTGCGGCGTCCCGGTGGCGCGGCCTGCTTCGCCGAACCCAACGCGGGCGAACTCGTCGCATCCGGACGCAAGCTGGTGGGGAGCGCCCAGTTCCGGGACCGCGGCGGTTTCGTCCAGCACGGATCCGTGCTTCTCGACGACGACCAGGCACGCATCGCGACGCTCGCGGTGCGTCCCATGACCCCCAGCACGCCGGCGGCCGCCCTGAACCGATTGCTGGACCGCACGCTCTCCGTGGCGGAAGTGGCCGCGGCCATGCGATGGGCGCTCGAACAGGACGTCGGCAGAGTTGAACCGCTCGAGCCCGACGAGGCGTGGCCGTGGGCCGCCCCGCATCTCGCGCACTACGAAAGCACGGAGTGGACGTGGCGCCGGTAGTCGCGTAAAATTTGGCGACACTGAACAAATTGGAGACTGATGCGACGTCGATTGGTGCGAGTTTTCGGAACGGGAAGCCTGCTCGCACTCGCCGCTGCCTGCGGTGGGCGCGACGGCTCGGGCGGAGGCACCGCCATCATCGCGCTGGGCGCTGACAGCAAGTCGCTGTTTCCCACGGTCGCCGCGGGAACGGTTCAGGGACGCGCCATGGTCGAGCCGATGTTCGACCCGTTGGCCGACCTTGGCCCCACACTCTCGACCGTGGACGTCGCGAGCTTCGCACCGCGACTCGCGCAGTCGTGGAACTGGAGCAGCGACTCGCTCACCGTGACGTTCGCGATCGACCCGCGCGCTCGGTGGCACGACGGCACACCGATTCGCGCCGCCGACGTGCGACTGGGCTACGAGATCGCGCGCGATCCGGCCAGCGGCTCCACGACCACCGCGGACTTGGCTGCCGCGGTGGATTCGGTACGCGTGGTGGATTCGCTGCACGTGGCCGCGTACTTCTCGCACCGGTTCCCCGAACAGTTCTATCAGTTCGTGGCATCGTTCGTGCCGCTTCCTGCACACCTGCTCGCCTCCATCCCGCACGAGGCACTCGCGACGTCCGCGTTCTCGCGGGCGCCCGTCGGCAGCGGCCCCTTCCGCTTCGTCGCATGGAAGCAGGGCGAGCGATTCGAGATGGCGGCGGTCGATGCGTTCTATCGCGGACGCGCCACGCTCGATCGCGTGATTTTCTCGGTCAACGGCGATCCGTCGACGCTCGCGAAACAGCTGTTCGCGGGTGAGGCGGATTTCTACGAACTGTTGCCGGCATCCGAGGTGGCAACAGCCGCCACCAAGAAAACAGTGCAGTTGCTTCGGACGCCCTCGATGAACTACGCCTTCCTGCAGTTCAACCTGCACGACGGCGCGACGGCCAAGCCCCACCCGGTGCTCGGCGAGGCGGGCGTGCGTCGCGCGATCGCGATGGCGCTTGACCGCCGGGCGATGCTGCAGAACGTCTTCGACGGCGCGGGCCGCCTCGCCATGGGCCCGTTCTCGAGCATCCAATGGAGCGCCGACACCACCGTGCGCCAGCCCGCGTTCGACCGCGCCGCCGCGGCGGCGTTGCTCGACTCGCTTGGATGGAAATCCGGCCCTGATGGAAATCGCACCAAGAGTGGACGCCCTCTCGCGTTCCGGATCATCGCCGCGTCCAGCAGCAAGCCCCGCCAGCAATACGCGCAGTTGATCCAGGCACAGCTCCGGGAGATCGGCGTGAAGGTCGACGTCGAGGTCATGGATCCGCCCGCCATCGGCGCCAAGGTGACGGCGCACGAGTTCGACAGCTTCATCCAGAACCTGACGGCCGGCCGCAGTCCGGTGGCCGGCCTGCACCAAACCTGGGTCCGGGGCTCCACGGGCCCCGGCGGGTTGAACTTCGGCGGATACGCGAGCGCGGTGGTGGACCTGCAGGCCGACAGCGCGTTCAGCGCTCGGAATACCAGCGACGCGCGACGGCACTACCGCGCGGTGTATCAGCAGATCATCGACGATGCCCCCGCCATCTTCCTGTTCGAGCAGCCCACGGTATCCGGAGCGCACACGCGCCTCGTGACGGGCGCACTGCGACCCGGGGCCTGGTGGAAATCGATCGAGGGATGGAAGATCGCGCCCGGCGGGCACCTGCCGCGCGACATCCCGCGCGACGCACCGCCCCAGAGCTGACGGTGCTCCGGTTCCTGCTCGGTCGCCTCGCGCAAGCCGCGCTGGTGCTGGGCTTCGCGGTCACCGTGGTCTTCGCGCTCCTGCGGGTGGCGCCGGGCGACCCGCTGAGCGGGAGCACGCTCGATGCGAGCACGGCACCCGCCACGCGCGAACTGCTGCGGCACCAGTATGCATTGGATCAGCCCCTGCGCACGCAATACGCCCGTTTCGTGGGCCATGCGCTGCGCGGGGAACTGGGGATGTCGTTGTCGCGCGGGCGCCCCGTGGCGCAAGTGCTGCGCGATGTCCTCCCGAACACCGCCTTGCTGATGGGCACGGGACTCCTCTTGGGGATCTTCGGAGGCATCGCGCTCGGCGCCTGGCAGGGGAGCCGTGGCGCCCAGCACTCCCCTGCCCCCGCGCGACTCACCCGCTTCAGCGAGGGGCTGGGGCTCGCGATCATCGCCACGCCGGAGTACATCGTCGCCACGGGAATTTTGACGTTGTTCGCCGCCACCTGGCGCCTCTTTCCGGTCGGTGGAATGGTGACGCTTGGCGTGCATGACGCCATGGACCCGGGAGCGCGTCTTGTTGACGTCCTCTGGCACCTGGTGCTGCCGGCGCTGACGCTCGCGCTGATCGTCGGCGCCGGCATCGCACGCCATCAACGGACGGAGATGCGCCTCGTGCTCTCGCGACCGTACATCCGCACCGCGCGCGCGAAGGGAGCCCCCGAGCGGCGCGTCCTCGTGCGCCACGCACTGCGGAACGCCCTCGGCCCGGTGATCGCGCTCTGCGGGCTGTTGCTGCCATCGCTCGTGGGAGGTGCGGTGTTCGTCGAAGCGATTTTCGCCTGGCCGGGCATGGGACGCACCATGGTCGACGCGGTCACCGGCCGCGACTATCCGCTCGCGATCGGCATCGTCATGGTCTCGAGCGTCCTCGTGACGCTCGGCGGGCTGTGTGCCGATCTCGCCGCGGCCATGGCCGACCCGCGGGTCTCCGCCGGGCGCCGATGACCGGGCCTCCGTCCGGTGCGCCGTCCGGGCCGCCGAGCGCCGCGATGCGTGGCGTACCCGTCCCGCGCATCGCGATCATCGTCCTGATCGTCGCGGCACTGCTCGCGCTGCTCGGCGGGATGCTCGCCCCATATGATCCCAACGCGCTCAACGGCATGGTGGGGATGCAGAACCTGCCGCCATCCTGGTCCCATCCGTTCGGCACCGACGGACTGTCCCGCGATGTCCTGAGCCGCGTGATGGCGGGCGCGCGTATCTCACTCGGCGTCGGGACGCTCTCGGTGGCGATCGCCGTGATCGTAGGGACCACGTGGGGCGCGCTCGCCGGCGCCAGCGACGGCTGGCTGGACGACCTGCTCATGCGATTCGTGGATGCGATACTGGTCATGCCGCGCGTGCTGCTGCTCCTGGTGCTCGCGAGCGCCGGACCGATGTCGCCGTCCACACTCGCCCTCGCCCTCGGTCTCACCGCGTGGCCGCCGATGAGTCGCGTGGTGCGCGCACAGGTGCGCGCCATTCGGCAGCGCGAATGGGTTGTCGCCGCACGAGCGCTCGGCGCCACGCGGTCGCGAATCCTGCTGCGGCATGTACTGCCCGGCGTGCTGCCGCACATCGCCGTCGCCGCCACGCTCTCGTTCGCATCCGTGATTCCGCTCGAAGCCGGACTGTCGTTCCTCGGGCTTGGCGTGCGCCCACCGACCGCCAGTTGGGGAGGCATCATGCGCGATGGGGCGGACCGCATGCTCGACACCTGGTGGCTGTTGCTCTTTCCCGCCCTTGCGATCGTGGCCACCGTGGGCGCGCTCCATGCGGTCGGTGAGCGGTGGCGTGAGGCCGTGGATCCGCACCAGGTGGTCCCATGAGCGCCGGTGTGCCACTGCTCTCGGTGCGCGACCTCACCGTCAGGTTCCCGGTCCACGGGGTGGTCGCCGTCGATCACCTGTCGTTCGACGTCGCGGCCGGGGAAATGGTCGCCCTCGTGGGAGGGTCGGGAAGCGGAAAGTCGGCCACGGCACTCGCGCTGCTCGGGCTCTCGGATCCGGCAGCGGTCGTCGATGCGGCCTCGCGCATCGCGTTCGACGGACGCGAGCTGACCGCGCTCGACGCGGCCGCACTGCGATCGCTGCGCGGCAGACGGATCGCCATGATCTTCCAGGATCCGGCTGCCGCGCTCAATCCGTCGATGACGACCCGCGACCAGGTGGCCGAGTCGGCGCTCGTGCACGGCGCGTCGCGGCCAACCGCTGAACGGGAAGCCGACGCCATGCTCGCTCGCGTCGGCCTCGCTCCCTCGCTGGCCCGGGCCTACCCGCACGAGCTCTCCGGAGGACAGTGCCAACGCGTGATGATCGCCATGGCGCTCGTGCTTCGGCCGGCCTTGGTCATCGCCGACGAACCGACATCCTCGCTCGACACGATCACGCAGGCACAGGTGCTGGAGCTCCTGCGCACGCTCCAGCGCGAGACGGGGGCCGCCGTGTTGCTCATCACGCACGACCTCGGCGTCGTCGCCACGCTCTGCGCGCGGGTGCTGGTCATGCATGACGGACGGCTCGTGGAGGACGCGCCGGTCGAACGCATTTTCGTGGCCCCGCAGCACCCAGCCACCGCCGCGCTGATTCGGGCCCTGCCGCGGCTGACGGTGGCACCATGAGTCCCCCCCTGCTCTCCGTTCGCGACCTCTCCGTGCGGTATCCCGCCCGCGGCACGCGTCCCGCCACCCACGCCGTCGATGGCGTCTCGTTTGACATTCTCGCTGGTGAGACGCTGGCGATCGTGGGCAGTTCCGGGTGCGGCAAGACCACGGTCGCTCGCGCGGTCCTGCGACTGCGCGAACCCGACGCCGGACGCATCGTGTTCGCCGGCGTCGAGGTCAGCGCCCTTGGCCCCGCCCCGCTCCGCGCGCTCCGTCGCCGCATGCAGATCGTACTGCAGGATTCCTCCACCGCGCTCACGCCATGGCTGACGGTCGGCGCACTCGTGGCGGAACCGTTCGAGATTCACCGCATCGCTGATGGCGCTGCCGCGGCGCACGCGGTGCGCCTCCTCCTCGCCGAGGTCGGACTCGGCCCCGAGATGTCGTCGAGACTCCCGCATGAGTTGTCCGGCGGACAGCGGCAACGCGTGTCGATCGCCCGCGCCCTCGCCGGCGGCCCGGATCTCCTGGTGCTCGACGAAGCCGTCTCCGCGCTGGATGTCGTGGTGCAGGACGAGATCCTGACCCTGCTCCAACGCCTGCAGCGCGACCGGGGCCTCACCTGCCTGTTCATCACCCACAATCTCGCCCTCGTGCAACGCATGGCGTCCCGCGTTGCCGTCATGCAGGGGGGACGACTGGTGGAAACGGCGTCCGCAGTGGAGTTTTTCAAGGGACCCGCGCATCCCCATTCGCGCGAGTTGCTCAACGCCGTTCCTTCGTACCCACAGCCCATCGTCCCGTGACCGCCTCCGCCGCGCCCGCGCCGCACGCCAGCGAGATGTCATCCGAAACACGCGCCATGACGAGCGACACCAGTTTCTTCGGACATCCGAAGGGACTCTCAACGCTCTTCTTCACCGAGCTGTGGGAACGGTTCTCGTTCTATGGCATCCGGCCGTTGCTCGTGCTCTTCATGACGGCCGCGCTCACCAGTGGCGGGTTCGGCTTCGATCGCCCGAAGGCGTCGGCGATCGTCGGGATCTATGCGGCCTCGGTGTATCTCGCATCGCTCCCGGGCGGCTGGATCGCCGACCGGTGGCTCGGGCTGCAACGCTCCGTGTGGTATGGCGGCCTGCTGATTGCGCTCGGCCACCTCTCCATCGCGCTTTCCGCCGTGTTCCTCCGCTCGGCGTTCTTCCTCGGGCTCGTCCTGATCGTGCTCGGCACCGGACTGCTCAAGCCGAACATCTCGGCCATGGTCGGGTCGCTGTACCCCGACGGCGGCTCGCGCCGCGATGCTGCTTTCTCGATCTTCTACATGGGCATCAACTTCGGCGCTCTCGTGTCACCGCTGGTCACCGGATATCTCGGTGAACGCGTTGGCTGGCACTGGGGATTCGGGGCCGCGGGTGCCGGCATGCTGGCGGGACTCGTCTGGTTGCGCGCACGACGCCGGAACACGCTCGGCCCGATCGGCGCGGACCCGACCAGCGGACCGGCAGAGCGCGCAACGGTGCGGAACTACACCATCCTGGGCATGGCGATCGTGGTCGTGGGTCTCGTGCTGGCCATGACCGGCGCCGTCACGATCGACCCGATCGCGGTCGCCAACTCGATGAAGTACATCATCAGCGGCATCGCAATCGCCTACTTCGCCTTCCTGTTCCTCTTCGCCGGTCTCAACAGCGACGAGAAGAAGCGGATGGCCGTGATCATGGCCCTGTTCGTTGGCGCGGTGGTCTTCTGGGCCGCCTTCGAGCAGGCGCCGACCTCGCTCAATCTCTTCGCCAAGGACTTCACCGACCGCAACATCTTCGGCTGGGAGATGCCGACGCTCTGGTTGCAGTCCGTGAACTCGGTGTTCATCGTGACACTCGCGCCCGTCATGGCATGGGTCTGGGTGACGCTCGGCAAGCGGCAGCTGGATCCCTCGAGCCCGGCCAAGTTCGCCGGCGGGCTGCTGCTCACGGGGCTCGGTTTCTGGATCATGGTCGCCGCGGCCAAAATCGTCATCACCGGTGGCGTGACGACCCGTGTCTCGGCCTGGTGGCTGATCGGCAGCTACATGCTGCAGTCGGTCGGCGAGCTCATGATCTCGCCCGTCGGACTCAGCTCCATGACGGCGCTCGCCCCCAAGAAGTACGTGGGCCAGATGATGGGCGTCTGGTTCATGGCGACGTCGCTCGGCAATCTGATCGCGGGGCTCGTCGGCGGACAGGTGAATCCCGAGAACCTGGCCGAGATGCCCGCGCTGTTCAACTGGACCTCGCTCTCGCTGTTCGCCGGCGCCGCCGTGCTGGCCGCACTCGTCGTGCCGATCCGCCGGATGATGGCGACCACGTCCGAAGGGCGCGCGTCCTAGCGCAGACCGTCGGATGGGGCGCTACAGCCGCCCCATCCGCTTCTTGAGCTCCTCGAGCTTCGCGTCGGCCATCGCATCCCGCTCGGCGCGCGCCCGCTGACGCGCGAGCGCATCGATCTCACGGGTGAGTGCGGCGTGGTCCGGCAGCCCCAGCTCGCCATCCGAGGCTTCTGCGCGGGACCTCCCCGTGCCGACCCCGGCATTGGCCGCCTTGAGGGCCGTCATCATCTCCGAGAGCTCGCGCGCGGCCAGCGCCGCCTCAGCCTCCTGTGCCCCCAACTTCCGCTCGAGTACCGCGATCCGTTCGCGGTGCTGCGCCTCGAACTTCGTCGCGAGCGCCACGGTCTCGGCGTCGTGAATGTCCGCCGCAAGCGTCTTGCGCCGTTGCACCGTCACGAGTTGCTCCAGTTCGGTCGCGAGGCGCTGCTGAGTCACCGCGACGCCGTGTCGCAGGTCCTCGACACCGAGCCTGGCGCGCACCATCGCCTGCTTCATGTCGGCGATGGCGGCACCGCGGTCCGCCGGAGCCACACGACCCTGCAGCAGATCCTGAATGGCGGCGTTGATCGATTCGAACATCCGATCCCGGGCTGGAAGGAGGTAGCGTCACTACGCGAGGGAGGCGCCACGCGTTTCAATGTGGTAGCATAGAGGGCGCACGCGCGTCCTGTCGAGTGCGTCCCGCTCTCTCCAATCCTTTTCCCCGCCGTGCGTCCACTCGTTGCCGTCAGCGCGACCGCTCTTCCCGACCGGGACGGCGAGCATGCGCGCCTCAATGTGCACTACCCGCGGTCACTCGAGCGTGCGGGGCTCGTCCCCGTGATCGTTCCCCCGCTCACGGACGTCGGCGGGGCCGCCGAGATCATCGCCGGAACCGCAGGGCTGTTGCTCACGGGCGGCGAGGATGTCGACCCCGCGCGCTACGGCGCCCCGGCGCACCCGGCCACGCAACCGCGGAACACCCGGCGCGACGACACTGAGTTCGCACTCCTCGCCGCCGCGCGGCAGGCCGGGCGCCCCGTGCTTGGCATCTGCCGGGGCATTCAGCTCATCAATGTGGCGTTCGGCGGCACGCTGCTGCAGGACCTCCCCACGCTTCATCCGTCCGAGATCGACCACGACCCCGACACGCCCGCCGACGTTCGCAGCCACGGGATCGAACTGACACCCGGATCGCGGCTCGAGGTCGCCCTGGGCGGCGCACGGCGCGCGATGGTGAACTCGTACCACCATCAGGCGGTCGAACAGCTCGGACCGGGATTCGTGGTGAGCGCCCGCGCTCCCGATGGGGTGATCGAGGCGATCGAGTCCACCGATCGCGACTGGTGGTGCCTTGCCGTGCAGTGGCATCCGGAAGATCTGACGGAGGATCCGCAGAGCGTGGACCTGGGCATCTTTCGTGCCTTCGCCGACGCCATGCGCACGCCGGGGCTCCCGAACCGCGGGATTCGCTGAGATGCAACGCGTACCGCTGGTGGCCTCCGGCGTGCTCCTGGGGATGCTCGCGTTGACGTCCGCGTGCGGCTTCGCCGGACTCGGCGAGCCCGCGCCCCAGATCACCACGACGACGGCAACCACTGGGATCGACACGCCAGCCAGCGTGGCGATGGTCCCCCAAACGTCGCGAATCACCCTCGGTGACAGTGTGCAGATCGTCGCCACACCCATCCGGGCATCGAACACCTCGGTGGGAAGCTTTCCTCCGACCACCTGGGCCTACGGTCCCGACTCCGTCGGCACGATCAGCGCGACCACCGGCGCCAGCGTGTGGTTCCGCTCACGGAAACTCGGCGTCGCCACGGTGTATGCCCTGGTGAGCGGTGTCACCGGAGCGAGTGTGGTCACGGTCGTTCGC
Source organism: uncultured bacterium (assembly GCA_963978095.1). Lineage (GTDB taxonomy): Bacteria > Gemmatimonadota > Gemmatimonadetes > Gemmatimonadales > Gemmatimonadaceae > Fen-1231. The sequence continues at coordinate 6,639 of CAXBQP010000051.1, read as the reverse complement.
TGAACCGCCGCCGACCGCTCAGGCCGCCCGTCCGACCGCCGCGGCCCCGCGGAGTCCACCCGTAGCGACAGGGCGCTCGTCGTGCCTAGCTTTCCTGTTCCCTTTCTCCGGATTCACGCGCCGCGTGCTGTATATCTGCATCCCGTCGTACAATGAAGCGCCGACCGTCGGCGTGTTGCTCTGGCGCATCCGCAAGGTGTTCCAGGACTACTCCCGCGAGTACGAGGTGCTGGTCTACGACGACGCCAGCACCGATGGCACCGCGGAAACGCTCGAGCCCTACCAGAAGGTGATGCCGGTCTCGGTCATCAGCGGCACGACACGGATCGGGTACGCCAAAGCCACCGAAGCGCTCCTGCGCGCCGCCAGCGACCGGACCCGCTATCCGCGCCGCGATGCGGTGATCATGATGCAAGCCGATTTCACCGATCAGCCCGAGCATCTCCCGGAGCTCGTGAAGCGGTTCGAGGGAGGCGCCGATATCGTCGTCGGGGAACGGGTGCTGTCCGATGCCGCGCCGGAGGCGGTCAAGACGCTTGGCAAATACGTCCGCTGGGTTCCCATGCTCTGGCCCATCCGACGCGTGGTCACCGTCCCCGGTGTGAAGGATCCGTTCGCCGGCTACCGATTGTTCCGGATCAGCCTCGTGCGCGACCTGCTGAAAGCCGGGGTCCTGCCCGCGGCCGACGCCCCCGTGTGGACCGCCAACATGGAACTGTTGCGAGAAGCCGCGCCGATGGCACGGCGGATCGAATCCGTGCCATTGGAATCGCGATGGGACCTGCGACCACGCGAAAGTCGCGTGCAGGCGTGGCCTGACGCGGTCGATCTCGTCAAGCGGAGCTGGGCCGCCCGCGGCCGCCGACCCCCGACGCCAGCCGCGTGAGTGCTCGTCCTGCGGCGCGCTTAGCGACTCGGCTCGCGACGCGCGCCGTTGTGCTCGCGTCTGCACTCCACCTCGGGGTCGCGGTCGCCGCCCTGCATGCACCGCTCGCGATGCTGCGTGCGCAGGGCACCCCGGGGCCGCGTCCCATGGCGGCCGTCCCATGGAGCAAAGGCGAGTTCCTCGAGTACACGCTCAAGGTCGGGTTCCTCGAGGCCGGCTCCGGCCGCATGATCGTCGTGGGACTCGACACGCTGCGCGGCCGCACCGCCTGGCGACTGCGCTTCAATATCACCGGCGGGATTCCCGGCGTGCGGATCGATGATTCGTACGACAGCTTCCTCGACACGCAATCGCTCAACTCCCTGCGCTTCGTGCAGGACCTGAACGAGTTGGGGAACGCGAAGCTGCGCATCTACGACATCTTCCCGGAGCGGAAGACCTTCGTCGAACACGGCAAGGGTGAGCGTCCCTCGGTGGAGGCGCCGCTCGACGATGCCGCGTTCTTCTTTTTTCTGCGCACCATCCCCCTCGAGGTCGGCAAGCGCTACGAGTTCAACCGCTACTTCGACCCCAACGCCAATCCCGTGGTCATCCAGGTGCTGCGCAAGGAACGCGTCACGGTTCCCGCCGGCAGCTTCGATGCGATCGTGATTCGCCCGATCATCAAGACGAGCGGGCTCTTCGCCGAAGGCGGGCGTGCCGAGATCTGGCTCTCCGACGACGAGCGCCACCTGCTCCTGCGGATGAATGTGAAACTGGGCTCCATCGCCTCCCTGAGCCTTGCGTTGCGCAAGATGCAAAATGTCATGCCCCTGCGTTCCACGAACCCGAACGACTCCACCAAGCGCCCCTGAGGTCCCCGTGAGCGACTCGCCGCGCGAAGCTGATCTCTCCCAGATCCGCACCATCCCCATCTCCGGTCGGGCCAACAAGGTGCGCGCCGAGGATTTCTCGCGTCCCCCGGGCACGGATCGCTCCTTTCATGCCTTTCTCGACGCGCTGCCCGATGTGCTGGTCGCCCGCGACTTCCGCAAAGTCGTCGACGCCATCGCGGGCGCGGCCCGCGCGAACAAGGGGGTGGTCGTCATGCTCGGCGGCCACATCGTCAAGACAGGGCTGGCCCCGGTGCTCATCGACCTGATGCGCCGCGGGGTGATCACCCACCTCGCGATGAACGGCTCCGCCGCCATCCACGATTATGAGATGGCCCGCTTCGGCGGGACCTCCGAGGATGTGGCCGCCGGTCTCCGCGACGGCTCCTTCGGCATGGCCGAAGAGACCGGGCGCGGACTGAACGAGGCGTTCGTCCGGGGCATGGCCGACGAGCGCGGCATGGGGGAATCCGTCGCGCGTGCGATCGCCGCCGATGCGACCGCAGCGCACCCCGACCTGAGCGTGATCCTCAACGCGTGGCGGCTCGACATTCCCGTGACCGTGCACGCGGCACTCGGGGCCGAGATCATCCACCAGCACCCAGCCGCCAACGGGGCCGCGATCGGCGACACGAGCCATCGCGACTTCCGCCGGCTGGCCGCCTCGCTCGAGCGGCTCGATCACGGCGGCGTGGCCCTCAACTGCGGAAGCGCCGTGATCATGCCGGAGGTGTTCCTGAAGGCACTCACCATCGCCCGCAACCTCAACGCCGGGGCGCCACGCGACTTCACGACCGTGGATCTCGACATGCAGCGGCACTATCGGCCGCGCGTCAACGTGGTGCAGCGACCGACGATCGACGCCGGCCGGGGGTACGAGATCACCGGGCATCACGAGATCATGGTCCCGATGCTCTGCTGGGCGGTGGCGGACGCGCTGGACGCCCGCTGACCGCACCGAAGGGCGACTACCGCTCGAACTTCTCGCGCAGCTCGCGCGCCGTGCGCGGACTCACGATCCGGATTACGAAGTAGACGATCGCGCCCACGACCAGCAGCCGGAGTGCGATCCCCACGATCGAGAAGAACAGCCCCAGCACCACACCGAAGAGGCCAAAGGCCAGCTGCAACACAAACAGGCCGACGACGGCCATGATGCCTACCATGAACAACGTGCGGAGCATGCCGGGGTCCTTGATCGGGTCTCTCTGCCGTACGGACGCTGCGAGCGGCGGGTTTCGCGGACGATGGATTCTACGACAGGTGCCACGTGGCGGCGAGTGCCAGTGGCGTCGACGCGAAAAGATAGTCCCGAAGCACGGAAATTAGTAACCGTCTAATATAGAAAATACCGGTTACTGCCTCTTGGCGGGGGCCGAACACACCTCCTAGATTCTTGTCCATCACCGGGTTGCGAGCAGTCTCGTGCCCCGAGCCACGGGAGCCCCGATGGGCGAACACCTGTACCAGATCCTCGGACGCCATCGTGCACCGGCGCTCCCTGACCGCAAGCCGTCATGGCTCAAAGTCAAGGCGCCGGGGGGGAAGTCGTACCTGCATCTCAAGAACATGATGCAGGAGCTGGACCTCCATACCGTCTGCGAGGAGGCCCATTGCCCCAACATCGGCGAGTGCTGGGACCACGGCACCGCGACGTTCATGATCCTGGGCGACGTCTGCACCCGGAACTGCGCCTATTGCGCCGTCGCCCACGGACGACCGCCCAAGTTCGACCCGGCGGAGCCGAAGCGCGTGGCGGAGGCCGCGGAGAAGATGAATCTCCGCCATCTCGTCATTACCTCGGTGGACCGCGACGATCTCCCCGACTACGGCGCATGGGCGTTCGCCGAGGTCATCCGTCAGGTCCACGAACGCGTGCCGACCTGCTCGGTCGAGGTGCTCGTCCCCGACTTCCAGGGCCATGAGGACTCCATTCGCACCGTGCTCGAGGCGCGCCCGGAGATCTACAACCACAACACCGAGACCGTCCCGCGCCTGTACAAGAAGGCCCGCCCCGGCGGACGCTACGAGCGCGTGAAGGACATCTTCCGTTTCGCCAAGTCCGTCGCCCCGGACATCCCCACCAAGACGGGGATCATCCTCGGCATGGGCGAGACCAACGAGGAGGTCCTCGACACCATGCGCGACCTGCGCACGGTCGACGTCGACATCCTCACCCTCGGCCAATATCTCAAGCCGAGCAATGACCATATCGCGCTGGACCGCTACGTGACGCCGGATGAGTTCCGGATGTTCTACGACGCCGGCATGGCGATGGGCTTCAAGCACGTCGAGAGCGCGCCGCTCGTCCGTTCGAGCTACCACGCTTGGGAGCAGGTGCAGGCGGCCGGGGTCTGACCCGGCGGCTCGTTCACTCACCGCGCGCCCCTCGGTCTCCGGCGTGCGCTCACCACACGATCGCAATGGCAAGCAAGAAGAAATCCGAATCACCCGGCGACGCGACGCTGCACCGCGAGCTGCTGCACTCCATGATCCTGCAGCGCCGATTCGAGGAGAAGGTCGCCGAGGCGTACGCGCTCGGGAAGATCGGTGGCTTCTGCCATTTGTACATCGGCCAGGAAGCGGTCGGCACGGGCGTCATGTCGGCGTTGCGTCACGACGACTACGTGATCACGACCTACCGCGACCATGGCCAGGCCCTCGCGCGCGGCATGAGCGCCCGGAGCGTGATGGCGGAGTTGTTCGGCCGCATCGACGGATGCTCGCGCGGCAAGGGCGGCTCCATGCACCTCTTCGACCGCAGCGTTGGATTCCTCGGCGGACACGGCATCGTCGGCGGCCACGTGCCGATCGCCACCGGAGTCGGCTTCGCCATCAAGTATCGCGGCGGCGACCAGTGCATCGTCTGCTTCATGGGCGAGGCCGCGGTGAACAACGGTGCGTTCCACGAGTCGCTCAACATGGCGGGACTCTGGAAGCTTCCCGTGGTGTACGTGATCGAGAACAACCGCTACGGCATGGGAACCGCGATGAACCGCGCGAGTTCGATCGCGGAGATGTACAAGCGCGGCGAGACGTACGCGATCCACAGCGAAGCGGTCGACGGGCAGGACGTGTTCGCCGTGCGCGAGGCGATGACCGCCGCCGTGTCCCGCGCGCGCGAGAGTTACGAGCCGACCCTGCTCGAGATCAAGACCTACCGCTTCATGGGTCACTCCATGAGCGACGCGGTCTCCGGCACCTACCGCTCCAAGGCCGAACTCGAAGAGTACATGAAGCGCGATCCGATCAACCTGCTCAAGGCCCGGATGACGGCCGACGGCACCCTGAGCGAGGCACTCGTGGCGGAGATCGAGCACGAGATCGCGGCGACCGTGCAGGATTCGTGGGACTATGCCGATGCCAGCCCCGAGCCGCCGATCGAGGCGCTCTACGAGGATGTCTTCGTGGAAACGACCTCCGACACCACGCAGGAGGGCTGACCGATGCCGATCATCACGTACCGTGACGCGCTCAACCAGGCGCTCCGTGAAGAGATGCACAAGGACGACCGCGTCTTCCTCATGGGAGAGGAAGTCGGCGTCTACAATGGTGCGTACAAGGTGTCCAAGGGGCTCCTCGAGGAGTTCGGCGAGATGCGGGTGGTGGACACGCCGATCACCGAGCTCGGCTTCGCCGGGGTCGGCGTGGGTGCGGCCATGGTGGGACTCCGCCCGATCGTCGAGTTCATGACGTGGAACTTCGCCCTGCTCGCCATCGATCAGGTCGTGAATGCCGCCGCGAAGATGCTCTACATGAGCGGGGGGCAGTTCCCGATGCCGATGGTCTTCCGCGGCCCGAACGGCGCCGCGCTGCAGCTCTCGGCGCAGCACTCGCAGGCGTGGGAATCGTGGCTGGCGCATATCCCGGGCCTCAAGGTCGTCGCGCCAGGGACGCCCTACGACGCGAAAGGGCTGCTGAAGAGCGCCATCCGCGACGACAACCCGGTGATCGTACTCGAAGGGGAGATGCTCTACAACACCAAGGGCGAAGTTCCCGAGGAGGAGTACCTCATTCCCCTTGGCAAGGCCGAGCTCAAGCGCGAGGGGAGCGACTGCTCGATCATCACGAGCGGCAAGATGGTGCTGGTCGCGATGCAGGCCGCGGATGCGCTCGCCAAGGAAGGGATCAAGATCGACGTCGTCGATCTCCGTACGATCCGGCCCATGGACGTCGACGCGATCACGACGAGCGTCAAGAAGACCAATCGCGCCGTCGTGCTCGAGGAAGGCTGGGAGATCTGCGGCATCGGCGCACAAGTGGTGGATTACATCCAGCGCGACTGCTTCGACCATCTCGATGCCCCGGTGATCCGTGTGCATCAGGCGGAAGTCCCGATGCCCTACGCCAAGATGCTGGAGCGCGCCGCGAAGCCGGATCTCGCCAAGACGATCGCGGCGGTCAAGAAAGTCATGTACCTCGAGGCCTGAGCAATGGCGACCAAAGTATCCATGGAGGCGCTCTCTCCCACGATGGAAGAGGGGCGCCTGGTGAAGTGGCTCAAGAACGAAGGGGACGCCGTGAAGTCGGGCGACGTGCTCGCCGAGGTCGAGACCGACAAGGCGGTCATGGAACTCGTCGCACGCGGCGAAGGCGTCCTCCGCAAGCGGCTGGTGGCCGAGGGCGACGCGGTGCCGGTCGGCACCCTTGTTGGCGTGATCGGGACGGCCAGCGAGGACATCGCCGCGCTGCTGGGTGGTACGGCCCCAGCCGCAGCGTCGACGTCTGCACCACCCCCGGCACCGGCAACTGCCTCGGCAGCCAAATCGCCGGCAGCAGCACCAGTACCGGCGACCGCCGCCAGCGGCGGCCGCACCGTGGCCAGCCCCCTCGCGCGTCGACTGGCCAGTGATGCCGGTGTCGACGCGCGAGGGGGCTGGC
>CAXBQP010000050.1:0-22274 GCA_963978095.1 uncultured bacterium | reverse complement strand
ACCTCACCGAGGCGGCGCCGGCGTTGGCGGGGGCGCATATCCCCGCCACGATCTTCGTGACCACCGGCCGCACCGGCGCGGCCCGCGGGTTCTGGTGGGACGAACTCGCCGCGATGCTGTTGACGGCAACGGCCCCGACCTGTGCGCTCTCGCTGGTGCTCGAGGACGGAGGGCCGTCGACCATCGACCTCACACCGGCTCTTGCGCCGGCGGTACACGCCATGCTCACCGCGCGACTCCGCGAGGCGTCCGCGGACTCGCGTGATCGCGCCATCGACACGCTCGCACGGCAACTCGGGCACCCGCTGCCTGATCCCTCCGTGGCGCGGGCCTGCGACCGCGACGATCTGCGTGCGCTCGCCGCGATGCCGGGCATCCGGTTGGGTGGACATACGGTCACGCATTCGGTGATGTCGCGGCAATCGCCACGGGAACTGCTGCGCGAGACGGCGGAGTGTCGGGCACAGCTCGCCGAGGTGCTCGGCGGAGAGGCGCCGACGGCGTTCGCGTATCCGTACGGGGCGGTGCGGGACATCTCCGAGGCTGCCGTGGACGCCGTTCGCGCGGCGGGCTACTCTTTGGCATGTGCCAATGTTCCGGAAGCGGCGTGGTGCGACAGCGATCCGTTCCGACTGCCGCGTCATTTGGTGCGCGACTGGGACGGGGCGACGTTCCGTTCCCATCTTGAGGGTTGGTTCCGCGCGTGAACGAGTCCCGCACAGCCGCGTTGCGCACGCCGGTGGTGATGCTGACCTTCAATCGGCCGGCGCTGACCCGTCGCGTCCTTGACGCGGTCGCGGTCGCGGCCCCGGCACGGTTGTACGTGGTCAGCGATGGACCGCGCGCCCATCACCCGGACGACGTGCGGTTGGTGGCGGAGGTGCGCGCCTTGTTCGATGCGCTCCCCTGGACGTGTGACGTCGTGCGCGATTTCTCCGACACCAATCTCGGGCTCCGGCGCCGTGTGGCCTCCGGACTGTCGGCGGCGTTCGCGGCCGAGGAGCGCCTGATCGTGCTCGAAGACGATTGCCTGCCGCATCCGACGTTCTTCCCGTTCTGCGAGGCGCTGCTCGACCGCTTCGCGACGGATGAACGCGTGAGTTCGATCACGGGGACGAATTTCCAGAACGGTCACCACCGCACCGAGGCGAGTTATTACTTCTCGCATCGGCATCACGTCTGGGGGTGGGCGTCCTGGCGTCGGGCGTGGCAGCAGTTCGACTTGGCGATGACGCGCTGGCCCGAGTTCGTGGCGGCGGGCGGCATGGCGACCGTCACGGACGATCCGTATGAGGCGTCGTACTGGACCCGTTTGTACACGCAGGCGTTCCACGGTGAGCTGAACAGTTGGGCGTACCCGTGGGCCTTCAACTGTCTGGCGGCGGGGGCGCTCTGCGTCCGTCCCAACAAGAATCTCGTGACCAACATCGGGGGCGCGGACGATCCGACGCATCCCAATCTCTCCGCGCGGTTGCACGATCTGCCGTTGGAGCCGCTCGGGGAACTCCGGCACCCCTCGGTCATCGTGCGCCACAAGGCAGCGGACATGTTCGAGTTCGATTGGGCCTTCCACGGGAAGGAGTTGCGGGAGCGGTTCGCCCCGCGTCGCGGGTGGCGCGCGCTCTTGCCGCGTCTGAAGCAAGCCGTGCGAGGGCGCGCATGAACGCCCGCCCGCTGCCGACCATCGCGCTGGTGACGCCGTCGTTCAATCAGGGGACGTGGCTCGACGCCACCATGCGCTCCGTGCTCGACCAGCGGTATCCGGCGTTGCAGTATGTGGTCATGGACGGGGGAAGCGGTGACGACAGCGTGGCGACGATCGAGCGCCATGCGTCGGCATTGACGCACTGGGAGAGTCGACCGGACGGGGGACAGTACGCGGCCATCAACGCCGGTTTCGCGCATACCGATGGCGAGATCATGGGTTGGTTGAACAGCGACGATTTGCACACGCCGTGGACGTTGCGGACGGTGGGGGAGTTGTTCGCGCGGTTTCCCGAGGTGGAATGGATCTCGTCGCTGTTCCCGCTGTACTGGGACACCGCCGGCGCGCTCACGGCGTGCGAGCCGTTGCAGGGATTCTCGCGCCGCGCGCTGCTGGCCGGGGAGTTCCTGCCCGAGGCGGGGACATACGCGCAGGGATTCATCCAGCAGGAGTCGACTTTTTGGCGGCGGTCACTCTGGGAGCGGGCCGGCGGCGCACTCGACGTCAGGCTGACGCTGGCGGCGGACTTCGGGCTCTGGATGCGATTCTCCGCACTGACAGAGTTGGTAGGGGTGACGGTGCCGCTCGCGGGGTTTCGACGTCAGCCGGCGCAGCGGACCGCGATCGCCGGGGAGCGGTATCGCGGTGAGGCGGATGCCTGCTTCCGCGCGGCGGGCGGGCAGCGGCACGGGCGGTGGGGGTCCCGTCTTCGTCGTCAGCTCACCTGGCGCTGGCAGGCGCGGGTGGGGTTGCGCGATCCCGCACCGCAGCTGCGGTACGATCCCTACGCTGCGCAGTGGCGTCTCGAGCGGCGGTGATCAGGGGCGGACGCGCAGGCCGGCGTCGATCATGCCGCGTAGCCACTGCTCGAGCACCAGCGCGGCGAACGGCTGGTAGCCCCACGTGGCATTCCATGAGGTCTGTGCCGCGAGCGTTGCGGCGCCCTCGGCGCTCAGGAGTCCCGCCTGCACCAAGGCGCCGTCCCGCAGTGTCGGACCGTAGCGTGCCGTGAGTGCGCCGAGCCACGCATCATACGGTGGTTCGAATCCGCGTTTGCGTCGCGCCAGGACATAGTCCGGCACACGGCCGCGCACGGCATCCCGCATCCATGTCTTGGGCGGCTGCTGCCAGTCCGGGTGTGCCTTGCGAAGTCCGATGACGGTCTCGACGAGCCGGTAATCGACGAGCGGAAGCCGCACCTCCACGGACGCATCCATGCCCAACCGGTCGCTTTGGGCGATCCCGTCCTCACGCAGGAAGAGGTCGGTCATGAGCGTCGTCATGCGGATATCGGCGCGATCGGGCGTGTGGTCGAAGGTGAACCACGATTCGGCAGGCTGGCGCGGACGCTGCATCGCGGGACCGTAGACCTGCGCCATCATCGCACGCGCTTGCCGGAAATGCTGATTGATGTCGTACGCGACGAACTGGCCGGCCGGACTTCGCATGTCGCGCGCACGTTCGGCGAGACCGTCGGCCCATCCGAAGCGGCGCTGCCACCACGTGCGAAGTCCCCACGGGGACAGCCGCGGTGGCGCTTCGACGCGCACGTACTCGTGGAGCGGGAAGCGGCCACGCGCAAGCGCCTGCTGCTTGCGAAGTGTTTGGCGGAGCCCTTCCTGAGGCCAGCCGTAGCCCCAGAAGAGCTCGTCGCCCCCTTGGCCCAGCAGGAGGACCGGCACGTCGTGTTCGCGCGCCGTGCGCATGAGCGCCCAGTAACCGAAGCCCGAGATGTCGGCGATCGGATCATCCTTGGCGCGGCAGAGGTGGGGAAAGCTTTCCACCACGTCCGCCGTGCGGCACTCGATCTCGACCAGCGGAATCGCGAGATCCGCCGCCAACTGCGCGGCGTCCGCGCGCTCGTCACAGGGCGGGCGTCCCTCGTAGCCGACACTGAACGCGACGAGTCCTGGGCAGTGTGGCGCGGCGAGTGCGGCCACGGTACTGGAGTCGAGCCCTCCCGAGAGCGCGACGCCCACGGGCACATCGCTCCGCACGACCAGCGGTGCGACTTCTTCGAACATCGTGCGCACCGTGGCGGCAGGATCGCGCTCCAGTGGTGGCGCATCCTCCGGATTCCACCAGCGCGAGATGCGCACGCGCCAGGGGGCGGTTTCCACCACCATCCGATGGCCAGCGTCCAGCTTGCGGACATCCGCCAACGGCGTGCGCGGCTCGGGGACCCAGAGGAAGTGGAAATAGTGGTCGATCGCCTCCTCGTCGAGCGCGCCCGAGGGCGCGCCGGAGCGCACGAGCGCCCGGAGCTCCGAGGCGAACGTCACGGTGCCCGGGCGCTCATGTACGTAGAGCGGTTTTTCGCCCATGCGGTCGCGCACGATCAGCGCGCGCCGCTGCCTGGCATCCCACACGGCAAAGGCGAACATCCCGCGGAGGCGATGCACGCAGTCGTCACCGAGTTCTTCGTACAGGTGGGCGATGACTTCGATGTCGCTGCCGGTGCGCAGCACATGACCACGCGCGGTGAGTTCGGCGGCGAGTTCGCGCGCGTTGTAGATCTCGCCGTTGGCGACCACGCCGATGGATCGGTCCTCGTTGTACAGCGGCTGCGCGCCACCGGCGACGTCGATGATGCTCAAGCGGCGATTGTCGAGCCGGACGTGGGTGTCCTGGAGTCCGCCCTCGCCGTCCGGTCCGCGATGCACGAGCGCCTGCGACATGGCCGCACAGGCCGCGTGATCAGCGGCGGTGAGTGGTACCGCGGAGAGGCGTCCCGAAATTCCGCACATCGTCAGGCCGCGTCGCCGGAGGGAGCCGTCGGGTGCATCGCGAACCACTCCAGATACGCCGCGGCGCACTGGGTGAGGTCAAACCGCTTGCGTGCGTCGGCGATGGCGGTGCGACTCATGGCGGCGCGGAGCGGTGGACGCTCGAGGAGCGTGATCAGCACCTGCGCCATGGTCGATGCATCCCCGGCCGGGACGAGGACGCCCCCGCTCGGCGCCTCGGCGCCGTCGCGGCAGGCGGCCAGCGATTCGGCATCGAAGGGGTGGCCCAATGTCTCGGCGACGCCGCCCACGTCGGTCGCGATGACGGGGGTGCCGCAGGCCAACGCTTCCAGCAGCACGAGCGGTTGCGTGTCCATCCGTGAAGGATGCACGAACACATCCGCCGCGCGATACCACTGCGCCAATCGTGCGCTGTCCCGCTCGTAGGAGGCCGCGACGAACTGCACGCCGCCGATGGTCTCGGTCGGGGCACGCTCGCCCAGCGCGACGAAAATGATCTCACGGCGCGGGAGTGCGGCGCCCGCCCGCGCGATCACGTCGCGCAGTAGCGCGGGGTTCTTCCACATGTTGTGGCGGAGTCGGTGTGCCGACGCGAGCACGACCGCCGCGCCAGCGGGAAGGCCGAGGGTCCGGCGCGCCGCCCCTCGGTCGCCCGGGCAGAAGGTGGCCAGATCGACGCCGTTCGCAATCACCTGCGCACTCGCGATCGCGGGTCGAAGGATCGAGGCATCCACCTTGTCCATGAGCCAATGCGCGGGAGCGGCCACGTGCAGCCGGCTGGCGGCGAGGATGTCGCGCTTCCGGCGCCAGTTCTCGGCGGTCGCATCGATCGCGATGGGCGGATAGATCGTGAGATCCGGGCACTGACCGCAGCCGGATTGCCAGCGCGTGCAGTCGAACGAGTGGGCACAATGACCGGACAGCAGCCAGGCATCGTGGAGCGTGAGGAAGACCGGCGCGATGGTGCGGAGTTGGGCGAGCAGGCGCAGGTCGAACCAATCGCCGTGGAGATTGTGGGCGTGAACGACCGTTCCCGGTTCCCGCGCGAGGTCGAGGATCGCCCGTGAGGCCGGGAAGTCCCAGGATTCGATGCCTGCGCGTTGGTCGCGCGCGCGCTGGGGATGGCGCCAGCGCCGCGCAGCCCGTGTGAGCGCTCCCGCGCCTGGAAGCGTGCCGGCCAAGGGGCGGGCCGCCCCTTCGATCGTGTCGCAGGCGGCTCGCCATGTCGAGAACGGCTCGCGCGACGTGAGGTCGATCACGGACGGGTCGCGGGTCTGCTTGGTGCCGACCGCCATGACCGCACGCGTCCCTGCGGCCAGATACGCGCGGTGCAGGTTGCGGGCCATCGCCTCGGCGCCCCCGGCCACGTCGCTGGTGCTGAGGGTGAGTACCCGGAGGGGTGCCGACGGTGCCCGGTGGGTCACCACTGCGGGAGGTCCGCGAGCTGCCAGAGGGCGAGTGACTTGTCGGGGTACCGCCCCTCGAACTCGGTGCATCCCTCGACGATGAGCGCGACCGGTGTCGGGAAGCCGTACGGGGCCTTGTGCAGCATGATGGGGCGCCAGTCGCCGGTGACGATGTCGTGGTTGGCCCGGTCACCCGTGAAGGTCGTCGTGAGCAGCCAGGTGGCACCACTGCGTCGGAAGTTGTCGAGGGCGCGTCGTGTTTCGTCGTAGGAGAGGTGGACGAGACAGTCCCGGCACACGATCAGGTCGGCGCGCGGGAGATCGCCCTCGACCAGATCGCAGCACGCGAAGCGTCGCGCCTCGGAACCGTAGGTTGCGTGGTTGCGCGCGATCAGAGCCGGCACGATGTCGACGCCGGTGTACCCGATGCCCCCGAGTGCGACGTGTTGCATCCAGTGGAAATCGCCGCACGGAGCGTCGAGGATGCTCGTGACCCCGTGTGCGGCGAGGAGCGCGGGGAGTGCGTCCCGCACCACGGCTGTCTGGTCGAGCTCGGACCCCGGGCCGGACACCGAGGTCGGGCTGCCCCAATAATTGGTCTCGAAGATCCGTGCGAAGACCCGGGATCGGCGTCGTGCAGCGGCCCAGCGTCCCAGTCCCGGGAAGAGCCGCGCGAGCCCAGCGGCGAGTCGGTAGCGGCGGGCGATGGGCACCTGCGCAAATTAGGACCCGCACAGCCATTGCGCCACGCGCAGGTCGCGGACTAACGTGACGGATGCCCCGGGAGGCGACGTGCATGGGGAATCCCCCAGCGGTTCTGGTACCACGCATCACGATCGTCACGCCGTCGTTCAACCAAGCCGCCTTCCTCGAGGAGACGGTGCGATCGATCCGTGCGCAGGGGTATGCCAACCTCGAACATTTCGTGGTGGATGGTGGCAGCACGGACGGCAGCGCGGCCCTGATCGCGCGGATGGCTGATGGCATCGACTGGTGGGTCAGTGAGCCGGACGGTGGTCAATGCCATGCGATCAACAAGGGGATCGCGCGCGCGACGGGCGAGATCATCGCGTATCTGAACAGTGACGATACCTATCTCCCGGGCGCGTTCGATGCGGCCGTGACGGCGCTCTCCGTGCCGGGGGTCCACTGGGTGGCCGGCGGCGTCCTCGGGTTCGGTCGGGACGGCAGCGTCGGTGGGCCCGTGCAACAGTGGCACATGGCACACCCCCCACGCTCACTGGCCCAATGTCTCGGTGGACGCTTCATCGCCGCGCAACCTGGCCATTTCTGGCGCAAGTCGCTCTTCGATCGCCATGGATTGTTCGACGAGAGTTATCGCTACCTGTTCGACATCGAGTGGTACGCGCGCCTGCTGGCCGCCGGCGAGCGCTGCGCGGTGATTCCGCGACCGGTGGCGAGCTACCGCTTCCACGAGACGAGCAAGACGGTCTCCGAGGGAGACAAGTTCGAGCGCGAATGGGAACGGATTCGCGCGCGCTACCTCCCGCTCGTGCCATGGCTCGACCAGCCGCGCGTGCGGCATCTCGTGGCGATGCGGCGCGCGACCGTGCGCTACGGCCATGCCCTGACGGCAGCGGCGCGTGAAGGCACACCGGCCGGCTGGCGTCTGTTCCGCGCGGCGGTCGCGGGATATCCGCCGAGTCTCCTCACGCGCGTTGCCCTTGGCGCCGCCCGCCGTCTGATGGCCGGCGTGGTGCCGGGAGGGCAGCGGTGAGTCCTGCGCCGCTGCGCGTGTTCATTCCCTGTTCCGGGCTCGGACGCGTCGCGCGAGGCTTCGAGACGTTCACGCGTGAGGTCTCCGATGCGTTGCGGGGCGATGCGCGGCTCGACATTCGCGTGTTCGCCGGCGCCGCGACGACCGAACCGTCGGACACCGTGCTGCCGTCGTTGGCCCGCTCGTCGCGGACGGCGGAAGGACTCGGGCGGTTGCTGCGCCGGAGTCCGTACTTCGTGGAGCAAGGGAGTTTTTTCGCGTCGCTGCTCCCGTATCTGATCACGGGGCGCCCCGACCTGGTGTATTTCGCGGATCTCAACGTGGGCAACGCCTGTTGGCATTGGCGCCGGATCTCCGGGCAACGATACCGGCTGTTGTATTACAACGGCGGAGCGACCACGCGACCGTTCACCCGCGCGGACATCGTACAGCATCTGGCGACGGTGTACCGGGACGAGGCGCTCGCGCGCGGTGAGCCGGAGGCGCGCAACGTGGTACTCCCCCACGGGGTCGCGATCCCGAGCGCCCTGTACGCCCCGCCGCGTGGGGCGCTCCGCGCGGCGCTGGGGCTCCCGGGCGACCGGCCCGTGGTGCTCGCGGTCGGATTGCTCGACATGCAGACCAAGCATCTCCCGTATCTGCTTCGCGAGCTGGCCGCCCTGCCGGCACCACGACCATTGCTGGTGCTGCTCGGAGCAGCGACCGCGGAGACGCCCGCCGTCCTGACGCTCGCCACGGAACTGCTCGGCGCCGACGGCTTTCAATGGCACAACGTCCCGCATCCCGAGATGCCGCGGTGGTATGCGGCGGCTGACGTGTTCGTGATGGCATCGCTCCGTGAAGGCTTCGGTCTTGCCTACGTGGAAGCCCTGGCGGCCGGACTCCCCGTGCTGGCCCATGACTTCGCGGTGTCGCGCGAACTGCTGGGTGACGATGGATGCTTCGGGGATTTTCGCACCAGTGGCGCGCTGTCGACGTTGTTGACGGGCGTGCTCGCACGCGTGCTCGCAGGCGGCGCGGACGACTTCATGCGACGCGCGCGACACCGGCGCGCGTTCGACCGCTTCAGTTGGGAGCGGCTTCGCGGTGCGTATGCCGACCTTCTGCTGCAAGCCGCCACCGCACCCACGCGTTGACGCGCATGGCGAGACAAAGGTGTCGCGTTCGTGGCACCGCTTGCGGCGCTCGGACGCGCCCATAGCTTCCCTCTCGTGAGCATCGTCGACCGCATCGTCCGCCGATTCGTGCCGCTGGCGGTCCGCGTCTGGTGGCGGCGCGGTGGCGCGGTGAATCTCGGCGACCTGCGCTCGCCGGAGCCCCTGAGTCGCGTCTTCGGCAGCGATCGCGGGCAACCCATCTGTCGCTGGTACATCACGCGATTTCTCGCCGCGCATGCGGGAGGCATCCACGGACGCGTGCTGGAAGTCGCCGGCAACGACTACACGCGTCGGTTCGGTGGCGCGCGGGTCACCCGGTCCGACGTGCTGATGGTCGTCGAGGGGAATCCCGCGGCGACGATCGTCGGCGATCTCCAGACCGGAGCCGGGATTCCCGAGGGCGCCTTCGACGCGATCATTCTGACGCAGGTCCTGCAGTGCGTGTTCGATCTGCCGGGGGCGATGCGCACGATCCACCGGGCCCTCGCGCCCGGGGGCACCGTGCTGATCACCGCGCCGGCGATCGCACCGGTGAGCCAGTACGACGTCGTGCGGTGGGGGGAGTTTTGGCATCTCACGCCGCAGTCACTCACGCGATTGCTGGCGACGGAGTTCGGCGCGGATCAGGTGCAGGTCAGCGCCTGCGGCAATCACATCGCCGCCCACGCATATCTCGCGGGAATGGCCGCCGACGAACTGACGGACGCGGAACTGGCCCCCCACGATCCGGATTATCCCGTGGTGATCACGGCGGTCGCGACCCGAACTCCCCTGCGCGCTACCCCCTCCGCATGACGGAGGGATCGCGCGCGTCGGGCCTCGCGGTCATCGTCCCGAGCTTCCGCCGGCCGGCGGCACTCGCCCGTTGCCTTGCATCGCTGGCGGATCAGACCCGACGACCCGACGAGGTCGTGGTCGGCACACGGGATGACGATGCGCCGACGCGCGCGGTGATCGCCGCCGCGGCAGCGCAGGGACTCTCCGTGCGGTCGGTCACGACGACGATTCCCGGCGTCGTGGCGGCGATGTCTGCGGCGCTCCACGACGTCAGCGCGCGCTGCGACATCACGGCACTGCTCGACGACGATGCCACGGCGCATCCCGACTATTGCGCCCGGATTCTCGCCGCCTTCGACGCCGACGCCACACTCGGCGGCTTCGGTGGACGCGACTGGCAGCCATGGGAACGCGGGACGGCCGAACCGGTGGGGCTCGTGCAGTGGTTCGGTCGTGTGATCGGGAATCATCATCTGGGTCACGGCGCGGCACGGGACGTGGATCTGCTCAAAGGCGTATGCAGCGCGTATCGCACCGCACCGCTGCGTGAGGTCGGATTCGGCACACACCTGCGCGGAACGGGATCGCAGTGGGGGTGGGAGCTGCGGGTCGGACTCGCGCTCCAGCGCCGCGGGTGGCGCCTGGTGTACGACCCGGCGCTCGGTGTCGATCATCACATCGAGCCGCGGCAGGTGGATGATCAGTATCACCGCGGCCTGTTCAACGCGGACGAACTGCGCATTGCGGCGTCCAATGAGACGATGATCCTGCTGGAGTTCCTCCCCGCGTGGCGTGCCACCGCGTTTCTGTGGTGGGCGGTGCTGGTCGGCACGCGCATGTTGCCGGGTGTTCTGCAGATGCCGCGGCTCCTGTTCATGGGGCAGGGGTGGCGGTGGCGCGACTTTGCGGCCGCGATGCGTGGTCGCCTCGACGGCGTTCGTGCCCCGCGAGGTGGGGCGTGAGAATCGTCGTGGTGATGCCGCTGGGACGGCAACTGGGCGGCGGTGAGCTCATGCTCACGCAGCTCTTGCGGCAGCCGCACGACCCCGCCGTGGCCTTCACGGTGATTTTCCTGCGCGACGGTCCCATGGTCGCCGAGGCGCGTGCACACGGTCACGACGTGCGCGTGGTGGAGGCTGGCCGATTCCGCCACCTGCGCCAGCGGTGGGCCGCGGTGCGCGCCATCGTGGCGATCGCCCGTGAGGTGCACGCCGATGCGTTGCTCGCGTGGATGGTCGCCGCGCAGCTGATGGTGGGAATGGCGTCCTGGCTCAGCGGAATTCCCGCCGTCTGGTACCAAGTCGGATTGCCGCAGGGCGATCTGCTGGATCGCATCGCGACCATGCTCCCGGCGCGCGGGGTGATCGTGCTCTCGCAGGCCGGGGCGGCCGCGCAGCAGGCGCTGCGCCCACGACGTCCGCAGCGACTCGTCTACCCCGGGGTGTCACTCGCGGCGTTCGACGCGACGCTGCTCCCGCCGCCGCCGGCCATGCGCGCCGCGTTGGGAGTCCCACCGCAGGGGCCGCTGATCGGCATCGTGGGCCGTTTGCAACGGTGGAAGGGGATGCACGTGGTCATCGCGGCGATGCCCGAGGTCCTCCGGGCACACCCCGATGCGCACCTGCTGGTCGTCGGTGGGGCGCATGAGACCGAGCCGGAGTATGCACGCGAACTCGCGGCGCAGATCGCACAGCTCGGCTTGGGCGCGCAGGTGACACTCGCCGGCTTTCAGCGGGACATCCCACGCTGGATGCAGGCCATGGATGTGGTGGTGCACGCCTCCGATCGCGAACCCTTCGGCATCGTCGTGATCGAAGCGATGGCGCTCGGCAAGCCCGTCGTCGCCGGATCGTTGGGGGGACCGGCGGAAGTGATCACGGACGGCGTCGATGGACTGCTCGCGCCCTACGGAGACAGCGCCGCGCTCGCGCGGGCCATCACCCGATTTCTCGACGATCCGATCCTCGCGGCTTCCTGTGGCACACGCGCCGTGGCACGTGCCCGGGCGTTCGACGAACCCCGCTATGCGCGTGCGGTGGTACACGCCGTCCAGGAGTTGGTGCGCCCCGCGCGCTGAGCCCCGCGCGGGGCCCCGCGCATGCGGCGATTCACGCGCCGGTGTCGACCTCCCACGAGTGGTTGACCAACAGCTGCCCTTCGTCCGCGGGTGGAAGGCGTCCCGAGCCGAAGAAGTCCCCCGCCTCGACGTCGAGTGCACCCGCATGCGGGACATAGTCCGTGATCTCCTGCGACGTCATCGTGAAGAGCGCGAGATGGTATCGCCCGGGCTGCAGCGGGAGTCGGGGGACGCGGCACCGGACGACCCCCTTGGCCGGTACCTCGGCGAAGTCTTCGCCGGCGTTCGAGGTCGACAAATGGAACAGCCGCTCATCGAGCATGCCGCGCACGCCGCAGGAGAAGTGGACGTTCCGCGCCGGCTTTCCGTCTGCGGTCTCGTAGCCGATCGAGATCATGGCCTCCGCGCCCGACTGTACCGGCGCGTGCGGCATCGGTCCGGTGACGCGCACGCTCGTCAGCGTCAGTCGTCCCGTTCCACTGCGATCCGTGCGGGTGGCGAGATCGCTGCTGCCGTGCTGCTCGAGTGACCGCATGTAGTCCGCAGCGACCGCCTGGACCGATCCCTCGCTCACGAGACGGCCCTGATCGAGCAGCATGGCGCGCGTGCAGAGCCCCGTCACGGCCACCAGGTTGTGACTGACGAGCAGCACGGTGCGGCCATCCTGCCGCGTGACATCCCCCATCTTGCCGAGGCACTTCTTCTGGAACGCGGCATCGCCCACGGCGAGGACTTCGTCCACGATCAGGATGTCCGGCTCGAGATGCGCGGCGACGGCGAACGCCAGCCGCACGTACATCCCGCTGCTGTAGCGCTTGACCGGTACATCGAGGAACGCCTCGGTCTCGGCGAACGCTACGATGGCGTCGAACTGCCGGACGATCTCGCGCCGGCGCATCCCGAGGATCGCCCCGTTGAGAAAGATGTTCTCGCGTCCCGTGAGCTCCGGATGGAATCCGGTCCCCACCTCGAGCAGGCTTCCCACGCGCCCGCGCACCTCGACCTGTCCACGCGTGGGGCGTGTGATGCGGCTCAGGATCTTGAGCAGCGTACTCTTGCCGGCTCCGTTGCGGCCGATGATGCCGTAGGCGGAACCCGCCTCGATATCGAAGCTCACGTCATCGAGCGCCCACAGCAGCTTGCGGTCGCGCCGCGCGCGGCCCCGGAGACGATCCACCATCGCTTCCGCCAACGTCGTGGCCGCGGAGGCGTGGTCGCTGATGTCGTACTGCTTGCCGATGCCGCGCGCGCGGAGCGCGATCCGGTCAGATGACATCCGCCAGATCCTGCTCGAAGCGGTGGAAGACCAGGAGTCCGGCGGCGGTCGCCGACAGGCTCGCGATACCCAGCCAGAGCGTCGCGCCCACCGACGGCGGTTGCATCCCGAGCAGGCTCCAGCGAATCCCGTCCATGAGTCCGCTGAGCGGATTCAATGCCAGCCACGGCCGGAAGGCGGCAGGTACTTTGGAGGTCGCGTACCCCACGGGGGTCGCGTACACGAGCAGTTGCATCACGATCGGGAGCACGTGTTGCACATCGCGGAACCGCACGCTCCATGCGGCGACGACCAATCCGAGCCCGAGCCCGAGCACCAGCGCCAGGAGCACCCAGACCGGGAAGAGCAGCACCGGCCACCCCACCGAGACCCCTTTGACCAGGGCGGTCGCGCCGAACACCACGAGCGCAACGCCCACGTCGACGAGCGTCGACAGGATCCCGGACAGCGGCAACACGAGCCGCGGGAAATACACCTTGGTCAGCACGTGCGAGTTGGACAGGAGCGACGCCCCGGCTTTGGCGAGCGTCGACTGAAAGACCTGGAATCCGGCGTAGCCGGCAAAGGCCAGCAGGAAGTAGCGGCCGTCGCCGTCATCCAACTGTGCGACCTTGCCGAACACGAACGTGAACACCCCGGCGGCGATGATCGGCTGGATCACCACCCAGAGCACGCCGAGGACGGTTTGCCGATACCGCAGCCGGAGGTCCCGGGCCGCAAAGGTCCACACCAGTTCGCGGTACTGCCAGAGTTCCCCGAAATCCGGGAGCAGGCGGCTGTTGAACGGGCGGATCGTGGAGGGCTGAGGAGGCACGGTCCGGGGCTGGGGACGGTCTGGGGCCGGGCCGCAGGCCGCGGCCGGGCGAACAACGAGGGAAAGTTATCCCCGCTGTGCCTTGACTGGGCAAGTCCGGAGCCGATCTTGCGTGCATGACCGTCGCCGCGCCCCCGGATCCGGGCCCCTTCTCGCTCGCCGTTGTGGCGCACGCGGTGCACCGCCGCGGGGGGATGGAGCGAGCGGCCGCCGAGGTGGTGTCGCGCGTGGCTCGGCGGGTCGGAGTCACGGTGCTCGCGAGCGAATGCGACGTCCCGGGGGCGCCGATCCGGTTCGAGCAGCTGCGGGTGCCGGCGCGCCCCGCGGTCGTGCGCACCTGGGCCTTTGCGAGGGCGGCCCGCGCGGCCGAGGTGCGCGTCGGGGCCACCATCACGAACGCCATCGGTGCGGCCGCGCGTGACGCCGATGTCATCACGGCCCAGTTCTGCCACGCGGCGTTCGTGGCCCGATTCGGCGGACTCCGCGGGGGACGCGGGCTGCGCGCGCTGTATCAACGGGCGTCCGGTGCGCGGTTCGTCGCCGAGGAACGGCACGCGTATGGTTCCGCACGCCTGCAGCGGGTGATCGCCGTGTCCCACGGAACGGCGCGCGAACTGCGCGAGTTCTACGGCGTTGCCGAGGATCGGATCACGGTCGTGCCGAACGGCGTGGACCGAGCCGTCTTCAAGCCCGCGGAGGATGGACGCCACAAGCGCGCGCTGCGGCAGCAGCTGGGATTGCCCGCCGACGAGTTCCTGGCGTTGTTCGTGGGGGGCGATTGGGAACGCAAGGGGGTGCGCGACGCGATGGCCGCGATCGCCGGCGTGCGGGATGCGCGGCTGGTCGTGCTGGGCCGCGGCGATACCGCGCGCTTCTCGGCCCACGCGGCACGTGTCGGGGCCCGCGACCAGGTGCTGTTCGTGCCGCCGACGCCGACACCGGAGTTGTACTATGCCGCGTGCGACGGCTTCGTCTTTCCCTCGCGCTACGAGGCCTTCTCGCTGGTGACGCTCGAGGCGGCGGCCGCCGGTCTGCCGATCATCGCCCATGCGATCAACGGCACGGACGAGCTCGTGACGCCTGAGGAGAACGGCTGGCTGGTGCCGTTCGGTCCCGAGGCGCTGCGTGAGAAAGTGCTGCGCTTGCGTGATGACCACGTCCTGTGTCAGCGGATGTCGGCCGCCGCCACCGCGAGCGCGGCCCGCTATGACTGGGACCGCATCGCCGACGAACAGTTCGCCGTGTTCACCCAGGCGGCCGCCGCCATCCGCCCGCGCGCGTCCGCCACGAGGACCGGCTGAATGTGTGGGATCATCGGCGTCGTTCGGGAGGGAGCGGCCGAGGCGCGTGATCGACTGATCACCGCTCGCGACCTCATGTGGCACCGGGGTCCGGACGACGCGGGCGTGTGGACGAGCGATCAGGCCTGCCTCGGTGCGCGGCGACTGTCGATCATCGATCTCTCCGCGGCCGGCCACCAGCCGATGGTCAGCGCCGACGGCATGCGCGTGCTGGTGTTCAACGGGGAGATCTACAATCATCGCGAGCTGCGCGCCGAGCTCGAGCCCGGATGTGTGTTCACCACCGGGACCGATTTCGAGGTGCTGCTGCATGGCTATCGTCGGTGGGGCGGCGAGGGGCTCGTGCGGCGGCTCGACGGGATGTTCGCCTTCGCCATCTGGGATGCATCGACCCGCACCTTGTTCGCCGCACGCGATCGCGTCGGCAAGAAGCCGTTCTTCTTCCGGTGTGACGGGCGGACGATGCACTTCGCGTCGACGCTCAACGCCCTGAGTGCCCTCTTGCCGGGGACGCCGGACGTCGATCCGGCGGCCATCGACGCATTCCTCGTGTATCAGAGCGTCCCGGCGCCGCTCTCGGTGTTTCGCGGGGTGCAGCAACTGCCCCCGGCACACTTTCTGGAGTTCCACGCCGAGCGCGGGGACTACCGGAGCGGACGGTACTGGAGCGTCTCGTATGCGCGGAAGACGACGGAGTCCGAACAGGAGGTGCTCGAGCATGTGGACGCGCTCGTGCGCACCGCGGTGCGGCGGCGGCTCGACTCCGATGTACCCGTGGGGATCTTCTTGTCCGGTGGGGTGGACTCCTCACTGGTGGCGGCGCTCGCCTCGCAAGAGAGTCGGCATGCCGTCGAGGCGGTCACGCTCGGCTTCGATGAGCCGGAGTTCGACGAACGTCGCTATGCGCGTGCGGTCACCGGCAGGCTCGGCATGCGCTTGCACGAGGAGACCTTGCGCCCCGCGCTCGTGTCGGACCTGCCCTCGATCGTGTGGCACTATGGACAGCCGCTGGCGGACGTGTCGATCGTGCCAAGCCACTATCTGGCGCAGGCCGCTCGGCGCTGGATGACGGTGGCGCTGAACGGCGACGGGGGCGACGAGCTCTTCGGCGGCTATACTCGCCCGATGCTGGCGCGCGCCACCGCGCCCTACCGCGCGGCCGTCCCCGGCGCGCTTCGGCGCGGCCTCGCGGCGGCGTTGGGCACCCCCGGCTCCGGTGTGCTGAGGCGGATCGGCATGTTCGTGAACGCCGGGGCCGAGTCCGCGAGCGACGCCTTCGTGTACAATCGCGCGTTTCGTGATTTCCGCCTCGAGGCGTATCAGCCATCCTTTCTCTCCACCATCGGCGGGGCGGAACCCGACGCGTGGTATCGGTCCGTATGGGATGCCGCCGACGGCGTGGACGATGTCGATCGCGCGCTCGAAGGGGATTTCCGTACCTACCTGCCCGATCTCCTCCTCGCGAAATCGGACCGTGCGTCCATGGCGCACAGTCTCGAGGCGCGCTCCCCGCTGCTCGATCGTGCGCTGATCGAATATGCCGCCACGATCCCCAGTGCGATGCGCCTGCGCGGATTCCAGACGAAACACCTGCTGAAGGCCGTCGCCGAACGGTACGTCCCGTCGTCGGTCGTGCATCGGCGCAAGCGCGGTTTCGTGATGCCGGCATCACGCTGGTTGCGCGGTGAGCTCTCCCCCTACGTGCGCGCGGCACTCGACAATCGGACCTTTTTCGATCGTGGCTGGGTGCGCCCCGAGTTCGTGCGACGGGTGCTGGCCGAGCATTTCACCGGGGAGCGCGACTGGGGCGAGCAGATCTGGACCATGCTCGTGCTCGAGGTGTGGGCGCGGCTGGTGCTCGACGGTTCGCTCGACGAGGACGCGCGCATGGATGCCCTCCTGCAGCGGCCCGAGCGCGCCCGCCCGGCTCCCGTCCGCACGCTGCAGATCGGCATGGAATGGTTTCCCGAGAAACCCGGGGGATTGAATCGCGTCTACTACGAACTGATGCGTCATCTCCCCGATGTCAATGTGGAAGTGCACGGACTCGTCGCGGGGACCACGCGCGTCGGTGCGGACTCCAACGGAATCATCCAGGCGTTCGCGCCGCACTCCCGCCAGTTGGGGCCGCGACTCCTCGCCGTGCGGCGTCTCGGACAGCCGATCCTGCACGCCGATCCCGCGCTGGTCGTGGTCTCGCACTTCGCGCTCTACACGGCCCCGCTGCTGGACGCCATCGCCGACCATCCGCTGGTGGTGCACTTCCAGGGGCCGTGGGGTCTCGAAGGGCTCGTCGAACGCCAAGCCGGCGTGGTGGTCCGGACCAAGACCCGCATCGAGCGTCGCGTCTATGCGCGCGCGGACGCGTTCATCGTGCTGTCGCCCCCCTTCGCGGACATCCTGGTCCGGCACTTCGGAATCCCGCGGGAGAAGATTCATGTGATTCCCGGCGGTGTGGACGTGCCGCGCTACGCCATCACCGACACGCGCGCGTCCTGTCGCGAGCGGCTTGGCTGGCCGGCGGATCGCCCGATCGTGCTGTCGGTTCGCCGCCTCATGCGCCGCATGGGGCTCGACGCCCTGATCGCCGCCACGCTCGAGATCCGCGCGCAGATTCCCGACATCCTCGTGCTCATCGCCGGGACAGGGCCGATCGAGGGTGAGTTGCGTCAACAGATCGCGGCGCTCGGCTTGCAGGACCATGTACGCCTGCTGGGGTTCGTGCCTGACGGTGATCTGCCGGCGGCGTATCGTGCGGCGTCACTCACGGTGGTGCCGACGCACGCGCTCGAGGGATTCGGCTTGATCGTCGCCGAGTCGCTGGCCGCAGGGACCGCGTGTCTTGTCACCCCCGTGGGCGGCCTGCCGGCCGCAGTGGAGGCGCTCTCGCCGGCGCTGGTGCTGCGTGGCGCGGACGCCGCATCGATTGCCGACGGCGTGATCGGGGCGTTGTCCGGCACGCGCCTCATGCCGGACGCGGAGGCGTGTCGCGAGTTCGCCCGACAGCACTACGATTGGCCCGTCATCGCCGCACGCGTACGCGCCGTATACGAGGCGGTCCAGCGATGAGCGGCACCAACGCCTCGGCGGGCCGCATCCTGTTCGTCGATCACGCCGGCGTGTTGGGCGGCGCCGAATTGTCGCTCCTCGATCTTGCGTCGTCGTTCGGGGCGGACGCGGATGTCGTGTTGCTCGCCGACGGCCCGTTCCGGACGGCGCTCGAGGGCAAGGGCGTGTCGGTTGACGTGGAGCCGCTCGGCGCACTCGGCGCCGTGCGCAAAGATGCCGGACTCCCATCCGTCGGTGCGTTGATGGATGCGGCGGGCATTGCGAGACAGGTGGCGCGACGCGCACGGGCACACGAGCTGATCTACGCCAACACGCAGAAGGCATTCGTGGTGTCGGCTGCCGCCGGGGTGCTGGCACGTCGGCCCGTGGTCTGGCATCTGCGCGATATCCTGGCGGAACCGCATTTCAGCCGGGCCAACATCACCGCCGCCGCGCAACTGGCCAACCTGAGGGCCGCCGCCGTGATCGCCAACTCGCACGCGACCGCCGAAGCGTTCGTGGCGGCCGGTGGGCGTCGGGCGCTCGTACAGGTCGTGCACAACGGGATCGACGCGGCGCCGTTCGATGCGCTCGCGTCCGACGCCGGTCGGACGACGCGTCATGCGCTCGGCGTGCCGGCGGATGCCTTCGTCGTGGCGCTGTTCGGACGTTTCCACCCGTGGAAAGGACAAGCGGTGCTGCTGCAGGCCCTCGCCGAACTCCCCGGGGTGCACGCCCTCGTGGTGGGGACCGCGCTCTTCGGTGAAACGGCGTTCGAAGCCGCGCAGCACGAACAGGCACGAGCGCTGGGCATCGCTGATCGCGTGCACTTCCTCGGATTCCGCGACGACGTTCCCGCGCTGATGCGCGCGGCGGATGTGATCGTGCATGCGTCGGTGCTTCCCGAGCCCTTCGGGCGCGTCGTGGTCGAGGGGATGCTCGCCGGACGTCCGGTGGTCGCTACGCGCGCCGGTGGCGTGCCCGAGATCATCACCGAGGGCGAGACGGGGCGCATGGTGCCGCCGGCGGATGCGCCCGCGCTGGCGGCCGCGATCCGAGCCCTTCGTGACGCGCCGGCGAGTACCGCAGCGATGGCCGCGCGTGGTGCGGCGCGGGCGCGCGCCCAGTTCAGTGTGGCGGCGATGTGTTCAGGGGTCGCGCGCGTGCTGGAGGAGCTGCGGCTCAGTGCGCCAACGCGAATCCGCCGTAGCCGACGGTGATGCGCACCTGCGTGCTCACCGGAGCCCCGTCGGGCGCACCAAAGACATCACGTCCGCCGTAGGTCCATGCCGTGCGATGCGGCGCGAGTGACGTCGCGAACTGCACGCCGACGGTGAAGCCGCGTTGGCTCTTGGCGTCTTTCAAGAAGATGTAGTCGATCCCCATCCCCGGCGCGACGGTGTAGAAGGTTCCGCGCATCTCGCTTTCGGCACCCGGTTTGAGGAGGATTTCGTCCCACGTCGGGTTGGTCGCGGGTGCCAGTGACGCTCCACCGGCGCGATCCCGGAACTTGGCCGAGACCGTGCCGACGCCGAGTTGGAGATCGCCATGGAGGGTCACGTCCCACG
Source organism: uncultured bacterium (assembly GCA_963978095.1). Lineage (GTDB taxonomy): Bacteria > Gemmatimonadota > Gemmatimonadetes > Gemmatimonadales > Gemmatimonadaceae > Fen-1231. The sequence goes on along the minus strand of CAXBQP010000050.1, from coordinate 2,660 downwards.
TGCTCAGGAGCCGGAAGCTGACGCGACCCTGCAGCATGTTCGCCTTGAGGACATCCGTCTTTCCGGCAGGCGTCGACTCGTATCCCATGTCGAGCAGGTCGTACTCGAGGCCGGCCATGATGCCGCCGACCGGGATATAGAACCCGAGCCCCGTGGTGTAGCCGTCACCGGACAAGGCAAAGAAGCCGTTGTTGATGTTGAGCCGGGAGTTGATGCCCGTCACGTCGAACTTCGCCTGCCCAGCCGCGACGTAGAAGTTCGCGAACGGCGTGACGACCGGCTCGACCGGGGCCGCAGCCGTCGCCGTGACGGTGGGGATACCCGCGGGGGCAGGCGGTGCGGCCTGGCCACTGAGCGCGCCCGGCACTGCGGTGGCGATCAACAGGGCCGCCATCCGATGGGCCAACGAAATCGGCAGGCGCCCGAGGCGCGAACCGCATGGTATGAACGAGGGAGGCATCCTGGTCTCTACGCGGATGAGTCGGAGCGAATGGCAGGGGGCTCGTGCACGGGTGATGCATGCGCAGCGTACGCATCGCGGCCGCGGACGGGGTCATTCACGCTTCTACAAAATGGACGGTCGAGCGAGCGCAAGGAAACAGCAACCACGGCCGCGCGGACTGCTGGCGGCGTGTCGTGCGCCGTTGAGCATGAAACTCGGACTATCCAGTTATTATACACTGTCGGGATAAAGTACAACAGGCCGAGTTGACGTTACATAATCCGCGGAGCACTTCAGGTGAGCCGTGTTTGTTATCTTCTCTTCGGCCCGCGTTTGCCGGACTGCCATCCTGTGCCCGTGACGGCACGGTGGCTGTACTCCCCCTGCTGCCGCCCCCAGCGGTTGTTGCCATGCCCGTGATTCCCTTCGAAGCGCTCCCGGACGACGCCCGGCTCTGGGTATTCGCCGCCGCCGCCGATGTCGACGCGGAAGACGCCCCCAAGTTGCTGCACAACGTCGATCTGTTCCTCGCGAGCTGGGCGGCACACGGGCATCCGCTCACCTCGGCCCGCCAGTGGCGGGATGACCGCTTCTTGGCGGTGGCCGTCGATCAGCGTACCGAAGGCGCGTCGGGCTGTTCCATCGATGGACTCTTCCGCACGCTGCAGGCGCTGGAAAAAGTCGTCGGGACCTCGTTGCTCACGAGCGGCCTCGTGCACTTTCGGGACAGCATCGGCCTCGTCCACTCGATGACGCGCGACGACTTCGTCCGGCTTGCACGGCAGGGAGGCGTGGATGCCGAGTCTCATGTTTTCGATACCACCGTCACGACCGCCGGCGAGTACCGCACACGCTTCGAACGCAAAGCCGGCGAGAGCTGGCATGCGCAGCTGCTCGCCGGCTGACCCTGTCCGCGCCGCGCACCGGCCGCACCGGGCGCACCGGGCGCACCGCCACGTGGGTGCTACACGGGGAGGGACGCACCGCCGTCCGCGGCGGCGTCCGGCGGATCGATGAATCCCGCCGCCTTGTGCGCGCCGTCGCAAAAGGGCTTCCGGGCCGAATGGCCGCACCGACAGAGCGCGATGGTGGGTTTGTCGTTGATGCGCGGAATCTCGCGCCCGTCGTGGTCCTGCAACCGCACGTTCCCGACGATCCCCAGGGAGCCGTTCTTGCGAACCGTGATCACGACCGCGTCGGCGGCACCACTCACCGTGTCGCTCATGCGCGGAGGAAGTCGGCCTGCCAGTTCGTGACGGCCTGCTTGCAGGCCTTGCCCGTGGGCAGCTCGCCCTTGAGGCAACGTTCGACCAACGCCGGGAGTTCGGCATCACTGGCGAAGCGCAGTCCGATCAGCTGACCGGTGGTGAGCTCGGGGATCCGCGCGGCGAGCTCCGGCGAGAGCAGTTCACGGAGACGGAGGCGCATTTCGAGGCGGATCACACGGTTCTGCACCACGAGCGTTTGCGTGCGCGCCGCGAACATCCACAGCACGAGGCCGAGCGCAACGATGGTGTCCCAGATGTGGGCCGCGGTCGGCGCATTGAACAGATTCCGGAACTCATTGAAAAAGTTCACGGCGATGATCGGAAAGGCGACGTAATGCCACATGGGGTGAATGGCAGCGTGCGATTCGAAGCTTTGCGTGCGTGGTTCGGACATGGTGGGGTTTCGGAGGGTCGAGGGCGGAAGGTGGTAAGTTGAGCTGGCAACTGGCGGTACGTCAGCTCGACGGCACGTTCTCCAAGTTAACGAAGCGCGTTTCGCACCGATCTGTTCCCTGTTCGCGTCCCGCTGTGTCGGGATTTTACCGATGGCGGCCGCGACGATTTCTCGATACACTCGGAGCATGATGATGTCGATTGGTTTCGTGCGTCGCCTGCCTCCTCGTCCGGGCGCGGCGCTTCTTGCGGCGCTCGCCGCGGCGCTTGTCGGCGCCGCGGGCTGTACGCAGCCCGCCCGAGGCGGGATAGAGGCGACCGGGACGCTCGACGTGGTGGAGTATTCGGTCTCACCGAGTGTGGCCGCGCGCGTGGCACGCGTGCTGGTCGAGGAGGGAGCGACCGTCCACCGAGGTGACACCTTGGTCGTGCTTGGGACCCCCACCCTGACGGCGGACCTCGCGGCCCGTGCCGCCCGTGCCCGCGGTGACCAGCTCGCTTTCGAGCAGGCCAAGGCACGGCTCATCCGCGAGTTTCCGATCCATTATCATTCTCTC
>CAXBQP010000049.1:0-22363 GCA_963978095.1 uncultured bacterium | reverse complement strand
ACCAGAAGAGCCCCTCGGCTACCACAAAGAAGGCCGCGAAATAGGCGGCGAGCCATCGGTTCCCCGCCATGTCGCGGATCCCGGCGCTGACCACGAGTCGCGTGGTGCTCATCGTGCCTCCGCGGCGGGTGCGGGTTGGCCGTCCGTTCCGGCCGCGCGCTCGGGGACGGGATCGTTCCGCTGCCGGAGCAACGCCGCCACGGCGCCCTCCAAGCGTGGCTGACGCGTGCGCACCAACAGCTCCTGCACCGTCCCGTCGTAGCGCAGCTGCGCATCGCAGAGGAAGGCGATGTCCTCGGCGAGTTCCTCGAGTTCGGACATGATGTGCGAGGTGATCAGCACCGTGCATCCCGCTGCGCGCACCGCGCGGATCTTGTCCTTGAGGATCCCGCACGCGATCGGATCGAGCCCGGCGGTGGGCTCGTCGAGAATCAGCAAGCGGGGCAAGTACCGGAAGGCGATTGCCGCACTCAGCTTCTGGCGCGTGCCTCCGGAGAGCGTGCCGACCTTCTTGTGCCAGAGGGCGGGGAGGGCGAACGACTGGAGCAGTTCGTCGTCGACGGCGGTGCCTTGGCGCAGCGCATCGACCAACTCGACCACTTCGCCGATCGTGAGATGCTCGGGGAAATGCCCCGCCTGCGGCATGTACCCGAGGTGGCGGCGATAGTCGCCATCCCGATCGATCGGCACGCCGGCGAGCGCGACGGCGCCCTTGTCGGCCCGCGTGAGCCCGAGCACGATCTTGATGAGTGTGGTCTTGCCGGAGCCGTTGGGTCCAATCAGCGCCGTCACGGCACCTGTGCGCGCTTCGAAGGTGACGTCGTCGAGGGCGATCTGCCTGCCGTATCGCTTGTCGATCCCGCGCACGGCGATCATCGAGGCGATCTCATCAACGGGCGCTTGTCCACCAGGGCTTCCGGCGTCAGCACCGGGAACACCCGTTCGGCGGCATCGAGCACCGCCACGATGGGACTGCGGAGCAACAGGAGCGTGGGCTGATGCTGCTCGACCACGAGCGCGAAGAGCCGCACCGGATGGAACGGGGTGTCCCCCACGCCATCGCGGTCGAGGTCGTAGCCCTTGTAAGCGTCCCACCAGTTGCGATCGAAGGTGGAGTTCGCCGAGCGCGAGTTCGTGGACACGTCGAACGCGTTCCCCACGAACCGGTTTCCGGTGAACCGATCCTCCATGGCGCTCGCGAGCACCTTGGCGGCCCAGCCGTTCGAGAGGAAATCATTGTCGCGGATCACCATGTGTGAGGACCCCTCGAGGTAGAGCCCGATGGAGTTCTCACTGAACACGTTGTCGGAGACCTCACCGCCGAGGATCTCCTTGAGCAGCAACCCGTAGGCGGCGCTGCCGATCGAGCGCTCGAACCGGTTGTGGTGGATGGTGATGCCCCGGCTGTACATCACCGCGACGCCCGAGTTGTTGTCTCGGAAGATGTTCGACTCGTAGCGGCACGAGTCGGAGTACATGAAGTGCAGGCCGTAGCGCTGACTGTGCTCGCTGGTGTTGTCCCGGGTCAGGCCGTTCTGCGAGAACTCGAAGTAGATGCCGTCGCGGTGGCCGGTGATGTGATTGTGCTCGACCGTGGTGTGCGGCGAGTACCACATATGGATCCCGTTCCCGCTGGTGGACTGCCCGTCACCGTGGGCGGAGACATCGTTGTCCCGCACCACACAGCCACGCGAGCGTTGCAAATAGATGCCGAACAGGTTGTCGCGGAGCCGGTTCCGCTCGATGCGGCAATTGGCCGCGTCGCGGACGCGTATCCCCGCGCGATCCTCGATGTTCGAGACTCCGGTGTGCGCGACCTCGAGCCCGCGGACGGTCACATCGTCAGCGGCCACGATCAGCACGGCGCGCTCTCCCTCGCCGTCGAGCGTGGGCCATCCCTCGCCCTGCACAGTGACGCCGGCGGTGCGGATCACCGCGGTGGGCTCGCGATACATCCCGGCGTGGATCGTGACGGTCCCCCCCGGCTTCACTGCGGCCAACGCTTCGGTGATCGTCCGCACGGGACCGCGCGGATCGACAACGATCTGTGCCGACGCCGTCGCGACCGCCGTTGCAATCGCGAACGCGCCGCCGAGCAGGAGCCCCCTGGCCGCCCTCAGGATCGCCAGGCCGCGATGGTCGCGCATGCTCAGGTCTGCCCCGCCGCCGACTTGGGGGCGGCGCGGAGCTGCTCCCAGGTGACGACCTCCCCGCCGAGCATCGCGCGCTCCTGCTCGGCCGCGGCGGCGGAGACGAACCCCACCACCGCCCCGCCCATCGGGCTGCCGATCATCACGCCGCGCAGGAAGCCGGCGGAGTCGGCGCGCAGGAAGGTCCCGGGATGCTGCAGGTCGATCACGTAGTAGTGGGCGCCCGCCGCGAGATCGCCCGAGCGCGACCATGCGGCGAGGCACTCGACGGAATCGAAGCGCAGGATGCGCCCTTTCGTCGTGATCGCCTCGCCGCCGAAGCGGGCGTCGGAGATCGTCATGCGACACTGGTCGCACGCGTCCTTTCCAAGCGCGATCGGCTCAGGCTGGGCCTGCGCGCACGCGCCGATCATGACGAGGAAGGCGGCCGCTGCCGCGAGCCCAGCACCGCGAGGAGCGGTCCCGGAACCAGCGCGGCCGCCTGCCGGCGGCCGCTTGAAGGTGATCCACAAAGCCGCTGCCGTGAGCAACGCCGCCGCGACCCACGCCCATCCCCCCGCCGCGGGCCAGGACGTCGCGGTGAAGTTGAGCAACTGTTTGGAACCGATCACCGGAGGCTGGTAGCTCATGCCGGGGATCTTGATGATGGCGTTCACGGTGTCGAGGTCGTGGCCGTAATCGTACTCCCACTTCCAGAAGTCGATGAGCCCGGTCACCTGCAATCCACCGAGCGCCGCCGCCCAAAAGGTCATCGGCCACTTCTTGCCGAGGGCCGCGACGCCAAGTCCGGTCAGAACGAGCGCACCGAGGATCACGGGCATGAGCTTGAGTTCGGGGATCGTGTCGGGTTCGATCTTCTGCATGCCGATGTAGTGATTCAACCCGTTGATGCTATGCAGGTCCTGCTCCTTCATGCCGACCACGGTGTTGACCTTGATCAGCATCCCGAGCCCCTCCGGGTACTGCGGGGCAATCAGCCCCACCCGCCAGAGCGGCAGGACGAACCCCGAGGCCAGGAGGAGCGAGGCGACCGCGATGAGGATTCGAGCGTAGCGTGACACGATGCCATCTCCTTGGAGATCCGACGGCGGGCGGGACCGGATGGCACCGCCCGCCGTCGGCACCATCACTTCTTCTTCTCGTCGGCCTTGGCCGGCGCCGGAGCGCCTGGGCCCTTCGAGAGGGTTCCGCTCAGCGCGACGCTGCTGCCCACCGGCGACACGCGAACGTACCCCTGCATTTCCTGATGCAACGCCGAGCAAAAGTCGGTGCAGTACATCGGGTAGACGCCCGGCTTCCCGGGTACCCAGCGCAGCGTGCGCGTCTCGCCCGGCATGATCAGCAGTTCGCCGTTCTGGTTGCCCATGATGGCGAAGCCGTGCGGGACGTCCCAGTCCTGCTCGAGGTTGGTGATGTGGAAGAGCACCGTGTCGCCGACTTGCACGCCCTCGATGTTGTCCGGAGCGAAGTGCGAACGGATGGCCGTCATGCGCACGTGCACCTTCTTCCCTTCGCGGCTCACGCCCGTCTCCTTCTCGGCGCGCGTGACCATCGCGTGCTTGTTCTCGGCGAGCTTGTAGAACTTCACCTGCTGCTCGCGGATCTTGCTCGCCTCAATCGCTTGGGCGTAGTGCGGCTCGCCTTCGGTCGGGAAGTCGAGCAGGAGCTTCATCTTGTCGCCCGAGATGTCGTACAACTGGGCGCTCTGTGCGAGCTCCGGGCCCGTTGGCAGATAGCGGTCCTTCGTGATCTTGTCCATCGCGACGAGATACTTCGGCTTCGGCTTGGTGGTGCCGCCGCCGGGGATCATGAGGTGACCGACCGAGTAGTACGTCGGCACGCGGTCCACGACCTCCCAGGTCCCGAGCTTCCACTTCACGACTTCCGACGAGATGAAGAACGAGGTGTAGGCGTAGCCCTTGCCGTCGAACTCGGTGTGCAACGGTCCGAGTCCCGGGTTCTTGACCTCACCCGCGAGCGTCGAGGCGTACTTGAGCACCGGGATCCCCTCGATCTCCCCTTCGAAGTCCTTGGCTTCGATGGCCTTCAGCATCTTGCTGAAGGAGTGCACCGGGATGACCGTCGCGAGCTTGCCGCCGGCGACGATGTACTCGCCCGTCGGATCCACGTCGGCGCCGTGCGGCGACTTCGGGGTCGGCAGGAGATAGATGGCGCCCGGGCAGTCCTTGGCGACGAGTTGATTGACCGAGTTCACGTGCTCGCTCTTGGCCGTGCGCGAGAACGGATCGACGTAGTTGTGCAGATAGTCGGCCGGGGCATTGCGCGACTTCCCCGCCTTCGAGCAGGCCTCGATCGCCTTCCAGTTCACGGCGGCGACGAAGTCCTTGTCGTTCTGGGACGCGTTCACCTCGAGCAGCGAGTTGGCCTGCTCGGTGTTGTACGTGCTCAGGAACATCCACCCATGGCTCGGCCCCTTCCCCGCGCGGGCGAGGTCGTAGTCGAAGCCCGGCACGATCATCTGGAACGCGACACCCATCTTGCCCGGCTCGTCGGCCTTGATGAAGGAGATCTGTCCCTTGAAGCTCTTCTTGAAGTCGCTGATCGGCATGTCGGTGTTGGGCACCGGCACCGAGAAGCGGGTCGAGCTCACCACGTACTCGCTGTTCGCCGTGACGAAGGGGGAGCCGTGGTTGCCGCCGGCGTTCGGGATTTCGAGGATCTCGTCCGTCTCCATGCGCGTCAGATCGATGCGCGCGATGCGGGGCGTGTTGTTCGCATTGATGAAGAGCCAGCGGCCATCATCCTCGCCCTTCGTCTGCGAGAGCGCCGGATGATGCGTGTCGTCCCACGGCACGAAGCCGAAGGACGTGTTGAGCATCGGTTTCGTCTCTTCGTTGTAGCCGTAACCGTTCTCGGGATATTGCGAGAAGACGGGGATCGTCTTCAGCCGGCGACCCGAGGGAAGGCCATAGACGCCGATCTGCCCGTTGAACCCACCGGACATGAAGGCGTAGAACTCATCGTAGCTGCCGGGCGCCACGTAAGTCCGTTGGGCCGCGTCACTCGCGACGGCTAGCGCCCCCCCACCGCTGCCCGCACGAGGAGCGCAGGCATAAGGGATGAACACGGTCGCCGCGACCAGCGCACCGCCGGCGATCCAGCGGGACTTCACAGATGTGGCCATCTTCGTACCTCGTGCGTGGGGAATGAGCTTCGTGGAACCCCTGCTCCGTGTCGGGACATCACCCGACTGACGGGAACGCACAAAAGCTGCAGCTTGTCTGCAACTTCAAAAGTCCGACAGAACCCGAAGTTCCGTCCGTCTTTCCCCTACGTTGCTCAACGGAGTAGCCCATGCGACTGACTCGTTATACCGATAACGCGTTGCGCTGCTTGACCTTCCTCGGCATCACTGACGGCGCGTCGATCACCGTGCCCGAGATCTCCCGGCGCATGCGCATGTCCGAAGACCACCTGTTCAAGGTGATCGGGCGTCTCGCCCAACTCGGTTACGTCGAGACCACCCGCGGACGGTCGGGTGGTGTGCGGCTGGCCAAGCCACCCGAAGCCATCATCATCGGCGATGTCGTACGTGCCACGGAAGAGTGCATGGCGCTCGTCGAGTGCTTCGAGCAGGACGCCGATGTGAGCTGCCCGATCGCGCCGGCCTGCATGATCGCCGGAACGCTCGACCGCGCGCTCGCGGCCTTCCTCGCCGTGCTCGACGGCGTCACGCTCGCCGACCTCGTGCGGCAGCGAGCGGAGCTGGAGCGACTGCTCCCAGCCTGACCGATCGGCTCTCGCGGCGCGCCCTTCGCGGTCCGGCGCGCGCGGCGCTGTTGGTCCCTACCCCTCGAGCGGTGCGCCGAACCGATAGCGCACGCCGACCCGCTCCAGGAGCGCCACGAGCCGTCGCATCCCCAGCCCCATCACACTGAAGTAGTCGCCCTCGACGCGCTCGACAATCGTCGCGCCGTAGCCCTGGATGCCGTACGCCCCCGCCTTGTCCATCGGCTCGCCCGTCGCGATGTACGCGCTGATCTCCTCGTCGGTCAGCGCCCGGAACACCACCTCTACCGACTCCACCGCCGATTCGGTCTGCGCGCCGCGCGCGACCGCGACTGCGGTGAACACGGTGTGCTGACGGCCGCTCAGTCGCCGCAACATCTCGGCGGCATGCGCCACGTCGCGCGGCTTGCCGAGGATGTCGCCGTCGACGACGACGATCGTGTCGGCCGCGATGACCACTGCGTCGCCAGCGCGCGCCGCGATCGCGTGCGCCTTGCCGCGCGCAAGCCGCTCCGAGTGCCCGACCGGGCTCTCCCCCGGGAAGAGCGTCTCATCGATGTCTGCCGGACGCACCTCATGCGGGATGCCGATCAGCGTCAGGAGTTCTCGGCGACGGGGTGACGCCGATGCGAGGATGACGGGGATGCTCATGGGGAGGAACGATAACTCAGCGTTCGAGCCAGAGCGTAACCGGGCCGTCGTTCACGAGCTCCACATCCATCATGGCGCCGAACTCCCCGGTTTCCACCGGGATTCCCCGTTCGCGCAGCAGGCGCAGGAATCCCTCATAGAGCGGGATCGCCGTCTCCGGGCGCGCCGCCTCGATGAAGCTCGGGCGCCGTCCCTTGGTCGCGTCCCCGTACAGGGTGAACTGCGACACGACGAGCACCGCCCCTCCGACCTCGTCGAGGCCGAGGTTCATCTTCCCCTCCCCGTCGGAGAAGAGCCGGAGCCCGGCGATCTTGTCGGCCATCCAGACGCTAGACGCCGGCACGTCGGTCGTGCTGAAGCCGACGAGCAACAGATACCCGACCCCGATGCGACCGGTCAGCCGGTCACCCACGCGGACCTCGGCCCGCGATACCCGCTGGAGCAATACGCGCATGCGACGTAGGATACACCATGTCCACGAGCGAACGCTATCTGCGCTGGGTCCACGACGGGGGCGTCGCCGGAGGCACCTGCGCGGGCATCATGGTCGTCTGGGGTATCGTCGGCCTCGGCACGTCGCGCGGCAGCTTGGCGTTGCTCCCCGTGTTGGCGGTCGTCGGCTTCCTCGCGGGCTCCGCGATCGGCGGTTTCGTGGTTCGTGCCTCGGGCGTCGTCGCCCGGGAAACCCTGCTGCCGACTGCCGCGGGCACGTACACGCACGGGCATTCCGCCATCCAGGCGCTCGAGGTGCAGGAGCGTTACCTCGAGGCGGTGGCGGCGTGGGAAGCGGTCGCCGTCGAGCAACCCGGCAATCCGTGGCCGCTGATTCGGGCGGGCGAACTCTACCGTCAGCGACTCGGCCAACCGGAACGGGCGCGCGACCTGTTCCTCCAGGCCCGCGACCTGCCGGCGACTGGCGCCGAACTGCGCCTGTACGCTGCGCAGAAGCTGATCGATCTCTATCTCGGTCCGCTGCAGGACCACGGGCGGGCGCTCGTGGAGTTGCGACGGCTGGTGGACGCGTCCCCCGGAACCCGCGAGGCAGAGGCCGCACGACGAGCGATCACCGCGATCAAGGCGGATCGGTTCGTCGACCACCGTCCCCGGAGCTGACCGGGGGCCTCGACGAGAACGCCGAGGCCCCCGGTGCTGATGCGTCTCCCGGACTACTCGACCGTGACGCTCTTGGCCAGGTTGCGCGGCTGATCGACGTTCGCGCCACGCTTCACGGCGATGTAGTAAGCGAGCAGCTGCAACGGGACGGAGGCGACGATCGGCGTCAGCATGTCGATCGTCTCGGGAATGCGGATCTCATGATCCATCAAGCCGGCCAGTGACGGCTCGTCGCGGCTGGTGATGACGATCGTCTTCCCGCCGCGCGCTTTCACCTCCTGGATGTTCGACACGATCTTGTCGAACACGCTATCGTGCGGCGCCACAAAGACCACCGGCATCTGCTCGTCGATCAGGGCGATCGGCCCATGCTTCATCTCGGCCGCGGGGTATCCCTCGGCGTGGATGTAGGAGATCTCCTTGAGCTTGAGCGCCCCCTCGAGCGCGGCCGGGAAGTTGTACCCTCGGCCCAGATACAGGAAGTTGGCGGCGTTCTTGTACTCCTCGGCGATCCGCTCGACCTCCGCGGCGCCCTTCAGCGCCGACTCGATGTGCGACGGCAGCGCCTCCAGCGCCTGGGCGATCTCGCGCCCCCGCACCACGGACAGATCACGCTTGCGCGCGAGCTTCAGCGTGAAGAGCGCCAGCGCGATCACCTGACTCGTGAACGCCTTGGTGCTCGCGACGCCGATCTCCGGACCGGCATGCAGGTAGACGCCGCCGTCGTCCTCGCGCGCGATGGTCGAGCCGACGACGTTGACCAGGCCAAGCGTCCTGGCCCCTCGGCGCTTGGCTTCGCGCATCGCCGCCAGCGTGTCCGCCGTCTCCCCGGATTGCGAGATCACGATGCAGAGGGTGCGCTCGTTCACGATCGGATTGCGATACCGGAACTCCGACGCGTACTCCACCTCGGTCGGGATGCGGGCGAGTTCCTCCAGAAAGAGCTCACCGATCAGGGCCGAATGCCAACTGGTGCCGCACGCCGTGATGACGATGTTGTCGATCTTCATCAACTGCTCATGCGACAAGTTGATGCCGCCAAGTTTCGCCGTGCCGTCCTCGAGCATCAGACGACCGCGCATCGTGTTCTCGATGCTGCGCGGTTGCTCGAAGATCTCCTTGAGCATGAAGTGGTCGTAGCCTCCGCGCTCGATCTCGGAGAGATCCCACTCGATCCGGGAGACCGAGCGGCGCTGCGGTTGCGCGTCGATGTCGATGACGCGATACCGGTCCTTCTCGATGACCGCGACGTCGCCGTCGTTCAGATAGACCACCTGACGAGTGTGCGCGAGGATCGCCGAGGCGTCGCTGGCCAGGAAGTTGGCGCCTTCGCCGATGCCGATCAGCAGCGGACTCCCCTTGCGGGCGGCGACGATCTTGCCGGGATCCTTGCTCGAGATCACCGCGATGCCGTAGGTGCCTTCCACACGCCGGAGCGCATCGACGACCGCGTCCTCGAGGCGTCCTTCGTAGAGTTCCTCGATCAGGTGCGCGAGCACCTCGGTGTCGGTGTCCGACTTGAAGACGTAGCCGAGCCCTTCGAGCGCGGCCCGCAGGACCGTGGAGTTCTCGATGATGCCGTTATGCACGACGGCCACGGTGCCATCGGTCGACAGGTGCGGATGCGCATTGCGCTCGACCGGCGGACCATGCGTGGCCCACCGGGTGTGCCCGATCCCGGGCGCACCCGTGAGGGGATCCCCCGTCAGGACAGCATCAAGCTTCGCGATCTTCCCCGCCGCGCGACGAATCTCGAGGCGCTGTCCGTTGTACAACGCCACGCCGGCGGAGTCGTAGCCGCGGTACTCCATGCGGCGAAGCCCCTCGAGGAGATATGGCGTCGCGTCGTCCGGTCCGATGTAGCCGATGATGCCGCACATACGATAGCGAGTCTCGAGAAAGAGAGGATTACGCGAGTTGCGCCAGCAACTGCCGTCCGCGCTGCACCAACTGCGCCGCCTCGTCGCGCGTGGGGGCTTCGGCGATCACCCGGACGATCGGCTCCGTCCCCGACGGGCGCACGTGCACCCACCGATCCGGCCAGCCGAGGCGCAGGCCGTCCTGCGTGTCGGCCTCAGCTTCGGGGAACGCCGCGCGGAGCGCGGCGTAGACGGTGTCCAACGGCGCGTTGGGGAGGTCGAGCTTGTCCTTGAGAATGGCATAGCGCGGCGCATCCGCGACCATCTGCGAGATCGGGCGCGAATCCTCCAGCATCAGTTGCAAGACCAGCGCCACGCCGAGTGGCGCATCGCGCCCCAAGTGCAGCTCGGGGAGAATCACACCGCCGTTGCCCTCGCCGCCGATCACGGCGTGCTCCTTCTTCATCCGCAGCGCCACGTTGACCTCGCCGACGGGGGCGCGGATGACGCGCTGCCCGAACTCGGCGGCGGCATCGTCGAGCACGCGGCTCGTCGAGAGATTCGTGACGACGTGTCCTTTCCGATGTCGCAGAACGACCCGGGACGCGAGGGCCAGCGTGTAGTCCTCGCCGATCGCTTCGCCCGTGTCGGAAACGAGCGCCAGGCGGTCCACATCCGGGTCGGTCGCGAAACCGACCTGCGCTCCCGTGTCCTTCACCAGCTTTTCGAGCTCCTTCAGGTTCTCGGCGACGGGCTCGGGCGGACGCGGGAATCGCCCGTCGGCCCGCACGTTGATCTCGTGGACCTCACAGCCGAGCAGCTCGAGCAGGTGCGGGATGATGGCCCCTCCGGCCCCGGCGCAGGCGTCGTACGCGACACGGAAGCCGCGGGCGCGGATCGCCTCGACGTTGATGAACGGAAGCTTCAGCACCTGCTGGATATGACGCGTGATCGCGTCGCCGTCGAACTGCGTGGTGCCGAGGGTGTCCCACGTCGCGTACGGGATCCCGCTCTCGACGAGGGCGCGCATCTCGCGACCTTCGTCGGCGCTCAGGAAGAGCCCCGAGGGTCCGATGAATTTGAGGGCGTTCCACTCGATCGGATTGTGGCTCGCGGTGATGCAGAGCCCACCCGCCGCGTGGTGGTGTTCGACCGCCATCTGGAGCGTCGGGGTCGTGGTCATCCCGAGGTCGATCACGTTCGCCCCGGCGGCCTCGAGCGAGGCCCGGGCGATCTGATGGAAGATCGGTCCGGACACCCGACTGTCGCGCCCGAGCACGACGGCCTTGGACGGTCCCGTGGCGATCGCCCAGGCGCCGAACGCCGCGGCGTAGCGTGCGACGACCTCCGGCGAGAGACCGTGGCCAACGCGTCCCCGGATGCCGGAGACGCTGATCATGAGGCGCGGATCGGTAGAGTTGCCCATGACGGAATTTACCGCTGGCGGCGGGGTTTGGGCAGATGGCGAAGTGCGCCCCGAAGGGTACCTTTCCCCCGGTGAAAGACTCGGAAACGCTCCTTCCCCTCGCCATCGCCGCCGGTGGCGGGTCCATCGACGGGATCCCGGCGCAGGCGCTCGTCGCGGCGGGGTTCACGCTGCTGCAGCGCAGTGCCGTGCTCGTGCGAGCGCTGTCGCGCAAGCGGTCCGCGCTGTTGCTCCCATCGAGCCCGGCCTTCCTCACCGCCCTCGCCGCCAGCGACGGCCGCGGGGCCGTGCTGATCAACCCGCTCGCAGCGCCGACCGAGATCGCGGAACAGATCGCGGACGCGGAGGTCGGCGTCGTGTTCACCGTGCGTGCGCTCGCGGAGCGCCTGCCGGCTGGATTTCCCTTCGTTCTGCTCGATGAGGCGCCGCGCACGGCCGAGGTGTGCATTGGGGGCGACGCCCGAACGGTGGACCTCGGGACGCATCACGGACTGGCGCTCGACGTGGAGACTGACGCGGGAGGGCGCGACGAGGAGTGCGCCGTGGTGTTCACCTCGGGGATGGCGGGGCGCACCCTGGGTGCGCGTCTCTCGCATCGGGCGCTCATCGCGAACGCACGGCAGACCGTGGAGGCCGCCGCCTTCACGCGGCGGACGCATGTGCTCGCGGTGCTCCCGTTCGCCCATCTCTTCGGGCTGACGGGGACGTTGACGGGCCCCCTGCTCGCGGGTGGCACGGTGAGCACCGTCCCACGGTTCAACCCCATCGTGGTGCTCGATCGGCTGGCGAGCGGGGAGATCACCTTCGTGAGTGGGGTGCCGGCGATCTTCGCGGGGCTGCTGGCCGTGATCGAGCGGCGAGGGGGCACGGTGCCCCTCCCCGACTCGCTGTTGTGCATCTGCGGCGGGGCGCCGCTCGCGGAGGCGTTGCAGGATCGCTGGTTCGCGGCGACCGGACAGGAACTGCGGCAGGGGTACGGGCTCACGGAATCGGCTCCGGTGGCGCTCTTCAACCGGGTCGGACTCCCGAACCGACGCGGGACTCTCGGGGTCGCGATGCCCGGGTGCGACGTGACGATCCGCGATCCGGAGATGGGGCACGAGCTGCCGGATGGCACGCCCGGCGAGATCTGCGTGCGCGGCCCCAATGTGTTCAGCGGGTACCTCCAGGACGCCACCACCGGTCTCCGCGTGCGCGACGGCTGGCTGCACACCGGGGACCACGGCGTCCGTGCCGGCGACGGGACCGTCCGCTTCCTCGGTCTCCTGAAGGCGATGTTCACGCGCAATGGATTTAACGTGTATCCGCGCGAGGTGGAGCGGGTGATCGGCGCGCTCCCCGGCGTGACCACGGTCCGCGCCTGGGCGGTTCCCGAGCCGTCACGCGAGAACGATGTGGCGGTCGAGATCGCCGGTGCCGTCACCGAAGCGGAGGTCCGCCGCTGGTGCGAGGCCCGCCTGTCGGCCTACAAGCAACCGAGCGTCATCACCATCACCCGTTAGATTCCGGCATCTCTCCCACGCCCGGCCCACGACCCATGACCCGCGCCTTCGACGAGGATTTCGCTTATCGGTTCGCCACCCGCACCATCCATGCGGGGCAGCGCCCGGATCCGACGACCGGGGCCATCATGCCGCCGATCGTGCAGACCTCGACCTACGTCCAGGATGGCCTGGGGGTCAACAAGGGATATGAGTACGCGCGGGGCAAGAATCCCACGCGTGAGGCGCTCGAGCGCAACGTCGCGGCGCTGGAAGGGGCGCGCCACGGCTTCGCCTTCTCGAGCGGCGTGGGCGCCACCGATGCGATCCTCAAGCTCTTCAGCGCGGGCGATCACCTCGTGGTCGGCGAGAACGTGTACGGTGGCACGTATCGCTTGATGGACAAGGTCCTCACGCGATTCGGGGTATCGTTCAGCTTCGTCGACACGCGCGACCCGCAGCTGATCGAGGAGGCGATCCAGCCGAACACGAAGGCCCTCTTCCTCGAGACGCCGACGAACCCGCTCATGCGCCTCACCGACCTCGCCGCCGCCGGCGAGATCGCGAAGCGGCGCGGGGTGCTGCTGATCGTCGACAACACCTTCGCGTCGCCGTATTTCCAGCGCCCGCTCGAGTTCGGCGCCGACCTGGTCTTCCATTCGACCACCAAGTATCTGAACGGCCACAGCGACATGATCGGCGGAATCGTCCTGCTCAACGACGACGATCTGGGCGCGCGGCTGCAGTTCATCCTCAATGCCGGCGGCGCGAACCCGGGGCCGATGGACGCATGGCTCGCGCTCCGCGGCACCAAGACGCTCGCGCTCCGCATGCGGCAGCACGATGCCAACGGGCGCCAGATCGCCGGCTGGCTCGCGCAGCGGATGGGGGCGGAACGGGTGTTCTATCCGGGGCTGCCCTCGCACGCGCAGCACGAGCTGGCGCGCAAGCAGATGTCCGGGTTCGGTGGGATGATCTCGGTGGAGACGGGCACCAAGGAGAACGCCGACAAGGTGCTCCGCCGCGTGAAGGTCTTCTCGCTCGCCGAGTCGCTGGGCGGGGTGGAGTCGCTCATCAGCCACCCGGCGTCAATGACGCATGCCTCGGTGGAGCTCGAGCGGCGCCAGAAGCTCGGAGTGACCGAAGGGCTGATCCGGCTCTCCTGCGGGGTCGAGGACGTCGAGGACCTCCTCGCCGACCTCGAACAGGCCTTCTCGGTCCTCTGACCGGTCCCGGGGGGCGCGACACCTTCCGAGGGCGCGCCCCGTTGGGTGGGAGAGCAGCTCCACCCTCAACCGCATCCTTCCGGAGTGCACACGTGGCTGACCGCATCGTCCTGACCGAAATCGCCTCGCCGTCGTGGGAGCACCCCGCCGACCGCGCGGCCCTGAACGCGCTGCGCACGATCCCGTTCTTCGACGAGGTCACGCGCAAGACCTTCTCGTACTTTGGCGAGCGCGGCCTCCGACAGCTGTTCCTCGCGAACGCGGTGCGTGTGGGTCCGACCCAGCGGCCGAAGCTCGACGCGATCCTGACCGAGGTGCTCGCGGTCTACGATTGGCCGGAGCGGCCACCGCTGTACGTCACGCAGAGCCCGGAGATCAACGCCATGGCGATCGGCTTCGACACGCCGTTCATCGTCGTGACCTCCGGCGCGCTCGAGCATCTGGACCACGAGGGGCTCCGCATGGTGATCGCGCACGAAGTGGCGCATATCATCAGCGGACACGTCGTGTATCGCACGCTCGCGGAAATCATCATGCTGGCAGGCTTCACCGCCCTGCCCTTCGTGGCGGCGGCGGTGCTCTTCCCGGTGCATGTCGCCTTGATGGAGTGGTACCGCAAGAGCGAACTCTCGAGCGACCGCGGGGCGCTGCTCGCCTGCCAGGATCGCGACGCCGCGATGCGCACGCTGATGCGGCTCGCCGCCGGCCGCGACTACGGTGATGCCACCGATCTTGACGCCTTCATGGCGCAGGCGGCGGAGTACGAGACGGAAGGCGATGTCGTGGATCGCGTCTGGAAGGTCATCAACACGATGAGCCGCACGCATCCCTTCGCGACGGTGCGCGCCGGTGAGCTCCAGCGCTGGATCGACAGCGGGGCCTACGCGCGCATCCTCGGCGGTGAGTACCTCCGCCGTGCCGATGCCAAGGCGCAGCAGGATGTGCCGCGCGACATGAACGAAGCCGCGCACTACTACGGCGATCAGGCCAAGGCCGCGGTGGACAAGCTGGGCGACGTACTCGGCCGCGCGCGCAACGCCTTCGACGACGCCTTCAAGGGCGGCCGCCGATGAAGGTCCTGATCATCGGCGGAGGCGGCCGCGAGCATGCCATCGCCTGGAAGCTCGCCGCCGACGATCGGTCGCTCGACATCGTGGCCGCCCCTGGGAACCCCGGGATCGCCACACTCGGACGCTGCGCCTCTGTCTCCGCGACCGACATCGCGGGACTTGCGGCGCTCGCGCGTCGCGAGCAGGTGGGGCTCACCATCGTGGGGCCCGAAGCGCCGCTCGACCTCGGGATCGTGGATCACTTCCTCCGAGAGGGCCTCCCGATCTTCGGCCCCACGCGCAACGCGGCGCGGATCGAGACCTCGAAGCGGTTCGCCAAGGAGCTGATGCTCGCCGCGGGCGTGCCGACCGCGAGCGCGCGTACCTTCACCCGCGCGGACGAGGCCAAGGCGGAGGTGCGGCGCCTCGGAGCGCCGGTGGTCGTGAAGGCCTCGGGGCTCGCCGCGGGAAAGGGCGTGGTCGTCGCGATGTCGATCGCTGAGGCGGATGCGGCGATCGCGATGATGCTCGAGGGGAACGCGTTCGGCGAGGCAGGGCATGAGGTGCTCGTCGAGGAGTTCATGACGGGAGAGGAGATCTCCGTCTTCGCGCTCACCGACGGCACGCACGTGTTGCCGATGGTCGCCGCGCAGGATCACAAACGCATCGGCGAGGGGGACACCGGCCCCAACACCGGCGGGATGGGGGCGTATGCACCGGTGGGGATCGCGACCGCCGAGATCGCCGACATCACCATGGAGCGCGTCTTCCACCCCACGCTTGTCGCCCTGCGCGAGGCGGGATGCCCCTTCACCGGATTGCTCTACGCGGGGCTGATGCTCACCCCCGCTGGCCCGAAGGTGGTGGAGTTCAACTGCCGCTTCGGCGATCCGGAAACGGAGGTCGTGCTCCCGCTCATGACCTCGAGCCTGCTCGCCCCGATGCGCGAGATCGCGGCCGGGGGTTCACTGGCGAACGCGACGCCGCTCCGCTTCTCGCCGCGCGCCGCCGTCACGACGGTGGTCGCGGCCGGCGGGTATCCCGGCAAGGTGCGGAGCGGTGATGCGATCACGCTGCCGGCGCCCGAGCAGGACGTGATCGTCTTCCACGCCGGGACGACCCGCGACGCGGATGGAGTCCTGCGCACGGCGGGGGGGCGCGTCCTGACCGTCACCGCCCTCGGCGCCACCGTGGCGGAGGCGCAAGCGCGAAGTGTGCAGCACGCGGCGCGCATCCGGTTCGAGGGCGCCCAGCTGCGGCGCGACATCGGTTGGCGCGAGATCGCGCGGCGTGCCGGAACTCCCTGAGACGGAAACGATCGCACGCGCCCTCGATGCGCGCGTGCGGGGCACGACCATCACCGCGGCGATCGTCGCGCGCGCGGACATCCTGCGCGAGGCCACAGCGCCGGCATTCACCGCGCAGGTGACCGGCGCACGCATCGATCGCTGCTGGCGACGGGCGAAATGCGTGGTGCTCGATCTCTCCTCGGGTGACCGGATCGTGGTGACCCCGCGGTTCACGGGCGGGCTGTTCGTCGATGCACGTCCGCAGCGTGCAGCGGGCGAGGGGGCGCGGACGGCGATCACCGGGGAGGATCCGACCGCCGACTACACCGCACTCACCCTGATGCTCGATGACGGCCGCCCGCTCCGATACCGTGACGTCCGGCGGCTCGGCACCGTCGCCCTGATGGACCCTGACCGGTTCGCCGCGTGGGACGCGCGGATCGGCCCGGAGCCCCTCGACGCCGATTTGACAGCGCACGCGTTTTCGGTTTCCATTCGGGCATCCCGGAGGGCGATCAAGACGGTGCTGATGGACCAGCGAGTGGTGGCGGGGGTCGGGAACATCTACGCGAACGAGGCGCTCTGGGCGGCTCGGGTGGCGCCGTCGCGCGCGGGTGCGCGGGTGACGTACGCGGAGGGGGCGGCCATCCTCGGCGAACTCCGGCGTTTGTTGACCGCGTCGATCGCGGCAGGTGGGACGACCTTCCGCGACTATCGCGACCCGGCGGGGAATCGCGGCAGCTTCGCCGGACAGCTGCAGGTGTACGGTCGCGCGGAGGCCCCGTGCCTGCGGTGTGGCACGCCGATCGCAACACACCATCGACTCGAGCGGCGCGCGACCTTCTGGTGCCGGGAGTGCCAACGATGAGTCGACGCCGACGCACGCCGCGCTCGGCGTCGCCCGAGGCCGAGGCGCGTGTGGAGCGGATGCACGCGACCGTGAAGGCGGAGCTCAGGGATCGTCCGGGCGTCTATCACATGATCTCGCCCGAAGGGGAGATCATCTACGTGGGAAAGAGCAAGAAGCTGCGCACGCGGCTCATGGGCTACTTCCGCGCGGAGTACCCCGCCGAGAAGGGGGCGCGGATCCTGCGCGAAGCGGCGGAGGTGCGGTGGGAGTACCTCCCGAGCGAGTTCGAGGCGCTGCTGTCGGAGTTGCGACTCATCAAGCGGTGGCGACCACGCTTCAATGTGATGATGAAGCGCGATGCGCGGCATCATGCCTTCATCCGGATGTCGCGAGGGAGCGCGCCCAAGCTGACGGTAGCACGCAGCGCGGGGAGTGATGACAGCGGCGTGTACTTCGGCCCGTTCAACGGCGCGCACCAGTTGGAGGAGGCGCTGCGGGAGTTGAACGATGTGCTGGGGCTGCGGGACTGTCGCAACGACATGCCTATGCACTTCAGCGACCAGGTGGAGTTCCCGAACGTCCCGCCGAGGACCCCCGGGTGCATCCGCCACGAGATCGGGAAATGTCTCGGGCCCTGCGTGGCGGCGACGACGGTGGCGCAGTACCGGGAGCGGTTCACGGCGGCCCGGGAGTTCCTCGAGGGGACGCATGAGGCCCCGATCGCGACGTTGCGGCGGGCGATGGAGGAGTCGAGCGACCGGCTGGAGTTCGAGCGGGCGGCGTTGCTGCGTGACAAGATCCAACGGTTGGAGGGGCTGCGCGAGCAGTTCGCGCGACTCCGGTTCGCGGTGGAGTCGCTCTCGTTCGTGTATACCGTGCCCGGGTGGGGGGACGACGATCGGGCGTACATCATCCGGCGTGGTCGGGTGCGCGAGGTGCTTCCGGCGGCGAAGGACGCGCGGGCGGAGGCCCAGCTCGCCGCTCGCGCCGCGGAGGTGTTCGGCAGCACCGAGCGGGCGCCGACGACCGTTCCCGCGCATGAAGTGGATGAGTTGCTGATCCTCTCGAGCTGGTTCCGGAAGTTCCCGGCCGAACTGGAGCGCACGGTCTCGCCGGAAGCCTCCGCGGTATTGCGATCGGCCTGAGGCCGCTCAGCCTCCCGGCCGACAGCGCCATCACGCGCCGTCGCGTAGAATATCCGAGTCTCCCCCACGCCCCCTGACCTACGCTCATGACCCGCTCACGTGCCGCTGCCGCGCTGTTGACCGTGCTCTCCTCCTCCCTCCTCGCGCAGGGTGGCCCGCCGGCGGGTGCCCCGGGCGGAGGCCGAAGCGGACAACAGCAACCCGCCACGCCCCCGCTGACCTCGTCTCCCCTCCCGACCGGGCGCGTCACCTACCGCACGCTCACCGAGGCCAACCTCGAGATGGAGCGGATCGAGGCGTCCTTCCCCACCAAGGTCAAGCGCTTCGCCCTCCCGCACAAGACGAACCTCGGGAGCACCGTCTGGGCGCTCGAGATCACGCACGATGTGAAGACCCCCTCGGGGAAGCCGGTGTTCGTGATGACCGGGCTGCACCACTCCCGCGAGTGGCCGACGGTCGAACTCACCCTCGAGTTCATCCACGACCTGCTGCAGAACGACGGCAAGGATCCTCGCATCACGGCGGCGCTCGACAAGGTCCGCTTCATCGCCGTGCCGATCGTGAATCCCGACGGGTTCGACCTCTCGCGCACGCTCATCAACGAGCAGAAGCGGAAGAACTGCCGCGTCGCCGACGGCAAGGATCCGACGTACGCCGAGTGCGCCAATCCGCTGAACGCTGGGGCGGGCGTCGATCTCAACCGCAACTATGGTGCCTTCTGGGGCGGCATCGGCGCCAACGCGGCACCCAACGGCCAAAGCTACCGCGGTGCGGCTCCCTTCTCGGAGCCCGAAATCCAGAATATGCGCGACCTCTTCGCCTCGCATCAGGTCGTCGTGGCGCTCAGCAATCACACGCCGGACGCGAAGGTGCTGCGCGTGCCGAGCACCACCGATGAGCCGACTCCGTTCGATGTGGCGCAGTACGACTCGGTCGCGCAGCTCCTCGGCAAGGACCTCAAGTGGGACGCCGGCCCGTGGCCCAAGGTCTACTACAACGCGAGCGGGACGATGGAGGAACAGGCGTATTACACCGCCGGCACCTACGCCTTCACCTTCGAGAATACGCCCGGCAATCGCGGGTTCCACCCAGCGTACTCGTTCGTCGTCGATCAGTACTTCGGCACCGGGGCGTATCCCGGATCGAGCTCGCGTGCCGGCTACCTGCGCCTCCTCGAAGCCGCGGCCGACCCAGCCTTGCACGCCGTGCTCGAGATCAAGGCGCCAGCCGGTGCGACGCTCACGCTGCGCAAGAAGATCGTGCTCGAATCGGCGCCAGTGTTGCTGAGCGACCGCGACAGCACGCGCGGCCCGATCATCAAGCAACCGATGGAGCTGACCGCCACGACGGTCGTACCCAAGGGGCGTGGGCCATTCCTCTGGCATGTGAACCCGTCGTCGCGTCCGAGCCAGCACGGGCAGGAACTCATTCCCGAGCAGTGGACGGTGAGCTGCAAGCTGAAGGGGACGTCGATGTCGGCAGACGTCTCGGTGGCGCGCGGCGCCACGGCGAAGGTCGATCTGGGGAAGTGCCAGTGAGCACGAACGCGGGACGCCTGACGCGCGGAACCCGCTTGCTCCAGTTCACGGGCGTCGAGCAGGGGCGTCTCTGTTTGTTCAAGTACGCCATCGAACCAGTGGCCTGAACCTCGAGGAAGCGAGAGCGAAAGGGGCGGCGACCGAGCATCAGTCGCCGCCCCTTTCGTTCGCGGATGTCGAGCCGCTACGGCACGATCTTCGGCGCTTCGGGCTTGGGCTCGTCGTTCCAGTTGAGCACCGAGTTGAAGATCATGTTGAACTCGCCGTGGTTCTGCCACCGGTAGATCGGATTGTTGGAGAACATCACCACCCGTCCATGCCCCTTGTAGGCCTGCGGGATGTCCACCGCGTACGGCTTCCCACGGAGCGAATCGGCGCCCGTCATGAGCCCGGAGAGGACGGCAGCGTCACCGCCCACATAGCGGGCGAGCACATTCCCTTCGTCGGCCACGCCGACCTTGAGCGGACTGCCGCCGACATACTTGACTGGCATCTTGGTGGCCGAGTAGCCATAGAACACCGGATGCTCCGGCCGCACGATCTCGCCCTGCACGAGCGGACGCTGCGACGTCAGCCCGGGCACCGGCGCCTTGTCGACGCTGCGCGCCCAGCCGAAGTCGATTGGCAGGCGCGCCGCGTCACCGACGGCGATCAGCGTGCCGCCGGCGTCGAGGAAGGCGGCAAAGGCATCGACCCCCTCCTGGCCGATGCCGCCGGACATGTCATCGGTCTCTCCGTACATGCCGAGGAACTGATACTTCTCGCTCTTCTTGTACGGCTGCGGCTTGGCAGCGGGCGCGGCGAGCACGGTCTGCTTGCTCATGTTCTGCTCCGCCATCAGGATCACATCGTACTTGGCGCGGAGATTCCCGAGCTTCACCTGCTCCTTGTAGATCAGGTCGTACGGCACGCCGAACTGATCGAAGGTCAGACGGTACCATCCGAGGTTCTGCGTGCCGCCCCAGGTGGAGAAGATCGCGATGCGCGGCACATCGGCATCGTGCGTCGGCACCGAGGGCTTGGCGGTGAGATTGGCGGCCGTCAGGCCGAGTTCCTGCACCGCCGCGCGCACGGCGTTGGCCTGCGCCATGTCAGCAATAATGAACGAACCCGCCGGGAACTCGACGCCGTCGACGGTGAACGACTTCTCGGCGATCTGCATCGGCACGTTCTTCAGCTTGTAGCGCAGCGAGATCATGTTGTTGGAGCCCAGATGCGCGACCGCGATCCCCGCCGTGCCGGCACCGGTGGTCTTCCCCGCCAGCTTCACCTTCTCGACGGGCGTCGCGGCAACGTTCAGGATCGCCGAATCCGCGATCTCCGCGTAGTCGATATTGAAGGCCATCCCCATCGACCAGCCGCTGTCGTCGTACGTGTTCAACCGCTGATCCGGATAGTTCTGCTTCTCGATCAGGTTCTTGGCGAGGCGACCGTAGGGCTGGTCGCGCTTGATGACGTACGAGCCCGCCGGATACGTGGTGGTGCCGATCTTGAATGCCGCCGTGGCCTGGCCGACCTCGATGCGCTGGATGCGCAGGATGTTGATGAACTCCGCGACCTTGGTCATGTCGCGCTGCACCGGGACCACGAAGCCGTACGGCGCTTTGTGCTTGCCTTCCTCGATCGAGTTGCGCGTCTTGATGTAGAAGTTCTCCAGCACCATCGCGGGGAACATCGCGGTGAGCTGCAGCGAGGAGAGTACGCCCGTTTCCATGTAGTTCGTATTGGAGCGGCGCGTGAACGTGTTGATGTCTTCCTGGGTGAACTGGATGCCGCGATACCACTCGCGGTCCTGCCCGCCGCCACGCCCGGTCGGCACGGCCGCTGCGCCTCCACGACCACCGCCCGGGAAGGCCGCGCCGGGGGCCGGAGCACCAGCGACCGTCGCACCAACCGGAGCAGCCGCGGCCGCCCCACCACGTCCACCGCCACCGCCCGGCAGATGTCCGCGATGCGCCGCTCCAGGTTGCGCACCCCCGCTTCCCGCGTGTACCCGGTGAGGAGCTTCTGCACCGTGGCGTCCACGACGGCCGGCTTGTTGGCCATCATGTACTCGGCCGCCTGGCGCTGGATCTTCAGCATGGTGCGGACGAGGTCGGGGTTCCTGGCGACCGTCTCCTCGTGCGTGCCGAGGATCATGTTGAGGCCGCCCATCGGCGTCGAATAGGGATACTCGACCAGCTGGCCCGCACCCGAGGTGATCGACAGCGCCGGTCCCGGCTCGGCGCCGACATAGGCGTCGATGTCGCCGCGCGCCAGCATCGCCGGCATCTCGCCGAACGGCACGCGCACCGGCGTGATGTCCTTGACCGTCATGCCTTCCATCTTCAGCCGCTCGAAGATGAAGACCTCCTGCGTCGAGCCCGGCCAGATGCCGACCTTGTGGCCCTTGAGATCCTTGACGGTCTTCATGTCCGAGCCGGCCTTGGAGATCACGCCCATGCCCTTGTTGGACATCGCGCCGACCACCACCACCGGCTCGCCCGCCGCGCCGCCCAGGATGGCGGCGGCGATGCCGAAAGTGCCGAAATCGACCGACTTGGTGACCACGGCGTTCTTGCCGTCGGTCGGGCTGTCGAACATCACGATCTCGATCTTGACGCCCTCGGGCGCGTACTTCTCATAGAAGAAGGGCGGCATCGAATGGACCAGCCGCAGCGCGCCCATCTTGATGGTCTTGGACTGCGCACGCAGTACGGCCGGTGCGGCCATGGCGCCGGCCGCAACCAGACCCGCTCCGATCAGAAGTCGACGGCGTTGAATCATTTCACCCTCCCTGTTCCGGAAGGGGCGAAGCAACCTCCGTGCCAACGGCTTCCTATGCCAGCAGCATCAG
>CAXBQP010000048.1:0-23840 GCA_963978095.1 uncultured bacterium | reverse complement strand
GATGCGACCGGCGCGCCGATTCAGGTCATCCCCTTGCCCTATCCGCGCGCGGTGATGATGGATGGCCAACGGCTCCCGGCCAGCTATGCCAACTTCTACATCGCCAACGGCGTCGTGCTCGTGCCGACCTTCAATGACCCGAACGATCGGGTCGCCCTCACCATCCTCGCCGACCTGATGCCCGATCGTGAAATCGTGGGGATCCACGCCGTGGACCTCGTCTGGGGACTCGGCACGCTGCACTGTCTGTCGCAGCAACAACCGGCCGCACAGGAGGCGTAGGCGCATGGGAACGCCAGCGGTGCTGTTGCTGAGCGGGGGACTCGACTCCACCACCCTGCTCGCGCTCGCGACCAAGGAAGGCTACGAGATCAACGCGCTCACCTTCCGCTACGGACAACGTCATGGGGTCGAAATCGACCGCGCTCGGCGGATCGCCGACCAGTATCGCGTGGCGCGCCATGTCGTCGCCGACATCGACCTGCGCCAGTTCGGGGGCTCGGCGCTCACCAGCGACATCGCGGTGCCGAAGGATCGGTCGCCCGACGACCTCATGCACGGCATCCCGATCACCTATGTGCCGGCGCGCAATACGATTTTCCTCTCATTCGCGCTCGCGTGGGCGGAAGTGCTCCACGCCACCGACATCTTCATCGGCGTGAATGCGCTGGACTACAGCGGGTACCCCGACTGTCGCCCCGAGTACATCCGCGCCTACGAGACGATGGCGAATCTCGCCACGCGCTCGGGTGTCGAGGGGACCGCGCGCATGAACATCCGCACCCCGCTGATGCAGCTCAGCAAGAAGGCGATCATCGAGCTCGGACTCTCGATGGACGTGGACTATTCCCTGACCTCGAGTTGCTACGACCCCGCGCCCGGCGGCTCCGCGTGCGGTCGATGCGATGCGTGCCAGTTGCGGCTCCGCGGCTTCGAGCAGGCGGGGACCGAGGATCCGGCCGAGTATCGCCCGTGACGTATACCGTGAAGGAGTGTTTTTACACGATGCAGGGCGAGGGATTCCATGCCGGACGCCCCGCCGTGTTCCTCCGCTTCAGCGGGTGCAATCTCTGGACCGGGCGCGACGCTGATCGCTCGAGTGCCGTCTGCCGCTTTTGTGATACCGATTTCGTCGGTGTCGGTCCCGACGGCGGCAAGTTCGAAACCCCGGACCTCCTCGCGGATCATGTCGCCGCGCGCTGGCCCGCCGGCAGCGGCGGACGGCGGTTCGTCGTCTGCACCGGGGGGGAGCCCCTGCTCCAGCTCGACGCGCCGGCCATCACGGCGCTCCACGACCGCGGCTTTTCCGTGGCCGTCGAGACGAATGGGACGCAGCCTGCGCCGCTCGGCCTCGACTGGATCTGCGTGAGCCCCAAAGCGGGCGCCGACCTGGTGCTGAGGACCGGCCACGAACTCAAGTTGGTCTTCCCGCAGGAACATCCCGACGGCGCCCCGGAGCGTTTCGCACAGATGGATTTCACCCACTTCTTCCTGCAACCTCTGGACGCCAAGGACGACGCCGTGACGCGCGCCAACACCGCGTCGGCGATCGCGTACTGCCTCGCACATCCGTCCTGGCGCCTGAGCGTCCAAAGCCACAAAGCCGTCGGGATCCGGTGAGCGAGCACCCGCGACCCTCCGCAGCCGGCACCCCCGGCTACACCTGCGAGGCCTCCGTCGAGTTCACGCTGGCCGCCGCGCGGCAGCTCACCGGCGTCCCCCCGGAGCACCCCTGCGCCCGACGCCACGGCCACACCTTTCTGGTTCGCCTCACCGTGCGCGGCCCGATCGATCCCGCAACGGGCTTCGTGGTGGATTTTGACGATGTGCGACGCGCCTGGGCCCCCCTGCACGAGCAGCTCGACCACCGCTATTTGAACGCGGTCCCGGGGCTCGAAAACCCGACCAGCGAGCTCCTGGCCCAGTGGATCTGGCGCGCGCTGCAAGCCACCCTCCCCGGGCTGGCCCTGGTCGAGATCCGGGAAACGGGCAATGCCGGCGTCGCCTACCGGGAGTGAGGTTCCCCCCGGCCCGGAAATGGGTTAGATTTCCGACGTCGAAGTTCCCTCCGTGAGGACACGCCGTTGCACCTGCGCCCCCTGTTGATCGCCACGCTCCTCTGCGGTGCCCTCGCGGCACCCGCGGTCGCGCGCGCGCAGACACGGGTGCAGACGTCGCGCACCGCCAAAAAGGTGAAGCCCAAGGCGCCGCTCAAGGCACTGCTCGAGCGTCCGGTCAATCAGAAGGCGCCGTTCGCGAACCTCGCCAGCATCAACAGCACCCAGCGGGACTCGATCATCGAGCACGCCAATCAGTTGCTCGGCGTGAAGTACAAGTGGGCCGGCACCAACCCCGACAAGGGGCTCGACTGCTCGGGCTTCGTAAAGTACGTCTTCGCCAAGCTCGGCATCGACCTCCCGCACCGTGCCGCCGAACTGGCCAAGTTGGGCGGCTCCGTGGGGAAGGACACGTCGGAGATGCAGCCCGGCGACCTCTTGGTGTTCGGCAAGGGATCCCGGATCTCCCATGTCGGGATCTACATCGGCAACGGGAACATGATCCACGCCTCGAGTTCGAACCACCGCGTGGTTGAGGCCTCGGTCATGAAGTACCGCGCGCCTGGCGGCCTGCAGTGGAAGGGCGTCCGCCGCGTGATTGCCCTCGACTCCACCGGCACGGGCGATCGCTGACGCACCTGCGTTCGCGCAGATGTCCCCCACAACGGGTAGTTTTCCACATCCGAGCCCTGCTCGGGAGATTTTCGTTTCCCCATGACCGGTTGGCGCGTCTTGCGTCATGGGGGATGAACCGCAAAGTTTGTGCAGTCCCATTTCGCACGAAAATCGTTAGCAGCGCTCGGCAGGACCGGAGCTCCGGTTCCGGCAGTTCACATCCAAACGAGGTGCATCTATGGTTGGACGATTCGTCAGTCGACTGTTCGCCGTGTTGGCGTTCGTCGGGCTCGCGCAGACTGCGTCGGCCCAGGCGGGGACCATCACGGGTAAGGTCACCGACGCGGGTACGGGTGCTGCGCTCAGCGGTGCCAACGTGCAGGCGCTCTCGGGAACCACGACCGCCGCGTCAGTGATCTCGGGTCAGAACGGCACGTACCGACTCGGCGGTCTTGCGGCCGGGTCGTACACGGTCGTCGTGACCAAGCTCGGTCACTCCCTGAAGCGTGTGGATGGAGTCACCGTGACCGCCGGCGGCACCGCGACGGTGAATGTGGCGATGGCGGAAGTCGCCGCGATCCTCAACCCAGTCGTGACGACCGACTCGCGTGGTGCGACGCCGAGCAAGGTGCTCGATGCCCCGGCCTCGATCTCCGTCGTGACCTCGGAGCGGATCGCGAACACCGTCACCCCGGCGCTCTCGGGCGTGCTCGGAACGACCCCCGGCCTCTCCGTGTCGCAGGGCGGCCTCGTGCAGTCGAACATCGTCTCGCGCGGCTTCAACAACGCCTTCTCGGGCGCGATGCTGAACCTGCAGGACTATCGCTTCGCCGGCGTCCCGTCGTTGCGCGTGAACGTGCCCTTCCTCTTCACGGGCACGAACGACGACATCGACCGCATCGAAGTGCTCAACGGTCCGGCCTCCGCCCTCTACGGGCCGAACTCGGCCAACGGCGTGATGCACATCATCACCAAGTCGCCGTTCAAGTCGCAGGGAACGAACTTCACGGTTGACGGCGGCGGCCAGGCGCTGATGCGCGGCGCGTTCCGTCACGCCGGCACGCTCGGCAGTTCCTGGGGCTACAAGCTCTCCGGCGAGTACATGAAGGGCACCGACTGGACGTACAACGACCCCAACGAGCCCACGGTGTTCCCGTCGACGGCTCCGACCGGCCGCGCCGGCACGCCGCTCAAGCGCGACTTCAACCTGAACCGCTACACCGGCGAGTTCCGCCTCGACTACAAGCCGAGCGACGAGGTCGAGAACATTTTCACCACCGGCTACACCAAGGTGGGAAGCGCCATCGAGATCACGACCGCATTCGGCGCGGCGCAGGTCAAGAACTGGACCTACTCGAACT
Organism: uncultured bacterium; assembly: GCA_963978095.1. Lineage (GTDB taxonomy): Bacteria > Gemmatimonadota > Gemmatimonadetes > Gemmatimonadales > Gemmatimonadaceae > Fen-1231. The sequence goes on along the minus strand of CAXBQP010000048.1, from coordinate 19,807 downwards.
TCCAGGACCGATTCCGTTACAAGAAGTTCTTCGCGCAGGTGTTCTTGAACACCAACAACTCCGGCAACGCGAACCCGAGTGACCTGAGCGGCACGTACTACCTGCGCACCGGCATCCCGGTCGTGGACAAGTCGACGGTGCTCGTGGGCCAGGTCCAACAGGGCTTCAACATCGGGGCGGCCAAGTTCGTCGCCGGCGCCGATTACATCAAGACGGCCCCGCGCTCGGAAGGCTCGATCTTCGGTCGCAACGAGGGCGCGACCGACATCCTCGAGTACGGCGCCTACCTGCAGGCCGACGCGCCGCTGACCCCGAAACTCAACTTCGTGAGCGCGATCCGTGGCGACATGACGGATCGGATCAACGGGTCGCAGTTCTCGCCGCGCATGGCCTTCGTCTACAAGGCCAACGAGTCGAACAACATCCGCCTGACCTTCAGCCGCGCCTTCAACTCGCCGGCGAGCTTCTCGTACTTCCTCGACCAGGTTTCCAATCCGAACCAGGCGCCGGGCTTCGCCCTGCGCGTCATCGGCAACCCCGCGAAGCAGGGGTGGCAGTTCGCGCGCAGCTGCGACAACACGATCAACGCCGGCATCTGCATGCACTCGCCGTGGGTCGCGGCCGGCACGGGTTCGAACCAGAACTCCTCGGCGGCCGTCGCCTTCCCGGGCTTCATCGCGGCATTCCCGACGATCATCGCGGGCCTGCCGACCAGCACGCTGTCGGCCGCCAACAAGGCCGCCCTCACCGGGCTCCTGACGTCGCTCAACCCGATCCTCTCCACGCTGCGCCCGACCGCCGCGAACATCGGCACCGTGCTCCGCATCGGCTCCACGGCGGTCACCGCCGCTGATGCCAAGGATCTCTCGCCGCTCTCGGCGAGCTTCGACAACACGATGGAACTCGGCTACAAGGGGATCATCAACGACAAGCTCCGGGTCTCGGTGGATCTGTGGTACCAGATCCGCACCGGCGTCGGCGCCCCGATCGGCCAGGCCAACCCGCTCGTCTTCTACGATCCGACGACGCTCGGCGCGTACCTGACGACCAACATCTCCCTTGGCCTGCAGGCCGGGGGCATGGCGAAGGCGCAGGCCGACCCGACCGCTGCCGCGTATGCCGGCAACCTCGTGCCGCTCATGGCGCAGCTCCCGCAGGGCGCGCTGGCGTTCACGAACCCGACGCTCGGCGGCGACCAGTCGATCATCGCCACCTACACGCAGGGCTTGGGTGAAATCGACGTCCACGGCATCGACGTGGCGTTCGACTACCAGATGAACGACAAGTGGATGTGGTCCGGGACCTTCTCCCACATGGGCAAGATCGTGTTCCCGGAAATCGGTGGCACCATCAACCCGCTGATGTCGAACTCCCCGAAGTATCGGGCGTCGACCACGGTCCGCTACAATGACGACACCGACGGCTTGAGCTTCGACGCCTCGCTGCGCTTCAGCGATGCGTTCCCGGTCAACTCGGGATTGCTCAACTCGCTCGGCACGCCGCCGAATCCGAGCGGCACGGCGCTGTATCCGTCGGTCCCGGCGTACACGCTCGCCGACGTCGGCACCTCGTTCCGCCTGGCCAAGAACACCTCCATGGCCCTCACGGTCAGCAATCTGTTCGACACCCGCGTGGCCACGTTCGTCGGCACGCCGCAGATCGGCCGCCTGATCATGACCCGCCTCCGTTGGGAGTTCTAAGCCTCCTCAAGGGCCGGTAGCACCACGGCAGCAAGGAGAAAGGGAGGCGGGCTTCGGCCCGCCTCCCTTTCTCCTTGCTGTATCTTTCCATGATGTCCATCCTCGTGGATCCCTCAGCGCGGCCCGTGATCGCACACCGCGGCAACTCCGCGCAGCGCCCGGAGAACACCGTGATGGCGGTCCGGTCGGGGATCGATCTGGGAGCAGATGCCGTGGAGTTCGATGTCCGCGTCAGTGCCGACGGAAGGGTCGTTGCATTCCACGATGCCACGCTGGAGCGGACGACCAACGGCACCGGGCCAGTGGCGCGTCAGCCGCTCCGAGAGCTTCGGGCGCTGGACGCGGGGTTCGGGTTCACGCCGGACGGAGGGCGTTCGCACCCGTGGCGCGGGCGCGGCATCGGGATTCCGACGCTGGAAGAGATGCTGGAAGCCATCGGTGATATGCCCTTCATCCTGGAACTGAAGGTCGCCGACGCCGTCACCGAATCGCTGCGCCTCATCCGCCGTTTCGGGGCGGAACACCGATGCGTCATCGGATCGTTCACTGATGCAGCGTTGCTCCCGTTCCGGGCCGCCGGTCTGGCCACGGGCGCGAGCACCACCGAGATGCGGCGACTGAAGCTGCGGACCCTGCTGCCGGGTGGACCGGCGACGCTGCCGTTCCACGCGTGTATCATTCCTTCGCAGTATGCGGGTCGCTCGCTCCCCGTGCGACGCTTCGCGAAAATGGGGCGGAAAGCTGGTATCCCGACGCACGTGTGGACCGTTGATGATCCGCTGGAGGCCCAGCGATTCTGGGCCGGTGGGGTGAACGGAATTTTGTCGAATGACCCGGCCGCGATTCTCGCGGCGGCGGGACGCCCCGTACGCGTCCCGGTCCCAACTCTGGAACGAGTCTCCAATGGCTGACGCCGCACCGAAGAAGAAGAAGAAGGTCAACTACAACAACGCCTGGCAGGAAGCGCGTGTGCTGATGTACGCGCACCGCTGGCAGCTGGCGCTCGGCCTGACGTTGATGCTCATCAACCGGGCCGCCGGCTTCGTCCTGCCGGCGAGCTCCAAGTGGCTGATCGACGACGTGTTCACCAAGCAGCGCACGGACCTGCTGATGCCGATCGCCATTGCGTCCGGCATCGCCACGGTCATCCAGGCCGCGAGTTCGTTCGCGCTGTCGCAGGTCGTGAGTCTCGCCGGCCAGCGCGCCATCACCGATATGCGGCGGCGGGTGCAGGCTCGTCTCCTGCATCTGCCGGTCAGTTTCTTCGACTCGACGCAGAGCGGCATCTTGATTTCACGCGTGATGAGCGATGCCGAGGGCGTGCGCAACCTGGTCGGCACGGGGATCATTCAGCTCGTCGGCGGACTCGTGACCGCGGTCATCGCCCTGGGCGCGCTGTTCTGGCTCAACTGGCGGCTCACGCTCGCGATGCTGGCGGTGATCGGGAGCTTCGGTGCGGTCATGGCTTACGCCTTCACGAAGTTGCGCCCGGTCTTCCGCGAGCGGGGAAAGATCTCGGCCGAGGTCTCGGGGCGATTGGGGCAGGCCTTGGGCGGCGCGCGCGTCGTCAAGGTCTACACCGCCGAGAAGCGTGAGGAGATCGTCTTCACGAAAGGCGCGCACAAGCTGTACCGCAATATCGCCAGCACGATCACCGGCACATCGGCGGTGACGGCCTTCTCGACCGTGATCATCGGCGTGGTCGGCGTGCTGATGACCGTCATCGGCGGTCGGGACATCCTCGCCGGCCACATGACGTCAGGCCAATTCGTGATGTACGTGTTCTTCGTGGGACTTGTGACCTTTCCGGTGGTGCAGATGGCCGCCATCGGCACGCAGATCAGCGAGGCCTTCGCGGGGCTCGACCGCATCCGCGAGATCATGACCACACCGACCGAGGACGCCGACGACGCGAATCGCGCCGTGCTCAGGACCGCCGACGGCGCGATCGAGTTCAAGGATATCTGGTTCGAATACCGCAAGGACGTGCCGGTGATCAAGGGAGTGAGCTTCGTCGCGCCGGAAGGGACCACGACCGCCTTGGTCGGAAGCAGCGGTTCGGGGAAGAGCACCCTGATCTCGCTGATCATGGCCTTCGAACGTCCCCTGCGCGGCGAGATTCTCATTGCCGGACGCGATCTGCAGACGGTGCGCCTCAAGGACTACCGCAAGCATCTGGGCGTGGTGCTGCAGGACAACTTCCTGTTCGACGGCACGATCGCCGAGAACATCGCCTTCTCAAAACCCGGGGCGACCCGCGCCGAGGTGGAGGCCGTGGCCAAGGTCGCGCATTGCGAGGAGTTCATCGCCGGCTTCCCGGATGGCTACGAGACGATCGTCGGTGAGCGCGGGGTGAAGCTCTCCGGTGGACAGCGCCAGCGGATCGCGATCGCACGCGCGATTCTCGCGGATCCCAAGATCCTGATCCTGGACGAAGCCACGAGCAGCTTGGACTCCGAGAGCGAGCAGCATATCCGCGATGGCCTGCGGGCGCTGCGGGCCGGTCGCACGACGTTCGTGATCGCGCACCGGCTCAGCACCATTCAAAGTGCGGACCAGATTCTCGTGCTCGAGCACGGTGAGATCGTGGAGCGCGGCAACCATCGCGAGCTGATCGCCACGGCTGGTCGGTACAAGGAGCTCTACGACAAGCAGTACCAGATCGAGAAAGACCAGTTCATCAATCCCGGCGAGGACTTCACGCCAGATCCGGCATCGGGCGGCCGGATGTGAACACGGGGGCGCTGGACCCAAGGGTCCAGCGCCCCCGTTGCCCGCAGGGTGCCGGCTACGGCAGCTTCTTGCCCACGATCTTGGAGCCGTCGTTCGGCATGCTCCAGTCACCGGTCACGTCGTCGCCCTTGAGTTCCATGTTGATCGTGGCCTCGGATCCGTCCGGGGCGGTGATGGTCAGGGTGATCTTCGCGCCGGCGACCTTCACGCTGGTGATCGGCATCGGCGGGAAGGCATCGCTCATCACGGCGCCGGCGAGCGCGCCGTCGGCCTTCTTTTCGATCTTCGCCGTCAGCGCCATCGGATTGCCCTGCGCGGTGAGGTTCACGACATAGCTCCCGACCGGATTGACGTCGGCCGACGGCGCGGCGGGCGGCGTGGCGGGCTTGGCGGGGTCGGAGCCCTGAGCGGACGCCTGCGCGGCGACGGTCATGAGGGCAACGAGGGTGAGCAGGCGGCGGGTGCGCATTGGGGGGATCCTCGGTAGAAGTGCTTGGAAATTGGCGAAGGCGAAGCCTCTGCGCCATTCTACGTGCGGATGGCCGTTTCAGTTCCCGCCCCCACCGAGCGCTCATGACCGAAGGGACCCCGCTGATCAACCTCGCCGATTTTGAGACCGCTGCCATCGGCGAGCTCTCGCAGATGGTCTACGACTACTATGCCGGTGGTGCCGGCGACGAAGTGTTGCTCGCCACCGCCCGCGCGGCGTGGAATGCGGTCTCCCTGCGCTACCGTGTGCTGCGCGACGTCTCCCAGCGCTCGCTGGCCTGTACGATTCTCGGGCAGGAGCTGTCCTGGCCCCTGTTCGTCGCGCCGATGGCGTTCCAGCAGATGGCGCATCCCGACGGAGAGCGCGCCACGGCGCGGGCGGCTGGTGCCACCGGGACCGGGATGATTCTTTCGACGTTGTCGACCACGTCGATCGAAGAGGTGCGGGCGGCCTGTCGCGGGCCACTCTGGTTCCAACTGTATATCTATCGGGATCGCGAGGCGTCGCGAGCGCTCGTCCAACGTGCCGAGTCGGCGGGGTGCGATGCGCTGGTCCTGACGGTGGATTCTCCCATGCTCGGGCGCCGCGAGCGCGACATCCGCAACGGGTTCCACGTGCCGGCCGGAACCCCCGTTCCCAACCTGACCGGTGGGCCTCGCGATACGCTGGCCGCCCGGGGGGCTACCGCGTCGTCGCTGGCGACGTTCGTGGAGCAGCACTGGGATGCGAGCATCTCGTGGCGCGATCTCGAATGGCTGCAGTCGATCACTGCGTTGCCGATCCTCGTGAAGGGGATCGTCCGCGGCGACGACGCGACCCTGGCGCTCGACGCCGGCGCGTCGGGGGTCATCGTGTCGAATCATGGAGGGCGGCAGCTCGACACCGCGATTCCCACGGCGCGCGCGTTGCCCGAGGTGGCGGACGCGATGGCCGGACGCGGGACGCTGCTCGTGGATGGCGGGATTCGTCGCGGAACCGATGTGCTGAAGGCGCTGGCCATGGGGGCCGACGGGGTGCTGCTCGGACGTCCGGTGCTCTGGGGGCTTGCCGTCGACGGTGAGACCGGCGCGCGTCGTGTGCTCGAGCTGCTCAAGGATGAGTGTCAACTCGCCCTCGGACTCGCGGGCTGCCGCACCCCGCGGGAACTCGACCGAGGATTCCTCGCATGACCGGCCCGGGACTTCCGTGGTCACAGCAGTACGACCCCCTCGGTTCGCCCCTGCTCTCGACGCTCGTGGCGCTCCTTCCGGTGCTGGTGCTGCTGGGGCTGTTGTCCTCACATCGGGTGCGCGCGCACTGGGCCGCGGTGATCGGCCTGGGCGCCTCGCTCGCGGTCGCGGTATTCGCCGTCGGGATGCCGGCGCCGATGGCCGCTCGCGCCGCACTGTACGGGGCGGCCTACGGGCTCTTCCCGATCGGGTGGATTCTGCTCAATGTGCTGTTCCTGTATCAGCTCACGGTCGATCGCGGGCTCTTCGTGGTCTTGCAGGAGAGCATCGCACACCTGACGACCGACCGGCGATTGCAGTTGGTGCTGATCGCCTTTTCGTTCGGCGCCTTCTTCGAGGGCGCCGCAGGGTTCGGCACGCCGGTCGCCGTGACCGCCGCCCTGCTGATCGGGCTTGGATTCCCCGCGCTGGACGCCTCGGTCTACTCGCTCATCGCCAACACGGCCCCGGTGGCGTTCGGCGCGCTAGGAACACCGCTCATCGCGTTGCAGGGCGTCACGGGCCTCGACCTGCGCGACCTCTCGGCGATGGTGGGCCGACAGCTGCCGCTCTTCTCGATGATCATTCCCTTCTGGGTGGTCGCGGCGTACGCGGGTGTTCGGCGAACCGTCGAGGTGTGGCCCGCGCTCGCCGTGGCGGGGATCGCGTTCGCCGTGCCGCAGTATCTTGTGGCGACCTACCACGGTCCGTGGTTGGTCGACGTGACCGCCTCGGTCTGCTCCATGGGAGCGCTCGCGCTCTTCCTGAGGGTGTGGTCGCCGCGGCACGTCGACGCCATCGGCGTGGCACGCCGCGCCGCGGCGCTACCGGACCGCGCAGCCGTTCTCCGTGCGTGGCTTCCTTGGGCGGTGCTCAGCGTTGTGGTGTTCGCCTGGGGGACCCCACAGGTGAAGAGCTGGCTCAACGGCCTCTCGGCGCCACAGCTCCGGATCACCGGACTGCACGACCTCGTCCTTCGCGTGCCGCCCGTCGTCGCGGTGGCGAAAGGGGAAGCGGCGGTGTTCAGTTTCAACTGGTTGAGCGCATCGGGCAGCGGGATCGCCGTCGCCGCCATCATCAGCGGCCTGCTCATGGGATGCTCACCGCGCACGATGGTGCGCACCTACGCGCACAACGCGCGCCGCCTCGTGCCATCGCTGCTCACGATCGCGGCAATGATGGCCCTGGGGTATGTGACCCGCTATTCCGGGACCGATACCATCCTCGGACTCGCCTTCGCACGCACCGGGACGACGTATCCGTTCTTCGGCGCGCTGCTCGGGTGGCTTGGCGTGGCCCTGACTGGCAGCGACACGTCGTCGAATGTGTTGTTCGGTGGCCTGCAGGTGGTGACGGCCACGACGCTGGGGGTGAATCCGGTGTTGATGGCCGCCGCCAACAGCTCCGGCGGCGTCATGGGCAAGATGATCGACGCGCAGAGCATCGTCGTCGCGGGCGCCGCCACGAACGTGCGGGGCCAGGAGGGGACGATCCTGCGGCGCGTCTTCTGGCACTCGATCGCGTTGGCGAGTCTCGTCGGCCTCTTCGTCATGATCCAAGCGCACCTGTGAACGCGCGGCGCGGCCGATTGGGCCGTGCCGCGCGACTCGTGCCGATGCGGGTGCCGCCGCGACGCGCCGACTACGGACGCGTGCGGGGCTCGGGCTTGCCACCAGGTTTCCATTCGGGCTTCGGGCCATCGCTGAGAATTCGCGTGGCCGCGACCGCCGCGTTGATGACCCCCGCCATGTGGTCGACGTCCACGTGCGAGAGGTCGTCAGTCACCTGGTGATAATCCTTGTGCAGGTTGAACGAGGACAGCGTGTGCGCGACGATTCCCTTCATGGCGAACGCGATGTTGTCGCTGCGCTGGAAGAAGTTCTGGTCCGGACGCTTGTCGGGAACGATCGGGATTCCCTTGGCCGCGAGCATCTCTCCCATGTTCGAGCGCTCATAGCCGGTCAGCCACGCTCGGCCGACGCCACCGGCCAGTGAATCCGGACGGCCGATCATCTCGATCTCGAGGTTCGCGGCCATCTGCGACAGCGGGATCGGTGGATGGGTGATGTACCAATTAGTCCCGAGCAGGCCCACTTCCTCTCCCATCGTCGCGGCGAACACGATTGTGCGCTTGGGCGTGGCGCCGGCGTGGATCTGACGCGCGATCTCGAGGACCGCGGTGACACCGGACGCATCGTCGTCCGCCCCGTTGAAGACCGAGTCCCCGTTCACCCCTGGTCCCCGCATGCCGAGGTGATCGTAGTGTGCGTCGACGAGAATGTACTCGTTCTTGAGTGTCGGGTCGCCGCCGCGAATCACACCGACCACGTTCACCGCCGCTGGCTTTCGTGCCAACGGTACCGTGTCGAGCGCCGCGAGGCTCTCACGTACGCGGAGACGCTCGATCATGCGGACTGGGGCAGCAGGGTCCGGTGGCGTGGTCGTCACCGTGCCGTCCGCGTTGCGACGGGTCGTCCCGCGCGGCGGGACCGCGACCGAGTCGCGCGCGACCGGCACGCGTTGGAAGTACCCGGAGTCGCCGAGCGGCTCGAGCCCGGCTTTTTTCATCTCCGCCGCGATGAAGCGCGCCGCCCGGGCGCCGCCAATGGTGGCGCTGCCGCGCCCTTCCATGGAGTCGTGGGCGAGTGCGCCGAGGACGCGGCGGACATCCGCCGGAGTGGTCGCCTGTTGGGCGGCGACGCGAGCCGGGAGCGGAGCGACAGCCATCACCAGGAGAAGCACGGAAGAGCGCAGCATCAGAATCGGGGGTCGGAGAAGAGGAATAGCTGGACGAAATCTGGCATCGTGCGGCCGCCACGCCTACCCACCTTGCCACGGCCTGCACCGGCCACCACAATCCCCCCATGGACGCGAACATCCCCGCCCTGGGCGCCGCGCTGCCGCGACGCGGCAACTGGATTACGTATGGCCTCGCCGCCGTGGCCTTTCGGCTCAGCGGGTGGCGGTTCGAGGGGACCTTTCCGGACCTCCCCAAGATGGTGGTGATCGTCGCTCCACATACCTCGAACTGGGATTTCTTCGTCGGCCTCATGGCGATGTTCGGCATGGGGATGCGCGGGACCTTCCTCGGGAAACACACGCTGTTCCGGTGGCCGTTGGGCATCGTCATGCGGTGGCTGGGCGGCGTCCCCGTGAACCGTGCGTCCTCGCACAACGTCGTGGATCAGACGGTGGCGTATTTCCAGGCGCGACCCCAGATGATTCTCGCCCTTTCCCCCGAGGGGACGCGCAAGAAGTTGCCCAGCTGGAAAACCGGTTTTTACTATGTGGCCAAGGGCGCCGACGTGCCGATCGTTCCGGTGTCCTTCGACTATCCGCGACGCGTGATCACGGTGTACGCGCCGCTGATGCCGACCGGTGACAAGACAGCAGATTTCCAGCGGTTGCAGAGCCACTTCCACGCGGGGATGGCGAAACACCCGAGCCAGTACTGAGGACGGGAATACTGGGTCCGAACCGGAGCGCCGCGCGGGGAACTGCGGGGCGCCGCCTTCGGACCGGTGCGACGGGAGCCTGCCTGGATGCGCCGGCACTTTGTGGCGCTTGTCGTGGCCTGATGCCATTTTCCTAGAATGGACGGTTCCAGCCAAGTGCCCAGCAAGTCACGAAGGGTCCGGAGGCCACAGAGCGGCAACCGCCCACTGGCCATCGCGCTGGCGTATGGGCTGACCGTCGCCGCCGTGGCGGGGCTCATCGGTGGGGTCGTCACGATCAGTCAGCGCCGCCTGCTCTTCGATGATGTGAAGCAGTTGCTCGTCGCCTCCGCCACCACCGGAGCGTCGCTCATTGACGCCGAACAGCAGCAACGGTTCACCATCGCCGCGCCCGTGGGCGGCGAGTACGAAACCGCGGCGCGCCCCTTGCGGTCCCTGCTGAGCGCCAACGGATCGCTGCAGCGCGTCTACAGCGGGGTGATCGTCGGCAACGATTTCGTGTTCGTCGTCGATGCTCGCGCCAAGAGCTCGCGCGAGCTGTCCTCGCGAATTCCGACGGTCGGGCAGCGGGTCCCGCTGCCGGCGATCGTCCGACGGATGGTCTCGGCGGATTCCACTGTGGTCGAGGACAGTGCGTCCGCGCACAACGGGGCCCTCGATGTGCAGGCGGCGGCGCCGGTGAGGAGCCGCGATGGCCGCGTCGTCGGGGCGGTGGTCGCCACGCTCGAGATGAATCGATACACCGGTTGGCTGGCCGATGTCGACCGCATCGTGCTGATCGGCGGCGTGTTCGGATTGATCCTGGCGCTGATCGCCGGATTTGCGGCGTATCGCGTGGAACGTTCGCGACTCAACGCGGAACGGGAACTCGAGGCATCGAAGGCGGCCGCCGAGGCCAATGCGCGAGCGAAAGGTGAGTTCCTGGCGAACATGAGTCACGAGATCCGCACACCGTTGCATGGCGTCCTCGGGATGAGCGAGGCCATGCTGGCCAACGCGCACTCGGAGACGGACCGCCGATCCCTGCAGATCATCAACAAATCGGCGTCGTCGCTCCTCGGCATCCTGAACGACATTCTGGATTACTCCAAGCTCGAGGCCGGGCGCGTCGAGCTCCTGAACGCCCCATTCGATCCGCGCGCGCTCGTCGACGACGTGACCGACCTGTTCGCGGTGAAAGCGGAGGAGAAGGGGCTGGAGATCGCCGTGCGCGAGAGCGTGCGCGCAGAACGGTGGCCGGTCGGCGATTCGGCGAGGCTCAAGCAGGTGTTGCTGAATCTCGTCGGGAATGCGGTGAAGTTCACACAGGCCGGGCATATCCAGATCGATCTCGAGACCGTGATGATCGGCCGCAAGACGATCGCGTTGCGGCTCGCGGTGAAGGACACGGGCATCGGGATCACGGACGAGGCACAGGGTCGGCTTTTCGAACAGTTCCAGCAGGGGGAGGCCTCCACATCGCGCCGCTTCGGCGGCACCGGCCTCGGGCTGGCCATCTCGCGACAGCTCGTGATGCTCATGGGGGGCACGATCGCGGTGGAGAGCCGTGAGGGATCGGGCACCGCGTTCACCGTGGATCTCCAACTCCCGGTCGCGACGGCGACGCGCGAACCGCTGGTCACGCATCAGATGATTCCGGGCTCGCGCGTCCTCGTGGCCTGCGGACTCGCGCTGACGCGACAGAGCATCGCCGAGATTCTCGCGCGCCACGGGCTGGTCGCCGAAACCGTCGTGAACCATGAGGCGATGTTCAGCCGACTGCGGAGTAGCGGCGGCTACGCCTTCGTGATCGCCGACGCACCGAGCGTCAGCGACAACATGGCCGTCCGCTTCGGCGCCGAGATCGCGTCGCTCCGCAAGGTTCCGCCAGTCATGCTCCTGACGTCGTTGCATCAGCCCCTGAACGAGTCGACGATCCGGGCGATGGGCGCTGCGGCGCAGTTGCGGCGCCCCGTGCGTGAAGACCACCTCATTGCACTCCTTCAGGACCTGATCGCCGGGCGCTTGCAAGATGCTGGCGCGGATGCGCAGACCCCGGGGCTGGGTGCGCGCCAGACTTCCGACCTCACCCGCGTCGCAGCCTCGCGCGCGGCGGGCGCGCCCGTCTTCGCCAACCCGATGCCGAAAACCGCGGGCGAGACGCGTCCGACCGAGCCGGCGGCTGCCCGCCGAACCGAGCCCGCCGAACTCAGCAAGCCGCGCATTCTCGTGGTGGACGACGTCGAGCTCAACCTCATGGTGGCACGCGCGATGATCGGCTCACTCGGGGCACAGGTCGAGAGCGCCAGCAGCGGCTCCCAGGCGCTCAGCCTGCTCGGGCGTGAGCCGTATGCCCTGGTGCTGATGGACTGCCACATGCCCGAAATCGATGGCTATGAAGTGACGCGTCGCGTGCGCGCCGCCGGAGGGGTCAATCGCAGCACCCCGATTGTCGCCTTGTCCGCGAGCGCCTTCACCGATGATCGACAGCGGGCGACGGACTCCGGGATGAACGACTTTGCCCCGAAGCCGATCGAGTTGAGTGGACTGCGCACCGTCCTGACACGCTGGATCCCAGGATTCCAGCCGACCGGACCCCAGATGGGATCAACAACGCCATGAATGAAAACCGTCGCGATTTCCTGAAGCGGACGGCGCTGGCGGCCGCCGCGAGCACCCTGGCCGCACCGACCGCGGCGGCGCATGGCGCGCCCTCTGCGCCAGCGCCGGGCTTCAACCCGGCACTTCTCACCGCATTGGGCGACGCCGTACTCCCGGAATCGCTCGGCGCCGAGGCGCGCCGCCGCGCGGTCCGCGACTTCGCGGCTTGGGCGGCAGCGTATCACCCGGTAAGCGAGCAGATGCACGGCTACGGCGACCAGGAGATTACCTACACCGCGGCCGACCCGACGCCCGGATGGCGTTCGCAACTCGACGCCCTGGACCTGCTCGCGCAGCGCACGCATCGCAACGGATTCGCCAGTCTGAGCATCGACCAGCGCCGCGCCTTGGTCCGCCCACTGATGCCGCGGGGGCGCGGCGTGCGACTGCCCTCGGACATCGTCGGCGCGCCCCACGTCGCGGTCGCACTCTTGGCACACTGGGCGAACTCGAGCGCGGCGACCGACCTCGCGTACGGCGTGGTCATCGGCAAGGACCAGTGCCGTGTGCTCGCGGACGCGCCACGCCGTCCCCTCCCCCTCGCGGAGCCGCGCGGACGATGAGCAGACGGGTCGTGGAGACGGACATTTGCATCATCGGCTCTGGCATCACCGCGGCGATGATGGCCGAGAAGCTGGTGCGTGAGCGCCGCGTGCATGTCGTCGTGATCGAAGCGGGCGGGCCGAGCGGCGCGCTCGCGGAGCGATACGAACGGCGCCGGCGCTGGCAGGCGTACGGCGAGACCCCGTGGCCGCGCGATCATCTCGACGACCAGAATGCGTTGGGTACCGCGTACGGGTTTTCCCCGTCGATGAACGTGGGCGGGCTGGCCATGCACTGGGGGGGCGTCACCCCACGATATTCGCCGGAAGACTTCCACCTGCGCTCCCTCTACGGCGTTGGTGACGACTGGCCGCTGTCCTACGACGATCTGGATCCCTTCTATCAGGAAGCCGAAGAGCGGATCGGGATCTCCGGGGAGCAGGGTCCGCCGGATCTCGACCCGAGAAGCAAGCCCTTTCCGATGCCGGCGCTCCCGCTCTCCTACAACCTCCAGCAGCTGCGGGAGTGGGCCGGAAAAGCAGGCATTCCGATGTGGAGTCAGCCGAGCGCCAAGAACTCCGTGCCGTATCACGGCCGCGGCGTCTGCCAACGGTGCGACAGCTGTTACCCGATCTGCCCGACCGGCGCCAAGTATTCCCCGGATTTCACGTTCGACGCGCTCGTGCGCGACGGCCGGATCACGCTCCACACGAACACCCTGGTCCGACGCCTGCACACGGATGCGCGTGGTCGCATCACGCACGCGTCCGCGAACGCCACGGCCGGGCCCGAGCGCGACACCGAGTACCGTGCCAAACATTTCGTGCTCGCCGCCGGATTCGCGTGGAGCCCGCACCTGCTGCTGCTCTCGAAAAGCGCGCGCTATCCCGACGGCCTGGCCAACCGCAGCGGGCTCGTGGGGAAGTACCTGTGCGGCCATCGCAACGTCGCGGCGCAGATCCGCTTGCCGCTGCGGCTCTTCCCGGGCCTCAACGTCCAGCATTCGCTGGTGACCAAGAAATTCATGCGGCCCGGCACGCTCGACAAGTATCTGCGTCACGACTTGCGCGTCTGGGAGTCGGCATTCGGCAGCGAACCGCGGATCCGCGATGACAAGGGCGAGGTCCTGTTCGGCGATGCGATGCTCGCCGATTGGCGTGCGCGTGCCGCAACCGGCGTTGCGCGCGTGCGCGGCTACTACGATGTCCTGCCGGCGAAGGAGAGCGAGCTCACGCTCGATGCGTCCGCCAAGAATCGCTGGGGCGACCCGATGCCACGCCTGCAGTTCCGCGACGCCCCGGAGTCCGTGGCGCTCCGCGGACATAGCGAAGACTCACTTCGCGCGCTCTTTCGCGAGATGGCGCGCGCAGGTGACGGTCGGGTCATCTCCAACGAATCGTCCGCCAACGACATCGGGCAGGAGCATCCCGGCGGCGGTTGCCGAATGGGATTTGATCCGGCGACGAGCGTCGTGGACAGCTTCGGACGCGCACACGATCACGAGAATCTGGTGATCGCCGGCGCGCCCACCAACGTCACCGCGAGTTGCTGCAACGGCACGCTGACCTTCGCCGCCCTCGGGCTTCGTGCGGCGAGTGCGCTCGGCGCGAACTACCCCGCACACTGAGTTCGACGGCGCGCCACCACTGACGAGGGCGCTGCGGAGTGTTCCGCAGCGCCCTCAAGGTTGACCCGCCCTCTCAGAACCTGCGCGTCGGGTGACGAATGATGAAGCTTATTTCGCCGCCACCGAGTGCTTTCGAGGACGCTCCCGCCAGCGATGGGACCAACGACCCGAATCCGTACTTGAACCCCGGGAAGTACTCCATGTCATCGAACTTCATGGGGAAAAACACCGAGCCGAGCAGCAGCCAGCCGCGCCCCGCCTGTTCCGCGGCGGTCCGCCACTTGAATCCAAGTTCGGGCGAGATCGCGATGTTCCTGGTGAGTTGCCGGGAGGTCGACGCGGTGAAGATCTGCAGGTTCTGCCAGCCCACGGTCACGAGGGTGTCGCGGAGGTAGGTGCCGTCGAGCGCGTTGAGCACCTCCGCCGAGAGGTCACCCTTGGAGCGCCACAAGTCGGTGAACCCGAGGTGCAAGCTCGGCCAATCGTAGGACAGGTCGAACCGGAGACGCGGCCCCGGCGCGAAGATGTTCTTGTTGTTGTATCGGTCTTGCTGGAACAACTGGACCGTCAGACCGGTCGCCAACGTGTTGGCACCGTACGACCGCTCACCACTGACCCGTACGCGCAACTCGTTGCCGGGGGCGTACCGCACGTTCGTATCCGGCTTGGATTCGAACGGGCTCGACAGGCGAATGCTGGCGCCGGTCGAGATGCGCCAATCGGTGCGACGCCAGGCGGTGGTGATACCGGCCGTGGTGCTCCATCCCGCGCCCCAGTTGCCTTCGCGATAGCCCAGCAGATCGTTGGAGATGATGCCGGCGACCGCCGCTTGAACGGGGTCCTGCTTGGAGAGTCCCGTCGGGAAGCTGACGCCAACGGCGAGTGTCGTACTCGGCGTGTACTGCCAGCGCACACGCATCCAGGAATCCAGCTGTCCGTTGTAGCGGATCGTGGTGGATCCCGATTTGGCTCGCGCGTCGACGTGGACGCTGTAGGCATCCAGCGACACGCGCGGGTTGAGCAGGAGCTGGTACGAGAACGGGATCAGCCCGAGTTGGGAGGCGTCGACGTCACTCCCTTTGGCGAAGGAATAACCTTGGAAGTGCGTACCGATTGCCGTGCTCAGAATCGCGGGATTGTCGCGGCTGGTCGTCGTCACGGTCACCGGTTCCGGCGCCTGCGCTCGGATGGTGACGCCCAGTGGCGAAGACGCGAGCAGCAACGTCAGGCAAAGCGCACGTCGCGACCCGACGCGCGCGGCAACGCTCGACGCCGCAGTCACGGGCGATTCACCTTGACGATGATGGCCGCATCGACCGGCGGCGTCGACTTCGAGTTCCGCGCCTCACTCGTGGCGTTGCGGTTGTTGTTCTGCGAGTAGGCCCCTTCCTGCACCTGTCCCGCCTTGATCATGTCGGTCCCGGGAATCGGCACGGTTTCATTCACCGTGACGCCGATGGTGCCGTCGAGCATGATGCTGTGATCCTCAGGCCCGCCGACGCGCGGCGCAAAGCGAGCCCAGAAACTTGGGCGTTGCATGCGTCCGGCTTCGTCAAAGACGGCGATCCCCACCCCAACACCGCCAAGCCCGAACTGCGGGATGGCGGCGACAGGCGCCTGGGGGCTCGTTCCAAGCTGCACCGGCGTCGGTGCGCAGGCCACCAAGGCAACCGCCATGGCCATGATGCTGGAGCACGCAACGAATTTCATGCGACTTCCCTCCGAGACTTTCCGCTTTGAGATGCCCATAGCCCCGATGCGAGGAGCATCGGTGACCTACCCTGTCGCGCTTATCGACCCCTCGCATCGGCGGTGGCGCCCATTCCGACGAGAGCATTCAGCCCAAGATCACATAAGGCAGAATGGCATAAAAATAGCCAGCGTAAGTTTTTACGACAGTAGAGTATAATAGTTTCCGTTCTCCGGCGCTAGGGAATGCGCCGGCGGGAACTCCCGCTCCGGCCACCGAGCATGTTTATTTCTGGTTATGGCGAGAATTCTCGTGATCGATGACAATCCCGAGCTCGGGCGAGCCGTCCTCAAACGGATGGAGCGTGCGGGGCACACCGGTGTGCTCGCGTCTGACGGGAATGCGGGACTGCTGATCTTTCGCGCAGAATCGATCGACCTCGTGCTCACCGACATTCTCATGCCCGAGAAAGAAGGGTTGGAGACGATCCGGGAGTTGCGCAAGGAGAATCCACGGGTCCCGATCATCGCCATGTCCGGCGGTGGTTACGCGACCGGCACCGACTACCTGCGCCTCGCGCTGACCTTCGGCGCGAATGCGGTGTTGCAGAAGCCCTTCGAACAGCACGAACTCATCGACCTCGTCTCGGCACTCCTCGACCAAGCCGCCGCCGACCCCACGGCACCGAAACGCGCCGATCTCTAGTCAGCAGGAGCTGGGTCCGGCGCGATGCTCGCAACATTCCTCTTGGCGTTCCAAGCCGCCGCTGCACCGGGCGGTGCGCTGTCCACACCAGCCGCGACACCGTCAGCGGCACCATCAGCGACGGTGTATCACGGTCGCGCCGGACAGCTGTCGGCCCGCATCCCGATGTCCGACGCCACGATCACCGTCGACGGCATGCTCGACGAACCGGTCTGGCGCACGGCCGCGGTCCTCACCGGGTTCTCCTTGTACGCGCCCGTCGATCAACGGCCGGCCCCCGACTCCACCGAAGTGCTCGTCTGGTACTCGGCCACCGCGATCCATTTCGGCATCCGCGCGTTCGAGCCGCACGGTCAAGTCGCCGCGACACTCGCCGACCGCGACCGCATCAGCGCCGACGACAACATCGAGCTGCACCTGGACACCTTCTTCGAGCGTCGACGCGCGTTCGTCTTCATCGTGAATCCGCTCGGCGTGCAGGCCGATGGCACGAAGGCCGAAGGCGGCGGGTTCATTCCCGGTGCCAACGTCGCGCCCGGCATGAATGACCTCAGCGCCGATTTCGTCTGGGACTCCAAGGGACGACTGACCGATTTCGGCTATCAAGTGGAAGTCCGCATCCCCTTCAAGTCCCTGCGCTATCCCATCGGCGGCGACCAGCGCTGGGGCCTGCAGATCGACCGCAAGGTGCAACACAACGGATACGAAGAAACCTGGACACCGGCGCTCAAAGCCGGCGCCAGCTTCATCGCGCAGGAAGGGACCATCACCGGGCTTTCCGGGATGCTGCACGGACAGACCCTCGCCGTGAATCCCGAGGTGACCGATGCATTGACCGGTGCGAGCGCCGCCGCTGGCGGGGACTGGAAATACAGCGCGAGCCCGCAACTTGGCGGCAACATCCGATGGGGCATCGGCAGCAACTTCGTGGTCAACGGCACCGTGCGCCCGGACTTCTCGCAGGTCGAGGCCGACGCGCAGCAGATCGCCACGGATGCGCGATTCGCCCTGTTCTACCCGGAACGCCGCCCCTTCTTCGTGGAAGGGAGCGATCAGTTCAATGTGCCGAACACGCTCGTGTATACGCGCCGCATCGTCCAACCCGACGCCGCCGCGAAGTTCACGGGCAAGGTGGGACGCGCCGACATCGCCTTGCTCTCGGCCGTCGACGGCCAAGGGACCAACTCGTCGCACCCGACGGTCAACATCCTGCGTCTGCAGCAGGCCTTTGACCAGCAGAACACGGCGGGCCTCCTGTACAGCGACCGCTCCGGCGGCGGCCGCACCAACCGCGTCGTGGGCGCCGACACCAAGATCGTATTCCAGAAACTCTACTTCGCGCAGTTCCAAGTCGTGCAGAGCAGCACGGAATCCGGCAGCACGAGCCGAAGTGGCCCCCTGTGGGAAGCGGTGGTGGATGGCACGGGACGCGCGTACGGATTCCACTATAGCATCCTCGGCATCCACCCGGACTTCGCCGCGGACAACGGATTCGTCGCGCGCACCGGGATCGTGCAACCGTCCTTCGCCAACCGCCTCTCCGTGTACGGCGCGCCAGGCAGCGTCTTCGAACGATACACGGGCTTCCTGCGGCTGATCGGCACGTGGAAGTACAACGATTTTTTCGCCGGACACTCGGTGCTCGAACGGACCGCGAACATGAACAACTCGTTCACCTTCCGCGGTGGATGGACGGTCGGTGCGAGTCCCACCGTCACACGCTATGCCTTCGACTCTGCGGCGTACACCGGGACGCGGGTCCCCGATGCCGCGGGCATCGCACGCCCGTTCGTTCCGGTGGGCCCGCTCGATGGAGCGGTCGTGACGCTGAGCGTCACCACGCCGCAGTTCCGCCGCTTCACGGCGTCGGTCAGCACGACGCTCGGCCAGGATGTGGACTTCCTCGAGGTCACATCGGTCCACCGTCGGGATGTGAGTGCGTCCCTCGACCTGCGCCCCACCGAGCAACTGCGGATGACGGCCACGTGGGTGAGTTCGAGCTTCACCCGCGTCCGTGACGGCGTCCAGACCGCGAGCACGCGCATTCCCCGTCTCAAGACGGAATATCAGCTCTCCCGC
This sequence comes from uncultured bacterium, assembly GCA_963978095.1. Taxonomy (GTDB): domain Bacteria; phylum Gemmatimonadota; class Gemmatimonadetes; order Gemmatimonadales; family Gemmatimonadaceae; genus Fen-1231. The sequence goes on along the minus strand of CAXBQP010000048.1, from coordinate 937 downwards.
GCGATGTTCGTGCGCATCGTCTCCCAATACGAAGCGTCGGTGCGTGAGCCGCTCGTCGATCCCGCGACCGGGCGCACGCTGCTCACCGGATCGGGAACGACGTTCACGACCACCACGCGGCGTGCGACCAACACCCTGCGGACGGATTTCCTCTTCTCGTACCGCCCGTCGCCGGGTACGGTCGTCTTTGCGGGATATGGCGACACCATGACCGAACCGTCTCCACTGGCCTTCAACCAGTTGCGCCGCACGGCCGACGCCTTCTTCCTCAAGGCGAGCTACGTGTTCGAGCCGCTCCGCTAGCCGTCCCTGCCCTTCGCGGGGGCTCGCCCCGCGACGCACACCGGACGCCAGCGCACGGATTGGCGAGGGGCTTCCCCTACAGCGGGCGCGTCCCTCCCTGACTTCGCCCGGCGCCGGCCTCCCACATGCTTCGAGGGTTCTGCCAGCTCAGCTTCGGCGCGCACCGCGCGCGGGGAGGGTGTACCATGCGACAGCGCAGTTGGGCCGAGCCGTGAAAGATCAAGGTCGTCGAGCCGATCCACATGACCACCCGGACGGAGCGCGAACGCAACATGCGCGAGGCGGGCTACAACACCTTCCTGCTGAAGTCCGACGACGTCTATATCGACCTGCTCACTGACTCCGGCACGAGCGCCATGAGCGACCGGCAGTGGGCCGGCATGATGATGGGGGATGAGGCCTATGCCGGATCCCGCAACTTCTACCACCTGGAACACGCCGTGCGCGAGGTCTACGGCTACGAGGCGCTGATCCCCACGCACCAAGGGCGCGGGGCCGAGCACCTGCTGTCCAGGTTGCTGATCACCCCGGGGGACCACGTGCCGGGCAACATGTACTTCACGACGACCCGCCTGCATCAGGAACTCGCGGGGGGAACGTTCCACGATGTGATCATCGACGAGGCGCACGATCC
>CAXBQP010000047.1:0-24791 GCA_963978095.1 uncultured bacterium | reverse complement strand
CCTACCCAATCCGACATCAAGAGCTGGCACGCTGCCCACGGCGACGCCACCGTGGCGTCCGCGCGGCTGGAACCACTTGTCAAGACGACGCCGACCCGCCAAGGTTGCGGTCATGGCCTCTACCATCGCCCGCATCTGTTCGCTGCTGCCCGTCTGCCTGGGGTTGACGCTGGCCCTGCCGGCGGCGGCGACCGAGGTGCCGCACAGGGACGAGAGCTTGTTCGTGCCGAAGACCACGGGCATCGACGCGGAAAGCTTGGGCGGCAGAAACAGGAGCAGCGCGGGCAGTTGAATCAGACCGCCGCCGCCCACGATGGCATCGACGAAGCCCGCGACAAGCGCCGCCACGCAGAGGATCACGAGTTCGATCGACATGTAGAGTGCTCTTCTGCCTGATGTAGGGCCGCCCCACGGCGCTACTCCCCCACCCTTGGGGGCAAAAAATGATGCTCCGGGTGCGGTTATTTATTCGGCCTCCTAACTGTTAGCCCACTTCCAGCATTCCGCCCGAGGGCGGGACCGTGAGGCCGGTGATCACCACCCAAGCGCGAACGTCGGGCGAGACACCAAGGCTCGGAACACAGGTTGAACGTTAGTCAAGGCGAAAGACAGTGAAGCACACACCTTTTTACGAGAAGCACGTCGCGCTCGGCGCGAAGATGGTCGAGTTCGGCGGGTTCGAGATCGTCGTGAATGTCCAGGGAGACGAACCCTACATCAACAGCGATGCGGTGCTCGGGGCAGCCGCCCTCGTCCGCAGCGGACGGTTCCCGCTCGGCACGGCAGCCTCGCACGCGCCGAGCGAGGTTCTCACGAATCCGGATGTCGTGAAGGTCGTGACGTCGTCCGAAGGGCGCGCGCTGTATTTCAGTCGTGCCCCGATCCCATTCCTGCGGGATCGGGCCGATCGGGCGCTCCAGGACGCGATCCTCAAGCAGCACATCGGGGTATATGCGTACACCCCGGCGGCACTGCAGCGGTGGGTGTCGCTGCCACCGCACGCGCTCGAGATGATCGAGCGACTCGAACAACTTCGCGCCATCGCGGACGGTCTGGCGATGGGCGTGGCGACCGTCGCCCCCGTGCAGGGCGGCGGCATCGATACGGAAGCAGATCTGGAACGAGCCAACTTACGCTGGACCGAGACGAACCCTCCCGCCCCAGGTACCACTCGATGACGCCGTCCAACTCGTCGAACTCGACCAAGTTCATTTTCGTGACCGGGGGCGTCGTATCGTCGCTCGGCAAGGGGATCGCCGCCGCATCGCTTGGCCGACTCCTCGTCGAGCGCGGCCTTCGCGTGTCGGTGCTCAAGTTCGACCCCTACATCAATGTCGACCCCGGAACGATGAGCCCGTTCCAGCACGGCGAAGTGTTCGTCACCGACGACGGCGCCGAGACCGACTTGGACCTCGGGCATTACGAGCGCTTCATCGATCGACCGCTGTCGCAGGCGAACAACGTCACGACCGGGCGCGTGTATCTCAATGTGATCACCAAGGAACGGCAGGGAAGTTACCTCGGATCCACGGTGCAGGTGATTCCGCACATCACGGACGAGATCAAGAGCGCGATTCGCCGCCTCGCGCCGGAGAACGATGTGGTGCTCGTCGAGATCGGAGGCACCGTCGGCGACATCGAATCGCTGCCGTTCCTCGAAGCGATCCGTCAGTTCCGTCACGACGTCGGGCGCGAGAACTCGTTGTTCATCCATCTGACGTTGGTGCCGTACATCGCCGCCGCCGGCGAGGTGAAGACCAAGCCCACGCAGCATTCGGTCCGCGATCTCATGGAGATCGGCATCCAGCCCGACGTGTTGATCTGCCGCACCGAGCGTCCTCTGAGCGAGGACGTGAAGCGCAAGATCGCGCTGTTCTGCAACGTCGAGTTCGGGGCGGTGATCGAGAGCCGCGATGTCCCGACGATCTACCAGATTCCGCTCTCGTTCAAGGAGCAGGGATTCGACGATCTCGTGTGTCGCAAGCTGGGTATCTGGACCAAGAGCCCGGACCTCGAGGCGTGGACCAGCATCGTGCGACGCGTGATCGAGCCCGCCTCAAAGGTCCGGATCGCCGTGGTGGGGAAGTACACGGACTACGCCGACAGCTACAAGAGCGTGCAGGAAGCCCTGATCCATGGGGGCATCGCGAATGACGTCGGCGTGGAGATCGTCTGGACGTCGAGCGATCTCTTCACCGACGCGGCCGCGGCCAAAGCCCTCATTTCGACCTTCGACGGCGTGCTGGTGCCCGGGGGATTCGGCGTACGCGGCGTGGAAGGGATGATCGACTGCATCCGTGAGGTGCGGGAATCGCGGACGCCCTTCTTCGGGATCTGTCTCGGGATGCAGGTGGCGATCATCGAGTTCGCGCGGCATGTCTGTGGACTCGACGACTCGAACTCCAGCGAGTTCGCACCGGAATGCTCGCATCCGGTGATCTCGTTGATGGAATCGCAGCAGGGCGTCAAGGATATGGGCGGCACGATGCGACTCGGCGCGTATCCGTGCCGCCTCAAGGCCGGGTCGAAGGCGGCGGAGATCTACGGGGTCCCCGAGATCTCCGAGCGCCACCGTCATCGGTACGAGGTCAGTAACCAGTTCCGCGACGCTTTCCAGGAGCAGGGGATGCAGTTCTCCGGCCTGTCGCCGGATGGATCGCTGGTGGAGATGATCGAGTTGCCGGAGCATCCGCACTTCGTGGCGTGCCAGTTCCACCCCGAACTCAAGAGTCGCCCGAATCGTCCGCATCCGCTGTTCTCGTCGTTCGTTGCCGCCGCATCAGCGGCGCGCCGTGGGCGGGCGGCGGGGGGCGCGTGAGCACGGTGCGGTTTCCCACCAATCAGTTCTTCGTGATCGCCGGCCCGTGTGTGGTCGAGCACGACGATCTCCTTTTTCGCATCGCCGACCACCTGGCGCATGTGGCGGACCGAGTGCCCGGTGGCGTGATCTTCAAGGCGAGTTTCGACAAAGCGAATCGCTCCAACGCCGGAGCCTTCCGCGGCCCGGGGTTGCACGAGGGACTCGCCGCCCTCGATCGCGTGCGCACTCGTACGGGCCTTCCGATCCTGACTGACGTGCACGAGGCCGCGCAGTGTGCAGCGGCGGCGCAAGTCGCGGACGTCCTGCAGATTCCCGCGTTCCTGTGCCGGCAGACGGACCTGCTCGAGGCGGCGGCAGCCACCGGCAAGCCGGTGAATGTGAAGAAGGGGCAGTGGATGCATCCGGAGGGGATGGCGGGCGCCGTCGCCAAGGTCCGCGCGGCGGCGGGAGGCGCGCCCGGCCACGAGGTTGCGGTGACGGAGCGCGGGACGTTCTTCGGCTACGGCGACCTGGTCGTCGACATGCGCAGCTTCACGCGGCTCCGACACGCGTGTCAGACCGCGGTGATCTTCGATGGAACGCATTCCGTGCAGCAGCCGGGTCGCGGCGACGGTGGCGCGAGCGGCGGACTGCGCGAGATGATTCCTGCGCTGGTCTTCGCGGCGTGCGCGGCAGGCGCCGACGGGCTTTTCCTGGAAACACACCCGGACCCGTCGCACGCACCGAGTGACGGGCCGAACATGATTCCGCTCGACCACCTCGACGCACTGCTGTCGCGCGCCGTCGACATATGGGCGGGTGCTGGGAGCGTGCGCGCATGATCTCTCCGGCCGCGGCCGCCCGCATCACGGTCATCGCGCTGGACGTCGACGGCGTGCTCACCGACGGCGGCTTGATCCTTGGCGATGTGGCCGGCAGCCCCGTGGAGCTCAAGCGGTACGACGTGCAGGATGGGCTCGGCATCTACCTCCTGCGCCGGGCGGGCCTGAAGGTGGTGATCGTCACCGGACGCGAATCGGAGAGTGTGCGCCTCCGTGCGCTGGAGCTCAACGTCGACGGGCTTTCGCAGGACCGGCACGCGCGCAAGCTCCCGAACCTCGTGAAATTGCTCGCCGAGGTCGGCGGCACACTCGAACAGACCGCCTTCCTCGGAGATGATATCCCGGACGTGGCGATTCTTCGCAAAGTCGGCATGCCGGTGAGCGTGGGGAACGCGACCCCGGAGGCTCGCGCGGCTTCGCAGGTTCAGCTTGCAAAGTGTGGAGGACGTGGCGCCGTGCGCGAGTTCGCCGAGGCCTTTCTCCGTGCCCGCGGAACGTGGGACCAGGTCGTCGAAGCGTACATCACCGATCGATCCCTCGATGTGGAAGGGGACCTCGTGCAAGGAGCGACTCAGTGAGCGCGGAAGAAACCGTAGCCCGAGGACGGCGCGTGCTCCGCCTCGAGACCGACGCGTTGGCGCGGACCGAGTCGCGACTCGGCCCCAGCTTTGCGGCGGCGGTCGCTCTGATCACCGCGAGTACTGGTCGGGTGATCGTCGCCGGCGTGGGGAAGTCGGGCATCATCGGTCGCAAGATCGCAGCAACCATGACGAGTACCGGAACTCCCGCCACGTTCCTCCATCCGGTCGAGAGCATCCACGGGGATCTCGGAATCGTCGGCAAGGACGACGTGGGGATCCTGCTGTCGAAGAGCGGCGAGACCGCGGAGCTGCTCCCGTTGCTCGAGCAACTCTCCGGACTGGGCGTTCGCATCATCGCGATCACGGGCGGGGCACAGTCGACGCTCGCGCGGCACGCCGACGTGTTTCTGGACGCCTCGGTGGAGGAGGAGGCGTGCCCGCACGATCTCGCGCCGACCACCAGTTCCACGGTCGCGCTGGCCATCGGTGACGCGCTCGCCGTCACCCTCCTTGAGGAGAAGGGGTTCCGACGGGAGGATTTTGCGCGCCTGCATCCCGGCGGATCGCTCGGGCGCAGGCTGCTCACCGTCCGAGGCATCATGCTCACCGACGATCTGCCGATCCTCGGCGAAGGGGCGACCGTACGCGATGCGTGGCTGCAGGTGGCGCAACGTCGCGGCCTCGCCGTGATCGTCGACGAGGCTGGGGCCCTGCTCGGAGTCGTGACCGCCGGTGATCTGGCGCGCCGGATCACGAGCGAATCCGAGCTGTTCACGCGAACCGTGGATCACGTGATGACCCGTTCGCCGCGCACCGCGCGCCCTGACGAACTGGCGAGCGCGACCGTGTACCGCATGCAGCAGGCGGGCATCATGGCGATGCCCGTGACCGACGACGCGAATCATGTCCTCGGCATCATCCACCTGCATGACATCCTTCGGGCGGGGACGGTCTGATGCGACCCGACCGGACCGCCCGGGCTGTCGTGACCCTGGTCCTGCTCGTGGTGGGCGCTCTCGGCGCGACCGCCTGCAGGAAGGCGCAGGGTCGGCCACCAATCGGCAAGGGTAGCAAGAGTCTCGCGGATTCCGCCGATCAGATCATCTTCGGTCAGCGGACCTTGATCACGGACCGCGGTCTCTCGCGCGCGGAGATCCTCGCCGATACGTCGTTCTTCTTCGATGAGAATACCCGGATCGAGATGCGGAAGGTCAACGGGACGTTCTTCAACTCGTCCGGCATGAAGGACGCGCTCCTGACGTCTCGCGAAGGGCTCTACAACTCGCGATACGGCGTGCTCGAGGCCCGGGGGGATGTCGTGATCACCTCACTCGACGGGCGCCGTCTCGCGTCGCCGATGGTGCACTTCGACCAGCGCATCAACCAGCTGCTGAGCGACTCGGTATTCGTACTCACCGAACCCAACGGTCGCGAGATCCGGGGGATCGGCTTCAAGTCCGATCCGGACATGACCAATATCAAGATCGATCGCGTCCTCAGTGCCAAAGGTGGAGCGGTCTCGGTGCCGGACCGCTGATGCAGCGTCGCGCCTCGGCTGCTTCGCTCGCCATCGTGCTGGCGTGTGCGCTTGTGGCGCCGCGCGGTGCGGCCGCACAGGCCGGTCGGGAGTGCAACGTCGAACTCGCCGGCGTACGCTCCAAGGGGCAGGTCACGACCGCGACGACCATCATCCGCCAGCCGAGCGGACGGAACAATGTCTGGATGGGGGGCGGCGTCGATGCCGTGTGTGCTGGAACGGACCAGCGATTGCTGTCGGACAGCTTGGAGCAGTATCCCGATCAGAGTCTGGTCATCCTGATCGGGCACGTGCATTACCTCGAGAATCGAATCAAGCTCGACTCCGACCGGTTGACGTACTACACGAACGAGGAACGGATCGTCGTCGAGGGAAAAGTCGTCGGCCGCACCCCCGCCGGTACGCGATTCACCGCGCCGCGGGCGGAATATCTGCGTCCGGCTGTTGGCATCCGCCCACGGTCCCGGCTCACGGCGGGCAGTCGGGCCAAGGTCTGGTTGAGTCCGAAGGATGCGGGAGAAGCGGGAAAGGACACGGTGATTCTGAACGCCGACCGTATCATCAGCGATAACGATTCGCTGGTGTATGCGGTGGGCAAGGTGACGATCGAACGCCCCGATCTCCTCGCGGAGTCCGACTCGGCCTTCATGGACAACGGAACTGAGTTCATGCAGCTCTCGGTGCATCCCGCCATCACGGGGGTCGGCGAGCGCACCTTTTCCCTGTCGGGCGAGTTCATCGACACCTGGTCGAGACAGAAGAAGCTGACCCGAGTGCTCGCCCGCGGCACGGCAAAGGCGACGAGCAAGGAAGTCACGCTGGCGTCGGATTCCATCGATCTCAGACTTCGGGACCAGAAGATTGATCGCGCCTTCGCGTGGGGCCCGACCCGGGCCCGCGCCAAATCCGCCGAGCAGGACATCGTGGCGGATTCCATCGAGATCGTGATGCCCGAGCAAGAGGTGCAGGAGGTGCGCGCCGTGCGAAAGGCGTTCGCGCAAAGCCCGCCGGATTCCACCAAGATCATCGTCACGGAACCCGACTGGATTCGCGGCGACACGATCATCACACGTTTTGAGAGGATTGCGGCCGAACCGCCCGATACGGGCACGCGGAATGCGGTCCGCGAGATCGTGAGTTCCGGCACCGCGAAATCGTATTTCCAGGTGGCCCAATCGGGCGCAAAGAAGACACCGGCCGTTCCGAACGTGAACTACGTCACCGGACGCGTGATCACGCTCTCCTTCCAGCAGGGAAAGGTGCGGGATGTTCACGTGAAGGATCAGGCCATCGGCGCGTATGCCGAAGTGAAGTCCGACACGGCGCGTGTTCCGAGCGACTCCACGAAGAAATCAACCCGGAAGAAGCCGGCGACGCCTCCACCCACACCCAAGCAGCCGTGACCGATACGCCGCACGATCCGGCCCAACTTCAGCAGGCGCAGGCCCTCATCGACCGCTATGCGGCCGGTGATCGTTCGACCGCGCTCACCCTTCTCGCGCTGGTGCGACTGGCGGACGAGCAGGGCATCGCGGGATTCCACGATGTGGCAGTCGAGTTGCGCACCGCGTACCTGGACTCCCTGCGCGCCGAGGGACGTGATGCCGACGCCGAAGCCGGGCGCATCAGCCTGGATGAGGTGCGCACGCTGATCGCGACGGTGCTTGTGCCTCGCTTGACGAGCGCGAACGCGATCCGGCTGCTGGAGGCACCCTCTGGTAATCCTGCCGGCGCGCGGCTGCAGGTCGTCCCCTCCGTCTGGGAGACAATCCGCCCGATTCGCGGCGCGTTGCTCGCGGGGCTGCGCCACACCGGGGAGCATCCGCTGCCGCGGCGTCCCTCGGGCGCTCCCCATGCGTCGCACAACGGCAACGTCCTGGAAGCGCGAGGGCTCATCAAGACCTATCGCAAACGCAATGTCGTCAACGACGTGCGGCTTTCACTGCGTCAGGGTGAGATCGTCGGCCTGCTCGGACCGAACGGCGCCGGCAAGACCACGACGTTCTACATGATCGTCGGATTGATTCCTCCGGCCGCGGGGCAGATCCTGTACAACGACGAGGATATTACGGCGATGCCGATGTACCAGCGGGCACGGCGTGGCATCGGGTATCTCTCGCAGGAACCGTCGATCTTCCGCAAGCTGACCGTCGAGGAGAACATCCTCGCCATTCTCGAGACGCTGGACATGAGCCGCGCCGATCGCGAGGCAAAGCTGGAGATGTTGCTCAGCGAGCTCAACATCACGCACCTGCGCAAGAGCAAGGCGTTCGCGCTCTCCGGCGGCGAGCGCCGCCGGCTGGAGATTACGCGTGCCTTGGTCACCGAACCGAGCTTCATGATGCTCGACGAGCCGTTCGCCGGGGTGGATCCGATCGCCGTGCACGACATCCAGCAGATTGTCGCCGGACTCAAGGACCGCGGCATTGGCGTCCTGATCTCCGATCACAACGTCGAGCAGACCCTCGACATCGTGGATCGGGCCTACATCATGTTCGACGGCCAGGTGAAGGTGTCAGGCACCGTGCGCGAACTCGTCTTCGACGACATCGTCGCCAAGAATTATCTGGGTCCGACGTTGGCGGCACGCCTCCGAGCGCGATTCATTGCCGAACAGGAGAGTCCATCGGCTCTGGCGCCGACCACGCCCCAGGCTGCGGGTGGCGCCAACGGCCCCAGCGTTGGCGCGTTCGTGCCGCAGAGACCGCTCTGATGCGGGCAGGGCTCAGCCAGACCGCGAGGCTCGGGCAGGAGCTCAAGATCAATCCACGCCTGTATCAGGCGATGGACATGTTGTACATGCCGTTGCTCGATCTGCAAGCCCATTTGAAGACTGAGCTCGAACTCAACCCGTTCCTCGAACTCGACGAGGAGATGGAGGAGGTCGAGCGTGATGACGAGACGGACGGAGAGGCCGCGGCCGAGGAGCTCGCGGACGATGTCGACGCCGATTCGAATGATACCGGTGATACCGGTGATCCCGATGACCTGGAGCGCGACACCGACGCGGACGTCGACGGGCTGGATGAGACGCTGCCGGCAAGCGATCCGATCGAGGCGACAGCCGATGATGAACCCGACTGGGATGCGCTCCTCGACGACAGCTATGAAAAGGAGAACGGCACCACCGAACCGGCACAGGACTCCTTCGATCCCTTCGAGCGCGTATCGGGAGCCCAGGCCTCCCTGCTGGACTCGCTCCGCGATCAACTCGAGTACCTCACGCTCACACCACGCCAGCGCGTGATCGCGGACGAAGTCCTGGGCAACCTGGATCAGGACGGCTTCTTGGGCGCCTCGGCCGACGAGATCATCGCGTCGCTCAACGCGAGCATCCGGAACGCCGCTGAGGCGATGGATCGCGAGACGGACGATCTCCCGTACTACACCGTGTCAGAGGCGAAGGCCGCGATCGCGCTCGTCCAAACCCTGGAACCGGCCGGCGTGGCCGCACGTGATCTCCGCGAGTGCCTCTTGCTGCAACTGAAGGCGCTCGGACGGGACGACACCCTCGCGGCGCGTTTGGTGCGCGAGTATTTCGACGAACTTGCCGCACACCGGTGGGGCGAGCTCGCGAAGCGCCTCGGCGTGACGCCCCAGGAGGTGCAAGCCGCCTCCGATGCCGTTGCGAAACTCAATCCCAAGCCCAACGGCGCGGAGAGCAGCAATCGCACCGACTACATCACACCGGACTTCATCGTGGAGAAGGTCGCGGGGGAGTACCTGGTGTTCATCAATGATGCCAATCTCCCGCGGGTGCGCGTCAGCCGGATGTATCAGGAGCTGGCGCGTGACAAGAAGCGATTCGACGCCGAACAGAAGGAGTTCGTTGCCGGAAAGCTCAACGCCGCGCAGTGGCTCGTCTCGGCGATCGAGCAGCGTCGCCAGACGATGCTGAAGGTCATGACCTTCATCGTCGAGCGACAGCACGAGTTCTTCGAAAAAGGAGTGCAGTATCTGCGCCCGCTGACGCTTCGCGAAGTCGCGGACGCCATCGGGATGCACGAGTCCACCATCAGTCGCGTCACCAACGACAAATACGCGCAGACCCCACGCGGCGTGCTTCCGCTCAAGTACTTCTTCTCCTCGGGCCTTGCCACGGTGGACGGGGATGACGTCTCGGCCCGCGGCATCAAGGCCACCATCGAATCCATGGTCAAGAACGAGGATCCCTTCACGCCGCTCACCGACCAGGACATCGTGGAGCGCCTCGAAGCCGAGGGCATCAAGATTGCGCGTCGTACCGTCGCGAAGTACCGGGACCAACTGGGCGTACGTTCCGCCCGCATGAGGAAACGCGTATGATCGGCACCATCACCGCTGCGCACATCGACGTATCCGTTCTCGTTCCCGCCAAGGACGAGGCCGAGAACCTCCCCCTGTTCATGGAGCTCTGCGAGGCCGCCTTCCGCGATGATGCTGCGGTCTACGAGGTCCTCGTGATCGATGATGGTTCGACGGACGATACCCCAGCCGTCCTCGCGGCGTTGCAGGCGCGCTTTCCCTTCGTGCGCGCCATCCGCCACCGGAGCCAACGGGGAATCGCGGATGCACTCCGTTCCGGGTATCTCGCAGCGCGCGGCGAGATCCTCGTATTCTATCCGGCCGACCTGCAGTTCAAGCCGGAGGACATTCCGCGACTCGTCGCCCCGATCATGGCGGGCGATGCGGACATGGTCACCGGGTACAAACAGGGGGTCTACGAGAAGGCGTTCGTATCCGGGATCTACAACAGGCTCAGCAGGACACTCTTCAAGGTCCCGGTGCGCGACCTGAACAACGTGAAAGCCTACCGGCGCGAGATCATGGAGGCTCAACCGGTGCGTCCGGATTGGCACCGCTTCATGATCGTCCTGGCCCACGCGCAGGGGTATACGGTGAGCGAGATCCCCGTGCCGCTCTATCCACGGAATGCCGGCGCCTCGAAGTTCGGACTCTCGCGAATCCCGATCGGCGTGCTCGACATGCTCTCGGTATGGTTCGAACTCCGATTCGGACAGAAGCCGTTGCTCGCCTTCGGCATGCTGGGGGCGGCGCTCTTTGCGCTCGGGTTTCTCGCCGGTATCGTGGCGGTGATTCTCCTCTTTACCGAGGGGGTGGGCCAGCGCTCGGTGTGGACGCTCATCCAGACCTGCCTCATCCTCGGCTCCGTGTTCTTTTCGACCGGCATCATCGGTGAGCAGATTGCGGTACTGCGTGCCGAACAGCGCGAACTGCGTCGGACGGTGGATGAGCAGCGGCGCGAGGGGACCGGGCACTGAGCCAGCCGCCGCTCCGAGCGCTGTGGATCGCGCACTCGTTCCCCCGTTTCCCGGGCGATATCGCCGGGAACTTCCTGCTGCGCCTGGCCGTCGCCTTGCAGGCGGACGGCACCCGCATCACGGTGCTCACCCCGTCGGCTGAGGGTCTCGAGCCGGAGACGGTGATTGAGAACGTGCGCGTGCAGCGCTATCGCTACGCGCCTCGTGCATGGGAGACGCTCGCCTACTCGGGGACCATGGCGTCGCAGGCCTCCCGTGCCAAAGGCGTGGCGTCGCTCGCAGGACTCGTCGCCGCCGGTGCCTTCGCGATGCGGCGTGCGATCGCGCACGAGGCACCGGATGTGGTCCACGCGCACTGGTGGTTCCCGGGCGGCCTCAGCGCACTCGGCGGGGCGGGGCGGACACCGCTCGTGACCACCGTCCATGGCTCCGACGTGCGGCTGGCCAAGGGGCGCTCCAGCGCCGTCGGGCTGATGCGGCGCGTGATGCGGCGTTCCGCGGTCGTGGCCGCGGTCTCGGATTTTCTCGCCGATGAAGTGGCGGAACTGTGCCCAGGTCACGTGGCCCAGCTCGCACCGATGCCGATCGATCTCGCGCGCTTCAGCCCCACCGCCGCGCCGGCGGAGCGCGCGCGATTCCTTTTCGTCGGCCGGCTGAATGCCCAGAAGGGAGTTGCGGACCTCCTGACGGCATTCGCGGCGGTCGACCCGTCCGCACAGCTCGACATCGTAGGGGATGGCGAGGATGCGGCCGCGCTGCGCGCTCGTGCCGTTTCGCTCGGCGTGAGCGACCGGATCGCTTGGCTCGGCATGCAGCCACCATCGGAACTCCCGGCGCTATATCGACGGGCGACGGCGATCGTGGTCCCCAGCGACAAGGAGGGCTTGGGGCTCGTCGCCGTCGAGGCCGCGTGCTGCCATACCCCGACTATCGGCTACTCGGGCGGCGGCCTGCCGGACGTCGTGCGAGACGGAACGACCGGATGGCTCGTCACGCCGGGTGATACTGCCGCGCTCGCTCGTGCGATGAGCGCCGTCATCTCCGACCCGGCCGAACGCACCCGACGGGGTCTTGCGGCCGCCAGCGCGATACGTGAACGGTTCGATCCAACGGTGGCCGCCGCCCGCTACCGCGACATTTACCGACAGGCGATCACCCGTGCCTAAGTCCACCTGGGGTCGCGCGCTCAGCACCGTGGCTGTCGCCCTCGTGCTCTGGTATTTCGGGAGATCGCTTGTGGCGCAGCGCGCGGCCATCGGAAGCCGCTGGGATGAACTGCATCCGGCGTGGGGAATGCTCGTCATCTCCGGCTTGGTGGTTCTGGGGAGCTATGCCGTATTGATCGAGACCTGGCGCCGCACCGTCATGGCTTGGGGGGCGAGCATCGGGTGGGGGGATGCGGCGCGCATCTGGTTCGTGAGCAATCTGGGCAAATATGTCCCCGGCAAAGTCTGGCAAATCGGCGCGATGACTGTCCTCGCCGAGCAGAGCGGGGTTCCCGCGATCGCGGCGGTGGGTTCGTCGCTGGTCGTGAATCTCGTGAATCTGTTGGCCGGCATGCTCGTCGTGCTGGTGACCGCCGCGCGACTGATCGAGGGAGCGAGCGTCATGCCGATGCTCGCCATTGCGACGGCATTGGCGCTCGCAACACCTTGGCTGCTGCCGTTGCTCGCCCGGCTCGCGTCCTCCGTCCTGCGCCGTCCGATTGCGGAACCCAGTGTGCCCCCGTCAGCAATTTTCCTGGCCCTCGCGGGATGCACCGTCGCCTGGACCATGTACGGCGTGGCTTTCCGGCTACTGGCCGCGGCACTGTTCGGCGCCACCAGTGGCACGACGGCGTCCTACGTCGCAGTTTTCACTCTGTCGTATCTTGCCGGTTATGTGTTCCTCCTCTCCCCTGGTGGACTCGGCGCCCGAGAAGAGGTGCTCCAGCGTTTGCTCGCCGCGACGGCATTGCATCCGGTGCCCGACGCATTGCTGCTGATCGTCGTCTCTCGGCTCTGGCTCACAGTGCTCGAATCCGTGCCCGGGTTGTTGTGGCTCGTCTTCAGTCGTTCCCCGTCTGCGGCCCGGACGGTTCCTCCGCCTACTTCCTGACCAACGCATGGCTCGCACGCCCGTTTCGACTGCGACTTCCGAAGCCCCTGCCGCGCCCCCATTCGCTTCGGCGTGGGCGGCCCTTGTGTACGGCCTGTGCGCCCTCTCGCTCTCGTGGCCGGTGCTGACCGGGAAGTTCCTCGGCAACATCAACAGCGATCAGTACATCGCGGGATACGCCTTCCGGAACTTCGCCGCCGAGTACTTCAAGGCACACGGGGCGATCCCGCAGTGGAATCCGTATCTCTTCGGCGGCATGCCGTTCGTGGCCGCCATGCACGGCGACATCTTCTACCCGACCTTCCTGCTGCGGCTGATCATGCCCGTGGGGACGGCGATGGCGTGCGGGATGATCCTGCATTTCTTCCTGTCCGGATTGGCGACCTATTGGTTCCTGCGTCTGGCGGGGCGACTCTCGTTTTTTGCCGCGCTCGTTGGTGGAGTCGCGTACATGATGAGCGGACAAGTGTCGTCGCTCGTGTCGGCGGGGCACGACGGCAAACTGTTCGTGTCGGCGCTGTTTCCCGTGGTGCTCCTCGTGATCACCTGGGCGATGCGCGACGGCAAACAGTGGGCGTGGGGGGTGTTGTCGCTGGTCGTCGGGCTGGCCGTGCTGTCGCCGCATCCGCAGCTGTTGCAGTACCTGCTGCTGACCGCCGGCTCCTGGGCGCTCTTTCTGGCCTTCGCCGGCGAGGGCAATGACAGACTCTCGACCAGCGTCGCCGTCCAGCGTCTGGGCTTGGCGCTCGGCGCAGTGGTGCTCGGCCTGGCGATCGGTGCCATTCAGTATCTGCCCGTCAAGGAGTATGTCGACTGGTCTCCGCGCTCCGGCGGTCGCGACTATTCGTACTCGACGTCGTTCTCTTTGCCTCTCGAAGAGATCATCAATACGTACCTGCCCCAGTTCTCCGGCATTCTCGACAGTTATTGGGGCAGGAACGGCATTCATTTCCACAGTGAGTACGTCGGCAGTGCCGTCCTCCTGCTGGCGACCGCTGGGCTCTCCGGCTGGGCTGGGGCTCGCAGGAAGTTCGCGTGGTTCTGGCTTGGAACCATGCTGATCACGCTGTTCTGGGCCTTCGGCGGCTTCACGCCGTTCTACCAACTGGTGTACGCGATTGTCCCCGGCACGAAGTTCTTCCGTGCCCCGATGACGATCATGTACGTGAACAGTTTCGCAATCGCAGCGCTGGCCGCGCTCGGCGCCGAACGTGTGCTCACCGGTGGCAAGGGCAGCCGCTTCGCCTACGGCTGGCTGATCGCCGGAAGTGTGATCACCGTCTTCGCGATGGTCGGCGGGTTCACCGCGATCGGGAACGCGGTCGCCGTGAATCCCGATCTCGGGCAGCGCGTTGATGCCAATGCGGACGCGGTGCGCGTGGGCGCCCTCCGCTCACTGGTGTTCGTTGCCGCCGCGTGCGGCGTGCTGTTGCTGCTCTCGATGCGCAAGCTCAACGCGCGACTGGCCGGCTGGGCGATGGTCGCCATCACCGCCGTCGACCTCTTCAGTGTGGAGCGGCTGTACTGGGACTTCACCCGTCCGGCGCAGGAGCTGTACGCCAGCGACATGGCGCTCGAGGTCGTGAAGCGGGAGACGCAACCGACGCGCGTCATTGCCTTTGCGCTTCCCACCTTTCCTGGCGCGCGACGCGATCCCTTCCTGGAAGGGGACGGATTGATGGTGCAGGGAATCCGCCAATCGCTGATCGGCTATCACGGAAATGAACTCGGCCGATATCAGCAGTTCGACGGCAAGGACCAGGGATACGACCAGATGGGGAATCCCACCTTCTGGGCCCTCAGTAACTCCGGCTACTTGCTTACCAACACCGACTCGCTCCCGATCCCGGGCGCGACGGTCCTCGTGCGTGGGGCCAAGAATGCGGCCGGTACGCCCGTCAGCCTCTTCAAGCTGCCAGGCGAGCACTCGCTGGCGTGGGTTGCGCCCGCCATCATGAAGTTCCCGGACGCGGCGGTGCTCGAGGCCGTGAAGTCTCCGAACTTTCCGACCCGTTCACTGGCGCTGTTCGACACCGCCGCCAAGGTGGCGGGGGTGCAGATCACCACGCCGCCCCCGCCGCTCGACATCTCCGCGACGGTCTCGACGTACGACGCCGGTCACATGATCTTTGCCCTCTCCACGCCGGCCCCGAAGGGTTCCGCGTTGGTCGTCAGCGAGAACTATTATCCCGGGTGGCATGCCACAATCGACGGGAAGCCCGGGAACGTCGAGCGGGCGGATTACGTGTTGATGGGGGTCCCGCTGCCCGAGGGGGCCACCCGGGTGGAGCTGACCTTCGATAGCGCCACCTACCACACCGGCAAGACGGTGACGCTTGTCGCCACGCTCATCGCGCTCCTCGCCGTCGTGGGCGGGGCAGTGGTCGGTCGCCGCCGGACACCCCGTGGAGCGACCGTTTGAGCATGAGTGACAAGGCCCTGATCATCGTCCCGACGTACAACGAAAAGGAGAATATCCGCGCGTTGATCGACGCCGTGCTGCCCAAGGACGAGCGCCTTGAGATGTTGATCGTGGACGACAACTCGCCGGACGGAACCGGTGATATCGTGGAAGCGATCGGCCAGCAGAACCCACGGGTCCACCTCATGCGGCGTCCGGGCAAGATGGGACTGGGCACGGCCTACCGGGATGGTTTCGGCTGGGCGCTCCGCCGGGACTACGAGTACATCTTCGAGATGGACGCCGACTTCTCCCACGACCCGAGCCACCTCCCGCAGTTCCTCGCGGCCGCCCAAGGGGCCGACTTCGTCCTCGGATCCCGCTACCTCGACGGGCGCGTGACGGTGGTCAACTGGCCGATGTCGCGCCTCCTCCTGAGTTACTTCGCCAACGTCTACGTCCGAATCGTCACCGGCATGAGGCTCTGGGATGCAACCGGTGGCTTCAAATGCTTCCACCGACGCGTTCTCGAGGCCATCGATCTGGCCGACGTACGGTCCAACGGCTACGGCTTCCAGATCGAGATGAGCTTCCGGGCCTTCCGAAAGGGCTTCCGCTGCGTCGAGATCCCGATCGTCTTTGCCGACCGAACCCTCGGACAGTCCAAGATGAACAAAGGAATCGTCCGGGAAGCGGTCACCATGGTCTGGCGCCTTCGATTCTGGGCGATGACGGGACGCCTGTGAGCATCCCCCACGGGCACCCGTTTTGGAAGATGAGTGGGTCGGGGAACGATTTCCTTTTCTTCGACGCGCGCGTCTCACCCATTTCCGATATATCGGACCCCGCGACCATCGACCGGATTTGCGCACGCGCAACGGGCGTAGGTTCTGATGGAGTTGTCTTCATTCAACCCGATACAGAACAAGACTTTAGGATTCGTTACTTCAACCGAGATGGGAGCCTCGGCGAGCTCTGTGGCAATGCCTCGCTGTGCAGCACCAGGCTCGCGGTCGAGCTCGGGATTGTTGGAGAAGGCGAGTTTGCCTTCGCGACCGACGCTGGCGCGATTACGGCACGATTCGTCGACGGGGAGCCGCAAATCGACCTTCAGCCGCCGGCGATTGTGGCCCCGGACTACCCGGCGATCCCGCCGGCTCCGGAAGAGCTGCGCCTGGGATTCTCCAATACTGGCGTGCCGCATGTCGTTGTCCTGGTGGAAGATACGACACAGGTCGATGTCCTCGGGCGCGGCGCGGCACTCCGTCACCATCCCAGCCTCAGCGCCGGAGCGAATGTGAACTTCGTGGCGCCGATTGGCGATGACAACTTCTCGATCCGGACCTTCGAGCGCGGCGTGGAGGGGGAGACCTTGGCCTGCGGCACCGGAGCCGTGGCAGCCGCCATCTTGCTCGAGTCGTGGGGCGTCTGCGGCCCGGAAGTCCGGCTCCTGACACGATCCGGCAAGACGCTGACCGTTTCCTTGCGTCGAGCGGACGGCGCCATCCATCCGTCACTCCGGGGTGAAGCGCGGGTGGTGTTCACGGGCCAGCTCGCGGAAATCTGATCAACCGAGCGGCCGGGGCTCGAAAGGCGCCCTGAATGGTCGAACATGAGGGTGATGCGGGGATTTCCACAGTTCTCCACGGCCTAATGTTACATAATACATATTATACGTAGTTATGTCCTCCAAAGACTAGCCATCCCCCAAACGACAATGGCCCCCGAGGCACGCACGCGTGAACCCGAGGGCCGACCACCATCGTTCCGCAATCGCGGCGCCGCCAACGACCGGCGGCTCCGCAACCTCCTTACTTCTTTCCCTCTAGCTCACCAAGGCGAACCCGAGCCTCGGCCACAACAGGAGACTCACGACGGGACGCAAGCTCCGACCAGAGCTTCTTGGCCTCCTCCACCTTGCCAGCCAGCGTCAAGGCGCGGGCCGCATCCGCCGCGTAGACATCCTTGTCGGCCGCGAACGTCGTCTTGCCGGCGGCGTCCTGGAATGCCTTGGCGGCCTCCACATACTTCTTGCCGTCCAAAAGCCCCTCGCCGATCAACGCCTGCAACGAGGCCGCAAACGGACCGGCCGCAGCCGACCCCTGCGCCTTCTGCAGCGTTCGCACCCCTTCGTCGTACTTGCCATCCTGGAACTGTACCTGGGCCAGCATCATGAAGCCCTGCACGCCGGCGGGAGTGTCCGGATAGCGCTCCACGAGCTTCTGCAGGTCACCCTTCGCGAGCGCGGTGTTCCCCTGGAAGAAGGCCGACGCCGGGTTGGCCAGCGCCAGCTCTGCCTTGTTCTCGTTGGCGTGCTTCTGCTGCTGCCACAGGTAAATCCCGCCGGCCGCGAGTGCCACCGCGACGGCCGCGATGCTCAGCTCGCGGCTTCGCGCACGCACCGAGTCCAGCAACGATTCGGCATGCAGTTCGAGATCCATCGGCGGCTTGGCCGCATCTCCGGTCTTGGTCATCGGTCGTCTGGTATTGAGAGCCGTCCGCCACCGTACGGCCGCGCGGTGGCGGGCGGACACGGAGAGCGGTTCTGTGCGTTTTCAGCGTAACCTCGTAAGCTAATCACGACCGGGCGTGAACGGCAGTCTCCCCGCCAAGCACCCTGTGCCGGCCAGCCCCGCCCGATCACCGGTTTTTCGCGTACATCAAGCGCAGGATCTCCTCGTGCATGGCCTCCGCCTCGGCGTGGCTGCCTCGCATGGCTTCCGTCGCGCAGTGCCGAAGATGATGCCGCATCAGCTCCTTGCCGACGCCGCGCAGGGCCTCCTGCGCCGCCGAGATTTGTACGAGAATCTCCGCACAATACCGGCCCTCGTTCACCATGTTGGCGATACCGCGGACCTGCCCCTCGATCCGCTTCAATCGTGCGAGATTCTTGGCCGTGTCGGCGGATTTCCCCCGCGGCGCATGCCGATGCGATGCGGTGCGCTTGGGCCCGGACTTTTTGGCGGATCCCATGATTACCGCGCGACCGCGCGCCGAAGACGAAGACTGTTGGTCACCACACTCACCGAACTCATCGCCATGGCCCCACTGGCGATGATCGGACTCAGCAGCACTCCGAACGCGGGATACAGCACGCCGGCCGCCACGGGAATTCCGACGGCATTGTAGGCGAACGCCCAAAACAGGTTCTGCCGCATCGTGGACATCGTGGCACGCGATAGCGCGATCGTGTCGGCGACCGTGCCCAGATCTGGGCGCATCAACGTGACATCCGCGGCCTCCACGGCGACCCCTGCTCCGGTTCCGATCGCCATGCCCACGTCCGCTTGGGCCAGGGCCGGTCCGTCGTTGATCCCGTCGCCGACCATCGCAACGACTTCCCCTGCCTTCTGGCGGCGCGAGATTTCATCGCGTTTTCCCCCGGGCAAAACGCCGGCGACCACCTCGGCGATGCCGGCAGCGCGCGCGATTGAATCAGCGGCCGAACGCTGATCGCCGGTGAGCATCACGACATGAAGCCCTTGGGCTTTCAGACGACGCACTGCGTCGGCCGCACTGCTCTTGATGGGATCGGCGAGGGCTAGCAAGCCGACGAGTGTGCCATTGCGCGCGACGAACACGACCGTGTGCCCCTCCGCACTCTCCCGTGCGGCCACGTCGGACATGCCTGAGGTGTCGATGGCCCACTCGGACATCAGGACGGAGTTTCCAACCGCAACGGCACCGCCGTCGGCGACACCGATTGCCCCCTGCCCCGGAATCGCTTCAAACGAGGCGGCCTTCTCGAAGGAAACGCCAGCCACCATGGCCGCCCCGACGATGGCCGCGGCGAGCGGATGCTCCGACCAGCTCTCGAGCATGGCCGCGACGCGCAGCACATCATCCTCGGTCGTCGCGGAAGTAGCGGGGCATACGCGCACCACCGACGGCTTTCCCGCCGTGATGGTTCCGGTCTTGTCGAAGACCACCGTGGTCACACCTGCGGCGCGCTCGAGCGCGGCCCCGCCTTTGATGAGGATCCCGAGTTCCGCTCCGCGGCCGGTCGCGACCATCACCGCCGTCGGCACGGCCAATCCCATGGCGCAGGGGCACGCAATGACGAGCACGGCGACCGCCGCCGAGAGGGCGCGCACGAGACCGTCGCTGCCGACGACGGCGTACCATGTGCCGAAGGTGATGAGCGCGATCAGCAGCACGGTCGGGACGAAGATCGCGCTGATGCGATCCGCCAGTCGCTGGATGGGAGCACGTGTGGCCTGCGCATCACGCATCATCTCGACGATGCGCGCCAACGTCGAATCTGCGCCGACCGTCGTCGCCCGCATCTCGAACGCTCCCGATCGGTTCACCGTCCCACCGGTGACGTAGTCACCAGGGCTCTTGTCGACGGGCATCGGCTCGCCGGTAAGCATGGATTCGTCGATGGCACTCCGCCCCACGAGGATTTCCCCATCGACGGGAACTCGATCGCCGGGTCGCACACTCACGACGTCACCGCGGCGAACGCTCGCGACCGGCACTTCGAGTTCTTCAGGCCCACGCTTCACGCGTGCCGTGGCCGGCTGGAGATCCACGAGGCGTTTGAGCGCGCGCGCGGTGATCCCCTTGGCACGTGCTTCGAGCGCGTTGCCCACCAGAATCAACGCGATGATCACCACGACCGCCTCGTAATACAGATCGGGGGCCACCCCACCCCGCATGAACCAGTGCGGCGCCACGGTGGCGGCGAGCGAGGAGAGATACGCGGCGCCCGTTCCGATCGCGATGAGCGTGTTCATGTCGGCTGTGCCGTGCCGAGCCGCCGTCCAGGCGCGGATATAGAAGTGGCGCCCCGCCCACAGCATCACGATCGTGGTGACGGCGAGCATCCCCCAAGCGGCACGAGAGCCGTCCATCGATGCACCCATGGGCAGGGCCATCATCCCCATGCCCACCGTGAGTGCAACGGCACCCTTGTTCCGGTAGTCGCGATATTCCGCGTCTCGGGCGGCGTCTTGGCGTTCTTGCTCGTCGGCTGCGGATTCATCCGCACGGGGGAGCTCCGCCGCGTAGCCGGTTGCCGAAATGCGGTCTGCAATCGCCTGCGGTGCGACCTTGGCGGGGTCGTAGGCGATGGTGGCCGAGTTGGTGAGCAGATTGACCACCGCCACGGAGACGCCGGGTGTGGCATCCAGTGCCGCCTGCACACGCCCGACGCACGCCGCGCAGTGCATGCCGGAGACGGTCAGCCGAACGCTCGCGTCGGTCGCCGACGGGGCGCGTTGGGGAGCGGCGGGCGGTGTTGGGGGGCTGGATGCGCCCATGACGGGAAGCGCGCGTGCCATTCGGATACCCTCGCGTGTATCCCGGATAAATAATACCCCCTAGGGGTATATCAAGTCGGTGATTCCCCGACCCCTCCCCCTAATGCGCGCACAGATATCCCAGGGCGACCCCCGAGTAGTTGCTGGTGAATACGGTGCCGAAGCCGGGAATTTTGGGTGCGCTGTGGCTCATGACGTGCGCGCCCTCGAGGTCACTGAACGTCGTGCTTTCCAGCACGGCGATCTGGCGCTTGGTACAGTCGAACTTGGCGGTGGCGCGGGAAAGGACCACTTTCCCCTGCGGTGTCTCGTAGGGTTTTGCGTATGGCATCTGCATCGTCGCGGTGATGATCCCGTCCTTTCCCTTCTTCACGCTCTTCGCGTCGAGAAGCACGGTATTCCCTGTGGACGTTTTTCCGATCTCCTGCCAACGGCCGGATGCCGGACGCGGCGGAGCCCCTTGGGTCAGGCCTTGGCCGGAGACCAGGACCGTTGCAGTGAGGACAACGAGTATCCGATTTCGATTCACCATGAGACCTCGCCAGCGTTGGGTGTAGTGCACCGCGGGAGAACGTATGAAACACAACGAACGGGGGCCACCGTTGCATGGACGGTGGCCCCCGGAGCGCCGACTCCGCACGGACGGCGAGCGGACGTCGCGCGCGCTTACGGGTTGGCGCAGGTGACCTTGTCGGCGAACGGCGGGGTCGTGACGTGCATGTTGCAGACATAACCGACCGCCGCCTTGCCGGCGAGGCCATTGACCGTGCTCGTGGTCTTCGTCTTGGTCACGGTCCAGGTCGTCACGCGCCCCGAGGCGGCCCCGGTCTTCGCGGTCGCGTGTCCCCACGCCTTCGCGGTCTCGGCGCCGGTGATCGTACCGGAGTCAGGGGTAAACGCCTTCAACGACGTGACTTCAATGCGCACTTCGCCCGCGCCGGGGACCGGCAGCACATATGGGGCAGCGAGCGCAGCGGAACCGACGACAGCAGCGACGGCAGCAATCTTGATCAGCATCGACCAGTCTCCACGAGTGTAGGGGTCGCCCCCGTTGGCCTGCAACGCCGGCGGGTAACGCTCGGCGGGTACGGAAGGACCTATTCCCTTCCCGCACCACGGCAAAAAGATGGCACCTGCACGCCGCCCGCGCCAGCGGCGCGGGTCACGCGATCGCGGTGACGACGGTCACACTTCAACGAAGGCCCGAGCCGCGACCGCGGGAGCCCGATATTTCGCTAGCGTACGCAGGTCATTTTGTCGGCAACGGGCGGCGCCGACAGCTGCACGTTGCATATGTCGCCCACCGCTGGAGGAAGCGACGTCATGCCGTTGACAGTGAAGGTCGTCTGTCCCCGCTTGACGCTCCAGCGCTGTACGCGATTGGTGGCGGCTGACGTCATGACGGTGGGCGCGCTGAACGCCCGTTTGGATTCCGTCCCGGCATAGAGGTCATCCAGGATCATTCGCCCATCGGCGCGGGTAACCGTCGTAACTTCCACCCGATAGGAATTGGTACCCGGGAGCGGGAGCGTCGGCGCGGCGGGCGCTGGTCCCGACATCGCGGGTGAGGCCAGTGCGACAGCCGCCAGCCTCAGCATGGTGATCTTGATGGACATAAGCGTTCCTCCGGAAGCGCAAGCAAGGTGGAAGTACCCCCGGGCGGATTCGAACCGCCGACCTAGCGTTTAGGAAACGCTTGCTCTATCCACCTGAGCTACGGGGGCAGACTACGCTAGGGAATCTATCAAAAGTGGGCGGCAGTCGCTTCCCCCGTACTGGCCCCGCGGAAAGAACGAATACCGAGCCGACATAACAACCGGCCGCTGCTCTCACGTCGAGAACAGCGGCCGGAAGTACGGCGATGCAGGGGCCGTGCTACGGGTTCCGTCCGAGCACGACCACCATGGTCGCACTGCCAGTGCTCGCGTTGAGCCCGGAGTTCCCCGCCGTGCGGCCTTGGAACGTCGTTTGGGTCTTTCGATCGATATCCGCGACAAGGACGGTGGACGAGTTGGAGTTGCCGGCCACCGTACCTTCGACGAACAGGTCCGGCGTCGTCGTCCACGTTCCGCCGTTCACACCGTTGCTGAAGGCAAAGAAATAGAGCGCGGTCGATGGCGCGGTGGTCGGCGTCACATTTCCCGTGGTGGCGGTCGTCGCGCCGGTGCTGCTCGAGGCAGTCGTCACGGTGCCATTCACTACGCTGTCCTTGTAGGCCACCAGTTGCCCAACGTTCTTCTTGTTTCCGGTCCAACTGAAGGTGAAGCCGCCCGTGTCTGCCGCCGACGTCGCCACATGCTTGAAGATCGCGAGCGACACGGCCTCAGAACCGGTCCCGGTGCCCTGGACCGTCGTACCGACCTGCGTCCAGCCGGCAGGCGCCGTGATGGTCGTCGTTGCCGCAACGCTGATGGCCGCGTAGATCGCCGTCCCCGTGGTGATCGCCGAGCATCCCTTCAGGTTCAGGCTGTTCGCGGAGTTGTTCGGATTGCCGTTGGTCACGCACACCAACCGCTGCGAGGCCGTGGACGCGGATTTGATGTGCAAGGAATGCGTTCCGCTCGTGAGGCCAGTGGCGGCAGCCGTCAGCGTGCGCGTCGTGGCTGACCCGACCGTTTCCTTGTAATACACCGTGGCGGTCGAGTTGCCGTTCGTGACATTGATCGACGTGATGACCGAGGTTCCCGCCGCATCGGAGTAGAACGTTCCGCTCCCGTTGTTGGACAGGTTCAACGTCGTCGTTCCTGCCGAGACCGCCGTATTTCCCGTGGAGTCCTGCAGGGTGATCGTGAGCGGTTCGGTCACGGCATTGGTCACCGCGGTATCGGGTCCGCTCCAGGCAATCTTCGCCGGCGAACCAGCCGACAACGTGACGGTGTTCGAGGTCACGCTCGCGTACGCCGTCGCCGTGAACTGGATGGTGTAACTGCCGGTGACGCCCGCGAGCACCGCGTTGCTGAAGGTGGCGAGCCCGTTGATGTCCGTCGTCGCCGTTGCCGTGGCAGCCGTGGGACTCAGCTTCAGGATCGCGCCGCTTCCGGGCTGCGTGGCAATCGCCGCCGTGACGACCACACCAGCCGTCGCGTCATTCACGCCATTGTTCTTGAGCTGAACCGCCGGCTGCGTGGTCATGACGGCACCACTCGAGGCACCGGACGGTTGGGTGTTGATGGCGAGCGCGAGCGCCGAGACCGTCACGGACGCCGTGTTGGTGAAGTTCGTACCGTCAAGCTTCGGCTGGATGGTCACCGTGGTACCGGTCGCGCCCGCGTTGTACGTGGCCGTCCAGGTACCGTTGTTGTTGTTCGTGACACCCGTGATCGAACCACTGCCGGGCGTCGCGAAGGTGATGGTGCCGCTGCTGGACGAAAGGTTGTTCCCGTTCGCGTCCTTCAGCTGCACGGTGAGCGTGCTGGTTCCGGTGTTCGTGGCTACGGTAGTCGGATTCGCCACGACTGTTGAGGTCAGCGCCGAGGCCGCCCCCGCGGTGATTGTGAATGCCGGGCTCGTCGTCGCCGTCGTCAGCGCCCCGCTGGCCGCCGTCAACACCTTGTCCGTCCCCGCCAGATTGACGCTCAACCCGCTGAACGTCGCCACCCCGTTCACCGCGTTCACCGTCGTCGTCCCGCTCAGCGTCCCCGTCCCCGTGCTCAGCGTCAGCGTCACCGCCGCCGTCGAGCCCGTCACCGGGTTCCCGTTCGCGTCCTGAATGGTCACGACTGGCTGCTGCGCGAAGGCCACGCCGGCCGCCGTGCTCGCCGAGGGCTGCGTGGTGAACGCCACCTTGGCGGCCGCCCCCGCGGTGATCGTGAATGCCGGGCTCGTCGTCGCCGTCGTCAGCGCCCCGCTGGCCGCCGTCAGCACCTTGTCCGTCCCCGCCAGATTGAGGCTCAACCCGCTGAACGTCGCCACCCCGTTCACCGCGTTCACTGTCGTCGTCCCGCTCAGCGTCCCCGTCCCCGTGCTCAGCGTCAGCGTCACCGCCGCCGTCGAGCCCGTCACCGGGTT